>NZ_JACHBR010000001.1:4840000-5440000 GCF_014200435.1 Sphaerisporangium krabiense | reverse complement strand
TCGCTGCCGCCGTACGACCTGCTGGACCGGCTGCTGGCCGACTACGTCGAGCGGGACATGGGCAAGGGCGAGCTGGTGGCGGCCGGGCACGACGCCGAGCTGGTGGCGCGGGTGATCCGGCTGGTGGACCTGGCCGAGTACAAGCGCCGCCAGTACCCCCCGGGCCCGAAGATCACCCCGAAGAACTTCGGGCGCGACCGCCGGCTGCCCATCACCAACCGCTGGCGCGAGACGCCCGCCACCTAGGCGTAGAGCCCCTCCAGGACCTGGCCGGTGATGCGCTCGGCCAGGTCGTCGGGGAGTTCCTCACCGCTGCCGCGCCACTTGCTGAAGAACAGCATCGCGCCGCTGAGGGCGGCCATCGCCACCTCGACGTCGACGCCGGCGCGGAACTCGCCGGTGTCGACGCCGCGCTGGATGATGGAACGCAGCAGGTCGCGACGGGGCTTGACCGCGATCTCGTGGAACCGCTCGGCCAGGTGCGGGAAGCGGTCGGACTCGTTCAGCGCGACGGTCATGATGCAGCGCAGACGCCGGTCATGGGTCTCCTGCAGCATCGCGCCCAGATGGCGGACGATGTCCTCGCGCGCCGACCTGCCGAGCGGCTCGGGCAGCGGCGGCTTGAGGGTGGCCAGCGCGTCCACGACGAGGTCCTCCTTGTTGGACCAGCGCCGGTAGATGGTGGTCTTGCCGACCCCCGCGCGCGCCGCCACGGCCTCGATGGACAGCTCCGCCACGCTCGTGCCCTCGGCCAGCAGGTCGATCGTCGCGTCGATGATCGACCGCTCGGCCCTCTCGCTGCGGGGGCGGCCCGGCGCGCGGACCGGTCCCGCCTGCCCCGTCTGCTGCGTCACCATGGTGCGATCACACTACTGCCGGTTCCGGTTTCTCGGGCCGCGCCACCGGCGGCACGGGCTTCTCCTTGCCGGGCAGCCATCTGGCCACCACCGCCGCGCCGACGAGCGCGATGGCGGCGGAGCACAGGGCCGTCACGTGCATGCCGTCGACGAACGCCTCCTTGGCGGGCCCGATGAGCGCGGCGCCGCGCGCGCCGAGGGACTCGGCGACGCCGAGGGTGGCGGTGATCGACTCGCCCGCGGCGTGCCGCACCCCCTCGGGCAGGACGGTCAGCGTGCCGGCGACGTTCTCGCGGTAGGTCGCCGAGAGCACCGAGCCGAGCAGCGCCACGCCGAGCGCGCCGCCGACCTGCCGGATGGTGTTCGTCATGGCCGAGCCCACGCCGGCCTTCTCGCGGGGCAGCGAGGACATCACGGCCTCGGTGGCCGGGGATCCGATGTTGGCCATCGCCGCGCCCTGGACGAAGGCGATGACCTCGAACACCAGGATCGGGCTGTCCACCCCCACGAGCAGGTAGGCGCTGAGCGAGGCCGCGACCAGGAGCATGCTGACGGTGGCGACGATCTTGCCGCCGAAGCGCCTGACCATGCCGGCGCTGAGCGGCGAGAAGATGAGCTGGGCCGCCGCGAACGGCAGCATGAGCGCGCCCGCGGCGAGCGGGGAGTATCCCCGGACGAGCTGCAGGTAGAACGCCAGGAAGAACATCACGCCCATCATGGCGAAGAAGACCAGGCCGACGCTCGCCACGGCCGTGGAGAAGCGGGGGACGGTGAAGTAGCGCACGTCGAACGCGGGGTGCGCCGTCCTGCGCTCGTGCAGCACGAACGCCACCAGGACGGCGATGCCGCCGAGGGCGGGCGCCCAGACCTGCGGGTCGGCGACGGTGCCCAGCTCGCCGATCTTGATGATGCCGTACACGACGCCCACCAGGCCGATGATGGACAGCAGCACGCCGAGCGGGTCGAGCTGCGCCTTGTCGGGGTTGCGCGAGTCGGGCACGATCAGCGCGATCAGGATCGAGCTGACGATCACGATGGGCACGTTGACCAGGAAGACCGAGCCCCACCAGAAGTGCTCGAGGAGCAGGCCGCCGGCGATCGGGCCGATGGCGACGGCGAGGCCCACCCCGCCGGCCCAGACGCCGATCGCCTTGGCGCGCTCGCGGGGCGCGAAGACGTTGGAGATGATCGCGAGCGTCGCGGGCATGACGGCGGCGCCGCCGAGGCCCATGGCCGCCCGCGCGGCGATCAGCTGGCCGGGATCCTGTGCGTAGGCGCTGGCCAGGGACGCCAGGCCGAACAGCACCATCCCGATCTGCAACATGCGCTTGCGTCCGAATCTGTCACCCAGTACCCCGAAGGTGAACAGAAGCCCCGCGAACACAAGGGTGTAGCTGTTGATGGCCCATTCGAGCTGGCTCTGCGACGCCCCGAGCCCCGCGTCGGGGTCGGAGATGACCTTCAGGGCCACGTTGAGAATGGTGTTGTCGAGAACCACGGCCAGCAGGCTGAACACCATCACGCCGAGGATCTGCCAGCGGCGTGGGTGACCTGTCGGGTGTTCCACGAATCCCCCAAGTACACGTAAGACGAAATTCGATACGGATGCGTTTCGCTGGGCCACGCTACAAGGTCCCGATTCGATACGCAACAGTCCCGTTTCGTAATGCTAGCGCCGACGGGCGCCGGGATCGCGGCGCCGGCGGTTCCCTCTGGGCGCCCTGGGGAGGCGTAGGGGGTCACCGCGCACGGCCCCGGCGCGGGTAAAGGACGTCCCTCGGGGAGTGGAGGGATGAGTAGTGGGCAGCCCGGGTGTTGTCATAACGGTCAGCCGTGCGATGATCTGACCGTCCGGGGACGCCACAGGGGCGCCTCGAGACCTGGAGGTATCCATGATGTCCTCTACGTCGAGAATTCCCAGCTCGCCGACCACGCTCTACGGCGGCCAGGCTGGGCGAAGGGTGACCGTCCGCGACATCGCCGCCGCCAAGGAACGCGGCGAGAAGTGGCCCATGGTCACCGCCTACGACGCCATGACCGCCAAGGTGTTCGACGAGGCGGGGATTCCGGTCATGCTCGTCGGAGATTCGGCCGCGATGGTCGTGTACGGCTACGACTCCACGCTGCCGGTCTCGGTGGACGATCTCCTGCCGCTGACCGCCGCCGTCGTCCGCGGCTCCTCCCGCGCGCTGGTCGTCGCGGACCTTCCGTTCGGCTCCTACCAGGCGTCTCCGGAGCAGGCCCTCGCCACGGCGGCGCGCTTCATGAAGGAGGCCGGCGCGCACGCGGTCAAGCTGGAGGGCGGCCGCCGCGTGCTCCCGCAGATCGAGCTGCTCGTCTCGGCGGGCATCCCGGTCATCGGGCACCTCGGGCTCACCCCGCAGTCGGTCAACGCCTTCGGCGGCTACCGGGTGCAGGGCCGGGGCCAGTCGGGCGACGAGCTCATGGCCGACGCCAAGGCTTTGGAGCACGCGGGCGCGTTCGCCGTCGTGCTCGAATGCGTCCCGGCCGACCTGGCCGCACGGGTCACCGCGGCCCTGTCGGTCCCCACGATCGGCATCGGCGCCGGGCCCTCCTGTGACGCCCAGGTCCTGGTGTGGCAGGACCTCATGGGCCTCACGCCGCACCCGGCGAAGTTCGTGAAGAAGTACGCCGACCTGGCAGGCGAGATGGACCACGCGGTCCGCGCGTTCGCCCACGACGTCGTCTCCGGCGTCTTCCCGGCCCCGGAGCACAGCTACAGCTGACCCCGTCGCCCCGCGCACGGCCGTGCCCACCCGGCACGGCCGTCGCCAGGTCACTCAGCCACCCGTACGGGACGGGCGGCGTCCCCGCCGGGTCAGGCCAGGGTGGACGGGTCGGTGTTGCCGCCGCAGACCACGACCGCGACGCGCTCGCCCGGCCCGGGGACGTAGGCGCCGGCGCGCAGCGCGGCCAGCGCGGCCGCCCCCGCGTGCTCGGCGGCCACCCGGTGGTCCCGCCACAGCGCGCGCCGCGCCTCGACGATCGCCTCCTCCCCCACCAGCACGACCTCCACGCCGAGGGCGCGGGCGGTGTCGAAGGCGATGCGCCCGGCCCTGGTCGCGCCGAGCGCGTCGGCGCCGACCCCGCCGACCTCCACCGGCACCGGGCCTCCCCGCGCCAGCGCCTCGTGCAGGGTCGGGATGCGTTCGGGCTCCACCGCGACGACCCGCGGCCCCCGCTCCTCGCCCGCCAGGGCCGCCGCGACGCCCGCGACCAGCCCGCCGCCGCCCACCGCGACCAGCACCGTGTCCAGTCCTCCGAGAGGGCGCGCCTGTTCCAGCAGTTCGAGGCCGAGCGTGCCCTGCCCGGCGACCACGTCGGCCTGGTCGTAGGCGTGGACCTCCAGGGCGCCGGTCTCGGCCGCCCGCTTGGCGGACGCCTCGTAGGCGTCGGCGAAGATCGCGCCGGTCTGGGTGACGTGCGCGCCGAGCGCCCGCAGCCCGGCCACCTTGACCGGCGCGCACACCTCGGGCACGAAGATCTCCGCCCGGACGCCGAGCGCGCGGGCCGCGTACGCGACCGCGACGCCGTGGTTGCCGCCGCTCGCCGCGATGACCCCCGCCTCGGGCACGGTCCCGGCGGCCAGGACGCGGTTGAAGGCGCCCCGGACCTTGAACGACCCGGAGTGCTGCAGGGACTCCAGCTTGAGCAGCAGACCCGGCGCGGCCTCGGCCACCGGGGTGCGCCGGACGTGCCCGGCGATCCGGGAGGCGGCCCGCTCCACCTCCGCCCGCGTCATGATCACGGGGTCTCCGTCCGGCGGAGGGCCTGGGTGAAGTCGGCCCACAGGTCCTCGGCGTGCTCGATGCCGACGGCCACGCGCACGGTGCCCTCGCCGATCCCCGAGCGGGCCAGTTCCTCGGGCGTCTGCGCGCGGTGCGAGGTGGTGGCCGGGTGCAGGACGAGGGTCTCGACCCCGCCGAGCGAGGGCGCGAGCAGCGCCAGCTCCAGGGCGGCCATGAACCGCTCCCCCGCCGCGCGCCCGCCGGCCAGGTCGAAGGAGAAGACCCCGCCGAAGTCGGGCAGGAGCTTGGCGGCCAGGGCGTGGGAGGGGTGGGAGGGCAGTCCCGGCCAGTGGACGGCCGTGACGGCGGGGTGCTCGTCGAGGCGGGTGGCGAGCACGCGGGTGTTCTCGCAGTGCCGGGCCATGCGCAGCGGAAGGGTCTGGACGCCGCGCAGGGTCAGCCACGCGGCGAAGGGGTCGAGCGTGGCGCCGAGCTCGATGGCGAAGGACCACACCCTGCGGCGCAGGGCCTCGTCGGCGAAGACGGCCACCCCGCCGAGGACGTCGCTGTGCCCGCTGAGGTACTTGGTCACGGAGTGGACGACGATGTCGGCCCCGTGCTCCAGCGGGCGGCACAGCACCGGGGAGGCGAAGGTGTTGTCGACCACCGACACCAGGCCCGCCTCGCGGGCGGCGGCGCACATGCCGGGCAGGTCGGCGACCTGGGTCATCGGGTTGGCGATCGTCTCCAGGTACAGCAGGCGGGTGCGGGGCCGCACGGCCGCGCGCACCGCCGCCGGGTCGTCCTGGTCGACGTAGGTGACCTCGACGCCGAACCGGTGGGCCAGGTCGGCGATCATGGACGCGGTCCCGCCGTACAGGGCCCGCTGGGCGATCAGGTGGTCGCCGGGGGTGAGCAGGCCGAGCAGCACGCAGTTGATCGCCCCCATCCCCGACCCCGCGGCCACGGCGGACACGCCGCCCTCCAGGCCGGCCACCGCGTCCTCCAGCGCCCGGACCGTCGGGTTGGTGAGCCGCCCGTACACGAAGGCGCCGTCCGGTCTGGTCATGCCGTCGGCGAAGACGGCCGGGTCGTCGAAGGCGAAGCCCGAGGTCTGGTAGATGGGTGTCGCGATCGGGGTGCTGCCGTCCAGGGACGGCCGCGGCACGTGGACGGCGCGGGTATCCGGGTGGAGGTCGCTCATGCTGTCAAGGATGTACGGCTCAAGCCGGATTTGTCAGTTTGATATCGCCCGGCCGCGGGTCAGACGTCCGTGACGCGGATCCCGGCGTGCGCCTTGTACCGGCGGTTGATGGAGATCAGGTTCGCCGTGAACGCCTCGACCTGATGGGCGTTGCGCAGCCGCCCGCCGTAGACGCCGCGCATGCCCGGGATGCGGGCCGCCAGCGCCTGCACGGTGTCGGTGGCCTGCCGGTCGTCGCCGAGCACGAGCACGTCCAGGTCGATCTCGGACACCTCGGGGTCGAGCAGCAGCACCGCCGAGACGTGGTGGAACGCCGCGACCACCCGGCTCTCCGGCAGGATGGCGGCCGCCTGCTGGGCCGCGCTGCCCTCCTCGACGTCCAGGGGGTAGGCGCCCTGCTTGTCGAAGCCCAGCGGGTTCACGCAGTTCACGACGATCTTGCCGGCCAGCACGGGCCGCAGCGCCTCCAGCGTCAGCCGGTGCCCCTCCCACGGGACCGCGATGATGACGACGTCGGACTCGGCCGCCACGACCGCGTTCTCCTCGCCGCGCACCGGCAGCCCGGGGCCGAGGCTCTCGGCCGCCTCGTGGGCGCGCGCGGCGCTGCGCGACCCGATCAGGACCTGGTGGCCGACCGCGGCGAAGCGGTGCGCGAGGCCCATCCCTTGGTGGCCGGTGCCGCCGAGGATTCCGATGGACAGGCCGCTGACGTCCAGACCCTCATCCCCCATGATCTTCATCCCCTCACGTGCTGTGCGATTCTCCAGATCATGCCAGGTGCCGCTAACCAGGACGGCGGCGGGGGCGGTGATGCACCATGGAGCCCATGGACGCTGCGTCGGTGACCTTTCTGCGCGAGGTGCTCTCCGCCACCGGCTGGGTCGAACGCACCCGCGAGTTCGGGCGTTCCCTGCGCGCGACGCGCACGCCGGGCGGGCTGCTCGTGGTCGGCACCCCCGAGGAGGAGCCCTGGCACCTCACCGCCCACCTCGGCGACGAGGCCCGGCTGTCCGGGCTCGCCCAGCTCGCCCCCACGCTGGTGCGCTGGTCCCCGCCCCCCGGCGCGCCGCCGCACCTGGCCGTGGGCGTGGACCGCATCCAGGCGGCGCGCCGCGGCGAGACCCTGTTCGTGGTCACCGAGCACAAGGCGCCCGCGCCCCTGCTGGAGCGGGTGGACGACGCGCGGCGCACGGGGGCGACGATCCTGTCGCTGGACGGCGGCGACCCGGACCTCGAAGGGCTCGCCCACGACGCGCTGGCCGTGCCGCCGCAGGAGGGCCTGTTCACCTTCGACGCCGCCCAGCATCTGGTGAGCATGGCGGCGGGCGAGGCGCCGAGGTCGCGCTCCCGCTTCCTGGACCGGCTGGCCCGCCTGGCCGAGCGCGTCAGCGGCCCGCGGGTCCCCGAGTGACCATCTGTCCCTATATCGCGAGCTTTATCGGGAGCAAAACCTCACCCGGAATGGCAATGCGTTCCGCTCGCTTCTGAAGCCTCACCGCCCGCGTCGCATCCCTGCCCCGGCGGCGCCGCGGCCCCGGGCCCCGGGGGGCGTAGCCTGGAGAACGAGCCGGTCAGCGGCATGACCGACAGGAAACCGACCTCTTCGCTGATTGGGGTGAGCTCGGTTGTACCGCAGGGTCTCAAGCCGCGACTCCGGCGCGGCGCCGGCGACCGTCCGTCTCGGGAAAGCCTGAGATGGAGTCCTCGGTGGTCTCCTACCTCATCGACGCGTTCGGCATGCTCGGCGCCGCCGCGCTGCTGTACGCCTACGCGATGCTGTCCATGGCGAAGATGTCGGGCGGCGGCCTGGCCTACCAGCTCATCAACCTGGGCGGCGCGGTCGCGCTGATGGTCAACTCCGCCTACCACTTCGCCTGGCCGTCGGCCGTGCTCAACCTGGTCTGGTGCGGGATCGGCGTGCTCGCGCTGACGCGGATCATCGCGGCCAGGCCCTGGAAGCGGGGGCGCTCCTCGGGGGGAGGCCGGGGCTGAGCGCCCCGGGGCCCTCTAGTCGCCGTTCCACTCCTTGTCGTCCTCGCGCCACGAGGCGTTGCGGGCGGCGGCGGTCTGCAGCGCCGCGGCCGCCTCCCCCTCGGTGGCGTAGGGGCCCATCCGGTGCTTGTCGGGGCATCCCTTGTCCGGCTCGACCCTCGTGTGCTTGAGGCAGAACCACCACTGGCCGCCGCTCATACGCCCTCCTCAGCCGCTGCGCGCCCGCCGTCCACTCAGATCCTGCCCTACCGGGGCGGAACTAGACTTGCCGCATGACGACAACGCTCCGGCCAGGGCGGCTCTCGCCCACCCGCAAGGTTCCCGCCCACATCGAGCGGCCGGAGTACGTCGGCCGCAAGCAGCCCCGCCGGGGCGAGACCGACGTCCAGACGCCCGAGACGATCGAGCGCATGCGCGTCGCGGGCCGCATCGCCGCCCAGGCCCTGGAAGAGGTGGGCCGGCACGTCGCGCCGGGCGTCAGCACCGACGAGCTCGACCGCGTCGGGCACGAGTTCCTCTGCGACCACGACGCCTACCCCTCCACGCTCGGGTACCGCGGGTACCCCAAGTCCCTGTGCACCTCGATCAACGAGGTGATCTGCCACGGCATCCCCGACGACACCGTGCTGCGCGACGGCGACATCGTCAACGTGGACATCACCGCCTACATCGGCGGCGTGCACGGCGACACCGACGCCACCTTCCTGGTCGGCGAGGTGGACGAGGAGTCCCGGCTGCTGGTCGAGCGCACCCGCGAGGCCATGATGCGCGCGATCAAGGCCGTGGCGCCCGGACGGCAGCTCAACATCGTCGGCCGGGTGATCTCCGCCTACGCCAAGCGGTTCGGCTACGGCGTCGTGCGCGACTTCACCGGCCACGGCATCTCGACCTCGTTCCACTCCGGCCTCATCGTGCCGCACTACGACGATCCCTCGCTGGCCGTGACGCTCGTGCCGGGCATGACCTTCACGATCGAGCCCATGCTCACGCTCGGCACCATCGAGTACGACCTGTGGCCGGACGGCTGGACCGCCGTCACCAAGGACCGCAGGCGCACCGCGCAGTTCGAGCACACCATCGTGGTCACCGACGGCGGGAGCGAGATCCTCACGCTGCCCTGACGCCGCGCGGGGTGCGGTTTTCCGCAGTGCCGGGGTGTGGAGCACCGTCGGGACGCGGGTGGTGCGCCTCATGCCCGGATTTGTCCGGTGTTGCATAGCCTCTCGGGCATGAACACGACGACCGTAGACGGGGTCGCCGGATGGGCGATCGGACTCATGGAACAGCTCGGCGCGCCGGGGGCGGGGCTCGCCATCGCGCTGGAGAACCTGTTCCCCCCGCTGCCGAGCGAGGTGATCCTCCCGCTGGCGGGGTTCACCGCGAGCCGGGGCGACATGGACCTGCTGGACGCGGTGGTGTGGACGACGCTGGGCTCGGTCATCGGCGCGCTGGCCCTGTACGCCGTGGGGGCGCTGCTCGGGCGCGACCGCGTGGTGGCCATCGCGTGCCGCCTGCCGCTGGTCAAGGTGTCCGACATCGAGAGATCCGAGGCGTGGTTCGCCAGGCACGGCCGCAAGACCGTGTTCTTCGGGCGGATGATCCCGATCTTCCGCAGCCTGATCTCGGTGCCCGCGGGCGTGGAGCGCATGCCCATCGTGCCGTTCACCCTGCTCACCACCCTGGGGAGCCTGATCTGGAACACCGCGTTCGTCGTCGCCGGGTACCTGCTGGGCGAGAACTGGTCGCTGGTGGAGACCTACGCGGGGATCCTCAGCAAGGTCGTCGTCGGCGCGGTGGCGCTGACCGTGGCCGTGTTCGTGTGGGTGCGGCTGGCCGAGCGGCGCAAAGGCAGGCATGGGGCTCGCTGAGGAGCCGGACGGCGCGGACCCGGGGGCGGCGCGGGACCGGCGGGCGGTCCTGCGGGCCGCCCGGCGGGCCGTGCGGCTGGTCGCCGGCCTGGCGCTCGGCACGGTGACCGCGCCCGCGGAGCTGGCCTGCGCGCTGGCCGGGGCCGCCGCCGTCCCGGTCCGCGCGGGAGGGCCGCGAGGACGGGGCGCGGCCCGGCGGGCGCTGGAGGGCGCGGCTTGGCGGCTGGCCGCGCTGGAGCTGCGGCGCCTGCGCTTCTGCGGCGCGCGGGGCCTGCCGGAGTCGCCGCCCCGGGGCTCCCGGCCGCTGGCCTATGTGGCGGCGCGCTGGCCGGTGGGCCTGCTCGGGGGCGCGGTGCTGCTGTTGCTGGTGCTCGGCGCGGCCACGGTGGGGCAGATGGCGGTGGCCTGGCTGACCGGCGGGACCCTCGACGGCATCCCGCCCAAGCCCTGGATCGTCCTGTACCTCGGCACCGCCGCGGCCCTGCTGCTGTTCCTGGACGTGATGGGCATGATCGGGGTGCTCAACCTGGACCGCGCACTGGCCGGCCGCCTGCTCGGCCCGAGCCCGACCGAACGGCTGGAACGGCGGATCACCGAGCTTGCCCAGACCCGCGCCGGGGTGGTGGCGGCCGTCGACCAGGAGCGGCGGCGCATCGAGCGCGACCTGCACGACGGCTTGCAGCAGCGCCTCGTCGCCCTCGCGGTGCTGATCGGGCGGGCGCGCCGGGGCCGCTCGCCCGAGCTGCTGGACGCGCTGCTCGCGCAGGCGCACCAGGAGGCGCGGGCCGCGATCGGCGACCTGCGCGAGGTGGCCTGGCGCGCCTACCCGAGCGGGCTGGACTCGCTGGGTCTGCAGGAGGCGCTGGCGACGCTCGCCGAGCGCGCGGCCGTCCCCGTGACGGTCGATTACGAGCTCCAGGAGCGGCCCGCGCCGCACCTGGAGACGGCCGCGTACTTCGTGGCGTGCGAGGCGGTCACCAACGCCGCCAAGCACGCCGGGGCCGGGCTCGTGACCGTCCGCCTGGCCCGTGCGGGCACAATGCTGGTCGTGCGGGTCCATGACGACGGACGGGGCGGGGCCGACCCCGCGGGCGGCGGCCTGTCCGGGCTCGCGCGCCGGGTGGCGGCGCTGGACGGGCGTCTCGCCGTCCACAGCCCTTCCGGAGGGCCGACGACCGTGACCGCGGAGCTGCCATGCGGGTGATCCTGGCCGAGGACTCGGCCCTGTTGCGCGAGGGGCTGGCGCGCCTGCTCGCCGAGGAGGGCCACGAGGTGCAGGCCGCCGTCGGGGACGCCGCCGCGCTGCTCGCGGCCGTCGCCGAGCGCCGTCCCGACATCGTGGTGGCCGACGTGCGGATGCCGCCGACCCACACCGACGAGGGGCTGCGGGCGGCCCTGGAGATCCGGCGGCGCTGGCCGGGCACGCCGGTGCTGATGCTGTCGCAGTACGTCGAGCGCAAGTACGCCGCCGAGCTGATGGGCGGCGACGTGGCGGGCGTGGGCTACCTGCTGAAGGACCGGGTGGCCGAGGTGTCGGACTTCCTGGACGCGCTGGAACGGGTCGGGGCCGGGGGCGCGGCGTTCGACCCGGAGGTCGTGCGGCGGCTGCTGGCCCGCACCACGCACGCCGACCCGCTGGCCACGCTGACGCCCCGCGAGCGCGACGTGCTCGGGCACATGGCGCAGGGCTACACCAACGCCTCGATCGCCGCGCAGTTGTTCGTCTCGCAGAGCGCGGTCGAGAAGCACGTCAACGCGATCTTCGACAAGCTGGCGCTCTCCCACGTCACCGGGTACAGCCGCCGGGTGCTCGCCGTCCTGCGCTTCCTCGGGTCCTGACGGGGCCGAAGCCCCGACCGGGCCTGACGTCCGAGGGAGCGATCACATACGATCGGATTTCCTATATGTCGATGCCGGCGTCGGACGCCGCCCAACACGAGGAGACACCGCGTGGACGACTTCCGGCCGGCGACGACCGCGGAGCACCTGCTGTGGCTGCTGGCGCAGCACGGCGTCGAGCACCTGTTCCTGAACCCGGGGACCGACTCGGCGCCCCTGCAGGAGGCCGCCGCCACGCTGGAGAAGGCGGGCGTGACGATCCCCGGCATCGTCACCTGCTCCTTCGAGTCGGTCGCGCTGGCGGCCGCGCACGGGTACTGGCAGGTCACCCGCCGCCCGCAGTGCGTGTTCGTCCACGTGGACGTCGGCACGCAGAACCTCGGCGCGATGATGCACAACGCCCTGCGCGACCGGGCCGGTGTGATCGTCATCGCCGGGAAGACGCCCTACGGCGAGGAGCCCGACGCCCCGGGTGGCCGGTCCACCCCGATCCACTGGCTGCAGGACGTGCCCGACCAGGCCGGGACCGTCCGCGCGTACGCCAAATGGGTGACCGAGATCACCCGGCCCCAGATGCTGGCCCGGGCGATCGGGCGCGCCGTGCAGGTCGCGGCGGGCGGGCTGCCCGGCCCCGCCTACCTGATGGTCTCGCGCGACGTGCTGATGGACCCGCCCGCCCGCGAGCCCGGCCGCACCACCGGCTACGCCGTCCCCCGGCCTCCCGCGGCCGACGCCGAGACCGTGCGGTGGATCGCCGAGCGGCTGGTGGCGGCCGAGCGCCCCCTGCTGATCACCGCCAAGACCGGCAGGCGCCCCGACGGCTTCCGCGCCGTCACCCGCCTCGCGGACCTCGCGGGCGTGCGCGTCGTCGACCTGGCCGAGAGCGGGTGCGTCAACATCTCGACCTCCCATCCGATGAACGTGCTCTCGGCCGCGGACGCGCGGCGGGCCGTCGAGGAGGCCGACCTCATCCTCGTCGCCGACGCCGACGTGCCGTGGATCCCCAAGGTCACCCGTCCCCGGGACGACGCCACGATCGTGCACATCGACGCCGACCCGCTGAAGACCGACATGCCGCTGTGGACGTTCCCGGTGGACCTCGCGGTGACCGCCGACGGCGCCACCGCCCTCGACCAGATCGCCGTGCGGCTGGAGGAGCTCGGGCTCACCCCGGCCGACGACCGGCCCGGCCTCGCCGCCGACGCCTCCTCCGGCGCCGGCGCGCCCCCGCCGTCCGCCGCCCCCCGCCCGGCCGGCGGCCACATCACCGTCGAGGAGGTGTTCACCGCGCTCAACGAGGTGCTCGTCCCTCAGGACCTGGTGGTCGAGGAGGCCGTGACCAGCGCGGGGGCCCTGCACGAGACCCTGCACCGCACCCTGCCCGGCACCATGTACGGCGCGGGGACGCCCGGCCTGGGCTGGGGCCTGGCCGGGGCGGTCGGCGTCCGCATGGCCTCGCCGGGCAGCCGGGTCGTGACCGTGGTCGGCGACGGCAGCTTCATGTTCGGCGTGCCCACGGCGGCGCTGTGCCTGGCCGCCGAGGCGAACGCCCCGATCATGGCCGTGGTGGTGAACAACAACGGGTACCGCGCGAGCAGGCTGCCGGTCTTCGAGCTGTTCCCCGAGGGCCTGTCCGCCGCCCGGGGCGACGCCGAGGGCACCCGGTTCGCCGCGCCGCCCGACTTCGCGGCGGTCGCCCGCGCCTGCCACGCCCACGGCGAGACCGTCACGGCCCTCGCCGAGCTGGTCCCCGCGCTGCGCCGGGGGCTGCAGTCGGTGGAGTCGGGCCGCTCCGCGGTGATCGACGTCCGCGTCCTGCCCGACTAGGCCGGCGGGGCGCACGCCCGGGACGAGACTCCCGGACGCGCACCCCGCCCCCGAAACGCCACCTCGACGACGCTGCCACCCGATGACAACGCCGCCCGATGACAACGCCACCGGAACGACGGGGTCACCTGATCGGTGTCACCGCGCCCGCGGTGTCACCTCATCCGCGGCCGCCTCGCCCACGTTGACGCGTCTCCCCACGCGCCGATCGTCGGCGAGGTCGTCCTGCCGTCGCGCCGCCCGCTCCAGCGCGCGGAAGACGCGCTCGCGCCGGCGGAGCAGCCTGGCGGGGTTCCTCGCCAGGCTTCCCTTCAGGTACACCACGTTCGTCGCCGACGCCCCGAGGCCCCCCACCTCGGGCAGCCGGATGACGGCCAGATCCTCGGCGTGCGCGAGCACCCGGCTTCCCGCCGCGTGACCGAGCCCGCTGATCTCGAAGCTCATCACCCCCGCCCGGCAGGCGAACGCGACCTTCATCCCCTTCCCTGTGCACTGGACGGGCACGGCCTTCCCCAACAGCCTTTCCCGCGTCGTCAGACCCGCCTCCAACGTGATCCGCATCGCCCGGTCCGGAGCGAGGGGGAACTCCTCGCAGACGCGCTCGCGCGCCGCCATCCCCTGGCGGTGAAGCCAGGAGACCAGGACTCCGAAGACGAGCGTGACCAGGAGGATGGCGATGGTCAACCCCTCCATAGCCGGCTCCTTGCCTGTGTCCGCGCCGTCCGGCCCCGGCATACGGCACGTACGTATGCCAAGAAAACCGGCAGGTTCGGACAAACCCTCCCTTTAGACATAAGGACCATATCCCCACGGATCATCTGCGGCGTCCACATCCGCGTCGGGTTTTCCGGGGACGCCCCCAGTACTAAGTACTGCCGGCGCCCGGCGCGCGAACACCGGTGAACCCAACGTGCGGAAACGCGGCCGGGCCGGGCGGCCCGGGCGGATCCTGACCGTGGCGTCCGACGGTAAGAAGCCTTACCGGTGAGGTTCTTCGATGAAATGCCCGAGCCTGGCGGCGATGCCCGACCGCTGTTCGACGCCGAGTTTCCGCAGTATCCGCGAGACGTGGCCTTTGATGGTCGATTCGGTGACGAAAACACGGGCGGCGATCTCCTTGTTCGTCATCCCTCCCCTGGCGATGAGGAAGGCGATCTCCCGCTCCTTGGAGGACAGCGAGTTGAGCAGGTTCTCCTCGTGCAGCGAGGGGCGGGCGATGATGTCCATCGTCTCGGTCTGCCCCTGCTCGCACCGCCGCCTGAGCCTGCGGACCCGGCCGAGCAGCGGCGACCCCTCCAGCGCGGCGGCCTCCTCCAGCTCGCAGATCCCGGCGTGCAGGGCGGCGAGGATGGCCGACACGTCCTGCACCACGTCCATCACGGTGGGCGGCCCCGTCTCGGAACCGGCCCCCGGCACGGCGAGTTCGTCGCGGTCCAGCGCGTCCTCGCGCTCCCGGGCGAGCACGGTCGCCACCGACCGCGCCGTCCACTCGAACGCGCGCACGTGCTCGCCGCTGTAGACCCCCGCCTTGTACGACTGCATCGACGCCAGCCCGATGACGGCCAGCCCGCCGTCGCGCCGTTCGAAGAGGGGGATCGTGACGGCGTCCGCCGAGGCGCGCCTCTCGTCGCCGAACGCGGCCCCGTTGTGCAGCAGGGCGCCGTTGTCCTCGGCGAAGGTGTACGCGCGCCGGTGCCGGAGAATCCAGGCCGCCTGCCCCTTCGGCCCGTAGCCGGACACCTCCGGAGGGACGTACTGCTTCACGGGCAGCGTCACGTCGAAGGTGTAAGGATATACGATTTTCCGGTTGTCCCGGTAAAAGCCAACATAGAACGCGTCTACCGTGCAGACCGTGCTCATGGCGAAGCGCCAGTAGTCGAACAGCGCATAGTGATCGCCCATGCGCGCGCGGATTCCGCGGTCGGCCTGGCTCAGCGCCGCGGCGACCTCCGGCGAGAACCCGGAGCGCGAACGAGGCACGGACACTCGTCCTCCCATGACTGACTGCGGCGCCGCCGAAACACGCGGTGCCCGCAAGGATCGGGCCCGGAGTGAGCCTTCCTGACTGGGCCCTGCCGTGTCATCATTTCATCGAATTTGGTTGCCATTAAGATATCCTTCACCTTCACCGTCGGCACACCACAGACACCCCCCAAAGCCACCACCACACCCCCTGCCTGCGGATATACGACGAAGACAGTGATTAGAACGCACCAATTCGCTCCGGAAACGAAAGGCTACGCTCCGCATGCGCTGACTCGATAATCCCGACCATGAGTCAAGGCCACCAGAGCCCAGCCGACCCGCCAGATCACGCCGTCGACGAGAGCTATCTTTTCGTCTCCGCCCCGCCCCTCCCCGACAGCACCGCCCCAGGCATACCGCCACGGCACCGGCCAGGGCCTCAACCCTGCGGAAGGAAAGGGCCTATCGGCTGGGGTTGTGTGAACCCACCCGTACCACGCCGTCGTGGTCACTCACCGCGCTCCCACCCATGGCCTCCCGGCCTCCGGCGTGAACCGACCCCACGCTCCCACCCATGGCTCCCCGCCTACAGCGGGCCCCGCCCCCGTCGCTTTCCTCCCGCCCTCCTGGTCCGAGCGGTCAGCAGATCAGCCCAAGACGAGCTCGAAGGATCGGGAAGCGGGCTCCCCCACACGCCGCAGCCGGGCACAGTACCCCCTACCCCGAGAAGCGCCACTTCTGTCCCCGCAGGCGCAAGCACCGCTGTCACCGCCGTAGACCGTGAGCACCGCTCATGCCACGCACGCCCGGCCCCTCCGATCGGACAGGCCGGGCCACCCTTCCATCGCCGCAGACCGGGCCGCCCTTCCGATCACCGCAGACCGGGCCGCCCTTCCGATCACCGCAGACCGGGCCGTCCTTCCATCGCCGGAGGCCGGGCCGTCCTTCCATCGCCGCAGACCGGGCCGCCCTTCCGATCACCGCAGACCGGGCCGTCCTTCCATCGCCGGAGGCCGGGCCGTCCTTCCATCGCCGCAGACCGGGCCGCCCTTCCGATCGCCGGAGGCCGGCAGTTCATGGGTGGGAGCGCGGTGAGCCACCACGACGGGGCGGTACGGGTGGGATCACACAACCCCAGCCGACAAACCCTCCCCCCTCCACACAAGACGAACTCGCAGAGATCGCCGGGCGGCATCGCCGCAGGCCGCGCATACCACCAGCTACTTCCCATGGAGAAGCGCCGACCTGCCGCCGCAAACCCCGGCCTCTCGTCCCTTACAGACCGGGCCATCCTTCCGATCGCCGGAGGCCGGCAGTTCATGGGTGGGAGCGCGGTGAGCCACCACGACGGCGCGGTACGGGTGGGATCACACAACCCCAGCCGGCAGATTCTCCTCCCTGCATGCAAGACGAACTCCAAGAGGTCACGGGGGGATCGCCGCAGGCCGCGCGCCACCGGCCGCCTCCCGCGGGAAACCTCATCCCGCCGCCGCGAACCCGGACTCTCCCCCCGCACCAGCCGCGCCGCGCTGCCTGTCGGCGAAGGTACGCAGTTCATGGGTGGGGGCGCGGTGATCCCCAGGATCCGCGAGCCGGGGGCAGGGGCAGGGGCGGCGCCGGGCCGGCGCCGAGCGGCCCTTGGGGGAGCGGGTACGTCGTCATGTCCCGGCTGTCGGAGCCGGGGCCGGGAAGCTTGGTCAGGTGGCTGTCCGAAAGGAGGTCGGGGCAGTGGATATATCGCTGTTCAGCGGGGCTCACTCCCGCCACAATGATCCGGTGAGCATTCGCGTGGCCGCCGTCGGCGAACTCCCCGTGCTTCAGGACATCGAGCGTGCCGCCGGGCGGCTCTTCCGCGAGATCGGCATGCCGTCGGTCGCCGAGGACGAGCCGCTCTCCCTGGAGGTCCTCGCCGGGTACCAGGGGGCGGGGCGGGCGTGGGTGCGGCCCGACGCCGAGGATCGTCCCCTCGCCTACCTCATCGCCGAGGTCGTGGACGGCAACCTGCATCTGGCGCAGGTCTCGGTCCATCCGGACGCGGCGCGCCGGGGTCTCGGGCGCGCGCTCATCGACCACGCCGCCGCCTACGCGCGGGCCGAGCGGTTCCCGGCGCTCACGCTGATCACCTTCGCGCGGGTGCCGTGGAACGCGCCCTACTACGAGCGCTGCGGGTTCTGGTCCCTGGACGAGGGCGAGCTGACCCCCGGCCTGCGGGCGCTGCGCCGTCAGGAGGCCGCGCAGGGGCTGGACCGATGGCCGCGCGTGTGCATGCGCCGCGATCTTTGATGGACCACCCCGGATTTCAGCCCGCGATATACCGACTTTTCAGACCATTTCATTACTGCACGCACCGGAGCCGTCCCGAGCGCCGACCACCGCGCATAAGCAACCGGCGGCACTCCCCCACCGCGCGACGCCCGCACGCACGTCTTTTCACGCGCGAAAGCCCCTGATCACCCCCGCGCCGCACGCTCCGGCCGCATATGCTGGACCCCGTGAGAAATCGTTCACGGTCACGTATCTAAAACCGGTTCCCCTTATATGGGGACCGGAGACACCTGGGCTCCGCCTGCCGTGAAACCGGCTCCCATTCGACGGGGGAGGACGGGAACGCCGGTCGGCCGCGGAGGCCCGCGCGGCGCCGTCCGCGCGCCCGCCGGCGCGCCCGCGACGCCGTCGCGCACTCCCGTCGACCCGGAGGAGATCCGTGACCTCAGCTCTCCCCTCCGCCACCCCGGAAGGCCCGCGTCCCGTGCCGCCGCCCGGCCGGGCCCCCGCCGAGCCCGCCCACACCCCGCAGTCGCGGCGCGAGGGCCTGCAGGAGTTCCTCCGCGTCTTCGACCGGATCCGGATCCGCCCCACCCGGCGGGGCGGCGACATCCCCCTGCCGGTCCTGTGGGTGACCGGCCCTTGGGAGGCGACCTCGGCGCTGGCCGACGCCCTTGAGGAACGGTGCGCGGGCACCCCGCACACCGTGCCGGCCCCGGCCCAGGACCCGCCCGGCGAGGGCTCCGCTCCCCCGTACGCCGCGCTGGCGTCCCAGCTCTACGACGCGACCAAGCACCTCGCCGAGCACGCCGCGCCCGGCGAGGCCCACCTGCGCTTCCCGCTGTTCGCGCAGGTGCAGTGGCTGCTCGGCCTGCACGTGACCGAGGAGGGCCACGAGCTGCGCGACGGCGTGCGGCGGGCGATGAACCAGCGGCGCAGGCAGATCAAGACGGGCACCGAGCAGGAGCGCAGGTCGTTCTGGAAGAACGTCCGTGCGTACGCGGAGGGGCCGTTGCCGGCGTGGGCCGCCGCCACGGCGATCCTCAGCGCGGGCTGGGCCGACCAGCTCACCACCTTGTTCGGCCTGTGCGCCCTGCTGGCGGGCCCGGTCATCGGCTCCTTCCACGTCCTGTTGCTGTCGCGCACGTGGGCGGGACGGCGGCGGTACATGTGGTTCCTGCGCCAGCCGTACCTCATGCCGGAGAACCGCCGCAACCAGCCCCGCGACCTGACCGGCTTCGCCGTGCGCCTGCTGGCCGCCCGCGACGGCGCGGCGGCGGCCGAGCCGCGCAGGTCCCGCGAGGCCGCGCAGGCGAACGCCGAGATCGAGCGCCTCCTGGTCAACGCCTTCCTTGAGGATCTGCGCCAGGGGTTCGAGCGGCGGCTGTGGCAGGTCTGGCGGCGGGTCGCCTGGGCCCGCACGTCCTATCCGGTGATGCTGGTGAACGGCGGCGACCTCCGCCTGGTGTCGCGGATCGAGGAGGTGCGCGGCGCCACGCGCCAGGCCGACCCCCTGCTCGTGGTCGTGACCGACGCGGGCGAGCGGCCCGGATCGGCTCCCCGGCCCGGCGTGCTGGCCGGACGTCCCGACACCGCCGAGGAGTTGTGGGACCGGTGGGGCGCCGAGCTGGCCAGGGACCGCGCACTCGGATCCGTCCGCGACCTGCGGATCGAGCTGGAGGCCGAGGACGAGCAGGCCGTGGCCAAGGCCAACTCCCTCCCCGTGTACCGCAGGCCGCGCCCCCTGCTCGCCCACCCGCTCATCCCCTGGATCGCGGTCACGGCGCTGATCGCCGTCTCGCTGGTGCGGGTGCTGGCGACCGCCACCGCGACCTGCGGTCCCGGCATCTGGCGGACCTCCACGGGCGAGTGCGTGGGGGTGAGCGAGGGCGGGTTCGACTTCGCGCCCCACCTGGCGCCCGTGCTCGGGCTGATCGACCTGCAGAACCGGACGATCCTCGCCTCCGGCCACCCGTACGCGACCGTGGTCTACTTCGGGAAGATGACGACCTCGGGCAGCTCGCAGGCCGGCGCCTACGATCCGCTGACCGACATCCACGGCGAGCTCGCCGGGATCGCCCTGGCCCAGGGCCGGCTCATCGAGAACAACACCGACGGGAGCCTGCTGCAGATGCGGGTGCTCCTGGCCAACGCGGGCGCCGACTTCCGGTACGCGCAGGACGTCGCCCGCGAGACGGTGCGCAAGGCCGAGGAGGATCCCACGGTCATCGGCGTGATCGGGCTCGGCGAGAGCAGGACGCACGTCCGCGCGGCGATCGAGGAGCTGGGCAGGAAGGCACTGCCCGTGATCAGCACGACGGCGACGTTCGACGACCTGGACCTGCGCGTGCGGGACGGCAGGCGCGTCCCGTCGTTCTTCCCGCTGGCCCCGCCCAACAGCAGGCTCGCCGCCGTCGCGGCGGGCTGGGCGCACGCGGGCGTTCCGGAGCGGAAGGTGCGGGGAGCCGGGACGGCGAAGGTGTTCATCGACAGCACCACGACCGACCTGATCGGCACGGACCTCGGCGCGAAGTTCGTCGCCGCCTTCGGACCGGGGGCCGAGCCCGTCCGGTACCACCACGCGCGGGACTTCCCCGCGCTCGTCACCAAGGCGTGCGGCCAGAAGACCCAGCCCGACCTGATGTACTACGCGGGGCGTACGGCGCAGTTCGGGGCGTTCGTCACGGCGATCGGGCAGTCCCAGTGCCACGGACTGACCATCCTGGCCAACGACGACGTCACCCAGTACGTCAACGACCACGCCCCCGAACTGGGCGGCAACGAGCGCGTGCGGGTGATGTACGTCGCGCTCGCGCCGCCGAGCGCGACCCGCGACCAGCAGCGGATCTTCCCGCCGGAGTACAAGACGGACTTCTACCGGCGGCTGGACGGGCTCACCGCCACGCTGCGCCTGACCGGCCTTCCGAGGACGCAGCTTCCCTCGCCGGAGTACGCGGTGCAGGCGCAGGACGCCGCGGTGGCGCTCATGGCCGCCGCTCAGGAGGCCTTCGCCGGGCAGGGCGTCACCGCCGCGCCGGGCGGCCCGCCTCCCGTGGTGGACCGGGGCGGCGTGCTGCTGGCGCTGGAGAACCTCCAGGAGATCGACGGCGACAGCGGCCTGGTCAAGCTGCACGGCGCCGCCGACCGGCGGCACGCCAAGGACCGTCCGATCCTGCTGGTGGCGCTCGACCCGGACGGCCGCCAGGTGGTGGTACGCCAGTGCGGCAAGCTGTACGCCAAGCAGCCGGCGGCGGCGCACTGCCCCGAGCCGTGACGCCGTGCCGGCCGTGGTCAGATCTGGCCGCTGACGGTGGTGCCCTCGCCCACCACGCTGTTGATCGTCAGGACGCCGCCGACCTGGCTGAACCGCAGCTTCATCAGGTCCATGCCGCGGCCGGTGCGCCCGGGAGGGAACCCGATGCCGTTGTCGCTGACGGTGAGCCGGAGGCCGGACCCGCCCGTGGTGAGCGCGATCGACACGGTGTGCGCGCCGCTGTGCCGCTCGACGTTGGTCAGGGCCTCGATCACCACCGCGTAGACGGCGTCGGCGACCGGCCCGGTGACGCGGTCCTTGGGCATCGCCCAGACCTCGACGGTGATGCCGGTGCGCTCCGACCACTCCGTCAGGTAGTCCTCTATCGCCCGCGCCAGACTTCGCTTTCCGCGCATGGCCAGCTCTTCGTACAACTTCCCACCCTCCCGGCGCACCGCTCCGGCGACGTGATTCCGGTCCCCACCCGTGCGCCCCGCTCGATGATCGGGGCGACGCTACCGGCGCGCGCTTGAAGAGCGGTTGTACCTGAATGGGACAGTGATGGGACGACCCCGGGCGAGGCGTCCGACCCAAGCCCACCCACCGTGTATATGCCCGAAACCCTCGACTGCCACGCTACCCGCAGGTAGGGGACGACGCGTCGAGGAGCCGGGTGATACCTGATTTGCTTGGGATTGCCGTATGGAAAATATGGTGAAGCGTCATTCTTTGCCAGTCTTGTCCAGACTGTCCATTTTATTGAGCTTGGCGAGGTAGGCGTTATAGGCGTCCAACGCGGCGTCGCCGGTGCCGCCCACCTTCGCGGCGCGCGCGTCGGCGCGGCGGTCGGCGCGCCGGGCCGTGCGGTCCTCGTCCCGGTACCACTGGAAGGCCAGCGCGATGAGGACGATCAGCGTGGGGATCTCGCCGAAGGCCCAGGCGATGCCGCCGCCCGTGCTCTGGTCGGTCAGCCCCGACGTCCCCCAGGTGCGGCCGAGCTGGTCGTACCACTCGGCGGCGATCACGGTGCCCATGTTCATCAGCGCGATGCCGAAGAACGCGTGGAACGGCATGGTCACGAACAGCAGCAGCAGCCGCCCGACGTAGGGCAGCCGGGTGGGCGCGGGGTCCACGCCGATGATCACCCAGAAGAACAGGCAGCCGCTGAGCAGGAAGTGCAGCGTCATCGCGATGTGGCCGAGGTGCTCCTCCATGGCCGAGGTGAACAGCGGCGTGAAGTACAGCATGTAGGTGGAGGTCACGAAGAGGATCGTGGCGACGGCCGGATGGGTGACGACCTTGGTGATCCTGCTGTGGAGGATCGCCATGATCCACTCACGCGGGCCGCGGTCGCCGCGCCGCGCGGCGGGCTTCAGCGCGCGCAGCGCCAGCGTCACCGGGGCTCCGAGCACCAGGAAGATCGGCACCAGCATGGAGAGGACCATGTGCTCGGCCATGTGCACGCTGAACAGCACCGGCGCGTACCGGGCGACGCCGCTCTGCGTGGCCAGCACCAGCAGGAGCACGCCCACGCCCCAGCTGATCGTGCGGCCCACCGGCCAGCGGTCGCCGCGGCGGGCCAGCCGGGCCACCCCCGCGCCGTACAACCCCGCCAGCACGACGGCGATCACCGCGAAGAACAGGTCGAACCACCACAGGGTCACGAGATTGGCCACCGAGACCGGCGGCGGCATCACATAGCCGAGCAGCTCGAACGCCCGGTCCAGAGGCTGGTCGAGCAGCGGCGGCGGCGCGGTGCGCGAGAGGGCGACCGCCAGGCCCACGGCCAGCAGCATGATCAGGCCCTCGGCCCCCGCGAGCCGGACGAAGGCGCCGGGCCTGCCCGCGGACAGCTCGGGCAGCGTGCGGCGGCGGTGCCACCATCCGAGCACCCCGAGGACGGTGAAGGCGACGGCCTTGGCCACGAGGATCAGCCCGTAGGAGGTGGTGAACAGCTCCGCGACGGAGGTCAGGCGGGCCAGCGCGCTGAACAGGCCGGAAAGGCCGGTGCCGATGAAGCACCACAGCGCCATGCGCGAGAAGCGGCCGGCGGCCAGGTCCAGGTGCGGCGCGCCGCGCAGGGCGTGGGCGCACAGCAACAGCAGCCCGCCCACCCACAGCGACAGCACCGCCAGGTGCAGGGCGACGCCGGTCGTGGCGAGGCTGTGGTTGGGCGCGGAGGAGGAGTGGCCGGTGAGCGCGGGGGGCATGAGCGTGGCCAGCGCCAGCACCAGCAGGCCGCCCGAGGCGCCCGTGGTGATCGCGCCGCGCGAGAACAACGCGATGGCGGTGCCGAACAGCACCACGAGCGTGAGCGAGATGCCCTGTGGGACCTGGCTGGCGTAGCTGGTGAGCTCGTTGCCGCCGAGCGCCTCGGCGACGGGGATGCCGAGGGTCTCCGACAGGCTGAACACCAGCGACGAGGCGGCGGCGAGCGCCCACAGCAGCGCCGTCCACGCCGCGGCCCGCACGTAGACCTGGGCGGGCTTGCTCAGCAGCCCCTTGTCGCTGGGCAGGAAGACGGTGGCGGTGAGCAGCAGGCCGACGGTCAGCACGCCGGCGACGTCCATGGTCAGCTTGGAGACGGGCAGCGCCCAGCGGGTGAGGGTGCCCTCGTCGGGCAGGCCGGGGATGATGCGGGGGGTGGCCGCACCGCCGGCGACCATGGCGGCGACCAGGCCCGCGAGCGCCGCGCACACCCCTGCGACGGCGAGGCGGACCGCTCTGCTCACGACTTCTTCCGCAGGCTGATCGCCGTGCCGATGCCGACGCCGGCGACGCCGAAGACGGCGATCCACAGCCAGGCGGGGACGCCGGAGCCCTTGTCGTCCTGCGCGGCCTGGTCGGCCACCGGGGTCGGGGTGAAGGGCGGCGGCGAGCTCGTCACGGGCGCGGGCTGCTCGGGCGAGGCCGGCGCCGTGGAGGACTCCGAGGTCGTGGGCGTCGGGGAGGCGGCGGGGGCCTTCACGGTGAAGGGGATCTCCCCCTCGATGGGGTGGCCGTCGACCGAGACCACGCGCCAGGCGATGACGTACTTCCCGGAGGGCAGCGCGCCGGAGACCTTCTGCGTGACCGTCGCGCCGTCGAGCTTCGCCTTGCCGTCCTGGTGGGCGCGGCCGTCGGCGTCGCGGACCAGCACGACGGGGAACTTCACGCTCTCGGTGAAGGTGAGCGTCACCCCCTCCAGGGTCTCGACCGTGGAGCCCTTCTTGGGGTCGCTGCTCTTCAGGGCCGTGTGCGCCAGCGCCGGCGAGGCCAGGGCGGTGCCGAGCACGAGGGCGGCGAGGAGCGCGAGCGCGGCGGCGAGCGGAGAAGTCCTCATAATGCCCTAAGGCTATCCAGGCACCAGGTCGGTCCCTACCACAACTCACCCCTAGTGGGGGAGCACGGCCCGGTCGGCCCCGGAAAAGCGGCGTCCTCGCGGGGACGGCGCCCCGCGAGGACGTGAAGGACGTGCTCAGAGAGCCCGGTGGATCACAGGCCGACGCAGGCCAGGGCCTGCTGGTAGGCGGCCACACTGGCCTCGCCGTCCTCCATCCGCTCCAGGGCGGTCGCGGCGGTCAGCCAGCCCTCGGCCGTCTTGCGCGTCACCGGCGAGGTGGACAGCAGGTCCTCGGCGGCGACGAGCTCGGCGGCGGCCTCCTCCGTGCGCCCGAGCGAGAGCAGGGCGTTGCCGAGCACCAGGTGGGCGTCCGCGCGCACGGAACGGGGGCGCTCCTGGGCCAGCTCGTTGGCCCTGCGGGCGTACCCGGCGGCCTTGTCGGGGTTGTGGAGCGCCATCTCGACCTTGGCCAGCTCGACGGCGCAGCGGGCGCGGTCGGCGATGCTGCCCGAGCTCTCGGTCAGCTCGCGCTCGCCGCGCAGGAACAGGTCGCGGCACGCCTCGGCCTCCGCCGGGCTGGCCCGGAACCGCAGGACGGCGACGGCCAGCCGCAGCCGGGCGAGGTTGCGCGGCTCGGCGCCGTTCTCGGACTGGATGGCCAGGGCGCGTTCGCCGAAGGCGAGGGCCTCGGTGATGCGGCCGGTGCGCTCGGCGACGATGGCGGCGTTCCAGCAGGCGGCGACGGTGGCACGGGGGGTGCCGAGCATCTCGGCGGCCGACAGCAGTTCGGCGGCGAACTGCTCGGCCCTGAGCATGTCGTTGCGCAGCTCGTAGGCGGAGAGCAGCGTGGCCCCGAGCTCGACGAGGTCGTCGTTCCAGGCCGGGCGGGCCGGGCCGATGATCGCCTCCTCGCCGACGCGCACGGCGGCGGCGAGGTCGCCCGACTCGCGGTAGCAGCGGGAGAGCGCGATGGCGACGGCGATGGAACGGTCCGGAGGCAGCGGGTCGCTACCGGGCTCGCGCAGCCGGCACAGCACGGAGATCGCCCCGTCGAGGTCCCCGCACGCCTCGCTGGCCAGGGCGTAGCCGTACTCGGCCTCCTGGCGCAGGGAGATGAGGCCGGCGAGGCTGCCGTCCTCCAGCAGCTCGGCGTAGCGCCGCCGCGCCTCGGTGACCTCGCCGTTGTTGAGGGCGAGGCTGGCGTACCGCAGGCCGAGCTCCAGCTCCTGCATCTGCTCGGCGGTGACGCCGTTGATCAGATACGTCAGGGAGCAATCGAGCTTGGCCGCCAGCAGTTCCAGAACCGCCGCCGTCGGCGTACGCTTGCCACTCTCAATGAGTGACACATAACTGTCTGAGAGTTCAGGGTGCGCCAGTTGTGCTTGCGAAAGACCGCGCTGGCGACGAATCGTCTTGATTCGCTGGCCTATGAGATCTTGACCAGTCACTGGCACTCCTTGAAGATGTAAAGCCCCGACAACTGCCACGAACGGGAGTTCTCCATGCGTCGTCGCCGTCTCGCCCTCTCGGCCCTGAGCGTATGCTTCCTCGCCCTTCTGGGCGTCGGAGCCAATGCTATGACTGCCGAAGCTTCCACGTCTTCCCATCTCATGGCAAACGACTTCCCTTGCTGCTGATTTGTGACTCAACAGGCACGTAGCGCGAGAAACAGGTCAACCCTGTCCGCCATTGAGGACAGGTTCCGTCCTGTGAGTTCCTCGACCCGCTGAATGCGGTAGCGCACCGTGTTGACATGCACGTGCAACCGCGCCGCGCACCCGTTCCAGGAGCCGGCGCAGTCGAGAAACTCCGCAAGGGTACGGACCAGCTCCGACCGGTGACGCCGGTCGTACTCGAAAAGCGGATCCAAGATCCGCTGCGCGAACGATCGCCGCACCTCGTCGGGCACGGTGGCCAGCAGAAGATCACAGGTGTAGATCTCGTCGCTGGTCACCACCCCTCCACCTCGCGCCTCCGCAAGACGCCTCGCGTGAGCCGCCTCTTCCGCGCCCCCGCGGACGGCTCCGGGCCCGGTCAGGACGGCGCTCACGCCGACTGACACCCGCACCTGCCGGTCACCGGCCTGGAGCGTCGCCACTCCGTCCCTCAGCAGGCCCAAAACCGCGTGCACACTACGGTGCACATGCGATTGGTCTTGCAATTGCACGGTAAGTCGCACGGGCACCTCTGCGCCAGGCCTGTCCGCCGCTTTTTCTTTCTTCTCTCGTGCCTTCCTTGGTTCGTCCTCCCGCGCCCCGGAGTCGGAGAACGCCCGCAGCGGAACGATCGCGACGGCCCCCGCCAGGTCCACCCCTGTGTCCCCTGCCATGGTCCCCACCCTGGCCCCGCCCTGCACGGCGGCCACCACGCGGCGGGCCAGCGACTCCTCCACCACCCGCCCGCCCAGCTCGGCCGGGCCCGGCCCGTCCGCCGCGCCGGGGAGCGCCGCCGTCGCGGCGACCATGACGTACGGCTCCGCGGCGCCGATGCCACAGGTGCGCAGGCGCGCGGCCAGTTCGGCGGCGTCGGGCGCCGCGGAGCGGGCGAGCGCGACGAGCTGCCCCGCCAGCCGCCGTTCCACCCGTCGCCCCTCCTCGGCGCGGCCCCGCGCGAGCGCCGCGCAGGCCGCCAGTTCGAAGCCTACGTCCGCCCGGTCCAGCAGGTCGGCCCCGAGCACCAGCGCCCAGCCCGCCGCCCGGTGCGCGCGGTCCACCGCGAACAGCGTGTACGGCCCGCCCGGGGTGCGGGCCACGTGCGGCAGCCGGGGCGCGGCGAGGAACTCGCGGGCCAGCCGCGCCGCGAGCCCGCCGTCCAGGTCGCCGGCCACCACCGTGCCGGTCGCCGACACGACCGCGCCCTCGACGCCCAGCTCACGGCGGGTCAGCGCGCACAGCTCCTCCAGGCCGCCGCCCTCGGCGACGGCGGCGACGATGCGGCGGTGCAGGCCGAGCGCGCCGCGCGGGTCGGCGAGGCGCGCCTCCACCTTCTCCCCCAGCGTGCGGAACGAGGTCTCCTCCGGCACGTCGAGCAGCGGAAGGTCGTGGTCGCGGCACGCCTCGGCCAGGTCCCCCGGCACCTCGCCGAGCAGCGCACGCCCGGCGCCGAGCGCGGCGACCCCGGCGGCGGCGAGGGTCTCGACGAAGCGGCGCGAGTCGCCGGGCTCGCGCCGCCACATGAGCCCGGTGAGCACCAGTTCGCCACCGGACAGGTACCTGCCGGGGTCGGGCAGGTCGGTGATGTGCACTCCGGAGAACGGCCTGTCCAGATGGGCGGGATCCGACAGCAGGGTCAGCCCCAGCTCCCCCATGGCGATCAGCTCACGTATCCGCATCTGTCCAGGCTAACCAGGAGCTTTTGGAGAAACCTCCAAGTGACCCGCGCCCGCACGCGGGCGTTTCGCGGTCTGGTGCATAGGTCCGGCATCGCCCGGCTGATGTACTGCCTGTGTGACGCACACCGCCAGCGGCCGCGGCCAGGACCAGGGCATCGGGACGAGCGCGCCCCGCCCGGACGGCGCGCTCAAGGTCACCGGCGAGTTCGCCTACGCGTCCGACCTCTACCTCGCGGACATGCTCTGGGGCGCGACGCTGCGCTCCCCGCACCCCTCGGCGTGGATACGCGCGGTCGACATCGGCCCCGCGCTGGCCATGCCCGGCGTGCGCGCGGTGCTCACCCACGAGGACGTCCCCGGGCACAGGTTCTACGGCCTGGAGCACAGGGACCAGCCCGTGCTGGCCATCGACCAGGTCCGCCACCAGGGCGAACCCATCGTGATCGTCGCCGCCGACCATCCGGAGACCGCCCGGCGCGCGGCGGCGGCCGTCCGTGTGGAGTACGAGCCGCGCGAGGCCGTCACCGACGCGCGGCGCGCGCTGTTCGACCCCGGCTGCCCGGTGGTGGGGCCGGGCGGCAACGTCGTGCGCCACCAGCCGGTGCGGGTCGGCCGCGTGCCGGAACCGGGGACGCCCGGCGCCGCCGAGGTCGTGGTGACCGGCGAGTACGAGGTCGGCATGCAGGACCAGGCGTTCCTCGGCCCCGAGTCCGGGCTCGCCGTGCCGGCCGAGGACGGCGGGGTGGACCTCTACGTCGCGACGCAGTGGCTGCACGTCGACCAGGACCAGATCGCGCCGTGCCTGGGGCTGCCCAAGGAGAAGGTGCGGCTGGCGCTCGCCGGGGTGGGCGGCGCGTTCGGCGCCCGCGAGGACCTGTCCATGCAGGTCCACGCCGCCATGCTGGCCCTGCGCACCGGCCGGCCGGTCAAGATGGTGTACGGCCGTGAGGAGTCGTTCTTCGGGCACGTCCACCGGCACCCCGCGCGCCTGCGCTACGAGCACGGCGCCACCCGCGACGGCAGGCTGGTGCACGTCAGAGCCGAGATCGTCCTGGACGGGGGCGCGTACCGCTCCTCCTCCCCCGCCGTCGTCGGCAACGCCGCCTCGCTCGGCGTGGGCCCGTACGAGGTGCCCAACATCGAGATCGACGCCTACGGCGCCTACACCAACAACCCTCCGTGCGGGGCGATGCGCGGGTTCGGCGCGGTGCAGGCGTGCTACGCCTACGAGTCGCAGATGGACAGGCTCGCCGAGGCGTGCGGCCTGGACCCGGTGGAGATCCGGGTGCGCAACGCGGTCTCCCAGGGGTCGAGGCTGGCGACCGGCCAGGTCATCGACTCCCCCGCGCCGCTGGCGGCCATGCTGCGCGAGCTGGCCGCGATGCCGCTGCCCGCCGGAGACCGGCCCGCGGACCTGCGGGCGCTGCCCGGCGGGGTGGCCCAGACGACGCACGGCGAGGGGGTGCGCCGGGGCGTCGGGTACGGGGTGGGCATCAAGAACATCTGCTTCTCCGAGGGCTTCGACGATTACTCGACCGCCCGGGTGCGGCTGGAGCTGGCCGGCGACTCGCTGCACGTGCATGTGCACACTGCGGCGGCGGAGGTCGGGCAGGGACTCGTGACGCTGCAGGCGCAGATCGCCCGCACCGAGCTCGGCGTCGCGCGGGTGACCGTCGCCCCGGCCGACACCACGGTCGGCTCGGCGGGCTCCACCTCGGCCTCCCGGCAGTCGTACGTGACCGGCGGGGCGGTCAAGGCCGCGTGCGAGGCGGTGCGCGAACGCCTGGACGCGCTGCGCGCCGGCCGTCCCGAGCTCACGGCGGAGGAGCTGGTCGCGCGGTACGGGCCCATCGAGGAGACCCGCGAGTACCGCCACCGGCCCACCTTCCCCATGGACCCGGTCACCGGGCGGGGCGACTCCCACACCCAGCTCGCCCTGTGCGCGCACCGCGCCGTGGTCGACGTCGACGTGGAGCTGGGGCTGGTCAAGGTGGTGGAGCTGGCCGCCGTCCAGGACGTGGGCAAGATCCTCAACCGGTCGGCGCTGGAGGGGCAGATCCACGGCGGGACGGCCCAGGGGCTCGGGCTCGCGCTCATGGAGGAGATCCAGGTCCGCGACGGGCGGGTGCTCAACCCGTCCTTCACCGACTACCTGATCCCCACCATCCTGGACATGCCGCCCATGCGCCTGTCGATCCTGGAGAACCCCGACCCCCACGCGCCGTACGGCCTGCGCGGGGCCGGCGAGCCGCCCACCCTGTCCTCGACCCCGGCCATCGTCGCCGCCGTCCGCGCCGCCACGGGCCTGCCCCTCCCCCGCGTCCCGATCCGCCCGCACGACATCGCCCTGTCCTGACCCCCTGCCCGGCATCGCCGCGGGGCCGGGCCTTCCGGGTCCGGGGTCAGCCGTCGCCGCGCTCGCAGGCGACGCCGTCACCGTCGCGGTCCGGGTACCAGGCGTACTCCTCGTGGACGCCCTTGGTGTAGGGGCCGTAGCCCGCGGCGTTGGCGGCCTGGCAGGTCGGGAAGCGCGGGTCGGCGGTGCGGCGGCTCGTCGGGAGGGCGCCGAGGGCGCTCGGGGCCGGCGGCCGCCCGCCCGTGGCCGCCGGTCCGCCGACGGGCTGCGTGCCCGTGGCCCGCGCGGACGGCGCGCTGAGGTACGGGGTGCCTCCGGAGGTCGGCGCGATCGGCGCCCGGCCGCCGGAGGACGGCTGCCCGGGGGTCGTCCCCGGCGAGGCGGCGGGATCGCCCGGTCCGGTGGGCGCGCCGGTGGCCCCCGAGCCGGGGGCGCACGTCGCGGCGGGGTCGGGCGCGCCGGTCGCCGCGGGGTCGGTGACCCCGCCCCCCGGGGACGTCCCCTGACCGGCGCCGTTCAGGGGATCCTGCTGACCGGCGCCGTTCTGCGCGCCCTGACCCGTGCCGTTCGGAGGCACCTGGCCCGTGCCGTTCTGAGAACCCTGACCGGCGCCGTTCTGAGAACCCTGCCGGCCGGTGGTGCCGGGCGGGGGGACCTGGCCTGTGCCGCCCGACGGGGAGGTCTGGCCGGGGGCGTCCGGGGGCAGGTTGTAGGGCCGGCCGGTGTCCGGGACGCCGGTCGAACCGGGCGGGCATGTGGCCGCCGGGGCGCTGGGGGCGGCGCCATGGCCGAGGAGGCGGGCCACCATCGCGTCGGCGGCGTCCTTGGTCAGGCCGGAGATGCCGAAGCTGTCGCCGGTGAGCTTCTGGGCGACCCGCGGCGCCGTCACGACCCGGTCGCTCACCACGACGGCGAGCAGTTCGTTCAAGGAGTCCTCGGTGAGGGAGGCCAGCCGGTCGCGGCTCTCGGGCACGGGCACGACGCGGACGGAGTAGGACCCGTCGGCGTCGGCGACGGCCTCGACCTTCAGCACGGAGGTGACGGTGACGCCGGGGGCGAGCTGGTAGCAGGTGGTGCCCGCGTCGTCGAGCACGGCGTCCCCTCCCGGGCTCGGGCAGGGGGCGGGCCGGGTGCCGGTCACCGGGGCGAAGTGGATCGTGGTGGCCAGGCGGCTCGGCGCGGGCGCGCCTAAAGGACGGTCGGGCTGCCGGGTCATGAGCACGGCGATCGTGGCGACGACGCCGGTGACGATGACGACCACGACGAGCCCGGCGAGCAGGGCGACGGTGGTCGAGCGCGAGGCCCGCGGCGGACCCTGCGGGCCGGCGGGGGGCGAGGGATCGCCGGGCGCGGCGGGCCCGCCGGGTCCGGAGTGCCCGCCCGGCGGTGACGCGCCGTACCCCCCGGGGGGACCGCCCGCGCCGGGCACGCCCGCGCCGCCGATGGGCGCGCCGGGAGGATCCGGCGGCCCCTGTGACCGATCACCGTGATCGCCCGCCGCCGGATGATGACGCATCCACACCTCTGTGCCAGACATCGCAGGGCCGAGCCTATCGAGGGTCCCGGGTTCGGGCTAACCGCGCACGGGAGATCCCGCAGGCCGTTCTAGGCTGGAGGCATCCTGACAATCTGCCACGTACCAGGGCGGATTCCTGCCAACCTGCTCCGTGGTCCGCGCCCGGCAGGGCACGCAAAGTAGGAGAGGACCGGCCCGAAAGGGTCACCCCCGGCCTCGCGGACGTCCATGGCGCCGCCGGGACGGGTGGCAGCGGGGTCACGGCGGAAAGACGGCGCGAGCCGCGGCCGGATCCCCCCGAGGCCGCGGTCGCGAGGGCAGCACCAGACGAATCCCCCAGGGAGACAGGGCTCCCGGCGGCGGGCCGCGCGACCGGTCCCGCCGGCGCGGGCGCCCACGGAGTCAAGGAGGACTCATGAGAGTCGGCGTTCCCCGAGAGGTGAAGGATCAGGAGCACCGCGTGGCGCTCACCCCCGCGGGGGCGAACGAGCTGGTCAGGCATGGCCACCAGGTCTTCGTCGAGCAGGGCGCGGGCGAGGGCTCGTCCATCCACGACGGCGACTTCCGCGCCGCGGGCGCCACGATCCTCGGCTCGGCCGAGGAGGTCTGGAGCGAGGGCGACCTCATCCTCAAGGTCAAGGAACCCGTCCCCGGCGAGTACTCGATGCTGCGCGAGGGCCAGGTCCTGTTCACCTACCTGCACCTGGCCGCGTCGCGGAAGCTGACGCTGGCCATGGTGGAGTCGGGGGTGACCGGCATCGCCTACGAGACCGTGCAGCTCCCGAGCGGCGCGCTGCCGCTGCTCGCGCCCATGTCGGAGGTGGCCGGGCGCCTCGCCCCGCAGGTGGGGGCCTACCACCTGATGCGGCAGGGCGGCGGCAGAGGGGTGCTCATGGGGGGCGTGCCGGGGGTGTACCCGGCCAAGGTGGTCGTGCTGGGCGCCGGGGTGACCGGCATGAACGCGGCGACCATCGCGCTCGGCATGCAGGCCGAGGTGCTGCTGCTGGACAAGAACATGGAGCGGCTGCGTCAGATCGACACGATCTACCGGGGGCACCTGCGGACCGTCGCGTCCAACGCCTACGAGATCGAGCGCGCCGTGCTGGACGCCGACATGGTCATCGGGGCCGTGCTCGTGCCGGGGGCACGGGCGCCGAAGCTGGTCACCAACGACCTCGTCTCGCGGATGAAGGAGGGGGCCGTGCTGGTGGACATCTCGATCGACCAGGGCGGCTGCTTCGAGGACTCCCGTCCCACCACGCACGCGCACCCGACCTACCGGGTGCACGAGACGGTGTTCTACTGCGTGGCGAACATGCCGGGCGCGGTGCCGACGACCTCCACGTACGCGCTGACCAACGTCACCCTGCCCTACGTCCTGGCGATCGCCGACAAGGGCTGGCGGGACGCGCTGCGCGACGACCAGGCGCTCGGGCTCGGGCTGAACACGCACGCGGGGGTCCTCACCAGCCTTCCCGTCGGCGAGGCCCACGGCCTGGAGGCCGTGGACCCGTCCGCCATACTGCGCTGACGCGGGGCGGGGCCCCGGGACTCAGGAGGAGGGCGACGCCTGCGGCATCGAACTCGCGCCCGGGCTCGGAGCGGCGCTCGGGCTCACGGTCGGGATCGGGTTCTGCGAGGCCGTGTCGGGGGTGCTGCCCTTGCCGGTGCAGGTGGCGCCGTACTCGGGCGTGGTCTCGGGGTTCTGCTTGTACTTGGTGATGTACCTGCTCAGCTTGGGGTCGTCGGCGCCCGTGAGCTCCAGCTGGTGGTTCCAGGAGCTGGCCACCACGGGCGCCTTGAGGCCCGGATAGGGGCTGAGCAGCAGGTAGTCGGTGGTGACCAGGGCCTTGAGCTTCTCGACCTGGTCCTTGGCGAGGTCGGGCCGGTAGGTGATCCACACCGCGCCGTGCTCCATGGAGTGCACGGCGTTCTCGTTGTTGAGGGTCTCGTCGTAGACGCCGCACTGCTGCCAGGTCGGGTTGTGCTCACCGCCGACGGGCGGGTTCTCCTTGTAGTTCACCTTGATCAGCGTGTGCTCGCCGTTCTTGTAGGTGAAGCTCTTGACGCCGTCGAGCGAGGTCGCGGCCCGGTCCTTGATGACGTACCAGCCGACCAGGCCGATCAGCAGGACGATGACGAAGGCCCCCGCTCCCCACATGAGCGTCGCCGTGCGCCGCTCCTTGCGCTTCTGCGCGGCACGCAGCTGGGCGAGTTGCTCTCGCCGTGCCTGCGTCCTCTCCTTGGCCATCAGTCCTCCAACGGCTGTTCATGACCCTTGAATGCTCAAGCTCCGATACTTATGTGGAGGATAGTGGGTGGGTAATAAGGTTTGCGCTCAAGCGCCCTGACAATCACTACTCTGGCTGGCAATGGCAACCATACGAACGCGTGTGATCCTCGTGGCGGTCATCACCTGCCTCGCCACGGTCGCGGCGATGCTGCTGATCACGGGCAGGTCCGGCCCCCCCGGAGACGCCTCCGCCGAGGCGGGGTTCGCCCGCGACATGGCGGTCCACCACGCGCAGGCGGCGGAGATGAGCTTCGCGGTGGACGACAAGACCAAGGACACGGCACTGCGGGGCCTGACCTACGACATCATCACCACGCAGACGGCCCAGCGCGGCATCTTCATGGGATGGCTCCAGCAGTGGGGCCTGACCCAGGCGACCACCAGGCCGTCGATGGCGTGGATGGCCGGCCACGGGCACGCGGCGCCCGGCACGCCCGCCACGATGCCGGGCATGGCGAGCGACCAGGAGATGAAGAAGCTGCAGGCCGCCGGGGGCAAGGACGCCGAGATCCTGTTCCTGCAGCTCATGATCCGTCACCACGAGGGCGGCGTGCAGATGGCCAGGGCCGCGCTGAACCTGTCCAAGCGTCCCGAGGTCCGCACGATCGCGCAGAGCATCGTGGACACCCAGGACAGCGAGATCAACTACATGACCGACCTGCTCCAGGCGCGCGGCGCCAAGCCGTACCCCTCGATCCTCAACTGACCACGGGCCGGGGGCGCTCTCAGCGCTGGGCCATCTCCTCGGCGAGCGCGGCGGCGAAGGCGTCCACGTCCGCCTCGGTGGTGTCGAAGGCGGTCATCCAGCGCACCTCGCCCGTGGACTCGTCCCAGGTGTAGAAGCGGAAGCGCTTGCGCAGGCGGTCGGCGACGTCGCGCGGCAGCACGGCGAAGACGGCGTTGGCCCGGACCTCCCGGGTGACGGTCACCCCGGGCACCTCGCGCACGGCCGCCGCCAGCCGGGCCGCCATGGCGTTGGCGTTCCTCGCGTTGCGCAGCCACAGGTCGCCCGCGAGCAGCGCCTCGAACTGCACCGAGACGAAGCGCATCTTCGAGGCGAGCTGCATCGCGGTCTTGCGCAGGTAGACCAGCCCCCGCACGGCCGCGGGGTCGAGCACGACCACGACCTCGCCGAACATCAAGCCGGCCTTGGTGCCGCCGAAGGACAGCACGTCCACGCCGGCGTCGGTGGTGAGCGCGCGCAGCGGCACGTCCAGGGCGGCGGCGGCGTTGGTCAGGCGGGCCCCGTCCAGGTGGAGCAGCATGCCGAGGTCGTGGCAGTGCACGGCGACGGCGGCGATCTCCTCGGGCGTGTAGAGCGTGCCGAGCTCGGTGCTCTGGGAGATCGACACCACGCGCGGCTGGGCGCGGTGCTCGTCGCCGAAGCCCCACGCCTGGCGGTCGATCAGGGCCGGGGTGAGCTTGCCGTCGGGGGTCGGGACGGTGAGCAGCTTGAGCCCGGCCGTGCGCTCGGGCGCCCCGCCCTCGTCGGTGTTGACGTGGGCGGTCTCCGCGCAGACGACGGCCTCCCAGGGGGCGGTCATCGCGCGCAGGCCGACGACGTTGGCGCCGGTGCCGTTGAACACCGGCCACGCCTCGGCCCGCTCCCCGAAGTGCCGCCGGAAGACCTCCTGCAGGTGGGCGGTGTAGGCGTCCTCGCCGTAGGCGACCTGGTGGCCGCCGTTGGCGAGGGCCAGCGCCTCCAGGACCTCCGGGTGGACGCCCGCGTAGTTGTCGCTGGCGAAGCCCTTGACCGCGGGATCGTGGTGCCGTCGCGCCTGGGTCACGAGGTGAGGTCCCATCGCAGGCCGTTGACCTCGCCGGCCGGGCGGTCCCACAGGGCGGCGACGGCCTCGGCCAGGTCCTTGACGTCGGTGAAGCCGGGGAATCTCCGTTCGGGGCTCGCGGCGCGCATGGCGTCGTTCACCAGGGCCTTGACCACCAGGATGGTGGCCGCGGCGGGCGTGTCGCGCAGCGCGTCGGCGAACGCCAGCGTCCACGCCTCGGCGGCGGCCTTGGCCGTGGCGTAGGCCGCGTTGCCCTGGGTGGGGCGCGCGGCGGCCGTGGCCGAGACGATGGCGAACCGGGAGCCGGGGCTGTCGCGCAGCAGCGGCTCGAAGGCGAGCGTGACGTTCTGGAGGGTGCGGACGAGCTGCCGGTGCAGGAAGTCCCAGTCGGCGAGGTCGGTCTCGGCGAAGGTCTTGGACCCCCGCCAGCCGCCGACCAGGTGGACGACGCCGTCGGCCCGCCCGTGCTCCTCGGCCACGCGCGCGGCGAACGCGCGCACGGCCTCGGGGTCGGCGAGGTCGACGGCGTGGACGCCGGGGGCCTCGTCCAGCCCGGCGCCGATCACGGTGTCGCCGCGGGCGGCGAGGCGGGCGGCGACGGCCTCACCGGTGGGGCCGCCCGCGCCCGTGACGACGACGACCCGGCCGGACGTGCCGGGCAGTCCGTACGGTCCTGCCTGCGCGCCTGCCTGCTCAGTGGTGCTCACCCGCGGATTCCCTTCGTGGCCTCGACGACGCCGGACAGCTTACGGCGCAGGGCCTCGTAGAACATGCTCAGGGGGAACTCGTCGGGCAGGACCGCGTCCACGACCGCCTTCGGGAAGCCCTCGACGGGCAGGGCCTCCACGCCCTGGTGCCACACCGAGGCCGGGTGCGGGGCGACGTAGGCGGCGACGAGCTGGTGCGCGGCGAGCCAGTGCGCCAGCTTGGAGCGGTCGATGCCGTCGCGGTAGAGCTTCTCGACCTCGCCGCGCAGGTCGGCGACGCCGTCCGCGACGCGGTCCCAGTCGACGGCGAGCCTGTTGTCGGTCCAGCGCACGATGTCGTTGCGGTGCAGGTAGGCGAACAGGAGCTGCCCGCCGAGCCCGTCGTAGTTGCGCACCCGGTCGCCGGTGATCGGGAAGCGGAACAGCCGGTCGAACAGGATGGCGTACTGGACGTACCGGGCGTGCGGCACGCCCTCCTCCTCCAGCTTCACCGCCTCGCCGAAGGCCGTCAGGTCGCAGCGCAGCTCCTCCAGCGAGTACAGCCAGTACGGCATGCGCTGCTTGATCATGAACGGGTCGAAGGGCAGGTCGCCGTGGCTGTGGGTCCTGTCGTGCACCAGGTCCCAGAGCACGAAGGTGTCCTGGGCCAGCTCCTGGCTCTCCAGGAGGCGGGCGGCGTCCGGCGGGAGCGCCAGCTTGAGCGTGTCGGCGGCGGCGCGGCTGACGGCGCGGAAGCGGGCGGCCTCGCGGTCACAGAAGATGGCGCCCCAGGTGAACCGCGGCGGGACCTCCCGCACGGCGACGGTCTCGGGGAACAGCACGGCGGAGTTGGTGTCGTACCCGTCGGTGAAGTCGACGAACTCGATCGGGACGAACATGGGGTTGTCGTAGCGCTCGCGCTCCAGGTCGGCCAGCCAGCCCGGCCACACCGTGCGGATCCAGACCGCCTCCAGGTTGCGGTTCGGGTTGCCGTTCTGGGTGTACATCGGGAAGACGACCAGGTGCTCCAGGCCGTCGACGCGCTGGGCGTCGGGGTGGAAGGCGTTGAGCGAGTCGAGGAAGTCGGGCTTGCCGAAGCCCTCCGCCCGCCACCTGCGCAGGTCGGCGAGCACGGCGGCGAGGTACTCGGCGTCGTGGGGGTAGTTCGGGGCGAGCTTCTCGACCCCTGCCACGACGCGGTCCACGATCGGGGCGGCCGCGGCGGCGTCCTCGATGGAGCCGTCCTTGGCGGTGAGCGGGCGCAGCTCCTCGACGGCGCGCTTGAGCGCCTCGGTGAGCGCGGCCACGCCGGGGTCCGCGGCGCCGCGCGCGCCGGCGGCCTCGGGGACGCGGGCCGCCCAGGTGACGACGTTGCCCCACAGGCGGGCGTGCCGGAGGTCGCCGATGGAGTCGTCGCCGAACAGGTCGGAGTCGGCGAACACCACCACGCGCCCCTGCCCGTGCCGCAGCGCCACGGCCAGCGGGCGGCCGGCGGGGTCGGCGACGGGCGAGGTCTCGAACAGGACGGCGGCGCCGGCGGGCGGGGTGAGCACGCCCGCGCGGTAGAAGCACGCCTCGCGCGCCCCGGCCGTGAGGTCCTCCCCCTCGGTAGCGACCGGGCGGCCGAGCACCCAGGTGGCGACGCCGTTGTGGCGGTTGGCCGGATCCTGCACGGTGGTGTGCTCGATCCCCACGCCGAAGCGGGCGAGCAGGTCGGCGAGGTTGTTGCCGTACTTCTCCTGCTCGCACTCGGCCAGGACGATCAGGCCGCCGCCGCCCGCGACGTACCGCTCGATGGCGTCGATCTCCTCGACGGGCAGCGCGGGGCTGCCGCGCCCGACGGTGCGCTCCCAGCGGTCGCCGGAGGGGTGGGCGATGACGAACACGTCGTGGCCGGCCAGCAGGGCGGGCGTGACCGGGCCCTCGGTGTGCGCGGCGACGGTGTGTCCGAGACGGCGCAGGACCTCCGCCGCGCGGGCGTAGCTGTTGTCGTCGGGATGAGCCGGGTTCATCGTCTCGGCGACCTCGCGCCGGATCGTCCACGACTCGTTGTGCGCCTCGTCGAACAGCACCCGCGGGAAAGCCCTCATGCCATCCCATCCCTTCGCTAGCGTAATTTCTCCAGCAACGCTGGGATCTATACGAAAAATATACACACATCATGGCTCCTCGCGGGAAACCTGTCGCCCCAGTGGCCGCTCTCCACCGGACCCGCCGGCGCGGAAACCCCTGCGGCGACGGGGCTCGCGGCTTACGGCACGGGCTCGGACTTTTCCGCCCCGCGGGGGACGGCGGATCACCCGCCCGGCGGACGCGCCGCCCGGCGCCGCCCCCGTAGCGTCCTGTCCGACACGGTGAAGAGCACCGTGCCCCCGCCCGGGGACGGTGGGCCCTTCATCGGGCCACCGTCCCCACCGCCCGAGAAAGCACGATGAACGTCATGCCGCGACTGTCCGACTCGATCGGCTTCCGCAGGTTCGCGACGGGCGCCGGCCTGATCCTTTCCGGCGCCTTCCAGCTCACCGCCACCCTCGTCGACCCCGGCACCTGGGGCGACTCCCGCGAGACCGTCAGCTTCGGCGACAACCCCGCCATGGCCCAGCTCCAGTCCGCGCTCTACCACTGGAGCTGGGTGCTGCTCCCGATCGCCGTCATCGGCCTGCTGCACGTGCTGCGCAAGCGCGCGGTCCTGCTCGGCCACATCGCCGGCGCGCTCACCGTCCTCGGCTTCGTCAGCATCTCGGCGCTGCTGATGGGCGACCCCGTCGAGTGGTACTTCGGGCAGCACTACCCGCCCGACCAGGCCGGCAAGATGTTCGAGGCCGTCTACGACCTGCCCGGCGTCGTGTTCGCCTTCCAGATGCCGTGGGTGTTCTTCGGCCCGATCGGCCTGATGCTGCTGCTCGTCGCCCTGTGGCGCGGCGGGTTCGCCCACTGGTGGACGCTCGTGCTGGGCGTGGTGGCCTGGGGGTCCCCGTACATCACCGAGTACGGCCCGATCAGCCTGCTCTGGAGCGGCGGCAACCTGATCGTGCTCGGTTACCTCGGGCTCAAGGTGCTGCGCATGGGCGACGCCCGCTGGGCCGAGTACTACCCCGTCCAGGCCGCGCCCGGCCGCACCACGCCCGACTCGTACGCGAACACCACCGCCTGAGCGCGGTCGCGCAGGCGCAGCTTCATCAGGACGCGGGCGACATGGGTCTTCACGGTGGCCTCGCCGACGAACAGCTCCGCGGCGATCTCGGCGTTGGTGAGGCCGCGGGCCAGGTGGCGCAGGACCTCCAGCTCCCTCGGGGTCAGCTCGTCCAGCGCCGGCGGCCGCACCGGCTCGGGCCGGCCGGCGAAGGTGGCGATGACGCGGGTGACGACCGCCGGGTCCAGCAGGCCGTCACCGGCGGCGACCACCCGGACGGCCTCCACGAGCTGCTCGGGCGGCGACACCTTCAGCAGGAAGCCGCTCGCCCCGGCCCGCAGCGCGGCGTACAGGTTCTCGTCGGTGTCGAAGGTCGTCAGCACGACGACCTTCGGCGGGTCGTCCGCCGCGGCGAGGATGCGCCCGGTGGCGGTCAGGCCGTCCATGACGGGCATCGTGATGTCCATGAGGACGACGTCGGGGCGCAGCCGGCGGGCCAGCGCGACGGCCTCGGCGCCGTCGGCGGCCTCGCCGACGACCTGCATGCCCGGCTCGGACTCCAGGACCATGCGCAACCCGGCGCGCACCATGGCCTGGTCGTCGGCCACGACGACGCGGATGGACATGCGGGGCTCCTTCCGGTCGGGTCCGCGGCGCGGCCCGCCGGGCCCGGCTCCGGCCCGTGGCGCTCCGCACCTCCCTGGCCTGGACCCTAACGCCCCTTCGCGCCCGCCACCATGCCGGACGGCCGCCTCGCAAGCGGTCCACAAGCGGGCTTCAAGTGACCCCTAGATCATTGGCGCTGTCGCAGATCGTTCAACGAGCGATTGCAAGTGCGTGACGGGGGCCGTATCCGCCTTGAACGCCGCCCTCCGCACTGCGACCCTGGAGTCACCCACGGTCCTGAATCAGGAGGCGGTAATGCCCCGCCCGCACCACCTACTCGCGGGGTTAGGCGTCGTCGCGTCGCTCGGCCTCACCATGCACCCGCACCCCAGCGGCTCCACCGACCGCGTGACCCCAGGAACGGTCCGCGTCGAGGCCCGCGCCCGCGTCTCGATCAACCTCTCCGACGACCGCGGCAAGATCCGCAACTTCGCCCGCGAGTACGAGATCCCGGTCGGCGAGGGCAGCGGCTTCACCGTCACCCCCGACGGCGTCGTGGTCACCGCCACCGGCGTCGTCCAGGCCGGCCGCGACCCGCTGGTCTACGCCGCCAACCGGGTCTTCGCGGAGTACTTCAAGGTCAAGGTGCCCGCCGACTTCGACAAGCACCGGCTGGACGACCCCGACCTCGACGGCCGGCTGCGCGCCTGCTACCCGCCGCAGGGCCGCGACTCGATCTGCCTGGCCACGGTCACCACCAAGATCACCGTCTTCCCGTACGCCGACCCTCCGGCGCCGGAGGGGTACCCGGCCGACCTGCTGCACCCGGGCTCCTCGGCGGGCGCCCCGGCCGTGCTGAAGATCACCAAGGGCGCCGAGGACGGCACGCTGCCGACGGTCCCGCTCGGCACCACCCTCGCGAGCGGGGTCGAGTCCGTGGACGTCGCCGGGCTGCCGTCCCGCCCGAGCGCCAAGGCGCCGCCCAAGCTGCAGACCGCCCACCTCGACCCGCCCGGCGGGCGCACCTTCAAGGCCGCAGAGCGCGACAAGCTCGACGCCTTCCTCGACGACGACGGCAACGGCGCGGCGGTGGTCGACGACGCCAGGAGCGAGGTCGTGGGCCTGATCACCGGCGGCGACGGCGTCCAGACGCTGACGCCCGTGGAGGACGTGCGCGCGGCCCTGGTCGCCGCGGGCGTCACCGCGCGCAGGGGGCCGGTGGACACCGTCTACGAGACCGCGCTCGGCTCCTTCCACAACAAGGCCTACACCACGGCGATCCCCGTGCTGGAGCAGGTGCTGCGGTTGCGGCCCGACCACGCCGTCGCCCAGGACCACCTGCGCGTCGCCCGCGCCAACCGCACCGCGCCCACCACCCGCCCGGCCGCGAGCGCGCCCGCCAAGAGCGGCACCGGCGTGCCGCCCATGCTGCCCGCCGCCATCGGCGTGGTCGCCGTGGGCGTGGTGGTCGCGGTGGCCGCGCCCCTGCTGCTGCGCCGCAGACGGCAGGGCGCCTCCGCGCCGGAGGAACGGCCGCCGGACGCCGTGACCGCCGCCTTCGCCCGGCCCGCGCAGGGCACGCAGGCGATCCACGTCACCGCGGGCGAGGGGCAGGGGGCCCCTCCCACCGCGACCGACCCCGGGCAGACGCGGTTCTGCACGCAGTGCGGCATGCGCCTCGGCCAGGCGCACCGCTTCTGCGGCTTCTGCGGCAACCCGTCCGACCGATGAGAAAGGCAGTCCCGGGGAACGCATGAGCAGCGATCCAGCATTCTCGATGCCGCCGCTGGTCGGCGGGCAGGTGGCCGACTACCTCGTGGAGGCCGTGATCGGCCGCGGCGGCATGGCCACGGTCTTCCGCGCCCGCGACCAGCGCCTCGGCCGCACGGTCGCGCTGAAGGTCCTGGCGCCGCAGCTCTCCCAGGACCAGCGCTTCCGCGACAGGTTCGTGCGCGAGTCGCGCCTGGTCGCCGGGATCGACCACCCCAACATCATCCCGATCTACGAGGCGGGCGAGAGCGACGAGCTGCTCTTCATCGCCATGCGGTACGTCGAGGGGTCCGACCTGCGCAGGCTGATCCAGGCGAGCGGCCCGCTGCCGGTGGCCCGCGCCTACGCGCTGTTCTCCCAGATCGCCTCCGCGCTGGACGCCGCCCACCAGCAGGGGCTCGTCCACCGGGACGTGAAGCCGGCGAACATCCTGGTCACCGACGGTTCCGACCGCGACCCCGAGCACGTCTACCTGACCGACTTCGGGCTGACCAAGAGCACGTTCTCCGAGGCGGGGCTGACCAGCCAGGGCCATTTCATGGGCACGCCGCGGTACGTGGCGCCCGAGCAGATCCGCGGCCTGCCCGTGGACGGGCGCAGCGACCTGTACGCCTTCGCCTGCGTGGTGTACGAGGCGCTGTCGGGGCTGCCGCCGTTCCAGCGGGACACCGAGCTGGCGCTGCTGTACGCGCACGTCTCGCACGACCCTCCGCCGCTCACGCCGTACCGGACCGACCTGCCGCACGCCGTCAACCGGGTGATGGGGCGGGCGCTGGCCAAGTCGCCGGGCGAGCGGTACGCCACCTGCCGGGAGTTCGTGACCGCGCTCAGGGACGCGATCAGCGCCGAGGAGCCGCACAGCCCGCCGGAGGGCCGCCGGTCCTGGCCGCCGTTCCCGGGGGCTCCCGGGCAGGGGGCGCCCGGGGCGCCGTGGACCGCCGCGCAACCGGGCGGCCCCACCTCCCACCCGGGCCACTCCCTCACCCCGCCCCCGGGCCACGGCCCCGCGCCCTTCCCGGAGCACGGCGCCGCCCCCGCCGCGGGTCACGCCTCCGTCCCGGGCCAGGGCCGGGCGCCCGCCCCCGCGGGGGCCGGGCATGTCCACACGCCGCCCTCCGGGGCCGGCCACGTCCCGGCAGCGGGCTCCTCGGGGCACGTCCCCGCGTCCGTGCCCTCAGGGCAGGCGCCGGGGACGGGGACCGTGCCGCCGGGCTACCCGAGCGCGGGCGGGTACCCCGAGACGGGCGGCTCCACCCACCCCGGCCCCCCGCCGCCGGCCGGACGGCGCCGCCCGCCCGCCGGGCTGCTGATCGCGGCGGGCGCGGTGCTGGTCTCGCTGGTGGTGGCCGCCGTGCTGCTCCTCGGCCAGGGCTCCCCGGTCGCGCCGGGCCCCAAGCGGTATCCGGGGAGCCCTGCCGCTCCCATGGCGTTCGAGTACCCGGGCACGTGGGAGTCCCGCACGCACAACGACGAGTACGCCGTGTTCTCCCCGGCGGCGGCCGAGTTCGACACGTTGTTCTCGGTGCCGATCGCCTCGGACTGGACGGCCGTCAACGCCCTGCTCGCGAGCCATCCCGAGCGGGCGACCGGCGTGTTCGCCGAGCTCAACGACACGATCAGCACCTCCGACGCGCCCGAGACGCTGAAGCGCAGCCTGAGCTTCGTGCTGCCGGGGCCCGCCGACTTCGCCTCGGCGCCCACCTCGGCCACCGTCGGGGGCAGGCCGGCGTTCCGGCTCACGGGCGTGGTGAACGACCCGGCCCAGCAGGGACGCCTGGACCTGGTCGTCTACATCGTCAGCCGCGGCCAGGACAAGCCGGTCGCGCTGCTCGCCTTCTTCTGCCCGCCCGCGAGGTGCGACCAGACCGCCATCGACCGCGTCACCTCCACCACGACGTTCCCGTCCTGAGCCGTCCCACCGGCCGTCACGGCGTGATGTCGTGGGCGGCCGACCAGGCGCGGGCTCCGTCGAGGACGGCGTGGTGGACGGCGCGGGCGAGGCGGGCGCCCCAGACGGACCTGGGCCCGCCGAACGGCTCGCGCGGGCCTTCGGCGCGCACGGCCACGCACACGGCGTCGGAGGCGGTGCCGGTGCAGGCGTACCCGGCCTCGATCAGGGCCTGGGTCTTGGCCTCGGTGACGGTCATCACGGTGTTGACCAGGGCGGCGTCGGACATGGCCACGGGGAGGGCCACGACGATGTTGACGGTGCCGGGGGCCGGGTGGAGCCGCTGCGGGCGCAGTTCGGTGTCGGGGACGCCCTCGGGCGAGGCCGCCCAGGTGGGCACGCGCAGGCCGACGGTGGCGACCGCCTCGGCTCCCCCGTCCTCGGCCCGGGTGTAGCGGTCGACGGAGGCGGCGGTCATCATGCCGACGCCCGTGCCGGGCGGGGCCAGCTCGCGCAGGTGCTCCCTCGGGTCCATGCGCGCGTACGCGGCCACCACCTGGGCGTTCAGCACCCATTCCGCGGGGACGATGCCGCCGCCGAGCACGGCGGAGGAGATCATGCGCCAGCCGGGGCCGAACTCCCACAGCAGGGAGGCGAGACGGGCGCCGTCCTCGTGCCGGTGGCTCAGCGACGGCGGGGACGGCATGGGGACTCCTCAGGGGGCCGGGGGTGCTCGAAGCGTACCCCGGGGCCCTCAGGCCGGTTTCGGGGCGTCCTGCCGGGGACGGACGAGGTTGACCAGCGGGCGGCCGTCGGGGCCGGCGTCGACGCGGACGCGGGCGCCGAAGTGGCGGGCGAGCAGGGGCTCGGTGAGGACGTCGGCCACCGGGCCCGCGGCGGCGGGGCGCCCGCCGGCGAGCAGCAGCATGGCGTCGGCGTACTGCCCGGCCAGGCTGAGGTCGTGGATGGTGGTGATCACGGTGAGGCCGTCGGCCAGGCGCAGCCGGTCCACCAGTTCGAGCACCTGCTGCTGGTGGCCGAGGTCCAGGGCGGTGGTGGGCTCGTCGAGCAGCAGCACGGGGGCCTGCTGGGCGAGCGCGCGGGCCAGGACGACCCGCTGGCGCTCGCCGCCGGACAGGTGGCCGAGCGGCCGGCCGGCGAGCGCGGCCAGGCCGAGGCGTTCGAGCACGGACCCGGTGACGCTCCTGTCGCTCCTGGACTCCCGGCCGAGGTAGGAGATGTACGGCGTGCGGCCCAGCATGGCGTACTCGAACACGGTCAGCTGGGGCGGCAGCACCGGGTCCTGCGGGGCGTAGGCCATCAGGCGGGCGCGCCTGCGCGGCGCGAGGCCGCGCGCGGGGACGCCGTCGACGAGCACCTCGCCGCTCGCCTCCACCAGCCCCATCATCGCCCGCAGCAGCGTGGACTTGCCGGCGCCGTTCGGCCCGATCACCGCCAGCCACTCGCCGCCGCGCGCCGACAGCCCGACGCCGGACAGCACGGGCCTGCCGTCCAGCGACACGCCGAGGCCGCGCACCTCGACGGAGTTCACCGGGCCGGGCGAGGTGCTCACACGCTCACCGTGCGGGTGGCGCGCAGGATGCCGACGAAGAACGGCGCGCCGACGAACGCGGTGACCACGCCGATGGGCAGCTCGGCCGGGGCGAGCATCGTGCGGGCCAGCAGGTCGGCGAGCACCATGAACGCGGCGCCGCCGAGCAGCGACAGCGGGAGCACCACGCGGTAGGACCCGCCGGCGAGCCGCCGCACGGCGTGCGGCACGACCACGCCGACGAACCCGATGAGGCCGCTGACCGCGACCGCGGAGGCCGTGGCCAGGGACGCGGCGCACAGGACGACGAGACGTACCCGGGCGGCGTCCACGCCGAGGCCGACGGCCTCGTCGTCGCCCACCGACATGACGTCGAGCAGGCGGCCGTGGGCCAGCAGGACGACCGCCGACACCAGGGCGTAGGGGGCGACCAGCCGGACCTGGGACCAGTCGCCCGCGACGCCGCCGAGTATCCAGGAGTAGATCTTCTGGAGCTGCTCGACGCGGATCTGCTGGACGAACGCCTGCAGCGCGGCGAGGAAGGAGGAGACCGCGACCCCGGCGAGCACGAGCGTGGCCGTGCCGCCGCCGCGCCCGGCCGTGCTGCCGAGCGCGTACGCCAGCAGCACCCCGCCGATCGCGCCGCCGAACGCGGCGATCGGCACCAGGCCCTCCACCTGCACCAGGACGATCATCAGGGTGGCGGTGAAGCCGGCGCCCGCGGCGGCGCCGAGCAGATAGGGGTCGGCGAGGGGGTTGCGGAACACGCCCTGGTAGCCGGCGCCGGACATGGCGAGCAGGCCGCCGACGACGGCGGCCAGCACGACCCGGGGCATGCGCAGCTCGAAGAGCAGGCCCTTCTCGACCGGCGAGAGACCCGAGCTCACCGAGACGAACGGCAGCCGGTCGAGGAGTTCGAGCAGCATGCCCTTCGCGGGGATGCCGACCGCCCCGATCGTCAGGCCCGCCAGCAGGCAGATCGCGAGCACGACCAGCGCCACCACGAGCGCCGCCGGCCGTGCGCGCGCCGGAGACGCCGTCGCCATGGCCGCCGGTCTCAGCCCGCGGCCTTCTGGACGGCCTCGCCCACGACCTTGACCAGGTCGACCACGCGCGGCCCCCAGCGGGAGGCGATGTCATCGTCGAGGGGGACGACCCGGTCGTTCTTGATGGCGGACAGGCCGGCCCAGCCGGGCCTCTTGGCGAGGGTCGCCTTGGACTGGCCGCAGCACTTGGTGTCGCCCAAGAAGATCAGGTCGGGGTCGGCCTTGACGACGAACTCGCTGGAGAGCTTGGGGTAGCCGCCGGCGGGGTCGGGGGCCTTGTCGGCGATGTTGGTCAGGCCGAACAGGCCGTAGACCTGGCCGAGGAAGGTGCTGGAGGTCACCGAGTAGGGGGTGCTGTCCAGCTCGTGGTAGTAGCTCAGCTTCTTGTCCTTGGGCGCGGCGGCGGCGATCGCGTCGATCCGGCCCTTCATGCCCTGGGCGAGCTCGGCGGCCTTGGCGCCGTTGCCGGTGGCGGCCCCGAGGTCGGCGATCTCGTCGTAGACCTCGTCGAATTTGGTGGCGGCGGGCTCCAGCAGCACCGGGACGCCGACCTTGGTGAGCGCGCCGACGATGCCGTCAATGTCGTTGGACAGGACGACCAGGTCGGGGCTCTTGGCGATGATGGCCTCGGCGTTCGGCTTGAAGCCGGACAGGTCGGTCTTCGGCGCCTCCGCCGGGTGGTTGGACTGGTCGTCCACGGCGACGACCTGCGGGCCCGCGCCGATCGCGAACAGCGTCTCGGTGTGGCTGGCCGACAGAGAGATGATCTTCGTGGGCTTGGCGGCGATCGTCACCGGGCCGTTGCCGGCCTGGACGGTGACCGGGAAGCCGGCGGCGCCCGCGGACGGGGCGGGAGCCTGGGAAGTGCTGGGGGCTGCGCCGGGAGCTGAGGGAGCGTCGGTCCGGCCGCACGCGGCCAGCGTCAGCGTACCCAGCAACGCGCACGCCAGGGCCGTGCGTACGGGCCTCACGCGGGTTCCTCCTGTTGCCGGGAAACGAGGACCCGTGGTCATGACGGATCACCCTTTTCCACGAGGGTTGACGGCGTCGGCGCGGGTGGAGGCGACCTGGCTCGATCCGAGGGGATCTCACAGTTGCGGGACAGCGCCGGAATCACACCGGACTTCGCTCCACGCCACGCGTCACACGAACCGTATCAATCCACGGGTGGAGGGGACACGCCAGGTCGTGACCGGCGTACCACCGCAGGTCAGGCGAGCTGGGCCTCGGCCGCGGCGATGATCTCCTGGAGGCGGAGGCCGTGGCGGGCGTCCAGCGGGTGGCCGCCGCCGGCGCGCACGGTGGCGGCGAACTCGGCGGCCATGGCGGGGAAGACCTCCGGGCCGAGGACGTCGCCGGTCAGTGTGGCGCTGCCCCGGTGGCCGTAGACCGCGACCCGGGAGACGCCGTCCCCGCCGCGCGCGGCCATGGACAGCGACGCCTCGCTGACCGCGCCGGTCTCGTGCTCCAGCAGCAGGCCCGTCCAGGCGAGCGGGTCGCCGTGGGCGCGCACGCCGGTGACGGGCCCGAGCGCGGCGTCCAGCAGGTCGATCACGTGCGGGCCGACGTCGAGGATCGCGCCGCGCTCGCGCCGCCACGGGGAGTCGATCTCGTGCAGGGCGCCGGAGACGTTCACGGCGTGCCCGCCGAAGGGGTCGAGGCCGGAGACCCGCCGCAGGAAGTCCTTGGTGGCGGGGGCGTACCGGAAGGTCAGCACCATCTGGGAGGCGACGCCGGCCTCGCCCACGGCGTCGGCCAGGCGGCGCGCGGCGTCGAGGTCGGCGGCCAGCGGCTTCTCCAGCAGCAGGGCCTTGCCGGCCTTGGCGGCGAGGAGGCCGAGCTCGGCCTGCACGGCGGGCGGGACGCAGAACGCGACGGCCTCGCAGACGTCGAACAGCTCCTCGACCCGCTCGTACACCGGCGCCCCGAGGCGGGCGGCGGCCTCGGGCCTGCGCGCCCACACCCCGGCGAGCCGCGTGTGCGGCCCGGCGGCGAGCATGGGGGCGTGCACGGCCTCCGCCCACGGCCCGGCTCCGATGAGGCCCACCGACACTGGTTCCACGACGTTCAGCTCCCCGGGGTGTCCGACGGTCGGAGTGAGACTAGCCCAGCCGTGTGGGGGTCTCCGGCGGCGGGTATCACGCCCTTGGATTCCGGACTGTACGGAAAAGGCCATTTTCGACGGTCTAAGTGGTTATTGACCGAAACCTTGATCGCGGTCCGCGATCGTGATAGTTCATTGATCATGTGGCATTTTGCCGCACGAAATTACCAATTGTCGCGTTCGCGATATGCGGTGAGCGGCGCTCGATAGGAAGCCTCCGGAGCCGGACCCCCCTCCCCCGGCACCTGGGCGCCCGCTTCGTGCGGCACAACCGGTCACGGCCTTTCACGGCCTTTCACGCATGGCGCGAACGCGGCACGGCCCGCAGCACACCCCTTGGAGCACCCCACGATGTCGGTCGCCGCTTCCCCCCGGCATGCCCGAACCGTTCCCCTCCTCAGACTCCTCCCCCGGCTCTGGCGCGACCCCGTGAACATGCTGGCGACGCTCGCCCGCGATGCGAGCGGCATGATCGTACGTCTCCCCGCCGGCTCGCCTTCCCTCTACCTCGTCAGCCATCCCGACCACGTGCAGCACGTGCTGCGCGGCAATTGGGAGAACTACCAGCGCGACGGGATGTTGTGGCGGCCCGTGCGACGCCTGCTCGGGCAGAGCATTCTGAGCGACGGCGCCTCCTGGGAGGCCAGCAGGCGGATCATGCAGCCGCTGCTGACCGCGAGGAAGGTGGCCTCGCTGGCCGAGGAGATGGCGCGCACGGTGAACGAGCGCGTCGGCGAACTGGAGGGGTACGCGGTCTCGGGCCGTACCTTCGACGCGGCCGAGGAACTGGCGGACCTCGTCAACCAGACCGTGATCAAGGTGCTGTTCGGCGGGCGGCTCTCCCGCGCGGCCGGGCACCGGCTGTCCCTCGCCTACGACCGCGCGACCCGCGCCATCGCCTTCCGCCTGCTCATGCCCTCCATGCCCTACTCCCTCCGCCTGCCCGGCGACCGGACCTTCATGGCGGCGGTGAAGACCATCGACGAGGAGATCCTGCCCATGATCCGGCAGGGGTGCCCGCACGCGCCCGGCGACGTCTTCTCCGCGCTCTACCAGGCCAGAGCCGAGCGGGGCGAGGGCGAGCGGCAGATCCGCGACGACATCGTGAACATGTACAGCGCGGCCGCGGAGACGACGGCGACCGCCCTCACCTGGCTGTGGCCCACGCTGGACGCCCACCCCGACGTCGCCGACCGGCTGCGCGCCGAGGTGGACCAGGTCGTGGGCGACGGGCCGGTGCGGGCGTCCCACCTGCCGGAGCTGACCTACACCTCGATGGTGCTGCGGGAGCTGATGCGGCTCAGCCCGGCCGCCTGGCTGTTCCCCCGCGTGGCCGAGAACGCCGACCGCATCGACGGCGTGCCGATCGAGGCCGGGGCGCAGGTGCTGATCAGCCCGTACGCCACCCACCGGCTGGACGGGTTCTGGGACCGTCCGCTGGAGTTCGACCCGGAGCGCTTCGCGCCAGGGGCCGCCGAGCGCCGCCACCGCTACGCCTACTTCCCCTTCGGCGGCGGCCCGCACCTGTGCCTGGGCAAGCCGCTGTTCGAGATGGCGGCGCCGCTGATCATCGCCGCCATCCTGAGCCGGTTCCGCCCGACCGTGCGCGGCGGCCGTCCCATCACCCCCCTCCCCGCGGCCACGCTGCGCCCGCGCCAGAAGGTCGAGCTGACGCTCGTCCACGCCCGGCGGGAGGCCGCGTGAGCACGGACCTGGACGCGCTGGAGATCGGGAGGATCTGCGCGGAGGCCGGACGCTCCCAGCGGCACATGCGGCAGTGGACGGCGGAATACCCGGGGCTGTTCCCCGCGCGGCCGTTCGACGCGGCCTTCTACGGCACGCTCTCGATGGCCATGGCCTTCAGCGGGCCGTGGTTCACCGCCGAGGAGCTGAAGATCACGAACAAGGCGGCTCTGTGGGGGTTCGCCGCCGACTGGCTGGCCGACTACGTCCACAGCTCCCCCGGCGAGGTGCGCGAGCTGGTCGGTGCGTGCCTGGCGGTGGCGGACGGAGTCCCGCCCGCCGCCGGCGACGACCTCGGCCGCACATTGGCGCATCTCCGCGCCGACCTGGCGGCGGCGCCCGCGTTCCCCGAGCTGGAGACGGTTTGGCGCGACGAACTGGCCCGGATGCTCGACACGATGGCGCGGGAGTCGGACTGGAAGGCCGCCGGCATCACGCCGTCCCTGGAGGAGTACCTGGACAATGCCGACAACCACGGCTTCTGCTTCGTGTTCGCCTGCCACTGGATCGCCACCGGCGGCCCGGACGCGGCACGGGACGCCGACCGCGTCCGCCAGGCGGCACGGGCCGTTCAGCGGGTCATGCGGCTGCTCAACGACCTTTCCTCCTACGAGCGGGACAAGAGCTGGGGGGACCTCAACGCCCTGCTGATCGGCGTGTCGCGCGAGCAGGTGCTCGAACGCGCCGCCGCGCTCACGCGCGAGGCCAGGACCCTGATCGGCGAGCTGCGCGGTGGCCACGACCGCCTCGCCGTCTACATGGAGCGCCAGATGGACTTCTGCGCCGGGTTCTACGAGGTCGGCGCGTACTGGGGCTCCCTGTGAGCGCCAGCGACCTCGCTCCCGCCCCGTGCGGCGGCGAGGCGGACGAGCAGGACGTGGCCGCCGGCGCCGAGCGCCTGATCGCGGGGCTCGCCGGGCGGCCGTGGGGCCAGGTCGGCGTCTCGGTCTACGAGACCGGGCGGCTGGTCGCGCTGGCGCCCTGGCTGACCGGCCACGCCGAGCGGATCGCCTACCTCATCGAGGCGCAGCGGGAGAACGGACGCTGGGGCGCCCACGACGAGTACGACCTGGTCCCGACCCTGAGCGCCGTGGAGGCCCTGCTCGGCGAGACGCGGCGCGGCGCGCCCGAGGGGCTTGGCGAGTACGTCGCCAGGTCCGCCGCGCGCGGCCTGCGCGCGCTGTCCGTGCGACGCCCGCCGGAGGGCGCGGCGCCGGACATGCCGGCGCGTGAGCTGATCGTGGCGTACCTGACCGAGGCGATCGACCGGCGGCTGCGCGATTCGGGCGGGCCGGAACCTCACCTGGCCGAGGCGGTGGCACTCCCCCGGCCCGATCCCGCGAGCGTGGCCAAGCTCGCGAGGATCCGCGCCGGTCTGCGGTCCGGCGCCCGGCTGCCCGAGAAGTTGCTGCACGCGCTGGAGGTCGGCGGCGAGGCGGCGGCGGGCGCCCTGGGGGTGCGGCCGGAGCCGCTCGGGGCGGTCGGGGCCTCACCGGCCGCGACGGCCGCCTGGCTCGGCGCGGGGACCGTGCCCGAGCCCGGGCATCCGGCGCGCCGGTACCTGGAGGCGGTCGCGGGCCTGCACGGCGGGCCCGTGCCGTGCGCCCTGCCCATCACCGTGTTCGAGCGCGGATGGGTGCTCAGCACGCTGAAACGGGCCGGCGTCCCGCTGTGCGCGCCGGAGGCGCTCGTGGCGAGCCTGCGCGCGGGCGAGCGGGCGGGAGGGGTCCCGGCCGGGCCCGGCCTGCCGGCCGACGCGGACACGACCTCGGTCGCCCTGTACGCGCTGGCGTTGCTCGGCGATCCGGTGGAACCGGCCGCCCTGTGGGACTACAAGGCCGGGGAGCACTTCGTCACCTGGCGCGGCGAGGAGGGGGTCTCGACCACGGTCAACGCACACGTCCTGGACTGCCTGCACGCCTACCTCGCCGGCCGCACGGACGCGCCCACCCGGTACGCGGGCGCGGCGGGCCAGGTCGCGGGATGGCTACGGGACCGCCAGCGGGCCGACGGGAGCTGGGCGGACCGGTGGCACGCCTCGCCCTACTACGCCACGATGAGCTGCGCCTTGGCGCTCGACGCCCGCGGCGATTCGCCCGAGGCGGTGCGGCGGGCGATCCGCTGGACGCTGTCGACGCAGCGCGCGGACGGCTCGTGGGGGCTGTGGAGCGGCACGGCTGAGGAGACGGCATACGCGATGCAGACCCTCCTGCTGTGCCGCGCGGCGGCGGCGGAGCCCGCGCGGCTTCGCGCGTGCGCGCGCGGCCGGATGTTCCTGGAGCGGTCCTGCGGCGACGGTCATCCGCCCATGCCCGCCATGTGGCACGACAAGGACCTGTACGCACCACGCGCGATCATCTGGGCCGCGGTGATCTCAGCCCGTCATCTCGCGTCACGCAATCCGGAGATACGTCATTATAGGCGACAAAAGGGATATGGACGAAGAGGTGCTCACATAAGGGATGTTCCTTACTGATTCTCCTGACAATGGTGACAACATAGGGTTCTGGCCTCATTTCTGCCGTGCTAGGGTGCCTGGGTGCAAGATGGTGAAATTGCACCTATAGCGTGATACGGCGGCGTAGCGCGAGCGAGCCGTTCATATGCCGATATCATTCGCCGTGAACCGCACCGAGGGCTTCCTGACGCTGGCCAGGGATGGAGTTATGCGCTTCCAGAATCCGCGGGTCCGGACCAAGGTCACGGCGCTCCTATTATCGCTTGTGGCGCTCTGGGCCTTCGCGGCCTGGGTGACCCTGCGCGAAGGTCTCAACCTCCTGTGGGTCTCCACGCTGGACACCAACGTGTCGCAGCCCGCCGAAAGCCTGATCACCGAGCTGCAGCGCGAACGCCTGCTGACCTCGGCGGTCATGGCCGAGCCCTCGTCCCCCGACCAGCGCAGGAACGCCCTGGCCGACCAGCGCGCCAAGAGCCTCGCGGCGAGCGCCGACTTCCACCGGCTGATCACGAACGACAGCGTGCGGCGGGCCGCGAGCGCGGTGCTGATCCAGCGCATCGAGACGGCCGACCGGTCGGTGCAACGCCTCGTCTCTCTGCGCAAGAAGGTCGACGCCGGCCAGGCCGACCGTTATGCCACCGGCGACACCTTCACCCAGGTGATCGAGTCCATCCACAACATCCACGACGCGCTGTCCGGCATGGACGACCAGGACTTCGCCAGGGACATCCGCACCCTGCTCCAGATGGCGCGCGCGAACGAGCTCATCTCGCAGGAGCACGCGTTCGTCGTGGGCGCTCTGATCTCCGGCGGCCTCGGCGCCAACGACCGGATCAAGTTCACCCAGTTGGTGGGCGCCCAGCGCTACTCCCTGGAGAACGCGTCCTCCGCGCTGCCCGCCGACTCCCTCGCCGCCTACGAACGGCTGACGGCCAGCGACAACTTCAAGCGCTTCCGCTCCCTGGAGGACCAGCTCGCCCGCGCCCCCCTGGACGGGAGCCGGTCCTTCGTCCCGGTCGGGACGTGGCGGCCCACGGCCGACACCGTGATCGCCGAGCTGGACCGGCTCATCGTGGACGGCGGCGACGCCCTGGTCGAACGCGCCACCCCGCTGGCCACGGCCGTCATGATCCGTCTGGCGCTGGCGGGCGGGCTCGGCCTCATCGCGGTCATCGCCTCGATCGTCCTCGCCATCACCACCGCCCGCACCCTGGTGCGCCGGCTGGAAGAGCTGCGCACCGCCGCCCTGGAGCTGGCCGGGCGCAGGCTGCCCGGCCTGGTCGAGCGGCTGGGCCGCGGCGACGAGGTGGACGTGACGGCGGAGGCCCCGCCGCTCGCGGTCGGCAACGACGCGATCGGGCAGGTGAGCCAGGCGTTCAACAGCGTGCAGGAGACGGCCATCCGCGTCGCGGTCCAGCAGGCCGAGCTGCGGCGCAGCTACCGCGGCATCCTGCTCAGCCTGGCCCGGCGCACCCAGTCGCTGGTCCACCGGCAGCTCACCATCCTGGACGCCATGGAGCGGCGCGAGACCGAGCCGGAGGAACTGGCCGACCTGTTCCGCGTCGACCACCTGGCCACCCGCATGCGGCGCAACGCCGAGAACCTCATCGTCCTGTCCGGCGCCTCCCCCGGCCGCGCCTGGCGCCGGTCGGTGCCGATGGTGGACGTCGTGCGCGGCGCGCTGGCCGAGGTCGAGGACTACACCCAGGTCACGCTCATGCCCATGGGGGAGGCCGAGCTGGCGGGCCGCGCGATCGGCGACGTCATCCACCTGCTCGCCGAGCTCATCGAGAACGCCGTCTCCTTCTCCCCCCCGTACGCGTCGGTACAGGTCAGCGGCCAGGAGGTCGCCAAGGGCTACGTCGTCGAGATCGAGGACCGCGGTCTCGGCATGAACCCGGAGGACCTGGCGGACGCCAACCAGCGGATCGCCGACCCGCCGGAGTTCAAGCTGACCGGCACCCCGCGCCTCGGCCTGTTCGTCGTCAGCCGCCTGGCCTCCCGCCACAACATCAAGGTCACGCTGAAGGCGTCCCCGTACGGCGGCACGACGGTGGTGGTGCTGATCCCGCGCGAGCTCGTCGACGGCGACACCGACCTCGACCCCGGCATGGAGCCCATGACCGACCCCACGACCGATTCCGGCATCGATCCCCTGACCGGCCCCGTGATCGACGGCGCCGTGCCCGCACCGCCCGCCGGCGTGCCGCCCCAGGCGTCGCACGACCCCCGCGAGGATCTCTCCCGGCCGTTCCCCCCGGCCCCCCGCGACCTCTCCGGCCTGTCCCCCGCCGAGGCCCCCGGCCTCGCGCCGTACGTCCCCGGCCCGGCCCTGCCGGTCCGCAACGGCCGTGGCGGCAGGACGGCCTCGCACGACGGCCCCTCCGCGAACGGCGCCCCCGGCCCGCGCCACGCCGAGCCGCGCGCCGCCGCCGACGAGGACGCCGCCCCCACCTTCACCCCCTCGGGCCTGCCCCGCCGCGTCGCCCAGGCGCACCTCGCGCCGGGGCTGCGCCAGGAGCCGGCCGCGCCCTCCGCCGGCCAGCAGGAGGAGGACCACTTCTCGCCGGAGGAGATCCGCCGGCTGATGGGCTCGTTCCAGAGCGGCACCGAGCGCGGGCGCTCGGAGGCGGCGGGACTGCCAGGAAGAGAACAGCGTGATCCGGTAGCAGAGGACGGCGAGTGATGCAACGGGTGAGTTCCCCCGCCGATCTGACCTGGTTGCTCGACGACCTGGTCCATCGGGTGAGGGAGGCCGAGCACGGGATCGTCCTGTCCACCGACGGGCTGCTCCTCGCGGCGTCGCGAGGGCTCGGCCAGGCCGACGCCGAGCATCTGTCCGCCGTCGCCGCGGGCGTCCAGAGCCTCGCCCAGGGAGCCAGCGAACGCTTCCAGGGCGGGGCCGTGCGCCAGACCATCATCGCCATGAGGTCGGCGTATCTGGTGGTCACCGTGGCGGGTGAGGGCGCCTGCCTCGCGGTGCTGGCCGCGCGGGACGCCGACGTGGGCCTGGTCGCCTACGAGATGGCCATGCTGGTGGCGCGCGTCGGCCAGTACCTGACCTCACCCGCACGATCGGAGACCCTTTCCCCGAGGAATCCCCCAAGGAGCGAGGACGCCTTATGACGAGCCTCTCCGACGACCCCGCGGACGAGCAGTGGCTCGACGACGAGGCCGGACGCATCGTCCGCCCGTACGTGATGACACGCGGCCGCACGGAGCCCAGCCGGGGCAAGATCGACCTGATCACCCTCGTGGTGACCATCAACCCGGTGATCACGGCCGAGCCCGGGCTCGGCCCCGAGCACCACACCATCGTCAAGCTCTGCGACAGGCCGTTGTCGGTCGCCGAGATCGCCGCTCACCTCGACCTCCCGGCCGGCACCGTGCGCGTCCTTCTCGGCGACCTCGTCGACAGGGGCTTCGTGGCCATCCAGGAGCCCGCGCGGGAGACCGACGTTCTGGACCTGGAAACCTACAAGGCGGTGCTCAATGGACTACGGACGCTCTAGCCGCGACGTCGGCCGGGCGAAGCTGCCCACCGCGATCAAGATCCTCATCGCGGGCGGGTTCGGGGTCGGGAAGACCACCATGGTCGGTTCGGTGTCGGAGACCAGGCCGCTGCGCACCGAGGAGATGCTCACCGACCGGGGCGTCGGCGTCGACGACCTGGCCGGCGTCGAGGACAAGAAGACCACGACGGTCGCGATGGACTTCGGCCGCATCTCGATCGGCGACGACCACGTGCTGTACCTGTTCGGCACGCCCGGGCAGGAGCGGTTCTGGTTCGTGTGGGACGAGCTGGCCCTCGGCGCGATGGGCGCGGTCGTGATCGCCGACACCCGGCGGCTGGCCGACTGCTTCCCCTCGGTGGACTACTTCGAGCGCCGCGGCACGCCGTTCATCGTCGCGGTCAACTGCTTCGAGGGCGCCAGGCGCTACGACCTCGAGGAGATCCGCATGGCCGTCGACCTCGGGCCGGACACCCCGGTCGTGCTCTGCGACGCCCGGCGGCGGGAGTCCAGCAAGAACGTGCTGGTCACGCTGGTGGAGCACGCCATGCAGGCCCGGACGCGGCGCTCCGCCCAGGAGCCCGCGACCCGCTGACCCGCCCGCGGGGCCCGCCGGCGTCCGCCAGGGCCCTCCTCAGGCCCGCTCGCCTTCGAGGGCGCGGGCCAGGGACGCCAGTTCGGGGACGCCGGCGGCCGCGTTCAGGCTCGCGGCGAGCACCGTGTCATGCGTGGGGCGCGCGACGGCGAGGAGCGCGCGGCCCGCCTCGGTGACCTCGGTGTAGATGCCACGGCGGTCGGTCGGGCACAGGTAGCGGCCGAGCAGGCCGCGGTTCTCCAGACGGGTGACCAGCCTCGTGGTCGCGCTCTGGCTCAGCACGATCGCGCCCGCGAGCTGCTGCATGCGCAGGTGGTGCTCGTCCTGGCGGGAGAGCACGTCCAGGACGGCGTACTCGATCACCGACAGGTCGTGCTCGCGCTGCAAAGCCTTCTCCAGGGCGTCCTCGATGCGGGAGTGGAGCGCCGCGAGCCTGCGCCAGCCCTGCGCGCGGGTCTCCGCGGCATCCTCGGCGCCGCGGGCCGCGGGGACCTCATCGGGGAGCGACATGACGGCCTCCAGATCGAGACATGACATCCCGCATCCTACCGGACAAGCGCCGCTATACCGCGCTTGCAATTACCGGCGTGCGCAATTATTGTCGGCGGTCGATGCAGGCACGCGCAACCGTCGGGAGTCATGGCATGCAGATCGATCTCAAAGGCCGCACGGCGCTGGTCACCGGCTCCAGCGCGGGCATCGGCACCGCCATCGCCACCGCACTCGCCCGCGCCGGCGCCCGGGTGATCGTCAACGGGCGCGACGAGACCCGCGCGCGCGAGACCGCCGCCCACATCACCGAGCTCACCGGCAACCACCACGTCCACGCCATCGCCGCCGACGTCGCCACGGCGCAGGGCGCGGACGTCATCACCGCCGCCGAGTCCGAGGTCGACATCCTCGTCAACAACGCGGGCGTCTTCGCGCCCACCCCCGTGTTCGAGGTCAGCGACGGGGAGTGGCGGCGGTACTTCGAGGTCAACGTGCTCAGCGGCATCCGGCTCGCCCGCCACTACGTCCCGCGCATGACCGCCAAGGGCTGGGGGCGCGTCGTGTTCATCAGCAGCGACTCCGCCGTGCTTCCCCCGACCGAGATGGTCCACTACGGCATGACCAAGACCGCCCAGCTCGCCGTGTCCCGCGGCATGGCCCAGGCCGTCGCCGGCACCGGCGTCACCGTCAACTCGGTGCTCGCCGGGCCCACTCTCACCCCCGGCGTCGAGCAGTTCATCACCAGCATGATCGGCGAGGACGTCCCCTTCGACGAGGCCGAGCGCCGTTTCATCACCGAGGAGCGCCCGACCTCCCTCATCCGCAGGCTCATCCGGCCCGAAGAGATCGCCAACCTGGTCCTGTACCTGAGCTCCGATCACTCCTCCGCCACGACCGGCGGGGCCCTGCGCGTCGACGGCGGCGTCATCCCGACCTTGATCCCATGACCCCGCCCCGGGCCCCGCTCCGCCCGCCCGTCCACCGTCGCGCGGGCGGCACGATGCCGATTTTGGCGACGCCTTCCGCATTTGTTGCCCGGCCTTTGCGGCAAGCCCCCCCGATGTGCTGGCTGTTACCTCGGCGCGGCCATATTGTCCTCTTGTGGGCGATTTGCGATATTCGTGGTGCGAAGCCGAGCCGGGGGGCGGCCGCGGCCGGGGACACCCGTGCCGCACGCCCACCCACCATCGGGCGGTCAGCGGGCAGGCCGCCCGCGCCCGCCATGCCCGCCGCGCCGCCGGCCCCGACGGAGATGCCGATGAGCGGGCCGGCTGACGACACCGCCCACAGCGTGTTGCTGGACGAGGAGCTGGGGGCGGCGGTGCGCCGCACCGGGGCCTCGGGCGGCGCCGTCTACCTGCTCACCCGGCAGGAGCCGGTGCTGGCCCTGGCCACGCTGTGCGGTCCCCTCCTGGAGTTCGCGCTCCCCTGGCGGCGCCTGCCGCTGGACACCCCCGCCCCGATCACCGACGCGGTGCGCGAGAACCATCTGGTGTGGATCGGCCACCAGGAGGCCCTGGCCCGCCGGTATCCCCGCCTGGCCGCCGCCTTCCCCCACCAGCTCTCGGTCGCCGCCGTCCCCCTGTCCGGCGGCCGGCGCCGCTGGGGGGCACTGCTGCTGATCTGGCTCGACGAGCATCCGCCCGAGCTCACCCCGCGCGAGCGCACCACCATCGGCGCCAGCGCCCGGCGTCTGACCCGCGCGCTGGACGACGCCGCCCAGCTTCCCGTCATCCCCGAGCAACCCAGGATCGCCTCGCTGGACCGCCCGCAGGCCGCGCAGCCGAGCCTCGCCGCCATCGACTTCGCCGAGCGCCTGCCCGGCGCCCTGGCCCTCGACCTGGAGGGCCACATCACCTTCGTCACCACCCGCGCGGCCGACCTCCTCGGCCGCAGCCCCGACCAGCTCCTCGGCACCCTGCCGTGGCAGTCGCTGCCCTGGCTCGACGACCCCATCTACGAGGACCACTACCGCACCGCGGTCGCCACCCGCGAGCCGGTCTCCTACTCCGTGCTGCGCCCGCCCGACCAGTGGCTCGCCGTGCAGCTCCACCCCGACGCCTCCGGCATCAGCGCGCTCATCACCCCCGCGCACGCCGGGCAGACGCCGCCCGCCGCGCCCTCGCGCAGCGTTCCCGCGTCCGGCATCGCCGGCGTGGGGCGGCTGTACCAGTTGATCCACCTGGCGGCCGCGCTCACCGAGACCGTCGGCGTGCAGGACGTCGTCGACCTCATCACCGACCAGGTGCTCCCCGCCTTCGGCGCCCAAGGCATGGTCCTGAACACCCTGGACGCCGGCCGTCTGAAGATCATCGGCTACCGCGACTACGATCCCCGGCGCATCGAGCTCCTGGACGGCCTGCACCTGGAGACCGACCTCACCCCCGTCGGCCACGTTCTCGCCAGCGGCACCCCCGCCTTCTTCAGCGCCCCCGAGGAGATGGCCCGCGACTACCCGCAGGCGCCCGCGATCAGCGGCAAGCAGGCGTGGGCGTTCCTGCCGCTGATCACCTCCGGCCAGCCGGTCGGCTGCTGCGTCCTCTCCTACCGCCACCCCCACACGTTCACCGCCGACGAACGCGCCACCCTCACCTCGCTGGCGGCCCTCATCGCCCAGGCACTGGACCGCGCCCGCCTGTACGACGCCAAACACTCCCTGGCCCACAGCCTCCAGCAGGCGCTCCTCCCGCACATCATGCCGGTCATCCCCGGCCTCACCGCCGCGGCCCGGTACCTGCCCGCGAGCCACGGCATGGACGTCGGAGGCGACTTCTACGACCTCATCCGCCTCGACGACTCCACCGCCGTCGCGGTCATCGGCGATGTCGAAGGGCACAGCGTCACCGCCGCCGCGCTGATGGGCCAGGTCCGCACCGCCGTCCACTCCCACGCCACCACCGGCGCGCCCCCCGAGGAGGTGCTCGCCCGCACCAGCCGCGTCCTCGCCGACTTCGAGTCCGACCTGTTCGTCTCGTGTCTCTACGCCCACCTCGACCTGGCGGGCGGCCGTGCCCGCCTGGCCAGCGCGGGCCACCTGCCCCCCGTCCTGCGCCACGCCTGCGGGCGCACCGAGGTGCCCGGCATCCCCGCCGGCCTGCTGATGGGCATCGACCCCACGACCACCTACGAGAGCACGGAGATCTCCATGCCGCCGGGCACGCTGCTGGCCCTGTTCACCGACGGCCTCGTCGAGAAGCCCGGCACCGACATCACCGACAACATCAACGACCTGGCCACCTTGCTCGTGCACGCCCCCAACCCGGACGTGGACGCCCTCGCCGACATCCTGGTCCGCGACGCCACCCAGGCCGTCAGCCGCGACGACGACATCGCCCTTCTGCTCATCGCCACCGACCCGTCCGGCGACGACGCGGATGCGTCCTCCGGACGGAATACGGCAAGGTAGGCGGTGGACAGCTGCAGTGACGAGACCAAGTGAGGTCAGGCGATAACCATGTCTTTCGAGTCATCCGTCCCCGAGGTCAGGCTGAACAACGACGTGCGGATTCCGCAGCTCGGGTTCGGGGTCTTCAAGGTGCCCGAGCAGGAGACGGCGACCGCGGTCACCGCCGCGCTGGAAAGCGGTTACCGCAGCATCGACACCGCCGCCGTCTACGGCAACGAGGCGGCCGTCGGCGCGGCGCTGGCCGAGTCGGACGTGCCCCGTGACGAGATCTTCGTCACGACCAAGCTCTGGAACGACGCCCAGGGGTACGACGCGGCGCTGACCGGTTTCGACGAGAGCCTCGCCCGGCTCGGGCTCGACTACGTCGACCTCTACCTGATCCACTGGCCGGCTCCCGCCAGGGACCTCTACCTCGACACCTGGCGCGCCTTCGAGAAGCTGTACGCCGACGAGCGGGTCCGCGCGATCGGCGTGTCCAACTTCCAGCCGGCCCACCTGCGGCGCCTGCTGGAGCACACGGGCGTGGTCCCCGTCCTGAACCAGATCGAACTGCACCCCTACCTCCAGCAGGAGGAACTCCGCGCCCTGCACGCCGAGCACGGCATCGCGACCGAGGCGTGGAGCCCCATCGCCCGCGGCGGCGCGCTGCTCCAGGACCCGGTGATCACCTCCATCGCCGCCCGGCACGGCAGAACCCCGGCCCAGGTCGTCCTGCGCTGGCACATCCACCTGGGCAACATCGTCATCCCCAAGTCGGTGACGCCGTCCCGCGTCAAGGAGAACATCGACATCTTCGACTTCTCCCTCACCCCCGAAGACCTCGCCGCCATCAGCACCCTCGACAACGGCACCCGCACCGGCCCCGACCCCGACACCTTCAACTGACCGCCCCCCGCCCGCCGGCGAGGGCGATCGCGAGAAAGGCGACGGGCGGGCGGCAGTGGAGGGGGTGTTCAGGGGGAGGGGGTGATCAGGGGGCGTCGATGTCGGCGGCGAAGCGGTCCCAGGCGGCTTGGCGGGAGATGCCGAGGGCTTCCCCGATCTTCGCCCATGTGACGTCACGGTCGCGAAGGATGCGGACCCATGCCCGTAGGTCGCGTTCGGCCTGCTCGACGGTGCGGGCCTGCCGGGGCAGGACGGCGAGCAGATCGTCGTCGCTCATCCCGGAGATCCACTCGTCCGCGTCCGCATACGGCCCAAGGTGCACCCGCCGGACCCGCCGCGCCGGTTCCCACCCGACTCCCCCGTCCGGCTCCCCACCGATCGGCTCCTCGCTCTCCCCTCCGACCTGCTCCTGCTCCCCTCCGGCCGGCCTCGGCTCCTCACACTCCCCACAGACCTGGTGGCAGAGAGACACGCAGGTGTCGCAGATGTTGACGCCCGGGCCGGCGATGACCGTCGCCGCCTCGGAGTGAGGCCTTCCGCAGAAGGAGCAGCGGGTCGCCAGTTCGGTGATCGGCGTCACCTGACGGATGCGCTTACTTCGCGTCACGCGCCAACCATGCCACTATCCGTCTCATCTGTCAGCTCTGCCTTGACAAGCAATCCCGTCAAGGGCAGGCTGACAAATCATGATCCACGACGCACGGCACAGCTCCATGGGCGTTCCCGCCCTGTATCGCGTTCCCAGCCACAGCGGGCGCGGCCGTGCGTTCGAGGCTAGTGGCATCGACGTGACGGCCCTGGGCTACACGGAGGAAGAATTCCTCCTTAAAGGCACCGCTTTCTCCTACCGGGATACGACCACGGCACGCTCCCACGGAAGCACCGGCCCCACCCACCGGAACACCGGCACCGGCGCCGTGACCGTCCACGCGCAGGCGCCGTACGTCACGAGAATCCTCGTCCGCACGCCCGCGCGGCGGGAGCGGTTCGCCGGAACGGTGCTGGTCGAGTGGCTGCACGTCGCCGATTTCGTGGACGCGGGCGTCGAGTGGAGCTACACCTACCCCGAGCTGGTGCGGCGCGGCATGGCCTGGGTGGGCGTCTCGGCGCAGTGCGCCGGGGTGACCGGCAGCCCCCGCCCCGTCCAGGGTCCGGCTCCCGGCGGGCTCATGGCGTGGGACCCGGAGCGGTACGGCCGGCTAGAGCACCCCGGGGACGACTGGTCGTACGACATGTTCTCCCAGGCGGGCCGGGTGGCACGTGACATGTTCCCCGGCGCGCGGCTCATCGCGGCCGGGGTATCGCAGGCCGCCTACCGGCTCACCACGTACATCAACAAGATCGACCCGCTCGATCGGGTCTTCGACGGGTTCCTCGCGCACAGCCGGGTCGGGGCGGCGGCGCCGCTCGCCTTACCGGACCGGCCGGAGAGGACCGACTGGCGGCCGGTGCCGTTCCGCGACGACCTCCGCGTGCCCGTCCTGGCCCTTCAGACCGAGACCGACGTGGTCACGCTGGGGTACATGGCCGCCCGACAGCCGGACGGCGAGCGCTTCCGCCTGTGGGAGGTCGCCGGCGCGGCGCACAACGACACTTACATCGACGCGGCCACCAGCGGCGCGGTCACCTCCGCCGTACTCGCCTCCGGAGCCCTGCCCGGCCTCGCCTCCGGCGCCCTCCCGCACCACCCCCATGAAACCTTCCCCGGCCGCACCCACGACCCCCTCCCCGGCCTCGCCCCCGGAGCCCTCCCCGACCGTCGCCCCCACGGCCCCGGCCACACCTCCGAAACCTTTCCCGGGTTCACGTCCAGAGCCCTCCCCGAACCCGCTTCCGAAGCATTCCCGGGGCGCCCTTCGGGAGCATTCCCGGGGCACCCTTCCGGTGCATTACCGGGGCCCGCTCCCGAAGCATTCGCGGAGCCCGCAGCCGGAGCATTCCGAGGGCCCACCGGCGGATCTTCCTCAGGACGCACAGGTTCATCCCGGGGTCTCACCAGTGGATCTTCGCCTGATCTCGCCGCCGGATTCGCCGCCGGCCCCGCCGCCGGGGCCGCCGCCATGGCCGCCGCGCTGGCGCCCCGCACCCGGGCCTGCGGCCTCGACTTCCCCTATCTCGTCAACTCGGCGCCGCAGCACCACTACGTCGCCAAGGCCGCGCTGTACCACCTCGACCGGTGGATCCGCGACGACATCCCCCCGCCGCACGCGCCCCGCCTGGCCACCGTCTCGGGTTCGCCGCCCGCTCTGGTCCGCGACGCCTACGGCAACACCCTCGGCGGCATCCGCACCCCCTGGATGGACGCCCCCACGGCCGTCCTCACCGGCATCAGCCCCGACGACGGCCTCCTGGAACGCCTCTTCGGCCTCACCGTCCCCTTCTCGAAGGAGATCCTCGCGACCTTGTACGCGGACGACGCCACCTACCGCGCGGCCTTCACCAAGGCCACCGACACCGCCGTCCACGAAGGCTTCCTCCTCGACTCCGACGCCCCCTTGATCAAGTCCTGGCCCTCCCCACCCAGGTGACCGCCGCGCTCCCCCCTGGCCGGGCAGTGAGGCGGCGTACCGGCGGCGTGGGGCGAGCAGTGAGCGCGCCAACTGCCCGACTGCGGACGGAGTCCCGGGCCCGCTGAAAGTCACGCTCGCAAGTACGAGGCTGACGCACCCGACCGCCCCCGACCCGCAGTTCGCGCACCCCGCAGTCCCCCGCACCCCACAGCGCGCCGTTGGTTGTGCGCAGTCCACCATGCGCCGCAGCCGTACGCCGTAACCGGATGCTGTCCGCCGGGCGCCGTCCTGCCGCGCAGGATTAGCCGGGCGCGGTGCACCGGGACGCAGTCCGCCATGCACCCTCGGCCATACACGGTTCTCTGGATGGTTGAGGTGTGTTGAGCCCACCCGTGCGGCACCGTCGTGGCCGAGCACCGCGATCCCACCCATAACTGCACGCACCAAGAGACCCGGAGCAAACAGCGAACCGCGTACGACCAATAGTGCGCAACAGACTGCACGGCAGACCCCCTGAGGTGTGTTCAGCCCACCCGTGCGGCACCGTCGTGGCCCAGCACCGCGATCCCACCCATAACTGCGCGTACCAGAAGAACCCGGGCAAACGGCGAACCGCGTAGGACCAGTGGTGTGTGGCGGACCGCACGACAGACCCCGTGCGGCCAACGGTGCAGGACAGACCCCCGTGCGGCCAACGGTGCGCGGCAGACTGCACGGCGGCCCGTGTGCGGCCCACCGTCTCAACCGCCAAACCCTCCCTCACGAAGACCAAAACCAACAGGGATCAAAACGCGAGGAACCACTGGCGATCACGCCGGCAACCTCTGAACATCCCGCGCCGACTTCACACGGTCTCGCCCTGCGTGGTCCTCGCGCAGTTCACCCTGTGCCCGCCGTCGGCTGGTGCGCCCAGTTATGGGTGGGATCGCGGCGCCCAACCACGACGGCGCCGCACGGGTGGGATCAACACACCCCAACCACCCAAAGAACACCCCCCAGGCGCCAAGCCCCCTCACAAACAGCCACGAGAACACGGGTCAAACCGCGAGAAGCCACTGGCGATCACGCCGCCGACCACCGAACCTCGCGCGCGGAATCCACGCGGCCTCGCCGTACACGCACCCCGTGCCGTCCGCCATACGCCCGCCACCCGCCTATGCGCGCAGTTATGGGTGGGATCGCGGCGCCCAGCCACGACGGTGCAGCACGGGTGGGCTCAAAACACCCCAACCATTCGAAGCTGCGGCTGCGAAAGCCCCGCCTTCTTCCGGCAGCGACGCAATTCACTGCCGAAGAAAGCACCGGGGCCGGCGTTCGGATCCAATGCGCGCTCTCGGCCACCAAACCCCCCGTCATCCCGAGAATCCGCTTTTCCGGGAGTCTCGCATACGCCGACCGACAAAGCGGGCCGGAACGAAGACGTGATCCGGACAACCATTTGTCGGCGGACTGTCATTACTTTCCGTTACTCGCGGTCACGCTGGGCAGAGATGCTGAGGTCACACGTGACGGGGTGCCCGTCCTTGTTCACGGTGTCGAGTGAGGAGGCAATCTTGCCGAGGGGCAGGCACGAAGAAGGAAGGGGTACGCCCGAACCGGTGCGACGGCGGTGCTGGGAGCCGGAGGCTCGGGCGGAGGCGGCGCGGCTGGGCGCCGCCGAACCCGGATGGGTGATCTTTTATGGGGTCTGGAGCCGGAGGTATTACGCCTTCGCGATCAAGAAGGGGGTCGAGCCGGCGATGGTGGACGCACCGATCGCGCGTGTTCTCCGGCTGTTGATGCGCGACGCCGAGGACCCGGACGGGGGCTCCGATGAACGGAGTATCGGGCGCGCCGTCGAATCGTGAGGTCACGGCGTCGGAGCGCGAGAACAAGATCGAGTTTACGCTCGCTTGACAGTTCGCGATCTATTGCTTTTCTCCATCGATTTCTGTCGGAGCCCACCCCCGGGCGAACAGCATAAACCTGGACAGAGTACTGTTTCCGGGTCATAGACGGCGCGGGCTACCCCAGCGGGCGGGGAGGGCTGCTCCCCGGGCCGCCTCTCGTAGCGACAGGCCATCCGCACCAGACAAGGACTCTCATGATCGGCACACCGGACGGTCCCCAGACCGTGTGCTGGGACATCCCCATGGACCCCGCCATCCTCGCCGACGTCCGTGGCAGGCTCCGGCGCACGCTGACGGAATGGCGCCTCGGCGGCTCGCGGGACCTGGCGGACGACATCGTGCTGGCGGCCTCCGAGGTCCTGAGCAACGCCGTGCTGTACGGTCTGCCACCGATCAAGCTGACGGTCCGCGTGAGCGACGACATGTTCTGCGCGGAGGTGACCGACCACGGCCGGGGCCGCCCCGAGCGCAAGGTTCCCGTGATCGACGACGCCCTGGACGCGGAGGACGACAGCGAGCACGGCCGGGGGCTCGCCATCGTGGAGGCGCTGTCGGACGAGTGGGGCGTCCAGCCGGTCGACGACGGGGCCGCCAAGACCGTCTGGTTCCGCAAGAAGTGCCCCTTCCCCGCCAAGCCGGGCGACGATCCCGCCGGCCTCGACGGCCGCTGAGCGCTACTCGGGCCAGGCCGAGTCGCGGATGACCTCGACGAAGTCGATGTGGCGGTAGCCGGGGACGAAGTGTTCGAGGACGTCGGCGTTGACCGTGCCGAAGGTGGTGTCGGGGCGGTCCTTGAAGCCGTCGGTGAAGGCGGCGAGGATCCGGCGCTTGAAGTCGGGGCGCGGGTGGGCGGCGGTGACCGCCTCGATGTCGGCGGGGTCCAGGGCGTCGTATCCGATGCCGAGGACGTCGGTCTCCACCCCGGCCGTGACCAGCGCCACCTCCGGCTCCAGGCGGTAGGGGATCTCGGGCGTGGTGTGCAGGGCGATGCCCTCCCAGACCTTGCGGGCGCTCTCCTCGGGGACGCCGTGCGCGCGCAGGAAGCGGCGCGCCTCGTCGGCGCCGTCCAGCTCGAAGCGCTGGTCGGTGCGCCGGTAGGTCTCGGTGAGCCCCAGGTCGTGGAACATGGCGCCGACGTAGAGCAGTTCGGGGTCGGCGGTCAGCCCGAGCCTGCGTCCCTGGAGGCGGCCGAACAGGTAGACGCGGCGCGAGTGGTCGTACAGCAGGGGCGGCGCGGCGTCCCTCACGAGCTCGGTGGCCTCGGCGGCGAGGGCGGAGTCGGGGATTTCGATGCCGGCGATCGTCTCGCTCATGGGAATGCGCTCCTGACGTGTGGACGGACGGCCTCGAGGTGCTCTCCCGTCAACTTTCGCAAGGAAGTGGCCTCCGCGGCCCCACACGCCGGGTCGCGTTCGGCACAGAAACCGGCATCAGCGCCCCGGCGCCACGCGAAATGACCAAGCCGGCGCAAAGCACAGGCAATGAATGCACATAATTTCCCGGCTGATCAGATTTTGAGTCTCATTTTAACAAAGTTGGAGACTTAACTGGATGTATCACGACGAAGAAAAAGGAGAGTAGCCCCGGAGTAGGGCTTCCCAGGGAGTTGAGTCAGTGGCAGTCCGCCTACGGCCCCAGTCCATCCAAGGGCGCTTCACGCTGATCGCGGCCATCGCGGCCCTGATCCTCTTCGGGCTGCTCGGGGCGGGGATGGCGGGCACGGTGCGGATGAAGACGCAGGACGGCATCTTCCGGGACACCCAGAACGCCGCCACCGACTGGGCCGGCTCCCTCGATCCCGCCACCGTGCCGCGGACGACCCACGAGAGCGGCGTCACACTGCTCCAGCTCGTCGACTCCCACGACCGGGTGAAGGCGGCCACCGAGGCGGCGAAGGACCTGCCGCCGCTGAGCCGCCTCCGTCCTCCGGAGACCAGCCGTATCAAGAACGAGATCGTGTGCGCGCGGGACGAGGGATGCCTCCTCGTCACCGCCGTCCGCGTCCCTCCGCTGTCGTCGCGCGTGCTGTGGGCCGGCGAGCCGCACTACGTCTTCGCGGGCAAGGCCGAGCCGCCCCTGCTCACCGCGCATCGCCTGGAGCTCCTCACCGCCGTCTGCGTCCTGCTGGCCACGGGCCTGACGGCCGGGGCGGCCTGGTGGGTGGTGGGACGCACGCTGCGCCCTGTGGCCGCGATCCGGGCCAGGACGGCCGAGATCAGCGTCAGCGACCTGAGCCTGCGCGTGCCCGAGCCGCCCGGGGATGACGAGATCGCGCAGCTCGCCCGCACCTCCAACGAGACGCTGGCCCGGCTGGAGCAGGCGGTGGAGCAGCAGCGCCAGTTCGCCTCCCTGGTGTCGCACGAGCTGCGCTCCCCCGTCGCGGCCCTGCACGCGCACCTGGACGAGGCCCTGATGTACCCGGAGGACGTGGACACGCGGCAGACCCTCCAGAGCGCGCTGGCGGCCACCCAGCGGCTCACGGCCATCATCGACGACATCCTGGTGCTGGCCCGCATGCGCACCACCAAGCGCTCCGGCCCCGAGCCGATCGACCTGAACGCGCTGGTGAGGACCGAGGCGGCCAACTGCCCGCACACCCCGCCCGTGTACACCCACCTCCAGGACGAGATCACCGTCATGGCCAGCCGGATCTCGCTGGTCAGGGTCGTGGACAACCTGCTGGTCAACGCGCAGCGGCACGCCGAGAGCCGGGTCGACGTGACCACCTCCCGGTCGGGCGACCAGGCCGTCCTGACGGTGGCGGACGACGGCGACGGCATCGCGCCGGAGGACAGGGAACGCGTCTTCGAGGCGTTCGTGCGCCTGGACGACGGCCGCCGCCGCGACCCCGGCGGCAGCGGTCTCGGCCTGGCCATCTGCCGCGCGATCGCCTCCGCGCACCACGGCACGCTCACGATCGACGACTCCCCGCGCGGCGCCCTTTTCGTGCTGCGCCTGCCCCTGAGGAAGACCAAGCCGATCCTCGCCCAGCGGCTCGCGCTGAGACGCGACCCCGCCGCTCAGGCGCGGTAGGCGTCGGCCATGGCGTGGAAGACCTCCTTGGGTTCCCAGGCCATGTCCGGATAGGTCGTGCCCATGCGGTCCTCCAGGACCTTGACCACGCCGTAGGAGGCGAGGTCCAGGTCGTACCGGGGGTCCTCGCGGTGCGGGTGACCGTAGGAGGCGAAGGTGAACCAGAACGCGGCGTCCACCCCTTCGGCCTCGAAGACGGGCAGCAGTTCGCGCAGGTAGGTCACCTGCTCGGACTCCTCGCGCCGGAGGTCGCCCGCGAGGCGGTGCGGCTCCCGGGAGCGGTCGACGACGGCCCAGGCCATGCCGCCGCGGTCGGCGGCGCCCTCGTAGGCGCAGGTGCCGAACTCGGTGACGACGACCGGCTTGCCGTGCCGGAAGTGCCGCCGCAGGGTCTTCGCGTAGGTGGAGGCGGTGCGCCGGTCGCGGTAGCTGTCGACCGAGACGATGTCGAACGGCGTCCAGTCGACCCGCTCCCAGGGGCCGGAGGCGTACGTGACCCGGCCGCCGAAGTGCTCGCGGGCGACGGCGGCGGCCTCGGCGAGGAACGCGTTCACGCCGCGGGGCACCCGCGCCAGGCGGGCCAGCCGCCACGGCCTTCTCGCGATGCCGGAGAGGTAGGCGATGCGCTCCTTGTACGTCGGGCCGGGGATCCAGCCGGCGCCGAACAGGCTGAGCTCACAGCCGAGCACGAGCACCACTTCGGCGCCCTCCGCGCGCACCTTCTCGGCGCGCCGGGCGCAGTCGGCGAAGTACGGCAGCATCTCGGCCGGGCCCATCTCGCAGGGGAACGGCGAGAACCAGACCTCCAGCCCGGCCCCGGCGGCGTGCCGGGCGGCGATCTCCAGGCGTTCGGGCAGTCCGCCCGAGACGCGGACCGCGCCGCAGTGCAGGTCCTCGGCGATGACGCGCATCTCGCGCCGGACGGTGGCGGGGTCGAAGTTCTCGCGCGAGGTCGTCCCGCCGGGCAGGAACCCGGTGTCGTAGTTGATGCCTTTCACGCGCATGGGAAGCCCTTCGCTGGTGCGGTGGCGGGCGCGCGGCCCGCTCACCGGGGATAGAGGTGGCCGACGCCGTTCTCCAGCAGGTCGAAGGCGTGCTCGACGGCGCCGGCGAGGTAGGCGCCCGCGTCCCCGAGGGAGCCGCCCTCCACGAGGAACCGGAAGAAGCCGGCCTTGAGCATGAGGATGGTGCCGGTGATCTGCGCGGCCACCAGGGACGGCGCCAGGTCGCCCGGCCCGGCGCCGGCCTCGGCGGCGAGGAGGCGCGCCAGGCGGTCGCGCTGCTCGTCGAGCAGGCGGTGCATGCCGGCCAGGAGGGCCGGGCTGTCCATGATGACCCGCATCCACTGGATCACCTCGTCCTCCGAGCCCAGGGTGGGCTGGGAGCCGGGGTCGGCGGCGAACGCCCGGTAGTGGGCGCGCAGCGCGCCGACGGGAGTGACGCCGGGCGGGCGGGCGGCGACGATCGGCGTGGGGTCGTCGTCGGCGGCGGACTCCAGGACCAGCGACTCCTTGGTCGGGAAGTACTTGAAGAGGGTGACCTTGGCGACCTCGGCCGTGGCGGCGACCTCCGCCACCGTGACGGCGTCGAAGCCCCGCTCCATGAACAGCCGCATGGCGGCCTCGCGGATCGCCTCCTTCGTGCGCCGCTTCTTGCGCTCCCGCAGCCCCTCGGTCATGTCCGCGACGCTACCGCGAAACGCTTACCGAGTTCAATCCTTAACCCGGTACAGAATTCTCTCGTGGTCCCGGGCCGGACGGACGCCTGGCGCGGCCCCGCGCGGGCATGATGGAGCGCTATGGACGAACTGATACTGCTGCGGCACGGCGAGACGGAGTGGAGCCGGGACGGCCGGCACACCGGGCGCACGGACATCCCGCTCACGCCGAGGGGCGAGCGGCAGGCCCGCGCCCTCGCGTCCGCGGTGGACGCCGGCGCCCTCGCGCTCGTCCTGGTGAGCCCGGCGAGCCGCGCCCGGCGCACGGCGGAACTGGCCGGGCTGGCCGGATCCGCGCCGCTTGAGATCGAGCCCGCGCTGTGGGAGTGGGACTACGGCGGCTACGAGGGCGTCAGCACGCAGGACGTCAGGAAGGAGCGCCCGGGCTGGTACCTGTGGCGCGACGGGGTGATCCCGGGGGACGCCGCGCACCCGGGCGAGACCCTGGAGCAGGTCGCCGCGCGGGCCGACGCGGTGATCGCCCGCGTCCTGCGAGTGGAGGGAAAGGTGGCGCTGGTGTCGCACGGGCACTTCCTGCGCGTGCTCACGGCCCGCTGGCTGGGCCTGACCCCCGGCCTGGGGCGGCACTTCAAGCTGGACACCGGGACGGTGTCGGTCCTCGGCTTCGAGCGCGAGGAGCGGGCGGTGACCCTGTGGAACGCTCCCGTCCCCGGCTGACCGGGAACGCGGGGCCGTCAGCCGCCGATGGCGGCCGTGGGCCGTGGACCTCGTCCGGTGAGCCATTCGAGCACCTGGCGGTGGCCGCTGCGCGCGTCCTCGAAGTGACCCCAGCGCCAGTAGCGGGGCTGTTCCCTGACGCCGGTCACCCAGGTGCGGTAGGAGACGGGCGGAGAGCCGTCCTCAGTGGAGGCCGCGGACGCGACGCCGTACGTACGGATCACGACGCGGCCCCCCGGTGCGAACAGCACGTCGTCGGCGACCGGATACAGCGTCATCTGGTCCAGCATCGGGTGCTCCCACGGAACCTCTGCAAGGAAGTGGACACATCCAGTGTGCAGGAACGGCGACGGCCCCCGGTTACGCGAGGCGTGCTCTCCGGTTAACCGGACTCGCGATGTGCGTATCTATGTGAACAGGGCGTTACGCGACCAGATTGTCGAACTCGCCGTCCTTGACGCCGAGCACCAGGGCCCGGATCTCGTCACGGGTGTAGATGAGGGCCGGGCCGTCGGGGTACCTGCTGTTCCGGACGGCGACACCCCCGTCGGGAAGCTTGGCCAGCTCGACGCAGTTGCCCTGCGAGTTGCTGTGAACACTCTTGCGCCACGCCACGCCGGTGAGGCTCGTGGCCGGCATTCCGTTGTACGGCTGGTTCATCTAGATCTCTCTGAGTATGTCGCCGAGTATCTCGGCAGTGCCCCCGGGAGTTGTGCTCTCGATGCAGAGCTGTTCCATGGCGGTGAGGTATGGGTCGATATCCTCACGTTTGTCCAGGTAAAGGGCACCCCACAGCTGCTCGACGTAGACCACGTCCGACAGGTCGGACTCGGGAAAACGCAGGATGGTGAACGCTCCGCCTTCGGCCGCGTGCATGCCGAACTGGAACGGCATCACCTGCAAGGTGATGGTCGGCAGGCTCGCGACCGCCATCAGGTGTTGCAGTTGCTCGTACATGATCTCCTTGCCGCCGATGGGCCGCCGCAGGGCGGCCTCGTCGATCACGGCCCAGAGTTTCGGTCCTTCCTTACGGGTGAGACGTTCCTGCCGTTGCATGCGCAGATGCACGCGGCGCTCGATCTCCTCCTCCGGCACGTCCGGATACCCGAGCCTGATCACCGTCCGGGCGTACGCGGCCGTCTGGAGGAGACCCGGAACGAACTGCACCTCGTAGGTGCGGATCACCGAGGAAGCCTCTTCGAGGCCGACGTACGTCGAGAACCATGTGGGGAGCAGGTCACTGTATTTGTGCCACCAGCCGGGGGTGTTCGCCTCGCGGACCATCTCCAGCAGACCACGGCGATCGGCGTCGTCGTCGACCCCGTACAGCGTGAGCAGGTCTTCGACGTCACGTGTCTTGAACCCCACCCGCCCCAGCTCCATGCGGCTGATCTTGGATTCCGAGGCACGGATGTGGAAACCCGCCATCTCACGGGTGAGCCCGCGCTCCTCGCGCAGCCGCCGTAAGCTGGCGCCCAACATAATGCGCCGAACCGTTGAGCCGGAACCAGGCGGATCGATGGACACGTGCTTCCTCCGGTTGTGGACTGGTTCACAGTCTGTCAAAGATCGCGCGTGTGGGCCCCCTTCGGTTTCACTCCCAAGGCTAACCGTAGCGCCTGCATGGTCCCTATGCACGTGCATTCGACCTTGCACCTGCACGGGAGTTTGCCTCATCATGATCCCGTGCACTCCACGGACCTGACACGTGGGCACGGTCTGTGGTCGGCCGGCGATTGGTGGCCTCCCATCGGCTGGTGGCCCCGTCCCGCCCGCGATCTCACCTGCGCCGGAGCGGCGACGTCGAGCGCGAGCTTCGTCCTGCCGCCGAGGGCGGAGTCGGTGCACGCCGCGCGCAGCTACGCCTCCGGCAGCCTGGCCGGCTGGGGCATGGGCGACCTCGCCGGCGACCTGGAGCTCGTGGTCTCCGAGCTGGCCACCAACGCGCTGCGGCACGGCCTGCGGCTGCTCCCGCGCGACGCCGCGCGCCGCGCCCTCGAGCCGATCCGCATGTCGATGATCCGCAGGGACTCGCTGGTCACCTGCGCCTTCGCCGATCCCGGCGCCGCGCCGCCCGTGATGCGCGACCCCTCGCCGCTCGAACCCGGCGGCATGGGCCTGCACATCGTCGAGTCGATGAGCCTGCGCTGGGGCTGGAACCCCTTACCCCCTTCGGGCAAGGTCGTCTGGGCCGTGCTCAAGAGCTGACCCCAAGGACCCCACCCGCACCGCACGGCGCCGCGCCCGCCCGGCGGTGGTTACGGAACTCACAGGTTCCGGTTCTATTCTGCTACGTCGATCCCGTGGGACCGGTGCGTTGCATTACGGTGGCCTCCTGGTGACTCCCGCGAGACCTTGAAAGAGCTGTGATGGATGATCACCTGCTCGACTGGCTGACCACGCTCGACGAAGACCGGCTCGGGCGCGTCCTGGCGGGCCGGCCCGACGCCATCGCCGCGCCGTGGCCGCGCCGCCTCGACACGCTCGCCCGCCGCCTGGGCGACACCTTCGCCGTCATGGAGGTGATGCGCGGCCTGCCGCTGCCTCCCCTCGAGATCCTTCAGGCGTGCCTCGTCGTCGGCGAGCGCGCCACCGCCGACGAGCTGGCGCGCTTCCTCGGCGTCAGCACGGCGGAGGTCATGCCCTGGCTGGACGGCCTGTACGACCGGGCGCTGGCCTGGCCGGGACGCGACGGCCGCGTCCACCTCGCCTCGGCCGTCTCCCGCTGGTGGGCGGCCCCGTGCGGCCTCGGCGAGCCCCTCGCCTCCTACCTGGACTCCTGGGCCGTCGACACCGAGGGCCTGCGCCGCCTGAGCCGCGCGCTCGGCCTGCCCGCGCAGGGCGGCAGGCGCCAGCTCATGAGCCGCGTCACCGCCGCGCTGTCCAACGCCGACGCCCTGACCGGCCTGCTGCGCGACGCGCCCGACGGCACGGTCAGCCTGCTGGACGAGTTCGCCTGGGACGGCCCGGTGCGCGGCGTCGTCGGCGACCGCTTCACCCTTCCCGGCACCCCGGAGAAATGGGCGGGCGACCACGGCCTGCTGTTCCGCCCGCAGTGGGACATCGCCGAGATGCCCCGCGAGGTCGCCCTGGCCCTGCGCGGCCCCGACTATCGCGCCCCGTTCACGCCCGAGCCGCCGAAGCTCGGCACCGTGGCCGTGAGCGCCGAGTCCGTGGACCACGCGATGTGCCTGGCCGCGCCGCACGCCGTCGACCGCGCCGCCGCCCTGCTGGAGAACACCGACAAGACGCCGCTGCCCCTGCTCAAGGCGGGCGGCGTCGGCGTGCGCGAGGTCCGCAGGATCGTCAAGGAGAGCGGCTGCGCCGAGGACGAGGCCCGGCTGCTGCTGGAGGTCTGCGCGGTGGCCCGGCTGCTGGCCTGGGACGACGCGGCGGGCGGCCTGGTGCCGACCAAGCGCTTCGACGCCTGGCGCCTGGAGGACGCGCCCGCGCGGCTGCGGGTGCTGCTGGCCGCCTGGTGGCGCATGGAGCGCACCTCGCTGCGCCGCTCGGCGGGCCGCTACCCCACGGTGCTCGGCGACGACCCCTCCGGCGAGACCGTCGCCCGCATCCGCAGGGCCGTGCTGACCACGCTGGCCACGCTTCCCGAGGACGCCGCGGTGGCCAGCGTCCCGGAGCTGGTGCAGGCCGTGCACTGGCGGGCCCCTCTGCTGGACCGCGAGCTGCTCGCCGAGTGCTGCCCGGCCGTCCTGCACGAGGCCCGGCTGCTCGGCCTGGTCGACTCCGACGCTCTCACCGCGCTCGGCCGCGCGCTGGCCGCGCTCGGCTCGGCCGCCCCCGGCGACGAGCAGGACGAGAGCGTGCCGCACATCGAGCGCGATCCCGGCCTGGTCGAGGCGTCCGTACACGCCCTGGCCGGGGCGCAGCGCACGGCCCTGTTCGGCGCCGACCTGACGGCCGTGGTCACCGGCCCGCCCGCCGCCGAGCTGGCCGGGCTGCTCGACCGCGCCGCCGACCGCGAGTCCCAGGGAGCCGCCTCGGTGTGGCGGTTCTCCCCCGCCAGCGTGCGGCGCGCCCTGGACTCGGGGTACACCGCCGACTCCCTGCTGGAGGACCTGGGCGCCGCCGGCACGATCCCGCAGCCGCTGACGTACCTGGTCAGGGACGTCGCCCGCCGCTACGGCGAGGTCACGGTGACCACGGTCGGGTGCATCATCCAGGGCGCCGACCCTGCGCTGCTCGCCGAGATCGCCGCGCACCGCCGCCTGTCGCGGCTGGGGCTGCGCCTGCTCGCGCCCACGGTGCTGGCCGGGGCCGCCTCGGCCGAGCGCACGCTGGCCGCGCTGCGCGACGCCGGGTACGCGCCGGTGCCCGTGGACGACACCGGCTCGATCGCCGTGCGCCGCGAGCCGCAGGGCGGGCGGCTGATCCTGCTGCCCGGCGGCCGGGTGGCCGAGCTGGAGGAGCCGCCGCCGTTCATCCCCGACCCGCCGCCCGACCCGCGCGAGCACGCCAGGCGCCTGGTGCGCACGGCCGACGAGCAGCGTCCCGCGGGGCAGACCTGGGCGGTGATCGGCCGGATGGCCACGCGCCTGCCGACCGCGCAGCAGTCGCTGCTGGGGTTCGTCGTGGACCGCGGGGTGCGCGCGCTGATCACGTTGTCCGACGGGCTCACCGCGACGGTCAGCCACGGCGAGCTGCGGCGCGGCGTGCTGGACGCCTGGTGTGAGGAGGCCGGGGACTATCTGGAGTTCCCGCTGCACGAGATCGCCTCGGTGACCAGCGGCTAACGCACGGAGCACCGCCGCCGTCGCCTGCGGTGCGCATGAGGGCCGTCACTCCGGGCAAGGGGAGGGCGGGGGCCGGCACCTCCGCCGTCCCCGCCGGTCCTACGTCGTGGGCGGACTCATGAACTTACGTCAGGCACGGACCCCGGCGCTGCACCTGCGCCACCGGTGGCAGACGATCGAGGCGATCGGCCACGTGGTCACCCAGCGGTGCGAGATGTGCGCGCGCACCCGCGTGCGGGTGAGATCCGGCCCGCTGCCGGTGCGCTGAGGCGGCGCTACGGAGTGAGCGTGAGCGTGCCGGCCGCGTCCGCGCGCACGGCCCGCTCGGTCTGGCGCATGGGCGTCGTGCCGCCGTTCCCCCACAGTTCCGCCTGGTCGTGGTAGTTGGGGTGGAAGGCGTGGCCGGAGGCGCCGGTCAGGTTGACCCAGCGCGACCGGTCCAGGTCGGCCAGGTCCACGATCATGCGCATGGACGGCACCCAGTCCACCTCGTAGCCCGCGACGGCGTCCCAGCCGGTGGCGTCCACGGCGTCCTGGCCGCCGCCGAGCCGCAGCGGCCCCCGGTTGAACAGCCACTCGACGGGGCCGATGCCCGAGGTGCCGAAGGTCTCGTGGGTCAGCTCCAGGGTGTGCAGGTCGCCCCAGCGCCAGTCCTCGGGCGTGTCGCCGAGCCGCTCGCGCAGTTCCTTGGCCGCGCCGGTCATCGCGGCGGCGAGGATCTCGTCCCTGCCCTCGGTCCTGTCCTTGGTCCGCACGTCGTCCCACCAGGGGTCGGCGGGGCGTTCGAGCAGGCCGCGCACCACTTCGTACCAGCGGTCGCCGCCGCCCGCGTGCCCTTCCTCGGGCAGTTCGTCGTCGAAGGTCCGCTGGAGGAGCTGCCGCCAGACCGCGTTGAAGTACGCGGCGGGGGCGCTGTCGCGCCGCTGGGTGTGGTCCCAGCCGTCGAGCAGCCGCGCCTCCGGGACCCGGGCGCCGGCCTTGCGCAGGTACGGCACCAGGACGGGCGCCATGGTGTTGGAGGAGTCCATCTGGATGTCGGCCATCGTGGCGGCGGTGACCTTGCCGCCGCCCGCCAGGGCGCGGGCGAGCCGGTCGGCGATGCGCTGGGAGCGGTAGCCGTAGGCCCAGTCGGAGGTCAGGAAGCGGTCGTAGCCGGGGCCGATCGCGGCGTTGTTGGCCGTGGCGATGTAGCCCTCGGGCGGGTTGTAGGACTTCGGGAGCTCGTCGAAGGGGATGAAGCCCGTCCATTCCTCCTCGCCGGTCCAGCCCTTGCTCGGCCAGATGCCGTCGCCCTTGGCGCGCACGGGGATGCGCCCCGGCGCCTGGTACCCGATGTTGCCGTCTATGTCGGCATAAATCATGTTCTGGGCGGGGGCCTCGAAGGCCGACGCCGCCTTCCTGAACTCCTCGAAGTTCGACGCCGTGTCCAGCTTCAGGAGGGCGTTGGCGGTGCCGCCGGGGTCGAGCGCGGTCCACCGCAGCGCGATCTCCACGTCGTGCCCGCCCGCCGGCGCCTTCCCCCCGGTCACGGCGCCCGGCCGCTCCCCCGCCCGCGCCGCCGCGCCGGCCAGGGCCTCCCCTGCCTGCCCGAGCACGCCCGAGACGATCGGGCCGTGCGCGGTCGCCCGCACGGTCAGCGTCTCCGGGGTCCGCCCGGCGACCTTGATCTGCTCGGTCCGGGTCTCCATGGGAACCCACCGGCCCTTGGACTCGTAGGAGTCCCCCCGGGTGCGCTCGACGTACACGTCGGCGACGTCGGGGCCGAGGTTGGTGAACCCCCAGGCCACCCGGGCGTTGTGGCCGATCACCACGCCCGGCATGCCGGAGAAGGTGTACCCGACCACGTCGTAGGGGCAGGCGGCCGACCTGACCCGGCAGTGCAGGCCCGCCTGGTACCAGATGGACGGGATGCGCGGCCCGAGGTGGGGATCGTTGGCCAGCAGCGGCCGGCCGGTGGCGGTGTGCGCGCCGGACACGACCCAGGAGTTGGAGCCGATCCCGGCCCGGTCGCTCCCACCGGAGCCGAACGGCGAGGGCAGCGCGGCCAGCGTGCGCGCCGCCCCGGCCAGCGCCCGTGCGGTGCCCGCGTCCGCCGGGGCGGCCGTCCCCCGCGCGGCGGTGGCGGCCGGGTCGAAGGCGCCGTCGCGCACGGCGCCTGCCGTCACGATCGGGCGGTGCCGGTCGAACGGGTAGGCCGGGAAGAGCTGCCGCACCCGCTCCTCGGGCAGGACCGAGGAGTCGAGCGCCCGCTCCAGTTCGGCGTCCAGGTTGGAGCGCAGGTCCCACGCCATCGCCTTGAGCCAGGCCAGGGAGTCGGCGGGCGTCCACGGCTCGGGCTCGTAGGCGCCGTTGGTCAGCTTGAGCACCGCGTATTCGAGGCTCTTCTCGGCGAAGCCCCGGTGGGAGGCCATCCAGGCGTTGACGCCCGCCGCGTAGTCGGTGAACGCCTGGCGCGTGGGCGCGTCGAGCAGGGCCACCTCGCGCTCGGCCGTGCGCCGCCAGCCGAGCGTGCGCACGACCTTGTCCACCTCCAGGGTGGTGGCGCCGAACAGCTCCGAGAGCCGCCCGGCGGTGGTCTTGCGGCGGAAGTCCATCTCCCAGAAACGGTCCTGGGCGTGGACGTACCCCTGGGCCATGAACAGGTCCTTGGGGTCGTCGGCGTAGATCTGCGGGATGCCGTACCCGTCGCGCACGACGGTCACGGGGGCGCTCAGCCCGGGCAGCCGCAGCTCCCCGTCGGCCTGCGGGAACGAGCGGCGGACGGTCCAGGTCACCGCGGCGGCGAGGAGGATCGCCACCGCCAGGAGACCGGTGAGGACGCGCGCCCCCCAGCGAAGCGGACGGGGCAGCCTGGCGAACGGGGCAATCCTCACGAGCTCACGGACCTTTCCTGACACATGTGCGCATCACAGTATGCGGTCCTGCCGCCGGGACGCCGGTTACCAAGGGATCGCTCTTCGGCCACCCTCCGGCCACGCCGCGACGGCCGTCAGCCCGGGACCAGCCCCGTGATCAGCTCGCGCAGGCCCGCCACCGTGCGCGCCGCGTCGCACGTGCCCCGCAGCGCGGCGGCCATCTCCGCGCCGAGCGGGGCGAGCAGGGCGTGGGCCAGGTAGTCGGCGTCGCGCCCGCGCCCGGCCTCGGTGAGCAGGAGGGCGAGGTGGCGGTGCCAGAAGCGGTACGCGCCGAGGCGGTAGCGGGCGCCGGGGGACGCGGTCTCGGAGACCCGGAGCAGGTCGAGGTGGCCGTACAGGTAGGCGGCGTATGCCTCGGCGAAGGCCAGCAGCCGCGCGGCGGGCGGCGCGCCGGGCCCGAGCGGCGGCGGGCCGAAGATGACGCGTTCCTGCAGCTCGCGTTCCCGCGCGTCGAGGAGCGCGGCGGCGAGGCCCGACCTGTCGCCGAACCGGCGGAACAACGTGCCCTTGCCCACGCCGGCCTCGGCGGCGATGGCGTCCATGGACACCGCGGCGACCCCGTGCTCGCGGAACAGCCGCGCCGCCGCGGCCAGCACCCGCTCGCGGTTGCGCGCGGCGTCGGCGCGCTCGCGCGGCCGGCCCTCGCGCAGCAGCTCCACCAGCTCCTCCCCCGGCGCGTCACCCATGAAGACCGGCGTCGTCGGGCAGCGCGCCGAGGTGGCGCTCCAGGGCGTCGAGGCGGCCGGCCCACATGCGGCGGTAGGGCTCCAGCCACTCCAGGACCTCGGTGAGCGGCTCGGGCCGCAGCTCGTAGACCCGCCGCTGGGCGTCCGGGCGCATGCGGACGAGGCCGGCCTCGCGCAGCACCTTCAGATGCTTGGACGTGCCCGGCTGGGTGAGGCCGAGCTCCTCCACCAGCTCCCCCACGGCGCGGGGCCGCTCCAGCAGCAGGTCCAGGATGCGGCGGCGGTGCGGTTCCGCCAGCACGGCGAAGGCGGTGGCCATGCCCCAATCATAACCAGCAGGGCATATAGCCGCCGGGGCCGCCGGAGCGCGGCCGGGCGGGCGCCGTCAGCCGTCCTCCTTGCGCCCCACGCCGCCGACCATCCACACCGACTCGGGCCTGTGCGCGGCCAGAGGGTTGTCCGGACGCCACTGCCGCAGGTACACGAGCCCCGGCTCGATCAGCCGCAGGCCCTCGAAGAAGCCGAGCACCTGCTCGCGGGTGCGCGAGGGATCCTCCTCGCGGCCGAGGACCCGTTTGTAGACGTCCACGATCGGCTGGGCGGCCTCCGGACGTGAGTCGAGCACGGCGTGCGCGATGACCATATGACCGCCCGCGGGCAACCGGTCGCGGAGTTCGGCGACGCGCTTGAACGGGTCGTCGGCGTCCGGCGTGAACTGCAGCACCCCGAGCATGACCACGGCCAGCGGCCGGTCCAGGTCGATCACGCGGCGCAGCCGGGCGTCGGCGAGCAGTTCGGCCGGGTGCAGGACGTCGCCCTCGACGACCGTCGTGCGCGCGTCGAGGGCCAGCAGGGCCCGGGCGTGCGAGAGGACCACGGGGTCGCGCGAGACGTACGCCGTGCGGGCTCCGGGGTCCAGTTCCTGGGCGATCTGGTGGGTGTTGTACCTGCTCGGCAGGCCCATGCCGATGTTGACGAACTGCGTGATGCCCTCGCCGACCAGGTACCGCAGCGCTCGCACGTGGAAGGCCTGGGTCTCCCTGGCCATGGCGCGCACCTCGGGCGCGATGGCCAGGATCTCCTCGGCGGCCTTCCTGTCGGCGGCGAAGTTGTCCTTTCCACCGAGGAAATAGTCATTGATACGCGCCAAATTGGGCCTGCTGGTGTCCAGACCCGCAAAGCCCCGTCGGGTCTCTTCCGTCATTTCGTCTCCTCGGCCGCGCACGAGTCCGATGGCACTGTAGCGGCTTCGGTAGGGATATTTACCATCGGGGTCCGGCGATAACCGCCGGGCCTGACCACTACCGTGATGCTATGGTCCGAAACCTCGTTGGATTCGCCGCCGAAAGGTGATACGGCAGGGCGCTAAACCGGATAGGAACCAACAAAATACGACGAAGGCCCGACTCGGTTTGATCTTTCCCGATCCCGGACACGCGGGACGGGCACGCAGCGAAGGGCAGCTTGGGGGTCACTGTTCACCCTCCGGCCGAATAAGCTTCAGGCGTGGCTGACCCGAAGTTCGAGATTCAGATGCTCCACGATCGCGTCATGGTGAAGGTCGAGCAGGAGCGCGAGGAGCGGCGCAGTTCGGCGGGCATCGTCATCCCCGCGACCGTCACGATGGCCAACCGCCTCATCTGGGGCGAGGTGTGCGGGGTGGGAGCCAACGCCCGCCTGGTCAAGGTGGGCGACAAGGTGCTGTTCAACGCCGAGGACCAGTACGAGGTCGAGGTGCACGGCCAGGTCTACCTGGTCATGCGCGAGCGTGACCTGCACGCCGTCGCCACCCCGCAGTCGGAGCAGGGCACCGGCCTGTACCTCTGACGGCCCGTGCCCGGCCGCGGGAGTCAGCCCAGCGGGTTCAGGCAGTTCACCGCGCCGCGCGGCGCGTCCAGCTCGTCCATCACCAGCCGCTGCACCACCGGGTCCAGGAGCAGGCCGAGATGGGCGCTGAAGTCCAGCGGGCACACGCGCTGCACCAGCACGTTCCGCACGCCCGCCCCGGCCAGGAACGACGACGAGTACGGCGTGATCACCTCGTCGTAGCGGGTGGCGATCACGGTCTGCGCCACGCCGGGGACATCCTCGCCGCCGGCGTTCAGCGCGGCCAGGAACCTCGACCCGGCGAGCTGCTGCCCGCAGGCCGGGCAGGCCGCGCTGACGGGGCCGGTGACGCCGAGCAGGTCGCCGAGCGCGACCAGGCCGCCGAGCGTGGTGCCGTGGTTGGAGGGGGCGAGGCCGACGAGCTTGCGCACCTTGGCCGCCCCGCCGAGGAACCTGAGGTAGTGGCGCGGCATCATCCCGCCCTGGGAGTGGCCCACGATGTCCACCTTGGCGGCGCCGGTCGCGGTGAGCACCCGGTCCACGAACGCCGCGAGCTGCCCGGCCGAGCGCGCGATGTCGCCGGTGCCCTGAAGGAGGGCGCCCGGGGCGGCGCCGTAGTCGAGCGCGAAGACGCAGTACCCGGCGCGCCTGAGCGCCGGGGACAGGGCCGGCCAGGTCACCGCCATGGTGGCGAAGGTGCCGTGCACGAGGATCACCGGGCGCGGGTGCGCGGCCTTCGGCACGCACGCCCAGTCGTTCGCCCCCCGGAGAGAGGTCCCGGCGTGCGCGGGGCCGGTGAGCGCCGTGCCCACCAGCGCCGCCGCGACCAGCGCCGAGAGGACGACACGGATACGCATGCCTTCCCGCCTTCCGTTAACGGCGGCCGTCCGCCGAATGGCAGAGAAGTTAAGCGAGAAGAGCGGAAATAGCTTGTCACCGGCGGCGTAACGCGCCGCGTCTTATGTCGCGCGGATGACAAAAGGCGGGTGCCGCGGGACGGCCGCGTTTTCACCCCTTTTCGCGGGTCTCGGCACGCGCCGTGTCACCGCGGGCGCGCAGCGCTATTTCCAGCTCGAATCGGTCGTCGGGCGTCCTCAATTGGTCGCCGAAGAGCTCGGCCGCCTGGCGCAGCCGGTAGCGGACGGTCTGCGGGTGGACGTGCAGGCGGGCCGCGACCTCGTTGGCGTTGTGGCCGCACTGCAGCCAGGCGAGCAGGGTCTCGGCGACCCTGTCGCGCTGGGCGGGGCGCAGCCGGCGCAGCGGCGCCAGCCGCACGCGGCGCAGCACGCGCACCAGCGCCTCGTCCTTGAAGATCATCATCGTGGAGAGGTGGTCGGCGCAGCGGATCGGCCCCGCCGCGTCCAGCAGCCCGCGCCGGGCCAGCGCCAGCGCGTCGCGGGCCAGCCGCAGCGACTGCGCGGCCTCGTGCGGCGGTGCCGCGGGGCCGACGGCGACGATCCAGTCCCGCAGCGCGGCGTCCAGGACGCCCGCCCGGCCGGGCCCGTCCGGGTCGGGCAGGATCAGGCAGGGGGCGGCGCGGTCCAGATCGGCCAGCACGTCCGGCGGAAGCGCGGGCCGCGCGGCGGCCTGGGCGCCCGGGGCCAGGGCGACGCCCGCGACGGTCCGCGGCATCGGCCACCGCACCGCGTCCGCCAGGTCCCGCACGGCGCGCGGGTCGGCGGGCGGGTCGCTCACCAGCAGGTCCAGCAGGCGCCTGCGCCGCAGCTCCACCTCGCCCGCCACCTTGACCTGGGCCTCGGCGTACCCCTCCGCCGCGGCGGCGGCGATCTCGTCCAGGTACACGAGGATCGCCTCGCCGACCTCGCACACCCGCCGCCGCGACAGGTCCAGCCGCTCGGACTCCAGGGCCAGCCGCCGCCAGGCGACCCGGGCGCAGATGCGCAGCGCCGCCTGCAGGGAGTCCAGCGGACGGCCCTCGGCGGCCTCCCCCTTGCCGATGGCCCGGTAGACCTCCAGCAGCCGTCCCCGGCCGGCGCCGTCGTCGGCGACCCGCACCAGGAACTGCCGCAGCGCCTCCTCCACCGCGCGCCGCACGGCCCCCACGTACCGGGCGTCCCCCGGCCGCGAGTACTCCGGCACGCTGGCCTGGATCTCCCCCATCATCTCGTCGGCGAGCTCGTCGAGGTGGTCACGGACGACGTCGGCGAACTCGCGGGGCACCTGCGACAGCGCCGGAACGGCCACGCTCACGCCCGCCTGCTGATGGCGCTCATCGTGATGCACCTCTTCGTGCGGCGAGGACCCTGCCGCCGGAGCGGCCCTGCGCACATTCTGATCGGTTCAGATCACATTTCTTCCTGACTCGCTGTACGCCCGGGTGACAATCCAGTACCCGCGCGCCAAGGGCAGCGCGGCCGGAGTCGCCGGCGTCCGGTCAGGTGAGGAAGCCGCGGGCCATCTGCAGAAGGTCGACGCCGGTGGTGAGCCTGAGGGCGAAGTAGACGATCACGGCGGCGACCGCGAGCGTCACGCCGCCGACGATGATGCGCACGGGCCAGTTCTGGCGTTTGAGCCAGTCCGTCCAGGCGGAGAGGGTCTTCTTCGCGAACTCCAGCAGGCGGTGCGCCCAGGCGAACTCGGTGGCGAGCACGGCGAGGCCGGCGAAGACGATCAGCCAGCCGGGGCCGGGCAGCGGGACCAGCAGCAGGCCGCCGATCACCAGCGCGGCGCCGATCACCCCGATGACGATCTTCAGTGTCAGACGGCCCGTCCGGCTGGCGCGGACGCCGTCCAGCCACCCCCGCCGACTCTCGGCCTCGCCCCGCGTGTCGTCGGTCACGGCCACCGGCACACCCCCGTACTGTTCCTGTCGCGATCCAGAATATGCGCCCGGCACGGCGGTCCCGCGCGGCGCGGGGTGCGTCGCGCGCCGCGCGCCCATGACCGGCGTCCTGACCGGCGTCGAGAGCCAGGGCAAGGTTGGGCCTTCTCAAGATTCCCCGGCCGGGTTATCAAAAGCCCAAGTGGACGCCCCCACCCGGCCCACCCCCACTCCCAGCGATCACCCCCCACTCCGACGGAGAACGCCATGCGCCGGTTACGAAACGTGTTACTCAGGATCCTGTGCGTCGTATCGGCGCTCGCGGCCGGGCTCACCGCCGCGGGCACGAGCGCGCACGCGGCGGTGCCCGACCGCTGGGGCTTCGCCCTCGTCGACGTCCAGAACGGCGTCCCCAACCTCTCCCACCAGGCGGGAAGCTGGGCGGCCGGCCCGACCGTCACCGTCACGCCGGGCGCGGTCGGCCAGGTCTACGTGAAGTTCCCGCAGATCGGCATCCCGTCCGCCGGGGTGGTCCACGTCACGGCGATCACCCAGACGGGCCAGTGGTGCCAGGTCCAGAAGTACACCGCCTCCGGCCCTGACGAGATCGTGGCGGTGCGGTGCTACAAGTACGGCGGCACCCCGCAGTTCACCCCCTTCTCCATCGTCTTCTCCCAGAGCACCGGCCTGCTGCCGGCTCCCAAGTCCTTCGGCTACCTGTTCTGGACCGGCGCGGCCATCGGCACGCAGTACAACTCCTCCGGAGGCGTGAACACCGTCACGCCGCTCGGCACGGGCGTGTGGCGGGTACGGCTGCCCGGGCTCGGCTCGGCCGGCCAGGCCGGCGGCTTCCAGGCCACGGCCGTCAACCCCGACAACCCGGCCCGGTGCAAGGTGAGCGACTGGACGCCGCTCGCGGCCGAGCAGGTGATCGTCGTCCGCTGCCACAACGCGGCGAACGTCCCCTTCGACTCCGGGTGGACCCTCACCTACCAGCGGGAGCGGGCGATCACGGGCGCCGCCGTGCCGCCGAAGAACTTCGCCTACGTCTTCGACACCACGCCCGCCAACCCCGGGCCGTACACCCCCGTCCCGCCGGCGATCACTTACAACTCGCAGGGGTCGTTCAACGAGATCCGGAGCGCGGGGACGGGGCTGCGGCTGGTGACCTTCCACAAGGTCGGCGTGCTCCAGGACGACGTCCAGGCGACCGCGTACGGGCCGGGGCCGGAGTACTGCAACCTGCTCGCGGTGTGGGCGACGTCCGGGAACGAGGCGCTCGTGCGGGACGTGGCCTGCTACAACGGCGTGACCAACGTCGCGCAGCAGTCGTTCGTGACCTACGTGTCGGCGTTCTGACCGCCTGAGGCACGGCGGCGCGGGGTCCAGGTGTGGGGGCTCCGCGCCGCCGTCCTCGTCCGCCGGACATCCAGCGAAAGTCCAGGTGAAAGCGCGAAATTTCCGGGTAGCCGACTGCGCGTGCCAGACAACCTCGCTCTCGCGGCGCAGGACCTGAGGCTCGACGTCAACCTGCTCGACTACCTCGTCCTGGCGCTCTACTTCCTCACCGTGCTCGGCATCGGCCTCGTCGTGCGCCGGACCGTCCACACCAGCCTCGACTTCTTCCTCTCCGGCCGCTCGCTGCCCGCCTGGGTCACCGGCCTCGCCTTCCTGTCCGCCAACCTGGGCGCCACCGAGATCCTCGGCATGGCCGCCAACGGCGTGCAGTACGGCGTCCAGACCGTGCACTACTACTGGATCGGCGCCGTCCCGGCGATGGTGTTCCTCGGCGTCGTGATGATGCCGTTCTACTACCGCTCCAAGGTGCACAGCGTCCCCGACTTCCTGCGGCGCCGCTTCAACGGCCAGACCCAGCTGCTCAACGCGATCACCTTCGCGCTCGCGCAGATCCTCATCGCCGGGATCAACCTCTACGCGCTGGCGCTGGTCATGGGCGCGCTGCTCGGCTGGCCCCTGCTGCTGTCGATCGTCGTGTCGGCGGCCATCGTCCTCGCCTACGTCGTGCTCGGCGGCCTGTCCTCGGCGATCTACAACGAGGTGATGCAGTTCTTCGTCATCCTCGCCGGGCTGGTCCCCGTCACCGTCCTCGGCCTGATCAAAGTGGGCGGGTTCTCCGGGCTGGCCGACAAGGTGCGCCGGTCCGCGCTCGGCGACCCCGGCCTGCACGCCTGGGCCGGCACCGGGTCCGCCGACACCAACCCGCTCGGCGCGCACTGGATCGGCATCGTGCTCGGCCTCGGGTTCGTGCTGTCGTTCGGCTACTGGACGACCAACTTCGCCGAGGTCCAGCGCGGGCTGTCCGCCCGCGACACCACCGCCGCGCGGCTCACCCCGATCGTCGCCGCCTACCCCAAGCTGGTGATCCCCGCCGTCACCGTGATCCCCGGCCTCGTCGCGCTCGTGCTGTTCAGCGACCTCGGCAAGCCCGGCGGGCCGCAGTACAACTACGCGATCCCGCTGCTGATGGGCGACCTGCTGCCGAACGGCGTCCTCGGCGTCGCCGTCACCGGGCTGCTGGCGTCGTTCATGGCGGGCATGGCGGCCAACATCAGCGGCTTCAACACCGTCTTCACCTACGACATCTGGCGCTCGCACGTGAAGAAGGACCGTCCGGACGAGTACTACCTGCGCCTCGGCCGCCTCGCCACGGTCGGCGGCGTCGTGCTCGGCATCGGCACCGCGCTGATCGCGGCCGGGTTCAGCAACATCATGAACTACCTGCAGACGCTGTTCTCGTTCTTCAACGCGCCCCTGTTCGCCACCTTCATCATCGGCCTGTTCTGGCGGCGCATGACCGCGTGGGCCGGGTTCTGGGGACTGCTGTCGGGGACCGTCGCGGCGTTCGGGTCCTACATCCTCTTCAAGGCGGGCGTGCTGGACTTCGGCACCGAGCTGAACGCCACCTTCTGGGGCGCGGGCACCGCGTTCGTCGTGGACGCGCTGGTCTCGGTCGCCGTCACCCTGGCCACCACGCCGAAACCCGAGAGCGAGCTGCGCGGGCTGGTCTACGGCCTCAGCGACGCCTCGATCGCCGACGACACCGGCGCGGGCGCCAAGGCGTGGTACCGGTCGCCGGCCATCCTCGGCGCTGGAGCCGTGATCCTCGCCGCCGCCCTCTACATCCCCTTCATCTGAGCACGGATCCGGAGGAACCCCTGTGAGCGAGGAGACCACCCGCAAGCGCGCCGCCCGCCGTTTCGACATCCGGCGGATCATCGGCGGCCTTTTCGCGGTGTACGGCGTGATCCTGACCATCACCGGCCTGCTCGACGGCCAGGCGGAACTGGCCAAGGCCGAGGGCGTCCGCATCAACCTCTGGACGGGCCTGTCCATGATCGCCGTCGGCATCGCCTTCATCACCTGGGAACATCTACGGCCCTACACCCCGCCCCCGCCCGAGGACCCCGACGACCGGCCCTGAGCCTTCAGGTGCCACCGACGCGGCGGAGGAACGAGAAAATCCCGTTGCGGACCGGCGTGGCGCCGGGCCACCATGATGCCCATGTTCCGTCGCGCTCTCCCCATGACGCCCGCCGCCGCGGGCGTGGGTGAGCGTGTCCTTGACGGCCTGGAGCGTTGACCTCTTCCCGTGAGTCCTGAGGTGACCCGGCGGGGAGAGGTCGATTCCCGGTGTGCGGGTCACACGAGCTTCAGGTCCTCAGGGAAGGAATCATGGCCAAGCAGGCCTATGTGCGGAACAAGCCGCATCTCAACATCGGCACGATGGGGCACGTCGACCACGGGAAGACCACGCTGACCGCCGCGATCACCAAGGTGCTCGCCGAGCGGGGCGGGGCGACGTACACGCCGTTCGAGCGGATCGACCGCACGCCCGAGGAGGCGCGGCGCGGGATCACGATCAACATCTCGCACGTCGAGTACGAGACGGCCACCCGTCACTACGCGCACGTGGACATGCCCGGTCACGCCGACTACGTGAAGAACATGATCACGGGGGCGGCGCAGCTCGACGGGGCCATCCTGGTGGTCTCCGCGCAGGACGGCATCATGCCGCAGACGCGCGAGCACGTGCTGCTCGCCCGGCGGGTCGGGGTCGAGCACCTGGTCGTCGCGCTGAACAAGGCCGACGGCGCCGACCCCGAACTGGCCGACCTGGTCGAGCTGGAGCTGACGGAGCTGCTCGCCGAGCACGGCTACCACGACGTGCCCATGGTCAGGGTGTCGGGGCTGCGGGCGCTGGAGGGCGACCCCGAGTGGGCGGCGTCGGTCGAGGCGCTGCTGCGGACGGTGGACGAGCACATCCCCGTCCCGGTCCGCTACGTCGACGCGCCGTTCCTGATGCCGGTGGAGAACGTGCTCACCGTCACCGGGCGGGGCACGGTCGTCACCGGGGCGATCGAGCGCGGTTCGGTCAGGGTCGGCGACACGGTCGAGGTCGTCGGGCTCGGCGCGGGCTTCACGGCGGTGGTCACCGGGGTCGAGACCTTCGGCAGGGTCATGGACCGGGGCGAGGCGGGCGACAACGCCGCCGTGCTCCTGCGCGGTGTGCGGCGCGAGCAGGTGCGCCGGGGGCAGGTGCTGGCCGTGCCGGGCTCGCAGACGGCCCGCCGGCGCCTGGCCGCCAGGATCTACCTGCTCACCGAGTCCGAGGGCGGGCGGCGCAAGCCCGTCGCCGACGGTTACCGGCCGCAGTTCTACCTCCGGACGACGGACGTGCCCGGTCAGATCGCCCTCGACGCGCCGGCCGAGCCGGGAGACACGGTGGAGGCGGTCGTGGAACTGGGCAAGGAGGTCGCCCTGGAAGCCGGCCTGAACTTCGCGATCCGCGAGGGCGGGCTGACGGTGGGGGCGGGCACCGTGCTGACCGTTCTCGACTAGGCGGGCCCCCTGTCCACGGCGGGCCCCCGGCGCACGCGCCGGGGGCCCGTTCCCGCTCAGAGCTTGCGCCGGGCGGGGGCCGGGCTGCCGAGGGTCCTGCGCCGGGCGATGTCCCACAGGTGTTCCACCGTGGCGGTGACGCGCGGGGTCTCCGGGCCGAGCAGCCTGGCCCAGGCGCCGGCGCCGTTGGGCAGGACGCTCGCCCCGCCCACGAGGCCGCTGCGCGCCGCCGCCTCGTGCAGTTCGCCGGCCAGATCGCCGGCGGCGACGGCGGCGGTGACGACGTAGAAGGTGGACAGCACTCCGTGGCCGCCGAACATGGCCGGGCCGGTGACCGGCGCCTGTGCGGGGACCAGCCTGATCGGATCGGCGAACAGGAGCTCACCGGCGGGGCCGTGGACGTCCAGATCGCTGCAGTAGGCGGTGTAGTCGTGCCGCTCGCCGTGGGCCAGCCGCCCGGCCAGCATGGTCTCCGCCAGGATCACCGTGGCGGACGGGTCCACGGTCAGCCGGGTGCGCTGGTAGAAGCGCGAGCCGGCGAAGGGGATCACCGGGTCGGGGAGGTACTCCAGGTAGCCGCCCGGTCCGACGGTGATGGAGACGAGCTGGGTGGCGTAGTCCTGCTCCATCCGGTAGATCTTCGTCGCGGCCTGCGTGGTGACGTGCACGGACGCGTGCGCGCCGCAGGTCAGGTCCAGCCGGTAGCGGTCCGCCTGCAGCACGCCGCCGCCCACCGATATGACCATCACGCAGGCCAGGTCCGGTCTGGACGGATCGTGGTAGAGCGGGCGCATGATCTGGAGGGGCGTCTTCTGGTAGTGGCCCGTCAGCTCGGTCCGCTCGCCGCGCCGCTCGAAGACCAGGTCGAGCACGCCGACCTTGCCGGGGCTGCCGACCGGCAGGGTGTCAGGGACCTGCGCGTACCGGGCCACCGCCTCCGGGACCGAGGTGATCGTGTAGCGGTCGGCGGCGAGCCGGTCTATCGGGCGGATCCCCATACCGGCCTGCGGCTGGCGACGAAGTCGGCGACGTCGCGGACGCCGGTGCCCTTCAGGGAATCGGTCAGGATCACCGGGCGTCCCTCGCGGACGCGGTCGGCGTCGCGGGCCATCACGTCCAGGTCGGCGCGAACGTACGGGGCGATGTCCACCTTGTTGATGACGAGCAGGTCGGATTCGGTGATGCCCGGCCCCCGTTTGCGCGGCATCTTGTCCCCTTCGGCGGTGTCCAGGACGAAGATGAAGACGTCGGCCAGGACGGGGCTGAAGGTCAGGGTGAGGTTGTCTCCGCCGCTCTCGTACAGCAGCGTGTCGATGTCGCCGAAGCGTTCCAGCAGGTCGGCGCCTGCGGCGAGGTTCATCGACGGATCGTCGCGCACGGCCGTGTGCGGGCACGAGCCGGTCTCCACGCCGACGACGCGCTCGGGGTCCAGGACGCCGTGCAGCGTGCGCTTGATGTGGTCGGCGTCCTCCACGGTGTAGATGTCGTTGGTGACCACGCCTACGCTGTGCCCCTGTTCGAGCAGGATCGGGACCAGCGCCTCGATCAGCGCGGTCTTGCCGGAGCCGACGGGGCCGCCGACGCCGACCTTCAGAACGTTCTCCATGTGCGTCGCCCTCCGGGTGGTGAACGGTTCAGGTGGTGAAGAGCCGGGCCGCCGCCCGCTCGTGGGCGGCGCTCATCGTGTCCGCGACGGGCGTGGCGGCGTGCAGGTCGAGCGGGCCGCGAGCGGCCAGGGCGTGCCCGGCGGCGCGTCCGATGGCGTCCGCCGCGCCGTGCAGCGTGGTCTGGGCCTGCCGGAAGTCGAGCCTGCGCAGGCGGACGGCGGCGCTGACCCAGCTCGCGGCGAAGGCGAACAGGTCGCAGGTCACCGCCCTGTCCACCGGCACGCCGAGCCCGGCGTGGGCGGCGCCCATGACGACGGCGTGGTTGCCCGGCGTCGCCTTGGCCTCGACCAGGCCGGCGAGCCGGGCGAGCTCGGGGGTGGCGAAGACCAGGGCCGCCGTTCGCAGGACCTGGTTGCCGGTCCTGGTGGCGGCGGACCGGATCTCGCGGTTGAGCTTGAGGGCGTGCAGCCGCCGGTCCACCTCCACGACCGTGTCCCAGTCGCCCGCCGTCACCGCGCGGTGGGTGAGGACCAGGGCGGTGGCGTCGCCCGGTCCGGCGGAGTGGAGCAGCACGTCCTCCAGCAGCGCCGCCACGTCGACCGGCCCGGCCTGCGCGTACGCCTCAAGCCCGTGGGACAGCGTGTACAGACCGCTCGGGAAGGCCGAGTCGGTGAGCTGGAGCTGGGCGAGCAGGCTCATGCCAGGAAGTAGAGCTGGGTCAGCGGCAGTTCCCGTGCCGGTTCGATGGTGGCGTGCTCCCCGTCCACGGTGACCTTGTAGGTCTCCGGGTCCACGGTGATCCGGGGAAGCGCCGTGTTGCGGAGCATGTGACGCTTGTCCACCGTCCTGGTGTGACGGACCCGGGCGATCATCCGCTGGAGGCCGAGCTTCTCCGGCACCCCGGCGGCGATGGCGGCCTCCGGCAGGAACGTCACGTTGCACTTGCGCTGCGCCATCCCCATCGCGCCGAACATCGGCCGGTAGTAGACGGGCTGCGGGGTGGGCAGCGAGGCGTTCGGGTCGCCCATGCGGAACCAGTTGATCAGGCCACCCTTGATCACGAGGGCCGGTTTGGCGGCGAACGAGGTGAACGGCCACAGCACGATGTCGGCCAGCTTGCCGTCCTCCAAGGAGCCGACGGTCTCGGCGATGCCGGTGGTGCGGGCCGGGTTGATGGTGAGTTTGGCCAGGTAGCGCAGCACCCTGAAGTTGTCGTTGCGCTCGGAGTCCTCGGACAGCTTGCCGCGCTGGTCCTTGCAGTGGTGCGCCACCTGGAAGGTCCGCGTGAAGGTCTCGCCGATCCGGCCCATCGCCTGGGAGTCGGAGGAGGTCATGCTGATCACGCCCATGTCCTGCAGCACGGTCTCGGCGGCGATGGTCTCCGCCCGCACCCGGCTGTCGGCGAAGGCGACGTCCTCAGGGATGTCGTGGCTGAGATGGTGACAGACCATCACCATGTCGAGCAGTTCGTCGACGGAGTCGACCGTGTACGGCAGGGTCGGGTTCGTCGAGGACGGCAGGACGTTGGGCTCGCCGGCGATCCGGATCATGTCGGGCGCGTGCCCGCCTCCCGCGCCCTCGCTGTGGAAGGCGTGGACGGCGCGGCCGTTGATGGCGCTGATCGTGTCCTCCAGGTAGCCGGCCTCGTTGAGGGAGTCGGCGTGCAGGGACACCTGGACGTCGTACTCGTTGGCCACCCGCAGCGCGCAGTCCACCACCGACGGGGTCGAGCCCCAGTCCTCGTGGACCTTCAGCGCGCACGCCCCCGCCTCGATCTGGTCGGCGAGCGGGGCGGGCAGGCTGCCGTTCCCCTTGGCCATGAGGCCGATGTTGAGCGGCAGCGCCTCGATGGCCTGGAGCATCCGGCCGATGTTCCACGGGCCGGGCGTGCAGGTGGTGCCGCGCGTGCCGTCGGTGGGACCGGTGCCGCCGGCGATCAGCGTGGTGATGCCGTTGCTCAGCGCGTGCTCGGCCTGCTGGGGCGCGAGCAGGTGGACGTGCGGGTCGATGGCGCCCGGCGTGGCGATCATGTTCTCGCCCGCCAGCACCTCGGTGCCGGCGCCGACGATCAGACGGCGGTCCACGCCGTTCTGCGTGTGCGGGTTGCCCGCCTTGCCGATGCCGACGATCCGGCCGTCCTTGACCCCGATGTCGCCTTTGACGACGCCGAGCACCGGGTCGAGCACGACGACGTTGGTGATCACCAGGTCGAGCGCGATCGTGACGTTCCTGGAGCCGGGATCGGCCGCCATGCCGTCGCGGGCGGTCTTGCCCCCACCGTAGACGACCTCGTCCCCGTAGGCGCCCACCGCGTGGTCCTTCTCGATCTCGATCACCAGGTTGGTGTCGGCGAGCCGGATCCTGTCGCCCACGGTCGGGCCGAACATGGCCCCGTACTGCTCGCGGCTCATCGTTCCCATCGGCGTCAGCCCTTCTTCTTCTTGGCGGGTGTCTTCCTCGCCGCCGGCTTCTTGGCGGGCTTCTCCTCCGGCGGCCGCCGGACGGCGGCGTCGGGCTCCGGCACGTCGGTGTAGCCGAGTTCGGCCAGCCGTCGCAGGGCGCGCTTGTGGCTGTCCCGGCACCGGATGCCGCCGTCGAGCAGGCCGGCGAAGCCGACCACGCGCATGCCGCCGCCGTATTCGACCAGGGTGACCTGGTGGGTGTCGCCGGGCTCGATGCGCACGGCGGTGCCCGCCGGGATGTCGAGGTGCATGCCGAACGCCTTGTCACGGTCGAAGCCGAGCGCCCGGTTCGCCTCGAAGAAGTGGAAGTGCGAGCCGACCTGGATGGCCCGGTCCCCGGTGTTGCGCACGGTCAGCGTGACCGTGGGCCTGCCGGTGTTGATCTCGATCGGGCCGTCCGCGTAGATGATCCTGTCGGTGTCCGTCATGGCGAACCGTTCCTTCGCTGTCCTTCGTGCGGCGGCGTCAACCGCCGATCGGGTCGTGGCAGGAGACGAGCTTGGAACCGTCCTTGAACGTCGCCTCGATCTGCATGAGCTTGAGCATTTCCCGCACTCCGGGCATGACGTCGCCGGCGCCGACCACGTGCTTGCCCAGTTCCATGCACTCGGCGACGGTCCTGCCCTCCCGGGCGCCCTCCAGGATCGCGGCGCTGATCAGGGCGACCGCCTCGCTGTAGTTCAGCTTGAGGCCGCGGTCCCGCCGCTTGGCCGCCAGGTCGGCGACCGCGTACACGAGCAGCTTGTCGATCTCCCGCGGGGCGAGGTACATCGGTTCTCCTTAGGTGGTAGCGCGCCGGACGCCGGAGAAGATCGGCACCGCCGCCAGGAAGGTCCAGGTGACCAGCACGAACGGCCAGGTGAGGGTGTGTCCGCCGACCGGCCGGAACAGGTCGGTGACGAACGCCGTCAGCACGGTCGCCGACACCACGCCCACCAGGGCGTACAGCACGCCGAGCGGGGTCGGCGCGACGAACGTGCCGCACAGGGCGATCCCGGTCAGCACCGCGTTGTAGCCGTACAGGCCCGCCCCGATGTCCGCCGCGGCCGCTCCGAGGAGCAGCGCGACGACGATGCCGACGGCGCTGGAGACCAGTGCGGCCAGCGCCACGAGGGGACCGGCGAACAGCAAGCCGAGCAGGAAGATCATTCCTACGTAGAACCTGTCCTGGAAGAACACCTGGCCGATGCCGTTGAACAATCCCTGCCACAGGTCGGTGAACGTCACCGTCGCGCCGGGGTGGCCTGCGGACGGCGGCGACGCCAGGCCGCGCCCGCCCCAGACCCGCGCGAACGTCGGGGCGCCGACCACCATGACCGTGGTGATCACGCAGAACGGCGCGGTCAACGTCGACAGGTCATGCGGGGTGAGCAGCGCGTTGAGCGCCGCCGTGAGCACGCTGCCCATGATCGCGCCGAGGATCACCAGCAGCACGGTGACCCACCGCACGTCGAAGTACAGCACCAGCGCGACGCCGATCAGGGTCCCGTTGAATCCCTCGAGCCCCAGGGTCACGCGTTCCCGGGGAGCCCCGAAGAACCAGGCGGTGACGGTGGCCACGGCGGTGCCGAGCAAACCGAAAGCCCCGAACCGCCAGCCACCGGCGAACAATGCGATGACAAAGCAGATCGCCGTCCGATAATCGCTCTGCAAATCGACCTGACTGACACCACGGAGGACGGCCGGCGGCAGATCGGAGATGGTGGCACGCACGTCCGTCCGCTCCTCTGGATCAGGATGAGCCATCGCTGGGAGCGTGCCCGGGGAGATATCCACTCAAGCACGACCAACATTTAATTGGACATTCTTTGCGCGCGACGCCCCGCTCGATATTGAACACTAAAGGCAGATATTCACGGGTAAAGCCCCCGGTCGGTGCGGCTCGGCCAAAAGGTGCCCGCCGACACGTCTCTCCGGGCTATGCGCGTCGGACACGCTTCGGCGGCCGGAACGTCACCACATGCTGTTTCAAGAGCGTCACCCCGATCGCCCCGCGCCCCTCCTGGGGGTCGGCCGAACGGGGAGAACGGTGCGCGGATCTCAGAAGCGCACCCGCCGAGGGCCGCGCCCGGCCGCGTCTCACTTCAGGTGTCCACGGGATGACTCACGGCGAAGCATCTGGTGTAGCGGCGCTTCTCTTGGTGGCGTGGTAGGGCGGGTGGGACTTGAACCCACGACCGACGGATTATGAGTCCGCTGCTCTGACCGGCTGAGCTACCGCCCCGCAAGGGTGGAGTCTCTCACAAGTTGGCGTGTGTGTGAGCACGACAAGATATTCACTTTAGCCGGTACCTGGACAAGCTTGGGGAAGATGGGCATCGGCGGTGACTCCGGGCCCAGGGAAGTCGTCGGGGTTCGGTCGCGTCGCCGGGGAAGGCGGCGATGAGCGCGCGGGGCGATCTGCGGGCCATGCCGTTGCGGCCTCGTCGGGTGGGAACCGCAGGTCGCCGATATGTCGCGGGTCGCGGTCGCGTGAATGCGCGGGGTACGCGCGGCGGCGATTCGCCGTGCCGGTGCGGCGGCGGTTCTCGCCGTGATCACGCCGCGTGGCCGCCTGGAGGCATTTCCGTTGCGCGGGTTTCATTGGGTGGCCGGCTACGGCGGGTCGCGATAGCCGGATAAAGCCGAATTCCTCGGTCTTTCGAGTTGCTTGACGGGTTTTGCGAAGGGCCAGGAAATGTCGGTGGGGGTCGATAGGGTGCCGGGGTGCTGGGAGATGGGGTGCGGCGGGGGGTCGCGGCGGTAGCCGTCATTGTGCTGCTTCTGGGGTGGGCGGCGGCGGGGGCGGCCGTGGGCGGTGAGATCGTGATGTGCTCCATCGGATCCGTCGGGACGTCCGTCTCCGTGAGTTGCGGCGACCCCGAGGCCGAGGCCGAGATACGGGCGCAGGCGTTCACCGCGGAGGAGGCCAGGGCCGTGGGCTGCGAGCCCATCGTCTGGGACGACGACCGCCCGGACCGCGCGCCCGGAGCGGACTCCGACGTCGAGGACGATCAGGCGGCGGATGCGGGGTCCGGCGACGGGGTGGGCGTGGTGATCGATCCCCAGGGCTTCCCGGAGGACGAGCCGTCGTATCTTCCGCGGGCGCCGGACGCGGCCGTGGCGGCGCGGGTCGGGCGGGCGTGGGACCGCATCGAGAGATGGCTGGGCGCGCACGCCTCGGCCACGCTGCGCAAACTGCAGTTCCCCGTCGAACCGGAACGGGTGGCCCGCTGGGAGGACGACCACGATCGCAAGCTGCCCGACGATCTCTACGCCTCCTACCTGCGGCATGACGGCTCCGACGGCAACCTCGGGGACGGCTTCCGGTTACCGCCGTCGTACGGGCTCCTCGGCCTGGCCGAGATCGACTACATCAACTGGGGGCAGTGCCAGGATCTGGTGCTCGACGGGGTGCGGGAGAACGCCGATCCCGAGCACGGGACATGGCACGGCAGCCTGATGCCGGTCGGCAGCGACGGCCATGGGGCCGAGCTCTTCGTCGAGCCGCGCAGCGGGCGGGTCGGGGAGTCGTCGTCCGGCGAGAGCCTCCGTTACGACGGTCCCATGGGATGGCCGTCGTATGTCGCCATGCTGGAGGGGCTCGCCGAGTCGCTGGAGACCGGTACGGCGCTGCGCGACTGGTACCCCACCGTCACCTCGGGGTGCGAGCTGCGGTGGGCCGAGGAGCCGGCCGAGTCCCTGCCCGGCGGGTGCGCGGGCGGCGCCCGGCCGTCGCCGTCTCCCACGCCCACCGTGGCGCCGACGCCCGATAAGCTCACGCCCGAGCAGGCCCGCGCCAGCGGGTGCCGGCCCGGACGCCGCGCTCCCGTGGTCCGCGTGCCCGATCCGTCCGTCGCCGCGCAGGTCGCCACGATCTGGCGGCGTATCGAGCGGTGGCTGGCCCGGAAGGCCCCCGTCACCTACAAGACGCTCACTCCCCCGGCGCGGCCCCTCGACATCGCGAAGGCGGAGGCCGCCATGGGCCTGCGGTTCCCCGACGATCTGCGCGCCTCGCTCCTGCGTCACGACGGCTCGGGAGACTGGGGGTTCGGGCCCGCGCCCTTCTATGACCTGATGTCGGCCAAGGACATTCGGGCGGACTGGAAAATGCTCTGCGGTTTCGTTCTCGGCGGGCCGGAGGAGATGGTGGACACCTGGTGGGACGGTCATCTCATTCCGTTCGCCGACGCGCACGACGGAGGCAACCTCTTCATCGACACCCGTACCGGCAAGACGGGCGAGTATTTCGACGAGACCGGGCTGACGTTCGAAGGTGACGACGTGTGGCCGTCATATCTGGCACTGCTGAAGGCCACCGCCCGCTCCCTGGAGACCGGCCGCCCAATACGCGGCTGGCGCCCCACGGTGAAGAAGGGCGCACTCGACTGGAAAAGCGTGACCAAGCCCCGCTAGCGACCCGTCACTCGTCCACGACTCCCCGTCCGGCCTGTCCGGGCCCGTACAGCCTGCACACGTGACAGTCCACCCGCGCGCGCAGGACAAAAGTCAGGGAGAACGCGGGTACGGAGAGTTGGGCCAGGAGTGAGCGGGTGCGGGTGGGTGAACGAGGTCCCTGCCGGCAGGTGAGCCGGTGCCGACAGGTGAGCCGGTGCGGAGGTGAGGGAGCGGCTGCGGTAGCGGGTGGGCGGGTGAGAATGGGCGGGTGAGTGGGGTGCTTTATGTTGTCGTGTGTGCGGCCGGGGCGGCGTCGGGTGTCGGGGAGTTGGTGGCGCGGGCTCAGGGGGACGGGTGGACGGTTCAGGTCGTGGCCACGCCGTCGGCGTTGGACTTCATCGACGTGCCCGCGCTGGAGCGGCAGACCGGCCGTCCGGTGAAGAGTCGTTACCGCAAGCCGCATGAGCCGAAGCCGCCGCGGGCCGACGCGATCATCGTCGCGCCCGCCACGTACAACACGGTGAACAAGTTCGCCCAGGGAATCGCCGACACGTACGCGCTGGGCCTGCTCGCCGAGGCTCCCGGGCTCGGCATTCCCGTGGTGGTCATGGCGCTCGTGAACTCGGCCCTGGCCCGCCGGACCCCGTTCCGCAGAAGCGTCGAGGACCTGCGCGCGGAAGGCGTCCAGGTGGTGCTCGGCCCCGAGGAGTCCCCCGACGCCGCCGGTCCCACCGAGCCCTACCCCTGGCATCTCGCCCTCTCCGCCCTCCGCACGACCGGCCCGCGCACCTAGGTGAGAGGGATCGCGTCCCGCGTCACCGCTGAGGAAGGCGGCCACTGCCGCACGGCGTCGCGGCCGTCAGGAGGCGATGGGGCGTTGGGGATCTTCGCAGGTGGGAGGGTGGGGGCCTCGGTAGGGGAGGGTTTGGGTGTAGACGATGTTGGTGGTGGTGCTGCCGAACTGGGCCAGTTCGTCGACGAGGTATTCGAGGTGGGGCATGGAGGTGGCGGCGACCTTGAGGGTGTAGCAGTCGTCGCCGGTGGTGCGCAGGCACTCCAGGATCTCGTGGCGTTCCTCCAGCAGGCGGCGCAGGGGCTCGTGCCTGCTGCCGGGGTACTTCAGGCGTACGACGGCCAGGATGGGGAACCCCGCCTTGGCCAGGTCGACGGCGGCGCGGTAGCCGGTGATGACGCCCGCGGCCTCCAGCCGCCTGACCCGCTCGGTGGTCGCGGAGGCGCCGAGGTTGACCCGGCGGGCCAGCTCGGTGAGAGGGACGCGGCCGTCTCGCTGGAGCTCGACGAGGATGGCCCAGTCGGTCGCGTCGAGATTCTCGGCCATTGGCCGAATATACCGGGTTTTTCCCGGCGAATAGGGGGTCCGGCCGGGATGTGCCACTTCCCGGTGATCCGGCCTCTCGATAGCCTTGACCAGTGCGAACAGGCGTCAACGTCCCGAATTTCGGGCCAGGTACCAGCCCGGAGGTGCTCCGGCGCTGGGCGCAGACCGTCGAGGGCTTGGGTCTCGACCTGCTGATGATGTCCGACCATGTCGTGGTGACGCCGGATGTGGCCGCGCAGTACCCGGAGCCGTTCTACGAGCCGTTCACCACCCTCTCCTATCTGGCCGGGGTCACGAGCCGGCTGCTGCTCGGGACCACGGTGCTCGTCGCGCCGTACCGGCATCCGCTGCTGGTCGCCCGGATGGCCGCCAACCTGAACGACCTCAGCGGCGGGCGGTTCGTGCTCGGCGTGGGAGCGGGGTGGGCGCGGGAGGAGTTCGAGGCGCTCGGGGTGCCGTTCGAGCGGCGCGGGGCGCTGACGGACGAGCTGCTGCGCACGGTGCGGGAGGCGTGGCGGGACGAGGGCTACCGTGCCGGACGGATCCCGCTCCTGGTCGGCGGGAACAGCGACGCGGCCCTGCGCCGGGCCTCGCGCCTGGGCGACGCCTGGCATCCGCTGCGGTTCACGCTCCCCTGGCTGCGCGAGAAGCTGGCACGCGTGGACGCGATCCTCGGCGGGGATCCGGCGCCCGCGCTCGTGCCCCGGATCGTCCTGCGTATCACCGGCTCGCCCGTGACGGACCCGGAGCGGCTCGCGGGCGAGGGAACGCTCGAGCAGGTGCTCGCCGATCTGGAGGACCTACGCGCCCTCGGCGCCGAGACCGTCGTCCTGGACCCGTACGTCGGCGATCCCGCGGAGACGAACGACCCGGAGGTCGCCTGGCAGGCCCTGGCCACCGTGGCCGCCCACCTGAACCGATGAACGGCGAGCGTTCGGACACCTGCCGACGCGGCGGGCTTCTGCCCCTCGGGCGAGGAATGGAGTGATGATGACGCGGGATGAGGAACGGCTGTTGCGCAGGGCCGTCGAGTTGGCCGGGGAGGCGCGGAGGGCGGGGAATCCGCCGTTCGGGTCGCTGCTGGCGGGGCCGGATGGGGAGGTGCTGGCCGAGGAGCGGAACACCTCGCTCTCGGACGGCGACATCACCGCCCACCCCGAGCTGAAGCTGGCGAGGTGGGCGGCGCGCGAGCTGGATCCCGGTACGGCCGCGGCCACGACCATGTACACGAGCTGCCAGCCGTGCGGGATGTGCACCGGCGCGATCGAGCGGTCAGGACTCGGTCGCGTGGTGTTCGCGCTGTCCACCGAGCAGCTCAACTCGCTGAAGCCACCCGGGGCTCCCGGCTTCCCGCGGGTCCCGCAGGAGGGGCCGGGCCTGTTCGACGAGGCGCGCGCCCCCGTCGACGGCTATTACTGACGGCGGCGAAGGACCACCGCCGTCACGGCGTCGGCGATCACCCTGAACGGCGGAGCGGGTGGGAAGGGTCGGGCCCCCGACAGGTCCGGCCCTCCCCCGCTCTTCCGGGGGGCCCGCGATCGGCGGGGCCTGCGCAGGTTCGGACTAACTGCGCTAATCCGGAATTTCTTCATTCATTCGGACTTCCAGTGGATATCCCGGCTTAGCGGTTTCATGCCGGCGCCGACGTGCTTGTGGGGTGCCGGGCGGGCGGGGGTGGGGTGGAGATGGATTCTTCTGGGAGGCCGTGGTGGAGCCACCAGCGGGCCAGGGGGGCGGGGGCCCACCAGGCGTGGCGGCCGAGGAGGCGCATGGTGGCCGGGACCAGCAGGCCGCGGACGACGGTGGCGTCGACGAGCAGGGCGATGACCGAGCCGACCCCGATCATCTTGATCACCGTGACGCTGGTGGTGACGAAGGCCGCCAGCACGACGCCGAGCAGGAGCGCGGCGGCGGTGATGACGCCCGCCGTGTGCCGGACGCCGAGCGCCACCGACTCGACGGGATCACCGGTGCGCAGGTACTCCTCGCGGATCCTCGCCAGCATGAACACCTCGTAGTCCATGGCCAGCCCGAACGAGACCGCCCCGATGAGGACGGGCATGTTGGCGTCGAGGAACCCGGGCGCGGTGAAGCCGAGAAGGCCGGACAGGAATCCGTTCTGGAAGATCAGCACCATCGCGCCGAAGGCGGCCGACAGGGACAGCAGGTTCATGACGATCGACTTGAGCGGCAGCGTGACCGACCCGAAGGCCAGGAACATCACCACGAACGTGACCACGACCACGATGAGCAGCATCCAGGGCAGCCCGCGGCCGATCATGTCGAGCATGTCGGCGATGGACGCGGGCCGGTTGGTGAACAGCGCGGTGGCGCCGGCGGGCGGGGGTTCGGCGCGTAGGCGGGCGACGACCTCCCGGATCTCCGCGCCGTAGGAGCTCTTGGAGTAGCCGAGCGTGATGCGGGCCAGATCGCCCGAGGCGCCGGTCACCGCGGCACGGTCCACTCCGCCGATCCGGCCGAGCCGCCGGGTGAAGTCGGCCAGCGCCGCCTGCGCGCCGGGCGTGGTGGCCGGGCCGGGCATGCGGACCACGGTCGTGATGACCTTGGTCGGGTCGTAGGGGAACTCCTCGGCGAGCTGCCGGGTGACGGCGGCGCCGTCGACGTCGCCCCGCATCGCCCACTCCCCCGGCCGCGACCAGACGACGCCGAGCAGCGGCAGCCCGAGCGTGACGAGCGCGAGGCCGACGGCCAGGACGACGGTGAACGGCCTGCGCATGACGCCGTGCGCGACGCGGTACCAGCGCCGGCCCTGCGGGCGGTCGCGCCGGAGCCAGGGCAGCGGCAGGCGCAGCGCGTCGACCCGGCGGCCGATGAGGCGCAGCAGCGCGGGGAGCACGGTGAGCGCGGCGAGCACGGCGAACAGGACGACGCTCACGCCGGAGTAGGCGAGCGAGGTGAGGAAGCGGGAGGGGAAGACGAGCAGGCCGCCGAGCGTGACGGCGACGGTCAGGCCGGAGACCGCCACGGTGCGTCCCGCGGAGCCCATGGCGCGGGACACCGCGTCGTCGACCGTGCGCCCGGCGGCGAGCTCCTCGCGGAACCGGGTGAGGATGAGCAGCGCGTAGTCGGTGGCGAGGCCGAGGCCGAGGATGACGACGACGTTGATGGCCGCCGTGGACAGGTCGACGATCCCGCCGACCACGCGCAGCACGCTGAGGGAGCCGACGGCGACGACGACCGCGACGGCCAGGGGCAGCGCCGCCGCGACGAGGCCGCGGAACACGAGCAGGAGCAGGAGGATCAGGAAGGGGAAGGAGATCAGCTCGGCCCGGGACAGGTCGCGGGAGTTGATGGTGTTGAACTGCTCGCCGATGGCGGTGAGCCCGCCGCGGCGCTCGGTCAGGCCGGGGGCGTCGAACAGGCCGGCGATGTCCCGGTACACCACGACCTGCTCCTCCTCGGTGGCTCCGGGGAGCTGGAGGGCGAGGTAGGTCTTGTGCTTGTCGCGGGACACGAAGTCGGCCGAGCCGGTGGACCAGTAGGTCTCCAGCCGCACGTAGGCGTCCTTGGGGATGCGGGCGGCGACCTGTTCGACGGCCTGGCGGAAGCGCGGGTCGTCCACGGTCATGGCCGGGCTCTCGTAGATGACGACGACGTCGGGGACGTGCCGGCCGAGGCTGCCGGCGAGGATGCGGTTGGCCTCGGCGGACTCGCTGCCGGGCGCGTCCAGGCCGGCGCCTCCCCCGAGGATGCCGCCGGCGCCGGAGCCCCACACGCCGCCGAGGACGACGAACAGGACGGCTGTCGCGAGGACCCATAAACGATGTCTGGCGGAGAACCGCCCTAGTTTCGCGAACATTTCCTCTCCTGGAACGCGGGCACGCGGCGCCGATCGGGCGGTGCGCCCCGCAATCGGGTCAATATGAATAGTAGGACTGGTCACTATCTATGTATCGGACGAAAAGGCGCCGGCGACGGAGTGGGTTGCCACGGGCCCGCACCGCCGCCGGCGCCGGTCTAGAGCGTCACCCCCTGCGGCGGAGGGACGGGTCGGCCAGGGACGGCGGGCGCCACCCGCCGTCGGCCGGGTTGAGCGTCACGCCGGGCGGGACGATCGCGTCGACGCGGTCGAGCACGTCGCCGGTGAGGCCCGCGTCGGTGGCGGTGAGCTGGTCCTCCAGGTGTCGCATGGTCCGGGGCCCGATGATGGCCGAGCTGACGGCCGGATGGTGGAGCACGAACCGCAGGGCCAGCTCGATCAGCGTCATCCCGGACTCCTCGGCCAGATGAGCGAGGCGCTCGGTGGCGGCGAGCTTGCGGCGGTTGGCCTCCAGCGTCAGGTCGTACCGCTCCGGGAGCAGCTCGGCCCGCCTGCTCCCGGGGAGTTCGATCCCCTCGCGGTAGCGGCCGGTCAGCCAGCCGCCGGCCAGCGGGCTCCAGGTCAGCACCCCGATGCCGTACCGCTCGCAGACCGGCAGCACGTCCGCCTCCACGCCGCGCGCCAGGAGCGAGTACGGCGGCTGCTCGCCGGCGAACCGTTCCCGGCCGCGCCGCTCGGCGACCCACTGGGCCTCCACCAGGTGGTGGGCGGGGAACGTCGAGGTCCCGATGTGGCGCACCTTGCCGGCCCGCACCAGGTCGGTGAGGGCGCCGAGCGTCTCGTCCAGGTCCACGGCGGGGTCGGGCCGGTGGATCTGGTACAGGTCGATCCAGTCGGTGCGCAGGCGGCGCAGGCTGGCGTCCACCTCGCGGATGATCCACCGGCGGCCGTTGCCCGCGCTGTTCGGGTCGTCGCCCATGGCGCCGTGCACCTTGGTGGCGAGGACGACGCGGTCGCGCAGGCCGTTCTCGGCGAGGAAGCGGCCGACGATCTCCTCCGATTCACCGCCCGAGTAGACGTCGGCGGTGTCGATGAAGTTGATCCCGGCGTCGAGGGCCCGGCGCATGATCGCGGATGAGCTCTCGTGATCGTTGCCGCCCCACCGGCCGAACATCATGGCGCCGAGGCAGAGAGGACTGACCTTGAGACCGGTCCGCCCGAAGGGCCGATACTCCAAGACGATCATCTCCCGCGCCGCCGCAATATGGATATGAGAACTGTCTACTATCTTTTCGATAGACTGCGCAAGGGCTCTCACGGATCGGGCCCGAGGGAGGACCATGCGCATCGCCGAGCTGAGCCGCCGCGCGGACGTGCCCGTGCCCACGATCAAGTACTACCTGCGCGAGGGCCTCCTGTTCCCCGGCGAGCGCACCAGCCACAACCAGGCCCAGTACACCGAGGCCCACGTCCGCCGCCTCCGGCTGGTCAGGGCCCTCATCGAGGTCGGCGGGCTCAGCGTCGCCGCCACCCGCGAGGTCCTGGCCAAGATGTACGGGCCCGGCATGAGCGTGCTCGACTCGGCGGGCAAGGCGCAGTTCGCCATGGTCACCCCGCGCCCGGTGATCGAGGACGAGGCGTGGGAGGCCGCCACCCGGCACACCGACGAGCTGATCGAGCGGCTCGGCTGGCGGGTCCGCGCCACCAACCCCGCCCGCCAGACCCTCGCCTCCGCCCTCGCCACGCTGTTCAGGCTGGGCCAGACCGACCAGCTCAAGCTGCTGGACGGCTACGCGCGGGCGGCACGCCAGGCGGCCGAGGCCGACCTGGCACAGCTCCGGCAGGAACGCGATCCCGACACGTTGCTGGAGACCGCGGTCATCTGGACGGCGCTCGGCGACGTCGTCTTCAGCGCGCTGCGCAGGTTCGCCCAGGAGAACGCCTCCTACGGAGCCGCGGCCGAGGAGCCCGCCCCGTCCTCCGCCCGGGACACGTCCGAGAAGCCCGCCGCGCCGTCCGATCCGGGTGTGGTCGAGAACCGTACCTCGCCCTGACCGAAACCGTGGCCGCCGGGTGTCACAGCCACGGCGATCGCCGGGTTCACCGTGCGGCGGCGACCTCGGCGCGTGCGCCGGCGAGGTAGTCCACCAGCGGGGAGTCCAGGGCGTCTTCCAGCCGCCCGGCCGTTGTCAGGGCCGATTCGGCGGCCTGCCTGTCTCCCGTCATCGAGTGCGCTCGGGCCAGGGTGATGAGCAGCGACGCCTCCTGCTTGCGGTCGGCGATCAGCCGCGCGTATCCGAGCCCCTGACGTGCCAGGTCCCGCGCTCGTTCCCCCTGGCCCATCGCTATCCGGACCTGCGACAGGTAGTTGAGCGCCGCCGCGAGCTGGTAGTGGTCGTCGCGGGCGCGCGCCTGGTCCACGGCCGTGCACAGGTGCGTTGCCGCGTCATCGTGCCCGCCGAGGTTCAGGTAGGACATGCCGAGCATGATGTGGGCGTGGGTCCGGGCGGCGTCCCAGCCGCCCTCGTCCGCGAAGCGCAGCTGTCGTCGCGCGACGGCCAGCGCTTCGGCCGGTCGGCGCATGCGGACGTAGAGGAGGCCCAGGTTGCCCAGGGCCCGCGTCTGCCCGCGCAGATCCCCGTGACGGCGGCACAGTTCCTGCTCCTGGAGATAGTTCCGGCAGGCTTCGTCGTACCGGCCGAGACGGTAGAGCATCCCGCCGAGCTGGTCGAGGGCGTAGATCTCGGCCTGGGGGTCGCCGAGACGCCGGGCCGCCTGCAGCGCCAGTTCGTACATGGTCAGCGACTCCTCGACGTGATCCTCCCGATCGAGGATCCATCTCAGGGCTCCCGCCAGAGCCATTCCGGCGTGCCCTGGCCGGTCCGGTTCGCTCAGCGCCTGGACCGCCAGGCGGACCGCGCCCGGGAGTTCGGTCCTGAACCACGTCCTGGCGTCCGCGGCGTCCGCGAGCGGCGCCGCCGGAGCCGTGGGCTCGGAGACCGGGAACTGCTCCCGGTGCGGATCGATGAGCCGGAAGGCCAGCCGGGCGGTGGCCAGGTAGTGGTCCAGGATCGCGCCGAACCGGTCGGGCCAGTGGCCGCTCGCCAGGTCGCCGGCCGACTTCTCCCTGGCGAACAGCCTGACCAGGTCGTGCATGCTCCACCGGTCCCGGGCGGTGTCGTTGAGCAGGTTGGCGTCGACCAGCCGTTGCAGGGTGCGGGCGGCCTCGGCGGGGGTCTGACCGAACAGCGCGGCGGCGGCGTCCACGCCGATGTCCGGGATGGGCAGCAACGCGAGCAGCAGCAGGGCTCGGGCCGCCTCGCGGTCCATGGCGTGGCCGTCCCGGGTCATGGTCACGTAGCTGACCTCCAGGCTGCGGCGTACCTCCAGGTCGCCGACAGCCAGCTCGCTCAGGCGCCGGCGCCCGTCCTCCATGCGCCGCACCAGCTCGCCCACGCCGAGGTGCCGCTGCCCGGTCAGCCGCGCGACCGCCACGGCCAGGGCCAGGGGCAGGAACCCGCACAGTTCGGCCAGCCGCGTGACATCGGCCGTCTCGCTCGGGGCGGCGCCGGCCCGGCTCAGCATCTGGCAGGCGTCCTGGGGTCGCATCGGGCCCACGGGAACGCAGACGGCGTCGGGAAGATGGGCCAGGTTCATCCGGCTGGTGACCATCACGGCGCTGCGCGCGCCACCGGGCAGCAGTGGCCGCACCTGCGCCGCGTCGCGGGCGTTGTCGAGGATCAGCAGCAGCCTGGCCGTGGCGGTTCTCGTGCGGTAGAGGCCCGCGGCCTCTCCGGCGTCGAGGGGCACGTGCTCGCCGGGAACGCCGAGCGCGCGCAGGATCCGGCCGAGGGCCGTGGACGGTGACAGCGGCGACAGTCCCGGAGTGGCCCCGCACAGGTCGATGTAGAGCTGCCCATCGGGGTAGGCGTCGGCGACCTGGTGGGCGACATGGACGGCCAGCGCGGACTTGCCCGACCCGGCGGGGCCGGTGACGATGAGCACGGGAGCCGCCTCCGCGGCGGCCATGGTCAGGTGCCCGCGAAGCGTGGCGACCTCGTCCCGCCTGCCCGTGAACGCGGTCAGGTCACGGGGGAGCTGGCGTGGCACCTGTTCCCGTACGGGCGCGGTCCCGTCTCCGGCCGGCGGCTCGCCCGTCCGGGGGCCGTCGTCGCCGTGCTCCGGCTCTCCGCTCAGGACCTCCTGGTGCAGGCGCCGCAACCCGGGGCCGGGTTCGATACCCAGTTCGCCGGACAGAGCGGCCCTGGCCTCCCGGTACGCCGCCAGCGCCTCGTCCCGCCGGCCCGCCGCCCGCAACGCACGCATCAGCAGTTCCCACAGCCCCTCGCGGTAGGGGTGCTCCGATGCCGTCATCCGCAGTTCGTCGAGCGTCTCCGGGGGCACACCGGTCGGCAGCAGTGCCTCGACGTACTTCTCGAAGGCGGCCAACCGGTCGTCGATCAGCCTTTTCCGCCAGGACTCCAGCATGGGGCCGAGGGCGATGTCGGCCAGTGGGACACCGCGCCACAGTCGCAGGGCCTCGTCCAGGCGACCCGCCACTCCGGCGGGGGGTGTGGCGGTGAGGCGGTGCGCCGCCGTGGTCAGGGCCAGGAAACGGTGCGCGTCGACCGCCGCGGGATCGACGCGCAGCAGGTAGCCGGGCGGGTGGGAGGTCAGGGCCCATTCGGCGGCCCTGGCCCCGGCGCCGTCGATCTGACCGCGCAACCGCGACACCAGCGAGTAGAGGGTGTCGCGGGCGGTGCGGGGCGGCCGTGCCCCCCAGAGTTCGTCGGCGAGGACGTCCGCGGACAGGACCTGGTTCGGCCTCATCAGGAAGAGCGCGAGCAGCGTCCTCTGCTTCGCCGCTTTCACCTCGACCGGCCGGCCATGAACGAATATCTCGAGAGGTCCGAGAATCCGGAAGTCCATATTCAGCAATTCTTCCGCCGACCCAGGAACGGATTTCGACTGGCAGCGCGAGAACGGCGCCTGAACGCCGCTTGAAACCTTCGGCATCCTATGTGCGACGGTCCGCTTTGTACAGCAGGTATCGACGCACGCCGCTCCCGGCCACGGATGGACGGCGACCCCGTGCACGATGAGGTGCCCGTCGAAAGGAGAACAGTCCATGATCGGCGGCGACACCGCCGCGGGGACCGATCCGTCCGGGAACCGGCGATGGTGCACGCATACGGAATGAGAGGCCATATACGACGACGGCGGCCCGCCATTCCACAAGAGCCACAAGAATCGTGAGTCCGAGTCGTGCATCACCTCATGGCCGGCCCGCCGTCCATCGGCTCCACGGCTCCGTGCACATGGAAAGGACGGACGGTATGAGACTCCGGTCCGCCGTCACCGCGACCACGGCCCTTGCCGGCGAGGCCGGTGGCCCCTGCGGGGGCGGTCACCAACAGCGCTTCGCCTCGGCGAGGAGCGTCTCCCACGGGATCCAGGGAGCGGGTCAGGCGGGCCGGAGGCGGTAGAGCTCGTCGGCGGCGGCCATGCAGGAGGTGCCGAGTTCGAAGGACGAGAAGAGGTGCAGGCTCTCGGTGGTCTCGATCTCCAGCAGCTCCCAGCTCAGCCCGTACCGCGCGGTGCGCGCCACGCGGATGCCGGTGACCTCCGGCCACGGCAGCCGCCGGCGCCGGGCGAGCCCGGTCACCACCGTCAGCCCCTGGTCGTCGGCGGCGAGCCGCACCGGCGCCACCACGTCGTGCAGGGCGAACCCGCCGAGCAACAGCGCGCCGCCCGCGCAGAGGATCAGGCCGCGCAGGTCCCCCACGACGACGCCGAGCACGCAGAACGCCGCCGCGGCCGTCCACTTCAGGAGGGTGAAATCACGCCGGACCCTCCACTGCCGGGCCTGCCGGGATATGCCGGTCATACCCCGTACGCTACCGCCCGGACTCCGGCGCGGACGGCTTCTCCCCCATGCCGGATTCCAGCCCGTTCCTGATCGCCTCCTTGTCCTCGTCCGGGATCTTGCGGGTGTCGCGCGGCTCGATGTACGGCTCCTCGCCGGCGGGGTGCCCGGCGGCGATGGCGCGCCCCCTGGCCAGCTCCGCGTCGAACTCCACGCCGAGCAGCACGGCGATGTTGGTGATCCACAGCCACACCAGGAAGACGATGACCCCGGCCAGGGCGGCGTAGGTCTTGCTGTAGGAGGCGAAGTTCGCGACGTAGAAGCCGAACGCGGCCGAGGCGGCGATCCACAGCACGACGGCGAGCGTGCTGCCGGGCGTGATCCAGCGCAGCCCCGGCTGGCTGACGTTCGGCGCCGCCCAGTAGAGCAGGGCCAGGACGGCCATGACGACGAGCACCAGCACCGGCCACTTGGCGATCCCCCACACCGTGACCGCGGTGTCCCCGAGGCCGAGCAGCCGCCCCGCCTGCTCGGCGAGCCCGCCGGTGAAGACCACCGCCACCGCGCCCACCGCCATCAGGACGACCAGGACGGCGGTGATGGCCAGGCGCAGCGGCAGGGTCTTCCAGATCGGGCGCCCTTCCGGCATCTCGTACATGACGTTGGCCGCGCGCATGAACGCCCCGACGTACCCCGAGGCGGACCACAGCGCGACCGCGATGCCGATGATCGTGGTGATGCCCGCGGCGCGCGGGCTGTCCTGCATGGCGCGCAGCACGCCGTCGATGATCTCCCGGGCCGGGCCGGGGGCGAGCGCCGCGAGGTTGTCGACCAGCGGCCGGGTCGCGGACTCGCCGAACAGGCCGAGCAGGGAGACCGCGGCGAGCAGCGCCGGGAACATCGACAGGACCGCGTAGTAGGTGAGCGCGGCCGCCCAGTCGGTGACCTTGTCCTCCTGGAACTCCTTCACGGTGCGCTTCAGCACCGACCGCCAGGAGCGTCCCGACAGGTCGAAGGGCCCTCGCGGCGCGCGGGCCGACACCTTCGCCCGCGCCACGTCGTGTGTAGCCATGCAATGCACCACTTTCAGGAAGAAACGCCGTTCCCGGCCGCTTCCCGGCCCTCTCCCTGCCAAACGCCGCCCGTCACGACGACGCCGCCGCCCTGGACAGGGCGGCGGCGTCCGGCGTGCCCGCCGACGGCACGGCGGACGTGCCCGCGTCCGAGAAGATCCCTACGGGATATGGCGCTCGTTGGGCACGCAGTGCGTCATCGTCAGCCCCGTCACGTCGCGCGGGCCGTTCTTGCCGAGGTGGGACAGGCGCTCGCGGTCCTCCTCGGTCAGGTCCTGGCTCGCGAGCGGCTCCAGGTGGGCGACGTCGTCCGGCGCGATGCCGAGGCCCTCCCCCACGCGCAGGCCGAGGTCGTCCTCGACCAGCAGCAGGTGCCACACCATGCGCTCCTGCACCGGCCGCACGCACTGCGAGAGCAGCGTGACGAAGTTGCGGACCAGGTCGTCGCGCTCCCACTGCTCCATCAGCAGGTAGCGCTGCCCGGCCTGCAGATAGTCGTTGGTGCGCGGGATGCGCTTGCGCGTGACCCGCCCGGTGATGACCGGCCCCTGCTCGTCCTCGGTCGGGTACTCGCCCTCCCGCAGCCCGCCGGTGATGGAGGGCTCGTAGTTGACGTGCGGGTTCTCGCCCTCCCCGTCCACGTGGTAGGTCATCTGGCCGTCGCGCTGGTTGGTGCGCACCTCGGCGTTCTTGGCCTGGTTCACCGGGAGCTGCAGGTAGTTCGGCCCGACCCGGTAGCGCTGGGTGTCGCTGTAGGAGAACGTCCGCCCGACGAGCATCTTGTCGTCGGAGAAGTCCAGCCCGTCGATCAGCACGCCCGTGCCGAACGCGATCTGCTCGTTCTCGGCGAAGAAGTTCCGCACGTTGCTGTTCAGGACCAGCCGGCCGACCGGCAGCGCGGGGAACTCGTTCTCCGGCCACACCTTGGTGTCGTCGAGCGGGTCGAAGTCCAGCTCCGGGTGCTCCTCGTCGGTCATGATCTGCACGCGCAGCTCCCACTCCGGGTGGTCGCCGCGGTCGATCGCGTCCTGCAGGTCCTTGGTGGCGTGCCCGAGGTCGCCCGCCTGGACGGCCGCGGCGTCCTCCTCGGTCATGCTCCTGACGCCCTGCTTGGGGATCCAGTGGTACTTCACCAGATGTGTCTCCCCGCGCTCGTTCACCCACTTGTAGGTGTTCACGCCGAACCCCTGCATGTGGCGGTAGTCGGCGGGGATGCCACGCGGGCTGAACAGGTTGACCAGCATGTGCATGCACTCCGGCGTCTGCGACATGAAGTCGAAGATCCGGTTCGGCTCCTGCCGGAACGTCACGGGGTCGGGCTTCAGCGCGTGGATGACGTCGGGGAACTTGATCGCGTCCCTGATGAAGAACACCGCGAGGTTGTTGCCGACCAGGTCCCAGTTGCCGTCCTCGGTGTAGAACTTGACGGCGAAGCCACGCGGGTCGCGGGCGGCCTCGGAGGAGTCACGCCCGCCGATCACCGTCGAGAACCGCACGGCGACGTCGGTGCGCTTCCCGGGGCCGCGGAACGGCGCGGCGCGGGTGTAGCGGGAGATCGGCTCGTCCCCGAGCCGGCCGGTCGCCTCGAAGAACCCGTACGCCGTGACCCCCCGCGCGTGCACGACGCGCTCGGGGACGCGTTCGCGGTCGAAGTGGCTGATCTTCTCCAGGAACTGGTAGTTCTCCAGCGTGGCCGGGCCACGCGCGCCGACCGTCCGCTGGTTCTGGTTGTCGTGGATCGGGTGTCCCTGCCGGTTGGTCAGCACCGGGCGATCGTCCCCCGACCGCGGTCCGATGCTCGACACGTCCGTCATGACGACGGCTCCCTCCTGTGACGGTCACGGTCTGCGGTCCCTATCCGGGATGACGCACGTCAAAGCTCAAGGGCACGTCAAATGTCACCGACGTGACGGATGTCACGTCAGGTCGAGGCACTCCGATGACGTGGTGATCTCGGCGCGCATGTTGCGCTCCATCATCGTCAGCGCGGCCTCGGCGAGGTCGGGGTGGATGTGGGCGACGCAGTCCCGCGGGACGCGGACCGTGTAGTGGCGGACGTAGGCGTCCAGCGCGGTGTAGAGGACGCACTGCTCGGTGACCTGCCCGGTGAGCAGCACGTTCTCCACCCGGCGCTGGGCCAGCAGGTACTCCAGCGGGGTGCCGAAGAAGGCGCTGTGCCGCACCTTGGGCAGGAACGCGCAGTCCGGCGGCGGCAGCAGCGGCTCCACCAGGTCGGGCCTGCGGCCCTTGCGGGCGCGGTCCTCGATGTCCTCCCGGGTCGCGGTGAAGTCCCCGTAGTTGTCGTTGACGTAGATCAGCTCGACGTCGTCCCGCTCGTGGGCCCGCCGGACCAGGCGGGCCAGCGGCGGCACGACCCGTTCCGCCGACTTCTCCAGCAGTTCGACGTCCTCGTGCGCATATGGGCTGAGCATGTCGATCACGATGAGCGCGGTGGTTCCCATGCTCCTCCCATGCCCGCCGCGCCGGGCCGGACGCCTCAGGCGGGGCGGGCCACCGGGACGCGGCGGCGGGCCGGGCGCCAGGTGGCGACCATGGCCAGGGCCAGCAGCAGCTCGGCCGCGTCCCCGCCGTAGTACATGATCTCGGCGGCGCCGCGCAGCTGCGCCGCCGGGACGTCCAGGGGCAGCAGGCCCGCGTACATGAGCTGCGCCACCGTGGCGTGCGCGGCCACGGCCACGCCGAGCACGACGAGCCGGTGCGGGACCGGCGGCCTGCGCGGCGCGGGGTCGGGGCCGGCGATCGCCCAGGCGAACAGGCATCCGGAGAGCACGAAGTGCGCGTGCAGCAGGTGGTGCAGGAGCGGGTCCGCCGCGACGGCCCCGTACAGCGGCGTGGCGTACAGGGCGGCCATGCCGCCCACGCTGAGCGCGAGCGCCGCCCAGGGGCCCGCCAGGACGTGCGCGGCCCGGCCGCGCAGCACGCGGCCCACCACTCGCGCGTCCCGGGGCGGCAGCGACCGCAGCAGCAGCGTGACCGGCGCGCCGAGCACCAGCCCGAGCGGGGCCAGCATGCCGATCAGCAGGTGCTGGAGCATGTGCCCGCGGAAGTCGTGCGCGGCGAACGCGGCCACCGGGGGCAGCAGCCCCGCCGCCAGCAGCGCGGCCCCCGCGGCGAAGCACGCCGTCCTGAGGCCGCTCCAGCCCCGCGGCTCCGCGCGGCGCGCCGCGGCCGCCGCGAGGTAGAGGGCGGCCATCGCGATGACCAGGGCGGCGGCGGCCGTCGTCCAGCCGTCGCCGCCGTGCTGCGTCCCGTGCACGGGGCTCACACGCCCCGCGCGGAGGCGTGGTCCCGCGCGGACGCGTCCGCGCACAGGTCCACCGGGGACGCGCCCCGCTGGAGCGCCAGCCCTCCGGCGACCAGCAGCGCGCCGAGGACCAGGAACCCGATGTCCCACCACGTCTGGTACGGGCCGCCGCGGACGTGATGGATGCCGAGCACGTGGTGGTCCACGATGCCCTCGACCAGGTTGAACAGGCCCCAGCCGACCAGGCCCCAGCCCCACAGCGCCCGCGACCGCCACACCCGGCCGCGCGAGTGCGTGACCCGCGAGTACAGCAGGCCGAGCCCGGCCAGCACGGCGATCCAGGTGACCACGTGGAACAGCCCGTCCCACAGCGTGTTCATCTCCAGGCCGGGCACCGTGTGCGGCGAGTAGTACCTCACTCCGATGTTGTCGGTGTTCGTGCTGCTCAGCATGTGGTGCCACTGGAGCACCTGGTGCAACGCGATGCCGTCGACGAAGCCGCCCATCCCCACGCCGAGGACGATCCCGGGTAGCGTGAGCTCCCGTCGTCCCGCGGTGTCCGTCACCATGGTCCCTCCCTGCAGGGCCCGTAGGGGGGCGCGATCCCCGTTGACCGCGCCACCGCCACTCGGACCGTGCCCGGCGGGAGCGCCGGGTAAGCGGCGCGATTATTCGGACCGGGAAGGGGGTGGACGGCGCCCGGAGAGTGCCGTCCAGACCGCCATCGGCGTGACGGGCGTGGCGGTGATCGCGTCCGCGATCTCGGGGAGCGCCGCCGCGACGGCGTTGCCCACCGCGGCGGGCGGGCTCACCGTCCCGGCCTCCCCCACCCCCTTCATGCCGCCCGGCGTGTGCGGCGAGGGGATGGCCAGGAGGCGGACCTCGACGTCCGGCGCCTCGCGCGTGGTGGGCGGCAGGTAGTCGGCGAGCGGGCCGCCCTCGCCGGAGTAGGCGACCTCCTCGGTCAGCGCCATGCCGATCCCCTGGACGACGCCGCCGCGGATCTGCCCTTCCACGATCGCCGGGTTGACCACGACGCCGCAGTCGTTGACCACCCAGTACCCCTCCACCTCCACGGCGCCGGTCTCGGGGTCCACCGCGACGGCGGCGGCGTGCGCGCCGTAGGCGTAGACGTACCCGGCCGGGTGGTAGGTGGCCCGCTCCTCCAAGCCGGGCGCGACGCCCTCCGGCAGGTCCCAGCCGCGCCAGGCCGAGGCGGCGACCTCGCGCAGCGTGACGTGCGCCACCGGATCGCCCTTGACCCGCACCGCGCCCCCGGCGATCTCGACGTCCTCGGCCGCGACCTCCAGCCGGTCGGCGGCGATGGTCACGATCTTGTCGCGCAGGCGCTCCGCCGCGCGGATCAGCGCGCCGCCGCCGACGGTCAGGGAGCGGCTGGCGATGGACCCGACCGAGGAGTACGGCGTGACCGCGGTGTCGCCGAGCAGCACGCGCACGGTGTCCAGCGGCACGCCGACCTCGTCGGCGGCGAGCTGGGCGAGGGTCGTCTCGATGCCCTGCCCCATGCCCGCGACCCCGCTGGACACCACGAGCGAGGCGTCCGGCTCCATGCGCAGCACCGCCGTCTCGAAGCCGCCCGCCTGGATGCCCGCCGCCTTCATCTCCATCGACGGCCCCATGCCGGTCGCCTCGACGTGGAGGGAGTAGCCGACCGCGCGCCTGCGCCCGTCGCGGGGCCGGGGCGGCGCGCCGTCCACCAGGTCGCGCAGTTCCCGCAGCGCGCGGGGATAGTCCCCCGAGTCGTACACCTGGCCCATCCTGGTGGCGAACGGCATGTCGGAGGGCCGGACCAGGTTGCGCAGCCGCAGCTCGACCGGGTCCAGGCCGAGCCGCCGCGCGGCCTCGTCCACCAGGCGCTCGCGGGTGAACGTGGCCTCCGGCTGGCCGAACCCGCGGTAGGAGCCGGTGGGCGTGGTGGTCGTCACGACCCCGCGCACCCGCGCCCCCACCCGCCCGATCCGGTACGGCCCGGGCAGCGCCACGGCCGAGACCGCGATCGGCGAGATGCCGACGTTGGACGGGTGCGCGCCGAGGTCGCCGAGGATGTCGCAGTGCAGCGCGACGAAGCGGCCCTCCTCGTCCAGGGCCAGCCGGGCGCGGTGCACGGCGTCGCGGGCCGGCAGGGTGGCCGCCAGATGGTCGGTCCGCGACTCGATCCACCGCACGGGACGGCCGAGGCGGATCGCGGCCAGGCAGATCAGCGTCTCGTCGGGGTAGAGGTGCTCCTTGCCGCCGAAGCCGCCGCCGACGTCCCCGCCGATCACCCGCACCTTGTCGAAGGACAGGCCGAGCGCCTCGGCGGCGTGGTCGCGCACGTGGTGCGGGGCCTGCGTGGCGGCCCGCACGGTGAGCGTGCCGTCCTCGAAGGAGGCGACCAGGCCGCGCGGCTCCACGGGGCTCGGCGCGGCGCGGCCGATCCGGAAGGTCATCTCGACGACGTGCGCGGCGCCGGCGATGGCCTCCTCGCAGTCGGGGTCGCCGAGCGGGAAGTCGGTGACCAGGTTGGCGCCCCACTCGGGGTACAGCAGCGGGGCGGCGGGATCCAGCGCCCGCTCGGCGCCGACGACGGCGGGCAGCTCGTCGAAGCGCAGGTCCAGCAGTTCCGCGGCGTCGCGGGCCTCGGCCTCGGTGGCGGCGACCACGACCGCGACCGGCTGCCCGGCGTACCGGACCACCTCGTCGATCACCGGGTAGGACGACAGCCGCTGGCCGGGCGCGAGCGAGACGCAGGGCAGGCGGACGTGGGCGGCGTCCTTCGGGGTGATGACGTCGAGGACGCCGGGGGCGGCCCTGGCGGCGGCGACGTCGCAGCGCGTCAGCCGGCCGTGGGCGACCGGGCTGCGCACCACCACCGCGTGCGCCATGCCGTGGAGGCGGACGTTCGCGATGAACCGCCCTCCCCCGGTCAGTAATCGGGTGTCCTCGCGGCGCGGAGTAGGGGCACCGACGTACGCAGGGCGGTCAGGCATAAGCCGATTCTGAACGCCGTGCCCGCGCCCCGCCAAGGAGGCTCCCCGCGTCGCACCTGCGCTTGAGCGGTCGCTCGTTCGCCGCGGCGGGCGCCCGGCCGCGCGGCCTTTCGCCCGCATGAGCCACCGAAGGCGTTACGCACGCGGCAGAACTGGTAGGAAGGTGTCGTGCCTGCCCTGAAACCCGCAGGCTGAAGGAGCTGATATGCACTTCGAGAATGACCCGCCACCGGGCCTCACGCTCGCCTCCGAGCTACGGGACGGCGCGCTGGTCGTGCACGTGCGCGGCGAGCTGGACTTCACCGCCGCGCCGTTGCTGCGCGCCGGGCTCGCGCCCGTGTGGGAGTCCCCGGCCGGGACGCCGTTCGTGCTGGACCTCGGCGAGGTGACCTTCTGCGACTCCGTGGGGCTGAGCGAGCTGATCGCCACGCTGCGGCGCAGCCAGAGCACGGGCCGCACCTTCCTGGTCAGCGGCGTCCACGGCGGGGTCCTGCGGGTGCTCACGATCACCGGCCTCAACAACGTCTTCGACCTGAACGACACCGTCGAGGACGCGCTGCTCCGGGCCCGCCCCCTCGTGGCCCCGGAAGAACCGCTCGCGTCCCCCGTGAGCGCGGTCGTTCCCCAGGACATCCCGGCCGACGCACCCCTGAGCGCGTCCTCCCCGACGGTCGCGCCCGTTCTGGAGGTGCGCCACGACGCGCCGCCCGTCGACCCGGCGGCCCCCGTCTCGTGAGCGGCTCCTGAGGAGCAGCGGCGCTACATCAGGCGGCCGCCACCGACCTCCAGCACGGCGCCCGTCATGTAACCGGCCAGGTCGGAGGCGAGGAACAGCACGGCGCCCGCCACCTCGTGGGGCTCGCCCGCGCGCCGCATCGGGATGTCGGCCTCGCGTGCGGCGAAGACGTCGGGAGGCATCGCGGCGGTCATCGCGGTCCTGATGAGCCCGGGCTGCACGGCGTTGACACGCACCCCGCGCGGGCCCAGTTCCTTGGCCGCGGCCTTGGTGAGCCCGATGATGCCCGCCTTGGCGGCGCTGTAGTTCGTCTGTCCGAAGTTTCCGGACTTCCCGGACAGCGAGGAGATGTTGATGATCGACCCCGATCGGGCCTCCCGCATCACCTTCGCCGCCGCCCGCACTCCCAGCCACGTCCCCTTCAGATGGACGTCGACGACGGCTTCGAAATCGTCGACGGTCATCTTCCCCATCGTGGCGTCCCGCGTGATCCCGGCGTTGTTGACCATGACGTCGAGCCCGCCGAACCGCTCCACCGCGTGCGCGACGGCCCCCTCGACGGCCGCCTCGTCGGTGACGTCGCAGGCCAGCGGCACGACCTCGGGCCCGGCGCCCTGCCCGGCCTCCCGCGCCGCCGCCTCCGCGAGCGCCGGGTCCCGGTCGCTCACCACGACGCGCGCCCCGTGCTCGCGCAACAGCCGCGCGATGGCCAGCCCGATGCCCTGCCCGGCTCCCGTGACCAGCGCCACCCGCCCGGTCACCAGCCCGCCCTCGCCCACGTGCCACCTGCCTTCTGAAGCCGCCGAAAGAACACTCAAGGGTATTCAGGGCGCGGTCGCCGCCCAGCGTGCGGGTTCCCCGGCGCGCTACAGACGGACCTCGTACTCCGGGGAACGGCGGCGGCCCGGGTGGCCGGGCTCCGTGGCGGGCTCGACCTTGCGGATGTACCCGGCCGCCTCCAGCAGGTCCAGGGCGGGGACCATCGCCGCGACGGTCTTGAACCGCCGGGCGAGGCGGCGGAAGACGTCGCGGCGGCGGAACCGCTCCTCGCCCATCCTGCGCACGCACTCCAGCACGGCCCGTGCGTCGTCCGGCAGGGACTCGTCCGGCCGGGGCTGCGGGGTGACGGGGCTGATCTGCATCCGCGAGGCGCTCTCGTTCCTGATCCGGGAGATCTCCAGGATCAGATCGTCCAGGTCGACGAGCATGCGCGTGGCCGCGCGGAACCGCTCGAAGTCATCCTGGATCTGCAGCAGCCGCTGCGTTTCCTCTCGCATGGCTGAATAATGTCATTTTTGGCATTTCTGTCAACAGCGAAGACCCCACCGGCATACCGGCCTCCGTCCCGCTGGTCTTGGTGACAGGCGTCCCGGAAGGCTCGGCTAGATCCCGGAGGGCTCGGCGCCCGTGAGGGCGTAGACGAGGGCGTGATCCAGGTCGAGTGCGCGCCCGCGGGTGACGGCGTCCCGGTACGTCCGCTCCCCCAGGGCGTCCATCGCCCGCGCCTCGGTGCGCTCGGTGACGCCGTTCGGGTGCGCCCGGCCGATCCGCAGGCCGAAGGCGTCCTCGACCAGGTCGCCGACGCCGAGGAGCCGCGCCGCGCGCTCCATGTCGCCGAGCCCGGCCGCCGCGCCGGCGAGGCTCCTGACGACGGCCGCGATGCCGAGGCTGTCGTGCAACGCCCGCTTGTCGCGCAGCGACGCCCGGCCGAACCGCTCGGCCGCGTGCGGGTCTCCCCGGTCCAGCTCGATGAGGCTGCGCACCCAGTCGCCGGTGGACCGCAGCCAGATGTCGCCGTACGCGTCGCACAGCGCCCGCTGCCTGCGCAGGCACGACAGCGCCTGCTCGTGCCTGCCGAGGCGGCGCAGCACGTACGCCTCGCCGACCAGCGCCACCGCCACCCCGGCGCCCTGGTCGCCGCCGTCCTCGTGCGCGCGCCGGGCGCGCTCGTACATCGGCAGCGCCTCGGTGACGTACCCCCAGTGCAGGCCGGTGTTGGCGCAGCAGATCGTGCCCCACCCCGCCGCCTCGCGGTCCGCCCGCGAGAACGCCTGCGAGAGGCACTCGGTGGCGAGGTCGTTGGCCTCGTCCAGGTCGCCCTGGAAGTCGGCGAGCCAGGCGCACACCCACAGCGCCCGCGACCTGCTCGCGGACGGCGCGTGGCTGAGGCCGAGCGCGCGGCCCAGGTGGTGGCGGCCCTCGGCGATGAAGCCGCAGGCCATCCAGAAGTACGCGAGCCGTCCGGCCAGCTCCAGGCCGACGGGGTGCTCGGCCCGCTCGGAGAGGCAGAAGTCGAGCGCCGGGCGCAGGTTCGGCAGCTCGCGCCGCATGCGGGCGTACCAGGCGGCCTGGTCCGGGCCGAACCACGCGGCGTCGAAGCGCCGCGCGAGGTCCAGGTAGTGGTCACGGTGGCGGCGGCGCGTGTCGTCCCGCTCGCCGAGCTCGCGCAGCCAGTCGGCGCCGTAGTCGCGCACGGTGCCGAGCATGCGGAAACGGGTGTCCGCGCCGTCGCCGTCGCGGCGCAGGATCGACTTGTCGGCCAGCGCGCCCAGCAGCTTCGGCACCTGGCCCGGGTAAAGGCCCGTGGCGCCGCCAGGATCGGCGCACACGGCCTGCGCGGCCTCCACGCCGAAGTCCCCGGCGAAGACCGACAGCCTGGCCCAGAGCAGCCGCTCCAGCGGCTCGCACAACTCGTGACTCCAGCCGATGGCCGTGCGCAGTGTGCGGTGCCGGGGCTGGCCCTCACGGTCGCCGTCCAGCAGCAGACCGAAGCGATCGTCGACGCGCCGCATGATCTGGTCGACGGACAGCGTGCGCAGCCGTACGGCCGCGAGCTCGATGGCGAGCGGTATCCCGTCCAGCCGCTCACAGATCACCGCCACCTCGGGCGTGGCCACGAACCCCGGCACCACCGTCCCCGCCCTCTCGACGAACAACGCCACCGCCCCACCGGCCACGCCGTTGGCAGATGCGACGCCGGCAGGGGCACCGTTCGGGGGTGCCATGCCGGCGGGGGTGGGGTCCCAGCTCGTGGGGACGGCTCCGGGTGGGCCTGGCTCGACGGGGAGCGGCGCGACCTCGTAGCGGGTTTCGCCGGGCATGCCGAGGACGCGTCTGCTCGTCACCAGGGCGCGCAGGCCGGGCGCGGCCTCCAGCAGGGCGCCCAGCATGGCCGCGCACTCCTCTGCCAGGTGCTCGCAGGTGTCGAGGACGAGCAGGGCGCGCCGCCGTTCCAGGAACTCGGCGAGGACCTCCATCCGCGGACGCCCGGCCTGCTGCGCCACGCGCAGGACCGAGCAGACGGTGTGCCCGAGCAACTCCGGCTCGCGCAGCGAGGACAGCTCGACGAACCACACCCCGTCAGGGAACCGCGCCTGAACGGCCCGCGCGATCCGCAGGGCCATCCGCGTCTTGCCGACCCCGCCGACGCCGGTCAGCGTGACCGTCCGCCCCCGTTCCAGCAAACGGATCACCTGGCCGATCTCGGCCCGCCGCCCGACGAAACTGGTGGTCTCCGCGGGAACATCGCCCGCCTTCGTCCAAGCAGGCACCCCACTCGCCGCCCAACGTCGCCTCGCCTCCAGCTGGCCCCGCAATCGTAATTCAGCCCCGCCGATCTGGAAAGATCACCGGAAAACCGGCCGGGTATCGTCAAATCGGATTACCACCCGGCCGTAGTCCCCATATCGGCCGTCCGCGATCCACCGTCTCTGTACGGTCTTCTCGAGGCACGCCACAATCGCCCCGTGAACCGTTCCCGCGCGTCGACGGCCACACGCCTCGCCGTTCTTTCCGTCGGGCTGGCACTGATCGCATTGGCCGTGTATTTCATCGCCATAGGTCTAGATAAGGCCGACAAACTAGCCAGCGTTCTCAGCGCGCTCACCGGCCTCGCCGGCCTGGCCCTCTCCTGGCAAGCCACCATGCGCCGGCCCCGCCCGCGAGCACCGTCCGCGTCACCCGCGCCCGACGCCCCCTCATCCTCCGACCCCCCACCCGCGACACCCGAAGCAGACGGCGTCCGCAACATCATCAGCGGCTCGGTCCACGGTCCCGCCATCCAGGGCCGCGACTTCACCGGACCGATGGTCCTCGGCCCCCACCCCGCCACGGACCCTCCGACCACGCACCGCGAGGACAGACCGCCCTCCACCTCTCCCCGCTAGCGCCCGAGGGCGAGGCCCCTCGTCACGCCACGAACGGCCGGCGGCCCGTGCCGTCCTCGTCGAGCCCCTCCGATGTCCCGGCCCGGGGAAGGCCGAGCCGCTTCAGCAGGTGCGCCAATTGGGTTGCTACCGCAGCCAAGTTGTCACGTCCATAGATGTGCGTCCATAATGGCGTGGCTGAAGATCGTCTCGGCGTTCCCCCAGGCTCGACGGGCGATCCCAGTTCTACTGACGGAGCTAGAGGGACATCCGAAACTGGGTGACATCGTCGCCGGCGTTCTCGTCGGCACACTCCTGGCGCCGCCGTGACCGACTCGACCCACACGGAGCTTCCGCGCGGAGGCTTTCACAGTGCGCCTTGAGCACTCAATTCTACATGCAGTTCAGTCCATTTAATGACATGCCCTAATTAGTGAGTAATGGCCGGGAAGCGGCATCAAGCCCCATGCAAGGTCCACGTCAAGCCTCGCACCACAGCCTCGCCTCGACCGGTTCCCCGCCAACCGGCCGACACGTACAGGAGGTGCGTTGGCAAGCGACGTGAGAAGGCTCCCCGGGCCGTTCTCCTTCGGCGCGGGCAAGGCGGACACGCACGGGGTCGAACGCGTCGTCCTGATGGTGACCCACCATCTGGCGAGTGCGACGCGACTGGCGGACATCGTTCACCTGGTGGAAGAGGATCACCGGGTGCAGGTCGCGTACACGGTTCCCCCGTCGTCGCGTTACGCCAACGGCGCGCACGACTACCTGAGGGACGCGGGGCTGTGGGAGATGCCGTGGTCACAGGCCGTGGAGCTCCCCTGGGACCTCGTCGTGTCCGCGGGCGACGGAATGCTGGAGCGCCTGCACGGCCCCATCATGACCCTGACCCACGGCATCGGCCCGAACGGCTACGTCGATCGGCGTGACAGCCCCGGGCCGGCCGCGCCCCGCGCGATCCCCGGCTTCGGGCAGCAGGCGCTGACCATGTACGGGCGGGTGATCTCGTCGGCCATCATGCTGGGGCACGAGGACCACCTCCCCATGCTGGCCGCGGCGTGCCCGGAGGCGCTTCCCGCCTCGGTCGTCGCCGGGGATCCGTGCTTCGACCGCATCCTGGCCAGCCGAGGCCGCAGGACGGCCTACCGGAACGCCCTCGGGGCCTCCCCCGACCAGCAGGTGGTCGTCGTCTCCAGCCACCACGGCTCGGAGTCACTGATGTCCCGTCACCCGGAGCTGCTGACGACGATCACCCGTGAGCTGCCCTCGGACCGGTACCGCGTCGTGCTCGCCATGCACCCGAACATCTGGTCGGCGCATGGAAAGTCCCAGATCAGGGCGTGGTTCTCCGCGTCGATCGAAGCGGGCGCGGTGCTGCTGCCCCCGGAGGAGGGGTGGCGGGCGGCGCTGGTCGCGGCCGACCTGCTGTTCGCCGACCACAGCTCGGTGGTGTGCTACGGCGCGGCCCTGGGCCTGCCCACCCTTCTGGCGCCGTTCGCCGCCGAGGACGTCCTGCCCGGCTCGGTGTTCGCACGGCTCACGGAGATGGCGCCCGCGCTGGACCCCAAGAGCGCGGTCGCCGACCAGCTCGACGAGGCGCTGCGGGCCTGGTCACCGGCGAACGCCGCCACGCTGCGGGCGCAGCTGACCTCGGTGCCGGGAGGCGCGGCGCGGGAGTTCCGGCGGGTGATGTACCGGCTCCTCGGGCTCGCCGAGCCGAGGACCGAGCCGCTCACCAGGCCCGTTCTGCCGCCCCGTCCCCTCGAACCCCTGTACCGGTGAAGGTCGTTGGCGTCCGCGTCGTCGTCCCCCGACGCGCGGGCGAGCCCTAGTCGGGCTCGGGACGGGTGGCCTCGGCGTGGCGTTGGCGGAGGCGGGTGCGGATCTGGTCGGGGGTGTAGGAGCGGCGGCGGCGTTCGGCGCGGGCTATCACCACGCCGGTCGCGGCGACGCCCGCGAAAGCGGCCAACCCCAGTACTTTCCACCAGCGCATGTCTCTAGGCTACTGGGATGATCCACAGTGGCGGCATCGATCTCGACGAGGCGATGGAGCTGACGCGTACCGGGGACGTGTGGCTGTTCCGGGGGCGGTCGGCGCCGGATCGCGCCATCCAGATGACGACGAACAGTCCCGTGAACCATGTCGGCATGTCCGTGGTCATCGAGGATCTGCCGCCGCTGATGTGGCACGCCGAGCTGGGGAGGTCGTTGCCGGACATGTGGGCGGGCACCCACCAGCGCGGGGTGCAGCTGCACGACCTGCGGGACGCGGTGGTCGTGTGGGCGAGGCGGTACGGGCAGCGGGCGTGGCTGCGGCAGCTCGACGCGGCGGTCACCCGGGAGATGGAGGACGCGCTGCTGCGCACCATCGCGCGCCTTGACGGGACGCCGTTCCCCTCGACGGCGGGCCTGGCCGGCCGCTGGCTGCGCGGCCGTGTTCCGTTCGTCCGCGGGAGGGCGGGGAACGCAGCCGGCAGAAGGGCCGCCCGTGAATGGCGGACCGCCTGGAACGCCTTGGCGGGGCGGGGCGCGAGGACCGGGGCCGACTCAGGGACCGCGGGCGAGGCCGGCACTGCGGGGAACGCCGCGAGCGCGGCGCTGGAGACGGCCTATTGCGCGGAGGTGGTGGCCGCGACGTATGAGGCGATGGGGCTGTTGCCGGGTGGGCGCAGGCTCAACTGGTATGACCCCGGGCGGTTCTGGAGCGGGGACGAGCTGGTCCTTTCATCCGGGGCACGGCTGGGCGGGGAGATTCCGGTGCGGATCCCCCCGGACGCCCGTCCGTCCGCCGGGAAGGAGCGCGAGCGGGCGTGACCCGCGGGCCCGCGGGTCACCGGGGCGGCCGCAAAAGAAAGACACGGAGAATTTCAGTACGCGCCTCTGGGCCGGACCGGGGCGGCCCTGTTCTGAACAGGCCGAAAACCGAGGTAACCGTCGTCAGTGAAATCACGAGAGGCGGTCACCCGGAAGCGACACCGGATCGGACGCGCGAAGCACCACCGGGCGAGCCCCCTTCGAGGAGACGGTTACCCGGCAGCGACACCGGATTGGACGTGCGCAGCGACCTCGTGCAACCGCCTGCACGGTCGTGGTTACCCGGCAGCGACATCGGCGCGCGGCGACACCTGCGAGCCGCCTTTGGGGAAACGGTCATTTCGGCGGCTACGCGGATGTCGGGGACGCGGATTAGACGGCATGGAGTCTTTCTGGATATTTCTGTAAGGCATTGCACAGATTCGGAGTTGTGAGTAGCTTCCGGGCAACGTCCGTGAATCACTCCGACCCGTGGAGGTCCTGGTGGTCCGGTCCTTCCCCCCGCGGTCCGCGAGAACGCCGTCCAGGTCACGGAGTCGCCGTGTGGCCGTGCTCCTCGCCATGGCGCTGTGTGTGCCGCTCGCCGGCGTGTCAGGCCTCTCTCCCGCCGCAGCCTCGGCCGTGGCCCCCGCTCGCCCGCTCACTGCCACGGGTCCCGGCACGGCCCCCGCCGGTTCGGCCGCGGCCGCGGGTTCCGGCGGCGTGGTCGTCTCGTCGGCGCCGGTGGGAGGGGGGCCGGTGGTGTCGGCGCTGAGCCGGGGTTCCGGGAGCGGGGACGGGGAGCTCGCGCGGGACGCGGTTCGGGCGGATCTGACGCGGGAGCGGTTCTACTTCGCGATGACCGATCGCTTCGCCAATGGCGAGGCCGGGAACGACAGGGGCGGGCGGGGCGGCGATCGGCTCGTCACCGGGTTCGATCCGACGGACAAGGGGTTCTACCAGGGCGGTGACCTGGCGGGGCTGATCGGGAAGCTGGACTACATCAAGGGGCTCGGCAGCACGGCCCTGTGGCTGACGCCCGCGTTCGTGAACAGGCCCGTGCAGGGGGTGGGCGCGGGCGCGTCGGCCGGGTACCACGGGTACTGGATCACCGACTTCACCTCCGTCGACCCGCACCTCGGCACGAACGCGCAGATGAGGCGGCTGGTCCGCGAGGCGCACAAGCGCGGGATGAAGGTCTTCCTCGACATCATCACCAACCACACCGCCGATGTCGTGGACTACGCGCAGAAGACCTACGCCTACCGCTCCAAGGGCGCGTACCCGTACGTCGATGTCGACGGCAAGGTGTTCGACGACCGCGCCTACGCGGCCGGCGGCACGTTCCCCAAGGTGACGGCCGACTCGTTCCCCTACACCCCGGTCGCCCCGACGGGTGTCAGGAAGCCGGCCTGGCTGAACGACCCGACCATGTACCACAACCGGGGCGACTCGACGTTCAGCGGTGGCGAGACCGACGAGTACGGCGACTTCGCCGGACTGGACGACCTGTGGACCGAACGGCCCGAGGTCGTGCAAGGCATGATCGACATCTACCGCACGTGGGTGCGCGAGGCCGGCGTGGACGGCTTCAGGATCGACACGGCCAAGCACGTGAACATGGAGTTCTGGGAGCGGTTCACCCCGGCCCTGCACGGCTACGCCGCCCGGCTCGGCGACGAGCGCTTCTTCATGTTCGGCGAGGTGTACTCCGGCGACCCGGCGGTGACCAGCAGGTACTCCACGCGCGGCGGCATGGACGCCACGCTGGACTTCCCGTTCCAGGAGGCCGCCCGGTCGTTCGCGGGCGGCACGGCCGGGGCGGACAGGCTGGCCCGCCTGTACGCGGGCGACGACTATCACACGAGCGCCCGCGACAACGCGGCGTCGCTGCCGACGTTCCTCGGGAACCACGACATGGGCCGGATCGGCAGGTTCGTCGCTCAGGACGCTCCTGGCGCCTCGGACGCCGAGCTGTTGCGGCGCGACCTGTTCGCCCACGAGCTGATGTACCTCACGCGGGGCCAGCCGGTCGTCTACTACGGCGACGAGCAGGGCTTCACCGGCAAGGGCGGCGACAAGGACGCCCGCCAGACCATGTTCGCCTCGCGCACGCCGGACTACCTGGCCGACGACCTGATCGGCACGGCGGCCACGCACGCCCAGGACAACTTCGTCCCCTCCCACCCGCTCTACCAGGGCATCGCGGCGCTGGCGCGGCTGCGCGACGCCCATCCCGCGCTGGCGGACGGCGCGCAGGTCGAGCGCCTGGCCTCGGGCGGCCTGTACGCGTTCAGCCGCATCGGCGCCAAGGAGCGGGTCGAGTACGTGGTCGCGGTGAACAACGCCCGCACCCCGGCCACCGCGGACGTCCCGACGTACTCGCCGGGCATGGAGTTCGCCCGCGTGTACGGCACGGCCGCCGCGCGCCTGACCTCGGCGGCCGACCGCACGCTCCGCCTGACCGTGCCGCCGCTGTCGGCGGTGGTCTACCGGGCCGCCGCGGCGCTGTCCGTCCCGGCGGCCGGGCCCGCGGTGTCGATCGCGCTGCCGGGCGCCGAGGTGCGGGGCGCGGCGGGCGAGCCGAGGATCCCGGTGACGGCCACCGTCCCGGGCGCCGGCTTCGACCAGGTGACGTTCGCCGTGCGGGCGGGGGACGGCGCGTGGACGGTGCTCGGCACCGACGACGCCCCCACCACGACGAACGGGGCGACCCGGACCTTCCGCGTGTTCCACGACCTGACCGGCATCGCGCCGGGGACGCAGCTCACCTACAAGGCCGTCGTCAAGGACTCGGCGGGCCGGTACGCCTCGGCCGCCGCGACGGTCACCGTCGCGGCGCCGCCCGATCCGGGCGAGCCGGGGGCCGTGCGGCGGGACTGGCTGGTCGTCCACTACAAGCGGGCGGACTACGACGGCTGGGGCCTGCACGTCTGGGGCGACGTCGAGCGGCCCACCGACTGGGGCTCCCCCGTGCCGTTCGCGGGTGAGGACGCCTACGGCCGTTTCGCCTGGGTCAGGCTCAGGCCGGGCGCGACCGGCGTCGGGATCCTCGCCCACAGGGGGGACGAGAAGGACGGCGGCGACCGGCTGGTGGACCCGCGGCGGACCGGCGAGGTGTGGCTGGCGGAGGGCCGGACGGAGACGTACGGGTCGCGGGCCGCCGCCCAGGGATACGCCACGGTCCACTACCGGCGCCCGGACGGGGACTACGACGGCTGGGGCCTGCACCTGTGGGGTGACGGCCTGGCCGGCGGCACGGCCACCGACTGGGCGAAGCCGCGCCCGCCGGACGGCGCGGACTCCTACGGCGCGTTCTGGAAGGTGCCGCTCAAGGACGCCGCGGCGCCGCTGAACTTCATCGTGCACAAGGGGGACGCCAAGGACCCCGGCCCGGACCAGGCGTTCACACCCGCGGCGCGCCCGGAGGCGTACGTGAACTCGGGGGACGCCCGGGCGCACGCGACGCGGGCCGCGGCCGAGAACGTCGCGATCCTGCATTATCGCCGCCCGGACGGGAACCACGACGGCTGGGGGCTGCACGTGTGGACCGGAGCCGCGGCCCCCACCGACTGGGCGGCGCCGCTCGCGCCGGCGGGGGCCGACGGCTTCGGCGTGTACTTCAGGGTGCCGCTGGCGGAGGGGGCGACGAGCCTGAGCTACATCTTCCACAAGGGCGACGAGAAGGACCTGCCGTCCGACCAGTCGCTGGACCTGGCCGCGGCGGGCCACGAGGTGTGGCGGCTCGCGGGCGCCGAGGGCCACCTGCTGCCGCAGCCCGCGGCGCCGGGCGCCGACGCCGACCTGTCCAAGGCGCGGGCCCACTGGATCGACCGGGGCACCCTCGCCTGGGACGTCACGCCATCGGCGTCCTCGCGCTACGCGGTGGCCTTCTCCGGGAAGGGCGACCTGAGGTACGACAAGGGCGATCTGCGGGGGGACGTGCGTCTCGTCCGGCTGCTGCCCGGCGCGCTGACCGCCGCGCAGAAGGCCGCCTGGCCGCACCTGGCCGCGTACGCGGCGTTCACGGTGGACCCGCGTGACGCGGACCTGGTCGCCGGGGCGCTGCGCGGCCAGGTGGTCGCGGTGGAGCGGGACGCCTCGGGCGCGCTGCGCGCCGCGACGGGCGTGCAGATCCCGGGCGTGCTCGACGACCTGTACGCCGGGGCGGTGTCCGCCCCGCTGGGCCCGGCCTGGTCCTCGGGGTCGCCGGCGGTGTCGGTGTGGGCGCCGACCGCGCGGAAGGTCGAGCTGGCGCTGTACACCGGCCCGGCGGGGGGCGCGCGCACCGTGCACGCGATGCGCCGCGACGACGCCACCGGCGTGTGGTCGGCGCGCGGCACGCCCGCCTGGAAGGACCGCTACTACACCTTCCTGGTCACGGTGTACGCGCCCGCGGCGGGCGAGGTCGTCACCAACGAGGTCACCGACCCCTACAGCCTGGCGCTCGCGGCCGATTCGGCGCGCAGCCGGCTCGTGGACCTGTCGGACCGCGCGCTGCGCCCGGACGGCTGGGCGGACCTGCGCAAACCCCCGCCCGCCCACCGGCCGTCGATCTACGAGCTGCACGTGCGGGACTTCTCCGCCTCCGACGCGACCGTGCCCGCGGCCGAGCGCGGCACCTACGCGGCGTTCACCCGCGACTCGGCCGGCACGCGGGCGCTGCGGGCGCTGGCCGCCGACGGGCTGACGCACGTGCACCTGCTGCCGGCCTTCGACTTCGGCAGCGTGCCGGAGCGCAGGGCGGACCGCACCGAGCCGTCCTGCGACCTGGCCGCGCTGCCGCCCGACTCCGGCCGGCAGCAGGAGTGCGTGGCGGCCACCGCGGCCACGGACTCCTTCAACTGGGGGTACGACCCGGTCCACTACACGGTCCCCGAGGGGTCCTACTCGACCGATCCGGACGGGTCGCGGCGCGTGGTGGAGTTCCGCGCCATGGTCGCCGCGCTGAACGGGGCGGGGCTGCGCGTGGTCATGGACGTGGTCTACAACCACACCTACGCCGCCGGGCAGGACCCGAGGTCGGTGCTGGACAGGATCGTGCCCGGGTACTACCACCGCCTGCTGGCGGACGGCTCGGTCGCGACCTCCACGTGCTGCGCGAACACCGCGCCCGAGCACGCCATGATGGGCAGGCTCGTCGTCGACTCGGTGGTCACCTGGGCCAGGGAGTACAAGGTGGACGGCTTCCGGTTCGACCTCATGGGCCACCACCCGAAGGCGAACATCCTGGCGGTGCGGGCCGCGCTCGACCGGCTCACGCCCGCCCGCGACGGCGTGGACGGCAGGTCGGTCGTCCTGTACGGCGAGGGGTGGAACTTCGGCGAGGTCGCGGACGGCGCGCGGTTCGTCCAAGCCACGCAGGCGAACATGGCGGGCACCGGCGTGGGCACCTTCAACGACCGGCTGCGCGACGCCGTGCGGGGCGGCGGCCCGTTCGACGCCGACCCGCGCGTACAGGGGTTCGCCTCGGGGCTGGCGGGCGCGCCCAACGGCTCCCCGGCGAACGGCGGCGACGAGCAGCGGCGGGCCCGCCTGCTCCACTACCAGGACCTGATCAAGGTGGGGCTGGCGGGGAACCTGCGCGACTACCGGTTCACCGCGTCCTCGGGCGCGGAGGTCACCGGCGCGCAGGTGGACTACAACGGCTCGCCCGCCGGGTACACCGCGGCGCCGGGCGAGGCCGTGACCTACGCCGACGCGCACGACAACGAGACCCTGTTCGACGCGCTGGCCTACAAGCTCCCGCAGGGCACGCCCATGGCGGACCGGGTGCGCATGCAGTCGGTGGCGCTGGCCGCGGTCCTGCTGTCGCAGGGCGTGGCGTTCCTGCACGCGGGCAGCGAGCGGCTGCGGTCCAAGTCACTGGACCGCAACTCCTACGACTCCGGCGACTGGTTCAACCGGCTGCTGTGGGACTGCGCGGCGGGCAACGGCTTCGGGGCGGGGCTGCCGCCCGCGGCCGACAACGCGGCCAGGTGGCCGTACGCCGGGCCGCTGCTCGCCGACCCCGCGCTCAGGCCGGGCTGCGCGGACATCGGCGCGGCGCGGGCCCGTGCCGGGGAGCTGCTGCGGATCCGGTCCTCCTCGCCGGCCTTCTCGCTCGGCTCGCGCGAGGAGGTGCAGCGGCGGCTGTCCTTCCCGACGAGCGGCACGGGCGAGACGCCGGGCGTCGTCACCATGCACCTGGACACGGCGGGGCTGGACCCGCGCTGGTCGTCGGTCACGGTGGTCTTCAACGCGACGCCGGACGAGCGGCGGCAGGTCGTGCCCGCCCTGAAGGGGACGCGGGCCGCGCTGCACCCGGTGCAGGCGGCCTCGGACGACCCGGTGGTGAGACGGTCGGCCTTCGACCCGGCGACCGGCGCGCTGACCGTTCCCGCGCGGACCGTGGCGGTGTTCGTCCAGCCGTGACCCGAGCGGGCGCTCCTCCCGGTCGAGGCGGGCGGACGCTCCTACAGGTCGAGGCGGGCGTAGAGGGGGGCGTGGTCGGAGTCGGCGGCGTCGCGGCGGGCCGTCGGGTCCTCGGAGATCGACGGCAGGCCGTGGGAGACGACGGAGCGCATCTCCGCGACGCGTTCGATGAGGGCCCGGCTGACCAGGATGTGGTCGATGAGCTCCCCCTTGCCGTTGTGGATCCGCGAGTAGCGGTCGGCCGCGGGTTCGATGCGCGTGGCGAGGTTCCACAGGCGCCAGGCGTCGCCCTTGTCGGGCCGCAGGGCCCCCGGCGTGCCGAGCTCCGATCCCGGGGGGCCGAGCACGATCTGGGTGGTGGCGGCCTGCGGCTCGTCGTTGAAGTCGCCGAGCACGACGAGCGGGCGCTGCCGTCCCTGGCCGTCGAGCAGGCCATCGGCGAGACCCCGCAGCGTGGTGGCCTCGGCGGCCCGCCGGTACAGCGCGTAGGCGCCGAACCGGGCGCGTTCGCCCTCGTCGCGGGCGGCGAACCTGCCGCCGGGGAAGCTGAGCAGCTTGGACTTCAGGTGGCAGACGGCGATCGACAGCGTCGTGCCCGGGGTGGGCTCCACCTGGACGGCGAGCATGCCGCGGCTGGTCTGGGAGGTGCCGGGGCCGGTGTCGTCGTTCTGGACGGCGGCCAGCGGCGCGGTGAAGACGCTCACGTCCCGCTGGACGGTGAGCGGGAACCTGCTGATCACGCCGACGCGGATGCCGCGGGCGTCGGGGTGTCCGGAGAGGGCGGTGTGCCACTCGCCGCCGAGCTCGGCGGTGAGATCGTCCAGCGCCTCGGGGTCGCCGACCTCCTGGACGCCGAGCACGTCGGGCGCGAAGCCGGTGATCGTGGTGGCCAGTGCCTTGATCTTGGCCTGGTAGGCGGTGGTGTCGCCGGGGCCGAACTCACCTCCCGGGCGGTAGAGGTTCTCCAGGTTCCACGTGCCGACGACGACCATGATCGCTCCCACCCGCGCTGTCCCACCCTTTGAAGGCGCGGGACAGGTGCCGGCCGCGTCCCGCGGCTCAACTATGGGCCTCCGCACGACGGCGCGCCACGGTTTCCCGGCGAATCGTGAGACGTGTCGCGGACGATCCGTCCCAACGCCCCGTCAACGAAGCCTCAGCGAGATTCGACCCTTCCAATCCCGAGATCCGGTTTATCGACCTCAAAGACGGCAAAGGCCGAACTGTTAGGACAAATCGACCCTGGCGAGGAGACCCAATGCTCACGCTGACAGACACCGCCGCCAAGGTGATCCGAGACCTCAACGCCCAGTCGGAATCGACCGACAAGGGCATCCGCATCTCGTCCCAGGGCGATGACGCGGGCTCGCTGATGCTCTCCGTCGCCGAAGGGCCCGAGACGACCGACAAGGTCGTCGAGAGCGAGGGGGCGAAGGTCTACCTCGACCCGGTCGCCGCGTCCGTGCTCGACGACAAGGCTCTCGACGCCGACATCGACGACCAGGGCGGCATCTCCTTCCACGTGGAGGACCAGACGTCCTGATCCCGCGCCTCAGGGCGCGGGATGAGCCCAGGTCAGCAGGCTCAGCCTGCGCCCCTTCTCCTGGACGACCTTGGGAGGCTCGCCGGTGAGGGTGAAACCCGCCGCGCGGGCCACCCGCGTGCTGGCCTCGTTGTCCCGCTCGATCTCCAGGCAGACCCGCGACAGCCCGGCCACGGTGTGCGCGAACTCGGCCATGACCCGGACCGCGCGCACCGCCAGCCGCCTGCCGCGGTGCGCCGCGCCGACGACGTAGCCGATGCTGCCCGTGCCCGCCGGCCAGCCCACCCGGCTCAGCAGGATCTCGCCCTGGGGCGCGCCCCCGTCGGTCGTGATCGCCAGGTTCAGCCGCTCCCCCGCGGCGCGTGAGCGCCGCGCGGCCTCCAGGTACCGCCGGGCGGCCGCCAGGTCGAACGGGCTGGCCAGCGGCGTCCAGCGCGCCACGTCGGGGTCGTCGAACAGGTCGGCCATGGCCGGCAGGTCGTCGTCGGTCCACTCGCGCAGCACGAGCCCCTCCCCGCTCAGCCTGATCTCAAGGGAGCGCGTGGGGGACGCGGGACGCGTGTCGTGCTCGATCGTCATGGGGGCCTCTCGACGGCGTGGACCATGGCCTGGACCGGCGGACCTCGCCGGAAGGGCCGGGCGGCGGCGAACGGGACGGGCCTCGGGGACGGGTGCGTCCTCCCGTCCCCGAGGGCTCAAGGTTCCGGCGCGCCCGCCTGCGGCGCACGCGTGCCCGATGGACCCGTCCGCCACCCTAGGACGGCGGCCACGCGGCGGCAATGATCCGGCAGGACACCACCAGGTCACGACCTCGTCTCGACCTGGCCGCCCCGGCGGCCGCGGTCAGCCGAACAGGCCGGTCTCGCGGCCCTCGGCGTCGAGGGGGCCGGGGTCGCCCGCCAGGCGCGTGTAGTACTCGGCGGGGTAGACGGGGTGGCCGACGTTGTTCGACAGGGCGAAGTGGCCGCCGTTCACCATGATCTGGGTGCGGTGGGCGCGCAGGGCGGCGAGCTTGGCGTCGAGGTGGCCCCCCGCCTCGACGCGGGTCGTGATCTGCTCGTCGGGAACGCCGAAACCGAAGTCCTCGACGGACTTCACCCGCGCGAAAGGACCGGAGTCCACCGCGCCCTCCAGCAGCGACAGCGGCATGGCGGTGGCGTAGAAGCGCGAGGGGGTCCAGGGCTCGCCCTCGCCGAAGGAAGGGTCGCCGGCCTTCTCGAAGGCCCGCCAGGCCACCCGGTGGGCCTGGATGTGGTCGGGGTGGCCGTAGTAGCCGTTGTCGTCGTAGGTCACGATGACCTGCGGGCACACCTCGCGCACGATGCCGGCCAGCTCGGCGGCGGCAAGGTCGACGTCGGCCTGCCAGAAGCAGTCCGGGTCCTCGTTGGTGGGGGCGCCCATCATGCCCGAGTCGCGCCAGCGCCCGGCCCCGCCGAGGAAGCGGTGGTCGGCGACGCCGAGTGCCGCGCACGCGCGGGCCAGCTCGCCGGCGCGGTACTCCCCCAGGCGGTCCTCGCGGTCGGCGGCGAGGTGGCGCAGCTCGGGCGGGATGACCTCGCCCTCCTCGCCGAGCGTGCACGTCACCAGGCAGACGTGGGCGCCTTCCGCCGCGTACCTGGCCATGGTCGCGCCGGTGCCGATCGTCTCGTCGTCTGGGTGCGCGTGGACGAACAGGATGCGTCGTTCGGGCGGCATGCGTCCTGCCTCTCCTTCGGATGGCTGAATCCCGTGGGACGGGCCCGCCGAGAACCATACGCGCGTCGAGTCACGTTCCCGGTACGACTCCGTCGCGGGAACGGCCGGCACAGCGGGAACGGCCCGCGCCGCGCCTCAGCCGGTGACGACCGCGACGATCCGGGTGCCGGGCGCGAACGCGCCCCGCGCGGCGAGCGCGAAGACGCCGTACATCATCTTGGCGACGTACACCGGCTCCAGGACGCGGCCGTGCCGGGCGGCGAAGCCGGCGGCGAAATCGTCCAGCTCCGGGGTGCGCCGGGCGTAGCCGCCGAAGTGGAAGCCGCACTCCAGGCCGTAGTTGCCGGAGGAGGCGCCGAACGCCTCGCGCCGCAGCCGGTCGACCTCGCCCGCCAGGAACTCCCCGCCCTTCAGCGCGGAGAAGCCGAGGGCCCTGCGGCCCGGGGGCAGCCCGGCGGCGATGCCCGCGAGCGTGCCGCCGGTGCCGGTGGCACAGCAGATCACGTCGTAGGCGACGCCCTGCGCCTCGATCTCGGCGGGCAGCTCGGCGCAGCCGCGCACCGCCCGGGCGTTACTCCCCCCTTCGGGGATCAGGTGGAACCGGCCGTGCTCGGCGCGCAGCCGGGCGATCACCTCGGGGGTGTTCTTGGCCCGGTAGGTCGTGCGGTCCATGTAGGTCAGCCGCATGCCCTGCGCCGCCGCGTACGCCAGGGACGGGTTGAGGGGCAGGTGCTCCTCGCCGCGGATCACCCCGATCGTCGCGAACCCGAACAGCCGCCCGGCCGCGGCGGTCGCGCGGATGTGGCCCGAGTATGCGCCGCCGAAGGTCAGCAGCGTGTCCTCGCCGCGCCGGGCCGCCTCGGCCAGGTTGTCCCTGAGCTTGCGCCACTTGTTGCCCGGCACGTCGGGGTGGATGAGGTCGTCGCGCTTGAGGAACAGGCGCGCGCCGCCGAGCCGCCGATCCTCGATCTCCTCCAGCGGGCTCGGCAGCCGCGCCCCGGGGAGGGAGAGGCGTTCGTCCACAGGCCCAGCTTGGCACGGGTGCGGGCCGCACTAGGCTTGCGGGGACCCCGAGCGAGGAGAGAGCGTCGTCATGCGTGTCGCCGAAGAATTCCGAGCGGCCTTCGGCCGCGAGCCGGAAGGGGTGTGGCACGCCCCGGGCCGGGTGAACCTCATCGGCGAGCACACCGACTACAACGGCGGGTTCGTGCTGCCCTTCGCGGTGCCGTGGGGCGTGGCCTGCGCCGCCGCCCGCCGCGACGACGAGGTGGTCCGGCTGCTCTCCCTGCAGGACGGGTCCGCCCGCGTCCACGAGATCGCCGTCCTGGACGAGGCCGAGGGCTGGACGCGCTACGTGGCGGGCGTGTTCTGGGCGCTGCGCCGGGCGGGGCACGCGGCGGGCGGCGCCGACCTGGTGATCGACGGCGACGTGCCGCGGGGCGCGGGCCTGTCCTCCAGCGCGGCCCTGGAGGTCTCGGTCGCCCTCGCGCTGGACGAGCTGTACGGCCTGGGCCTCGGCCGCATGGAGCTGGCCCTGCTGGCGCAGCGGGCCGAGAACGACTTCGTGGGCATGCCCTGCGGCATCATGGACCAGGCCGCCTCCGCGCTCTCCCGCGAGGGGCACGCCCTGTTCATGGACTGCCGCAGCCTCGCCTCCCGCGCGGTCCCGCTCGACCTGGCCGCCGAGGGCTTCCAGGTCCTGATCATCGACACCGGCGTCCACCACGAGCTGGCCGACGGCCAGTACGCCCGCCGCCGCCGCGACTGTGAGAACGCCGCCAAGCGCCTGGGCGTCGAGGCGCTGCGCGACGTCACCGACCTGGCCGGGGCGCTGGCGGTGCTGGAGGGCGACGAGCGCAGGCGCACCCAGCACGTCGTGACCGAGAACCACCGGGTCGAGGCCGTGATCGGCCTGCTGCGCGCCGGGGCGCTGCGCGAGATCGGCGCCCTGCTGAACGCCTCCCACCTCTCGCTGCGCGACCAGTACGAGGTGTCCTGCGCCGAGCTGGACGTCGCCGTCGAGGCCGCCGTCCGGGGCGGGGCGCGCGGCGCCCGCATGACCGGCGGCGGGTTCGGCGGCTCGGCGATCGCCCTGGTCCCCGTGGACCGTCTCGACTCGGTGCGTCACGAGGTCGCCCGCGCCTACGAGGCCCGCGGCTGGCGCGCCCCGCGCTTCCTGCCCGCCGTCCCGTCCCCGGGCGCGCGCCGCCTGGCCTGATCAGGCCACCCGCGGCACCGTCGGGCCCGCGGTCGCGGCGAGGACGGCGCGGGCGAGGGCGTCCAGCGGCGGGTCGTCGGCGGACAGCGGGTCGGCCCCGGTGGTCCAGCCGCCGAGCGCGAAGCGGTGCGGGTGCGCGGCGCCGCTGCTGTCCACGATGCGGTTGCCGGGCAGGCTCACCTTCAGCCGGCCGCATTCCTCGGCGCACTCCCCCCGGTCGTGCAGGCGCCTGAGCAGCGGGTCGCGGGTGCGGTCCAGGCTGGGGGCGGGGCGCCTGGCGTCGACGAAGGCGGTGGCGGTCACGGCGCCGGGCACGCTGGCCGAGGTGGCGCGCCAGACGCCGTCCCCGGAGGGCTCGACCCGGGCCGCGGCGCCGAGGAAGGTCAGCACGCCGGCCCGGCCCAGCGCCCTGAGCTCGGCGATCCGCGTGGCGGACAGGCCGCCCGCGGCGTGCCGGGCCAGGCGGTGGAGCCAGGCGTCCTGCGGCACCCGCCGGGCCAGGGCGTCCAGCACGCCGCGCAGCCCTTCGATCATGGCGAGGTCGGCGCTGTGGGCGGGGTCGGCGCGACGGGCCAGGTCGGCGGCGAGGTAGCCGTACGTCCACCGCTGCAGCCCCGCCAGGTCGCCGAAGCGCATGCCGGCGAGCGGGCGGTCGAGCCGGGCGAAGTTGAGCCGGTCCTCGAAGCGCGGCACGGCCGTGCGGATCAGCGCGCGCATGGCGGGGCCGTCCCACTCCTCGGCGGCGAAGGCGGCGGCGAAGCCGGGCCAGCCCACACGGGCCCGGTCCCGGTGGAGGGTGAGCAGGTGGTGGTAGTAGGCGTAGGCCAGGTCCTTGGCGACCAGCGGCCACACCTCGCGCCGGAAGTCGTGCGGCCCGGGGCCGAGCGCGGTGACGAAGCGCGGGGCCGGGGGCGGGTCGCCGGTCCGGTAGGCGTGCCGGGCGTGGTGGGGCACTCCGCGCGGGGACCCGGCGTGAATCAGAGGCTCCGCGCCGCTCGGCAGGTAGACGGGCCCGCCGTCGCGCCCCGGCCGGAACCGGCCGCCCCGCCCGGTGGTGAGCCGGGCGACGACGCCGGACATCACCGCCCCGAGCCCGAGCACCAGCACCGGCCGCCCGCCCGGCACCCGGTCCAGGGAGGGACGGCCGCCCGCGTGCCCGGCGGGCCGGTAGTACAGGCCGTGGTCGCGGGCGAAGTCGCGCAGTTCGCGCTCGCGGGGCGAGGGCAGCACGTCGGGCCAGGCGTGGGCGAGGACGACGGCGCAGGTGTCCAGGCGGGTGCCGTCGTCGAGGAGGACGAACCGGCCGGACAGATCGACGGCGCTGGCCCGGTGGGCGTGGACCCGCAGCGCGTCCGGGGACGGCGGCGCCGCCGTGCCGGCCGCCTGAGGGTCCACGACGTGGACGTCCAGCGGCCCGGCGGAGGCGTGGGCGCGTATCCGCTCCACCAGGCGGATCCCCGTGGCCCCGGCGCCGACGACGCAGATTGACGCGGTCACGCTCGCCTCCCGGTATTCAGCTATCTTGACGGTAGGGATTACAGGAAATCCTCGGCGCGTCAATGGTATGACGAACGGCGCCCTCCCCGAAGGGAGGGCGCCGTTCCATGTCAGATGCCGCGCCATCGCGGCGGGGATCAGTGGCGGAAGGCCGCCTGCGCGGTGCGGACCGCGTCCAGGGTCTCGGCGGGAACGCGCTTCCGGCGGACGGGGAAACGGGCGCTGAGGCCGCTGGCCTCCAGCACGCGGAGCACGGACGAGGAGGGCGAGATCAGGCACACCCCTCCGCCGAGGCGCAGCGAGCGCCGCCGGGCGGCCATCAGGGCGGCGACGCCGCTCGCGTCCATGAAGGTGACCCCCGACAGGTCCACCTCGAGGCGGGGACGCGGGGGCTGTAGCGCGGCCAGGAGGCGCTCGCGCAGTTCGGGTGAACAGGAGATGTCGACGTCGCCGGTCACGCGGCAGAGGGTCGAGTCGGCCTGGATGAGAAGGTGCAGGTCCATCGATGGGACCTCCAATCGATGGACGCGGGGCGGTCGCCTCTCGGCAAACCTGCCGCCCGCGTCCCGAGGATGAGAACGGCACCCGCCGCCCTCACGGAGCCTTACGGCCCGCTGTGTCGGTGGTCATGATGACCAGGTGAGAGACGCGGCCCGTCCGGGCGGGGCCTGACGGCCCCTCCGTGCGAGCACGCGACTCGTCGTCAGGGGGCCTGGCGGCCCCCCTCACGCGTCGGCGCCCCGCGCGTCAGATCGGGCGGACCTGCTCGGCCTGGGGCCCCTTCGGACCGCGCGTCGTCTGGAAGTCGACCCGCTGGTTCTCCTCCAGGCTGCGGTAGCCGCTGGAGTCGATGGCGGAGTAGTGGACGAAGACGTCGGCGCCGCCGTCGTCGGGCGCGATGAAGCCGAAGCCCTTCTCGGCGTTGAACCACTTGACGGTTCCCTGAGCCATGGACTGATTCTCCTCATTGAGACGATCTGCGAGGCCCGCGGATGCGGCTCCTCGGGTTGTCCGGCGACCGACCGCCCCTCGAAAGCACGTTGGCTTCGCATGGTGGAACGCCCGCTGTGAGAACTTCGCAGGCGCTGCTACACGTAACGAACCTCTACTACAACCGCTCCCATTCAACACCATCGCTCGGCGGCCTGGCGAACGCAGGGGCCGCGCGAAGGGGGCCGGAGGCGGCCCGCCGGGCGGCGCGGCGCGTCAGTCCGGCCGCCCGAGCGGCGGGAACGCGGGCGGACGGCGTTCCAGATGGCTCGCGACGCCCTCGGCGAAATCGCGCCGGGCGAACGACTCGATCATGAGCCGGAACGCCTCGGCGCTGGAGGCGTCCAGCGTCGTCTCCCAGTCGCCCCAGACCTGCCGCTTGATCACGGCCATCGACGCCGGGGAACTGCGGGCGGCCAGCTCCCGCGCGTAGCCGGCGACCTCCTCCGCCAGCCGCTCCCCCGGCGTCACGCGCCAGGCCAGGCCGAGCCGGCCCGCCTCCGCGCCGGTGAACGTGCGGCCGGACAGCAGCAGTTCCATGGCCCTGGCCTGCCCGGCGAGCTTGGGCAGCACCCACGCCAGGCCGTACTCGGCGATCAGGCCGAGGCGGGCGAAGGCGGTGGTCCACTTGGCCTCGGCCGCCGTGAACACGAGGTCGCACACCAGCGCCTGGAGCATGCCGAAGCCGGCGCAGGCCCCGTTGACCGCCGCGATGATCGGTTTGCGGATCGTCGTCGGGTGGGTGCCGGGACGCCTGTCCTGCTCCTCGTCGTAGGAGCCGTCCCGGATGGCGGCCAGCGTCTCGAAGTCGGCGCCCGCGCAGAAGCCTCTACCCGCGCCGGTGACCACGATGACGCGGACGCCGGGGTCGCGGTCGGCCTCGTCCAGCAGGTCGAAGTAGCGGCGCCCGAGCGCCCCCGTCCAGGCGTTGAGCCGGTCGGGACGGTTGAACGTCAGCGTCAGCACGCCGTCGTCCAGGGACGACAGCACGAGATCGGACACGGACCCTCCTCACGGAAACCACTACCGAATATCGTTCTACACAGCCCCTCCCCGTTGTACACCACTTCCCGGCGGCCGGCTCAGCCTTCGTGCTCGCTCTTGCGCGGATGATGGACGAACGCCGGGGACAGCAGCACGTCGTCGTAGTACCGGTGGAAGACCGGAGTCAGCGCGCCGGACAGCGGCGGAACGATCCACGACCAGTCGGCCGGGCAGACGCGGCCGGAGCGCTCCTCGCGCTCCAGGTGGGTGATGAACCGCCGCGCCTCGGTGTGGTGGTCGGTGATCGTCACGCCCGCGCGGGCGAAGGAGTGCAGCACGGCGACGTTCAGCTCGACCAGCGCCTGGTCCTTCCACAGCGTCCGGTCGCTGGAGGTGTCCAGGCCGAGCCCCTCGGCCACGGCGCCGAGCCGGTTGTAGCGGTCCTCGTCGGCGAGGTTGCGCGCGCCGATCTCGGTCCCCATGTACCACCCGTTGAACGGCGCGCAGGGGTAGCAGACGCCGCCGATCTCCAGGCACATGCCGGAGATCGCGGGCACCGCGTGCCAGCGCAGCCCGAGTTCGGCGAACCAGGGGTGCGCCGGGTGTTCGAGCGGCACCTCGAGGACCGCGTCCCGCGGGACCGGGGCGAGCAGCGGCGGCGCGCCGCCCGCCTCGACCAGCAACGGCAGCACGTCGAAGTCCGTCCCCGGCCCGCCCGGCCAGCCGAGGCGCAGCGCCGTGGCCGTGAGCGCGGCGTTGCGCGCGTCCCCGGCCACGACCACGCCGTCCCGGCCCCGGTAGCCGGCGTAGCGGATGAGCTGCTCGTTCCAGATCCGCGGCCCGGGGCGCCCCGGGCGGTCCTGGGCGAAGACCGTGATCGTGGGGCGGATCCGGCCGCCGCCGGTCGCCTCGCGCAGGTGGCGGACGCACTCCCGCGCGACGCCGTCCGCGGTCTCGACGGCGCGGCGGTCCCGGATCCGCAGCGACCGCCAGTACAGGCGTCCGATGCACCGGCCGCTGTTGCGCCAGGCGATCCGCGCGCCGTACTCCAGCTCCGCGGCGGTGTGGACATAGGTGCCGGACCTGGCGATCTGCGCGGTGACCTCCCGGATCCTCGGCCGCGCCGGACCCGCGGAGGGGTTGTCGGCGTGGAAGAGCCTCAGGAACTCCTCGGCCTGGGCCGGGTCGACGGGGCCCGTGCCGGCGCCCTGGCGGTGCGGGGGCACGGGCCAGGGCCGCCGCGCGGGCACGCCGCGGGCACGAAAGGGGGCACGAAAAGGGGCACGGGGCAGGGATCTCCACCACGCGAGCATGCGACAACCGCCACGAGGTTCCACGGGCGTCCGGCGTCGTCCGGGGTGACGCGAGCGCCCTGCGCGCAGCGGCCCTTCCCCGCTGTCCTTGGCATGATCCGCGGCCACCGGGCTCCCGGCCCCCGCGGACCCGGGCGCGGTCACGATGCGCGCCCGGGCGGTGGCGGGGTGCCACGAAGCCCGGCAAACCCACATCTTGGGCCATCGGCTGTGATTTGTCCCGCCATATGGCAAAGAGGGCCCCGGAAACGCCGACAGCCCCAGGGTGATCACCCTGGGGCTGTCGGAGCGTTGCTCCCGCGATAGGACTCGAACCTATAACCTGCCGGTTAACAGCCGGCTGCTCTGCCGATTGAGCTACACGGGATCGCGCGTCACTCGGAGGATCTTTCCGGCCCTTCCTCGCGGCGCGGAACTAGATTAGCGCATTCCCGGGGGTGCGTGTCGCACTCGATCACCCGCCCGGGCCTCCCCGGCGGGCGTCTCCGGGGAAGTGACCGCGACTCGGGACCATAACCGCACGCCGCCGGGGTAGGGGACCCGGCAAGCGGGAAGCCAGCCGCACGCGGAGGTGTGAAAGATGCGATATCGATTGACGTTCGTCGTGGGCCTGGCCGTCGGGTACGTCCTCGGCAGCCGGGCCGGCCGTGAGCGCTACGAGCAGATCAGGCGGATCGGCCAACGGGTCGTGGACAGTCCCAGGATCCAGCAGGCGGCGGGGCTCGCGGGCGCGCAGGCGTCCAAGGCCGCCGAGGTCACCCGGCACAAGCTCGGCGACGTCCTCGGCGACCGGGTGCCCTTCTTGCACAAGAACGGGCGGGTCGTCGGCGAGGCCGACACCGGCACCGGGTGGCCGGACACCGAGGTCCAGCGGGTCACCTGACCGCCCGCGCACGATCGAGGCCCGCGGCGACGCGGGCCTCGATCGTTTCCTGGCGTCTCCGGCGCCTCGTCCCCCTGGACGGGCCCTCGGCGCCCGGTGACCTCCGGCCTCAGACGCCGAGGTTGCGGCGCAGGCCCTCCAGCACCTGGTCGGCGGCGGCGCGCAGGCCGGGGTCGGCGGCGTCCAGCCCGGGATCGAAGACCATCTCCCACAGCGCGTCGTCCCGCCCGGGCACCCGGCGCGCGACCAGCCGCACTCCCCCGCGCTCCATCAGCCGCACGTGCCGGTTGACCAGGATGGTGGAGGTGACCCGCTCGCGCACCGCCTCGGGCAGCCGCCCCGGCTCCGGCAGCGGGAGCCGCCACTCGGCGCCGTCGGTCGCGACGACGTGCAGCCCCTCCTCGTCCCACTGGGCCCGGTCGATCCTGTACCACGGCAGCGGGGCCTCGCCCGGCAGGCGCAGCGCGCGGTCGGTCACCACGACGTAGCCGCCGTCCGGCGTGCGGGCGTGGACCAGCGCCCGCTCCCCCGGCTCCAGCGTGACACCGGCCTCAGCGGGAAGGGCGTGGGAACGCCAGGGAAGTCTCATGCGTGCAAGCTATCGGGCGACGGCGGCCGGTCGCCCACCGGGCGGTCGCGGCCCGCGCGCCGTCCACGGCCCATGGCCTTGGTGACCATGGACGGCGCGCGGGCCAGGCCGGTGGCCGGGCGGGCGGCCCGCCCTTTTCGGCGGCCGGTGATTCACGCCGCCCGCCCGCCCTCGCCGATTCCTCTTTTCCGACCGTCTATGGGGGCGAACGTGAATCGCCCATGAACGAAACCCGTGCCGCGCGACCCCGTTCGGGGTCCATTTCCGAGCCCTTCACCGCGGCGCGTGAATGGCGCGATATCGCCGCGCCCGCCGGGCCTGCCGCCGGCGGGCGCGCGATCTCAGTCGAGATAGTCGCGCAGCATCTGGGCGCGCGTGGGGTGACGCAGCTTGGCGAGCGTTTTCGACTCGATCTGGCGGATACGCTCGCGGGTCACGCCGAACTCGCGGCCCACCTCCTCCAGCGTCCGCGGGTGGCCGTCGGAGAGGCCGAAGCGTAACTGGATGATGCGCTGCTCGCGGTCGGAGAGGGTGGCGAGGATGTCGTCGAGCTGGTCCTGCAGCATGATGAACGCGGCGGCCTCGATGGGCACGACGGCGTCGGCGTCCTCGATGAAGTCACCGAGGTCGGAGTCCTCCTCGCCGATGGGCGACTGCAGCGACACCGGCTCCTGGGCGATGCGCTGGATCTCCACCACCCGGTCCACGGGGAGGTCCATCTCCAGGGCGATCTCCTCGGGGGCGGGCTCCCGGCCGAGGTCCTGGTGGAGCTGGCGCTGCACCCGCACCAGCTTGTTGATCGTCTCCACCATGTGCACGGGGATGCGGATCGTCCGCGCCTGGTCGGCGATCGCCCGGGTGATGGCCTGGCGGATCCACCAGGTGGCGTAGGTGGAGAACTTGTAGCCCTTGGTGTAGTCGAACTTCTCGACCGCGCGGATCAGGCCCAGGTTGCCCTCCTGGATCAGGTCCAGGAAGAGCATGCCGCGGCCGACGTAGCGCTTGGCGATCGACACCACGAGCCGCAGGTTGGCCTCGATGAGGCGCTGCTTGGCGCGCACGCCCTCCCAGACCAGCTCCTCGAACTCCGGGGTGGGCAGGCGGGACTCGCAGAGCTTGTCCTCGGCGAACAGCCCGGCCTCGATGGCCTTCGCCAGCTCGACCTCCTCCTCGGCGGTGAGCAGGGGCACTCTGCCGATCTCGCGGAGGTAGATGCGGACGAGGTCGCTGGTCGGCGCGCGCTTGCCGACGTCCTCCTCGTCCGGGCGGGCGGTGTCGTCGTCGCCCTGCGGCTCGAGCACCTCCACGCCCTTTTCCGCGAGCATCCGCACGACGCGCTCCAGCGCGTCGGGTGGCAACTCGGAGCGGTCGAGCGCGGCGGCCACGTCGTCGACGGTGACGCTCCCGCGCTCTCTTCCTCTGGCGACTAGATCCGCCACCTGATCAACCGAAGGCGGTCCACTTGGCAGCACCGATGCACCCACGGTGCATAGTCTGCTGTATGGCCGCCATAAAACGGCAGGCCCTATTTTTGTCACCGATGGTAAGGCTTAATTCATTACCGAATCGATATCAAACAAATGTTTGGCCTCGGTGACCAGCGGAAAGTAAAGATTCTTATGCGCCGACGGCGCGTTCTCTTAACACCCGCCGTTGTTGTTCGAGTGCCACCAGTTCCCCGAACAGACGGTTGTACTCCTGCTGCTGCTCGATCGGGTTCAGCCGCTCCATCCTGGCCTTCACCTGAACGAGCGCGCGGGTCACCGCGATCTCGGCCAGCCGGGCCAGCACGGCCGCGCCGTAGCGCTCCTCGCCCTCCAGCTCGGCGCGCAGCGGCTCGACGGCGAACCTGGTCGCCAGCGCGCGCAGCGCGTCGTCCTCGGTGACGGCGAGCAGGGCGTCCACCCAGTCGCGCCCGCCGGAGCCGCCCGAGGACGTCCCCCCCGCCGTCATGATCAGTTCGTACAGCGCCACGTGCTCGGGCACCGTGAACGCGCCGGTCCCGAGCGCGTCGAACTCCGGCCCCATGAGGGCGGGACGCTGGACGGCGAGCTTGAGCGCCTCGGACTCGATGCGCACCGTGGGGTCGGCGGGATCGGCCGGCGGGCGCGGCGCGGGGACCCGCCTGCCGCCGCGCTCGGGGGCGGCGGCGCGGCCGCCCTGGCGTCCCCCGCCCGCGCCGGCCCCGGCGACCTCCTGGATGCGGTGCAGCACCATGCGCTCGTCCATGAAGCCGAGCCAGCGGTCCAGGTCCACGGCGTACCGGCCGCGCAGCGCGGGGTCCTTGATGCCGGCGACCAGCGGGGCGGCGGCGTCCAGGGCGGACAGGCGGCCCTCGTTGGTGTCGAGCTCGTAGCGGGAGATGACGCTGCGGATGGCGAACGCGAACAGCGGCTCGCGGCCGGCGATCAGGTCGCGGACCGCGGCGTCGCCGTGCTTGACGCGCAGGTCGCAGGGGTCGAGGCCCTCCGGCTGGACGGCCACGAAGGTCTGGGTGACGAACTTCTGCTCGTCGGCGAAGGCGCGCAGGGCGGCCTTCTGGCCGGCGGAGTCGCCGTCGAAGGTGAACACGACCTCGCCGCGGAACTCGGCCTGGTCGAGCAGCAGCCGCCGCAGCACCTTGATGTGCTCCTCGCCGAAGGACGTGCCGCACGTGGCGACCGCCGTGGGCACCCCGGCCAGGTGGCAGGCCATCACGTCGGTGTACCCCTCGACGACGACGGCCTGGGAGCGCTTGGAGATCTCGCGCTTGGCCAGGTCGATGCCGTAGAGCACCGTGCTCTTCTTGTAGATGGGGCTCTCGGGGGTGTTGAGGTACTTGGGCCCGTCGTCGCCGTCCAGGAGCCTGCGGGCGCCGAACCCGATCGTCTCGCCGGTGATGTCGCGGATCGGCCAGACGAGCCGGCCGCGGAAGCGGTCCACCGGGCCCCGGCGGCCCTCCCTGGCCAGGCCGCCCTTGATCAGCTCCGCGGCGGTGAAGCCGCGCCCCATCAGGTGGCGGCTCAGCCGGTCCCAGTCGGACGGGGCGTAGCCCACGCCGAAGTGCTCGGCGTCCACGCGCTCGAAACCCCGCTCGGACAGGAACCGGCGGCCGGGGGCGGCCTCGGCCTCGGCGAGCTGGGCGGCGTAGAACTCGGCGGCGGCCTTGTGGGCCTCGATGAGGCGGCTGCGCTCGCCGTGCTCGCGCCCGGGGACGTACCCGCCCTGCTCGTAGCGGAGCTGGAGGCCGGCGCGCTGGGCCAGCCGCTCGATCGCCTCGGTGAAGGACAGATGCTCCAGCTTGCGGACGAAGGTGATGACGTCCCCGCCCTCGGCGCAGCCGAAGCAGTACCAGTAGCCACGGGAGGGGGTCACGTTGAACGACGGCGTCTTCTCCTCGTGGAAGGGGCACAGCCCCTTGAGGTTGCCGCCGCCGGCGTTGCGAAGCTGGATGTGCTCCCCTACGACGTCGGCGATCGCCGACCGCTCCCGCACGAGCGCGATGTCCTCGTCACTGATCCGCCCTGCCACGCCGGTGAGTCTACGACTCGGCGCCCGCACGCTGGGCACGCGGCGTCCGTGATGGGGGATTTTTCGCGAATGGGTCGTGTCGGGGTTGAAGGTCGGTTAGAAAGAGAACGCTTGGTTCGGAGCTGGTTTCGGTAACGTCACACGGGTGGAGATCATGCGATCGGGGCGACTCGCCGCCATTGCCGCGACGATGCTCGTCGCCACCGCCTGCGCCGCGCCCGGCGGAGTGGCCGGCATCAGCACCCGGCCGACGTCCGTCCCGCAGGACGTGCCGAGCGCGCCCGCGGCCTTCGAGGCCTCCCCGAGCGCCGGGCGCGGCCCGATCGACGCCGCCACGCTCGGCCCGACCGTCACCCCCGCTCCGCAGGCCCGGGTGACCCCGCCCGCGGGCGACGAGCCGGTCCGGGTGCCCCCGCCCAAGCTGTCGCGCTTCACCTACGCCTTCCCCGTGAAGGGCTGCCGGGCCACCTACACCCGCGGCCGGCTCGTGCTGCCGAAGGCCACCATCTGGACCGGGAAGGGCTGCGCGTTCGTCGCGCCGGTCGGCGGCGTCGTGCACGAGGTCAACGCCAGGAACCGCTGGACGGCCTCCACCGACAGGGGCGCCGACCGCGAGGGCCGCTTCGTCTCGATCGTCGGCGACGACGGCGTGCGCTACCTCGGCGGGCACCTCGACAGCGTCGCGCCGGGCCTGCGGCCGGGGGCGCGGGTCGCCGCCGGGCAGCTTCTCGGCCGGGTCGGCGACTCCGGGAACGCCAAGGACGAGGGGACCAACCTGTACTTCGCGGTGTCGTGGTCCACCTCCGCCAAGTACTGGTGGGTGCGCCGGGGCATGGTGGACCCGTGGACCTACCTGGACGCCTGGCTGAACGGCAACGCCACCCTTTCGCCCGCAGCGCGGGTGGCCGCCGTGCGCGCCGCGGTCGGCGCGACGCCGCCCTGCCGCACGCTGTGCGCCTCCAAGCCGGTGAAGCGTCCGCCGAAGAAGCCCGTGCCGACGCAGACCGGCGAACCGGACGTGACGCGCGGCTGAGGGCCGGCGTCCCAGGGCGCGGAGAGGCGGCTAGCGGCGTCCGCCGAGGCCGCGGTGCAGGCTCACCGCCGAGCCGTCGGTGAGCGAGGCGATCTGGTCGACGACCACGCGCAGCCGGGCGGCGTCGTCGCCGGCCTCGGCGAACGCCGGGCGCAGCGCGGGCTCCAGGGTGGCGGGGGCGCCCAGCATGATCATCGAGGCCAGCTCGGCGATCAGCTCGCGCTGGCGGGCCTGGTTGGCGCTGTGCTCGTCCCTGGCCATCACGTAGTGGGCCGTCAGCCCCTTGAGCAGCGCGCACTCCAGCCGCGTCGTCCTTGGCACGACCAGCTCGGCCCCGTGCCGGGTGAGCGCGCCCGCGCCGTACGCCGCGCGGGTCGCCGCCTGCGCGGACAGGCAGAACCGGCCGATCAGCGCGCTGGTGAACGACTTCAGCGCGACCAGGTCGCTCATGCTGCCCTCGAAGCGCCACGGCCACAGCGGCTCCTCGATGAGCCGGGCGAAGGTCTCCTCCAGCTCGGTCATGCCGCTGTCGTCGGCGTACCACTTGAGGGTGCGCTCGCACACCTCACGCCGCTCGCCGGGGTCGCGCAGGGTCGCGGGCAGGACGTGGCCGGAGTGCAGCGCGTCCTCCAGGTCGTGGACGGAGTAGGCGACGTCGTCGGACCAGTCCATGACCTGGGCCTCGAAGCTGACGCTGCCGGCGGGCACGCCCTGCCTGACCCAGGCGAAGACCGGCATGTCGTCGGGGTAGACGCCGTACTTGGCGCCGTGCGCGGAGGTCCAGGGGTACTTCAGCGCGGAGTCGAGCGTCGCCCGGGTGAGGTTCAGCCCGGCGCTGCGGCCGTCGGCGGTGAGGACCTTGGCCTCCAGCCGGGTGAGCAGGCGCAGGCTCTGGGCGTTGCCCTCGAAGCCGCCGCAGCGGGCGGCCAGCTCGTTCAGCGCGGTCTCGCCGTTGTGCCCGAAGGGGGGATGGCCGAGGTCGTGCGCGAGGCACGCCGTCTCGACCAGGTCGGGGTCGCAGCCGAGCGCCTTGCCCATCTCCCTGCCGATCTGCGCGCACTCCAGGGAGTGGGTCAGGCGGGTGCGCGGGATGTGGCGGCCGTGGTCGGGGACGTCGCCCGGCCCGACCACCTGCGTCTTGGCCGCCAGCCTCCGCAGCGCCGCGCTGTGCAGCACGCGGGCCCGGTCGCGTTCGAACGCGCTGCGCTCGGGGTTGCCGGCGGGTTCCGGTACCCATCTGGCCTGATCGGAGTGGTCGTAGGCTCTCATCGGTAGCGGGATGCTACCCGCGCGACGGGTCGGTAATTACTAACATGCGGGAAACTCACGGCATCCACGGCATTTCCGGTATTTTCGCAGATCATCCGCCCCGTAGGCCACCCCAGCCCACCGGCGGTCCCACCCCGGCCCGAGCACCCCCAGCGGTGGCCCGGGCCGGAGTCCCGCGCTCAGCGGGTCTCGGACTCCCCGCCCGACAGCGCCGCCCGCCCGGCCTCCAGGCGGGCCACCGGCACCCGGAACGGCGAGCAGGACACATAGTCCAGGCCGATCTCGTGGCAGAAGTGGACGGACTCGGGGTCGCCGCCGTGCTCGCCGCAGATGCCGAGCTTGATGTCGGGACGGGTGGCCCGGCCCTCCTCGACGGCGATCCGCATGAGGCGGCCGACGCCGCTCCTGTCGATCGTCTCGAACGGCGACACCCCGAAGATGCCGAGGTCCAGGTAGCGCGAGAAGAACGCCGCCTCGACGTCGTCGCGCGAGAAGCCCCACGTCATCTGGGTGAGGTCGTTGGTGCCGAACGAGAAGAAGCGCGCCGCCTCGGCGATCTGCCCGGCGGTCAGGGCCGCGCGCGGCACCTCGATCATCGTGCCGATCAGCGCCTCGACGCCGGTCTCCGCGAGGATCTTCTCGGCCTCGTCGCGTACGCCCTCCAGCTCCTGGACGGCGCTCACCAGCGGGATCATGATCTCCGCGTGCGGGTCTCCCCCGGCCGCGCGCCGCTCGGCCGCCGCCTCGGCGATGGCCCGCACCTGCATCGTGAACAGGCCCGGGATCACCAGGCCGAGGCGCACGCCGCGCAGGCCGAGCATCGGGTTCTGCTCGTGCAGGCGCTTGACGGCCGTGAGCAGCCTGCGGTCCCGCGGTTCGGCCTCGTCCCCGGCCACCGCGATCTTCACCGACAGCGCGGTGATGTCGGGCAGGAACTCGTGCAGCGGCGGGTCGATGAGGCGGATCGTCACCGGCAGCCCGTCCATCGCCGCCAGGATCCCCACGAAGTCGGACTTCTGCAGCGGCTCCAGCGCGCCGAGCGCCGCCCGGCGGTCCTCGTCCGACTCGGCGAGGATCAGGTCCTCGACGAGGCGGCGGCGGTCGCCGAGGAACATGTGCTCGGTGCGGCACAGGCCGATGCCCTCGGCGCCGAACCTGCGGGCGCGCGCGGCGTCCTCGGGGTTGTCGGCGTTGGCGCGCACGGCCATGCGGCGGCGCTCGTCGGCGTGGCGCATGACGCGGTCCACGGCCTGGACGAGCTCGTCGGCCGTCCCGCCCACGCCCTCGAAGTACTCCACGACCGGGGAGTCCACGACCGGCACCTCGCCGAGGAACACCTCGCCGGTGCTACCGTCGATCGAGATGACGTCGCCCTCCTGGACGGTCAGCCCGCCGGGGGCGGTGAAGCGCCCGGCCCTGGCGTCGACGTCCAGTTCCTCCGCGCCGCACACGCAGGTCTTGCCCATGCCGCGCGCGACCACGGCGGCGTGGGAGGTCTTGCCGCCCCTGCTGGTCAGCACGCCCCTGGCGGCGATCATGCCGGCCAGGTCGTCGGGGGTGGTCTCGCGGCGGACCAGGATGACGTCCTCGCCCTTGCCCGCCAGCTCCGCGGCGCGCTCGGAGGAGAAGACGGCCTTGCCGACCGCCGCGCCCGGGGAGGCGTTCATGCCCTTGGTGATGGTCTTCTTCTCGGCGCCCCCGTCGAACCGGGGGAACATGAGCTGGGCGAGCTGGGCGCCGCTGACCCGCCTGACGGCCTCGTCCATGTCGATGAGGCCCTGGTCGACGAGCTGGGTCGCGATGCGGAACGCCGCCGCCGCGGTGCGCTTGCCCACCCGGGTCTGCAGCATCCACAGCTTGCCGCGCTCGATCGTGAACTCGATGTCGCACAGGTCGCGGTAGTGGTCCTCCAGCGTCTTCATGATCTCAAGGAGCCGCTGGTAGGACGCGGGGTCGATCTCCTCCAGCCGCTGGAGCGGCACGGTGTTGCGGATGCCCGCGACCACGTCCTCGCCCTGGGCGTTCTGCAGGTAGTCGCCGTAGACGCCCTGCTGGCCCGAGCCGGGGTCGCGGGTGAAGGCGACGCCGGTGCCCGACTCCATGCCGAGGTTGCCGTAGACCATCGCCACGATGTTGACCGCCGTGCCGAGCTCCTCGGGGATGCGCTCCTGGCGGCGGTAGATGATCGCGCGGGGCGCGTTCCAGGAGTCGAAGACGGCGCGGACGGCCTGGCGCATCTGCTCGCGCGGGTCGGAGGGGAAGTCGCCGCCGGTGTGCTCCCTGACGATGCCCTTGTAGGTGTCCACGAGGCGCTGGAAGTCCGCCGCGTCCAGGTCGAGGTCGCTGACCACGCCCTTGCCGCGCTTGAGGTCGTCGATCGCCGTCTCGAACAGGTCGCCCTCCAGGCCGAGGACGGTCTTGCCGAACATCTGGATGAGGCGGCGGTAGGAGTCCCAGGCGAAGCGGTCGTCGCCGGCCTGCTTGGCCAGGCCCTGGACGGACTCGTCGTTGAGGCCGATGTTGAGGACGGTCTCCATCATGCCGGGCATGGAGAACTTGGCCCCGGAGCGCACGCTGACCAGCAACGGGTCCGCCGCGGCGCCGAGCCGCTTGCCCATGCGCCCTTCCAGCGCCTCCAGGTGGGCCTCGACCTCCTCGTCGAGCCCTTCGGGAAGGCCGCCCTCGCGCAGGTAGGCGCGGCACGCCTCGGTGGTGATCGTGAACCCCGGAGGCACGGGCAGACCCAGGTTCGTCATCTCCGCGAGATTGGCACCCTTACCACCGAGAAGATCTTTCAGATCTTTGTTCCCCTCGGTGAAGTCGTACACGTATTTGGGCACTCGAGCTCCTTCAACGACTTCGCGGCGTACGATTCCGCCTCGTTGCCGGGGACTCTACCTATGAATCTGACCGGGAAACGTCACCCACGTTTCGGGACGATGTCTTCGCAGCTAGACCCCAATATAGCGGTCTAATCCATTCCCCTGCGGAAGCCCTCGGACGCCAAAGTCGAACGCCCGGCCACCTGGTATATACCAATTACGGGAAGCCGCCGCGAAGATTCACTCCCCATTCCCGCGACGCCTATTGGTGTAGACCATTCTGGGCCGGCGCCGGGCCCCGGCATTCCGGCCGTCCCGTGCCCCGCGGTTCCGGACGCCGCCGGCTAGAGCAGTTCGCCGAGCACACCCGAGCCGAGAACGATCACCGCGCCGATCGCCGTGAACACCGTGGGGACGATCCACCCGCCGTGCCGCCGCACCAGGCCGACCACCGCGGGGTGGGATCCGAGCCATGACCCCGCCAGGCACCACACCGCCACTCCGGCCGCGAACACCGCGACGGTCAGGACGGTGGCCGCGGCTCCGATGGAGCGGAAGACCGGGGTGTAGACCGAGATGTTGTCCGCGCCGTTCGCCAGCGTCACGCCCGCCACCGACAGCGGCCCGGTCGCCACCGCGGGGGGATCCTCGCCGTCGCCGCCACGGCCGCGCACCGCCCTGACCAGCCCCCACAGCCCGAGGCCGAGCGGCACCAGGCCGAGCAGGCCCACCCAGCGGTCGGGCAGGACGGTGAGCCCCAGCGCGGCGAGCGCCGACAGGGCGACGAGCGCGGCGATGCCGGCGTACTGCCCCGCCCAGATGTGCCACGGCCGCGGCCGGCCCCCGGCCCGCGCGGCCAGGAAGAGCACGGTGAGGACGATGATGTCGTCGACGTTGGTGCCGGCGAACATGCCCACCGCCGTCCCGGCCGTCCCCAGCACCTCGCCCACCCGGCAGACCCTACCTTCTCTCCCTTCGCCCGAGACCCGGCAGGGGCGCGCCCGGAGCGGTCACGCCAGGGGCGGTCACGCCGGCGGCGAACACGGCCGCCGCCGGGGTTCGCGGGCCTCGGGCAGGTGTCAGGATGGCCGCATGATGGAGTTGAACGGGCGTCCCGCCACCGCCGGCGAGCTCGGCGCGCTCGCGTCGCACAACTACGGGCACTTCACGACCATGCGGGTCGAGGACGACCGGGTGCGCGGGCTGTCGCTCCATCTCGACCGGCTGCAGGGGGACTGCCGCGTCCTGCACGGCGCCGACCTCGACCTCGACCGGGTCCGCCACCTGGTGCGGCGGGCCACCGCCGGGGGCCCGCCGGTGGTCGTCCGCGTCACCGTCTTCGATCCCGAGTTCGACATCGCGAGGCCCGCGGCCAAGGCGAACCCCGAGATCCTGGTCGGCACGCGGCCCGTCCCCGGCGACCTGCCGCCCCTGGCCCTCGGCACCGCCGAGTACGAGCGCGACCTGCCGGAGCTCAAGCACACCGGCCTGTTCGGGCCGCTGGTCCAGCGGCGGTTCTCCTTGCTCGGCGGCTACGACGACGTGCTGTTCACCGACGGCAGGGCGCGGGTCACCGAGGGGCCGACGTGGAACATCGGTTTCATCCGGGACGGGCGCGTGCTCTGGCCGGGCTTCGACCGCCTGAACGGCGTCACCATGCGCCTTCTGGAGCGGATCGCCGAGCGCGCGGGCATCCCGTCCTCCCAGGCCGAGATCGACGTCGACGACCTGCCCGGCATGACCGCCGCCTTCGTCACCAACGCCGCGGCCGGCCCGCGCGCCGTCCGCTCCATCGACGGCGCGGAGCTGCGAGTCGACGACCCGATCCTCACCACGCTGCGCCGCGAGTACGCCGCCCTCCCGGGCGACCCGCTCTGACCGGTCCTCACCGGGCGGGCTCCTGGACGGGGACGGCGCCGGTCGCGGTGGACACCAGGTCCTCGTAGACCTCGCGGCCGGTGGTGAAGGCGCCGAGCCGGACGGTCTTGTTGTCGCCGTGGTAGTCGCTGGACCCGGTCACGCGCAGCCCCAGCTCGCGGGCCAGCGCGCGGACGTGGGCGGCGTCCTCGGGCGCGTGGTCGACGTGATCGGCCTCGATGCCCCACAGCCCGGCGTCCGCGAGGCCGGCGATCAGCGCGTCCGGCAGGACGTGGCCCCGGCTGCCCGCCATGGGGTGGGCCAGCACGGCCACGCCGCCCGCCTCGCCGATCAGCCGTATCGCGGTGAGCACGTCGATGTCGGTCTTGGGGAGCCGGTAGCGCCCGCCGAGCCATTGGGGGGCGAACGCCTCGTCCACCGACCCGACCAGGCCGCGGGCGACCAGGGCGCGGGCCACGTGCGGGCGGCCGGCGGTGCCGCCCGCGACCAGGGCGCGCACCTCGTCCATGGTGAGGTCTACGCCGTCGGCGTTCAGCATCTCGACGATCGCCTCGGCGCGCCGGTCGCGTGAGCGCCGCACCGCGGCCAGCTCGGCCGTCAGCCCCGGGTGGCCGGGGTCGAACAGGTAGGCCAGCAGGTGCAGGCCGATCGTCGGCTCGTCCCGGTACCACCGTCCCGACAGCTCGGCGCCGGGCACCAGCGTCAGCCCCGGCGGCACGGCCGAGGCCGCCCGCGCCCATCCGGCCGTGGTGTCGTGGTCGGTCAGCGCGATCACGTCGAGCCCGGCCCCGGCGGCGTGCCTCATCAGGACGTCGGGGGCGTCGGTGCCGTCGCTCGCGGTGGAGTGCGTGTGCAGATCGATCCGCATGCCCCGAGCCTGTCAGCAATCGGGCCCCGGCGTGGCGCCGTCCGTCCCGGGAGACCGGATCGCGGCCGGTCCCCCGGGACGGCCCTCGCCTCTCCGCGCGACCGGGCCCGGCCGGGGTCAGGGGCGGCGGGTGGACTCGACCAGGCGGTTGAGCTCCGGCAGGACGGCCTCGGAGACGGTGATCTTGCGGTCGATGAGGCCGCTCGCGTGGAACAGGTCGGCGGCGCGCTGCTGCTCGGCGACGAAGTCCTCGGTGACCGGGTTGAGGCCGAACGGGCGGGTGCGCAGGGCGTGCTCCCACGCGTCCAGGTCTCCCCCGTCGTCGGCGGCGAACAGCTCGGCCGCGGCGCGCGGGTTCTCGCGGATCCAGGCGTCGGACTCCTGGAGGGCGGCGACGATGGCGGCCAGCTCCTCGGGGTGATCGGCGGCGAAGTCGCGGCGGGTGAACCACAGCGAGCGGTGGCTGAACAGCCCGTCGGTGGCGACGAGCTCGCGGACGGTCGTCTCGCGCTCGACGCGGGTCAGCGCGGGGTAGGAGCCGACCCAGGCGTCCACCTCGCCGTCGAGGAAGAGCTGGGCGGCGTCGCCGTAGACGTCGACGGGCTCGATGTCCTTCCAGGTGAGCCCGGCGCGGTCCAGGGCGAACAGCAGCAGCGTGGTCTGCCAGGAGCCGTGGCCGAGCGCGACGCGCTTGCCGGCCAGGTCCTCCAGGGAGTGGATGGGCGAGTCCTGCTTGACGACCAGCCGCCCGTTCTCGTGCCGGGAGCCGGAGACCGCGACGTAGACGATGTCGTGGCCCTTGCCCTGGGCGGTGACCGGCGGGGTGGAGCCGGTGCCGATGAAGTCGTACCCGCCGTCGAACAGGTGGTCGCCGTGCAGGGACGGCAGGGACCTGGTGGGGTCGGGGCGCTCGCCGGACGGGAGGGAGCGCAGGTCGACCCATTCGACGTCGGGCAGGGAGCGCTCCAGGATGCCGCGGTGGCGCAGCACCCACAGCGAGTTGTTGTGCGGGAAGTAGCCGACACGGACGCTCATGTTCGAGCCTTTCTCAAGCGTGGTCGCGGACGGAGGTCGGGACAGGGGGTCAGGCGCGGGAGTCGGACAGCGCCGCCGTGAGGGGGGAGGCCACGCGCACGTCGTGGCCCTTGAGCAGGGGCAGGACCTCCTCGCCGACGCGGTAGGCCTCCTCCAGGTGCGGGACGCCCGCGAGGATGAAGGCGCCGACGCCGAGGCCGATCAGCTCGTCCAGCCGCTCGGCGACCTGCGCGTAGCTGCCGACCAGGCCGAACGCCGGGCCGCCCCGCAGCAGGTGGAAGCCGCCCCAGACGTTCGGGGAGACCTCCAGCTCCCGGTGGTGGCGCACCGGCCAGGACACGAACGACTGGCTGCGCAGCCAGCCCACCGAGTCGCCGTCCGCGCTGGCCAGCGCGGACGGGTCGACGTGCTCCCAGCCGCGCCTGATCTCGTCCCAGGCGGCCTCCTCGGTCTCGCGGGCCAGCACGTCGATGCGCACGGCGAACTTCGGGGCGGTGCCGAGGGCGGCGCTGTGCTCGCGCACCTGGGCGAACTTGGCGGCGAGGTCGGGGAACGGCTCCAGCCAGGACAGGTAGTAGTCGGCGTGCCGGCCCGCCGCCTCGATCGCGGCCTTGGAGGACCCGGAGAAGTAGATCTCGGGGAACGGCTGGCGGGCGAGCGGCTCGGGCAGCCCGGCGCCCTCGACCCGGTAGAACCGGCCCTCGTAGTCGAAGGGCCCGCCGTTCCACACGCCCTTGAGGACGTCGAGGAACTCCGAGGTGCGCGCGTACCGGTCGTCGTGGTCGACGCGGTCGCCCCACCAGAGCTGGGCGGGGCCGCCTCCGCCGGAGATGATGTTGTAGACGAGCCGCCCGCCGGTCGCCCGCTGCAACGTGGCCGACATGCGCGCGGCCTGCACCGGGTGCAGGAACCCCGGCTGGTAGGCGATCATGAACCGGTAGGTCGTGGTCTCGCGGGCGAGCGCGGCGGCCGTGGCCCAGGGGTCGTCGGTGAAGGGGAAGGACGGCAGCAGCCCGCCGACGAACCCGGAGACCTCGGAGGCGCGGGCGACGTCGGCCATGTGCTCGACGTAGGAGTAGCCGTCGCGGCGGCCGTGCCGCACCCCGGGGGCGAGGCTGCCCGGCACGACGGGCGCCCATTCACCCCTGCTGGTCACCCGGCGGCGCAGCGACGGCTGGTCGCCGTGGGTGCCGATGCGCCAGTAGATGTCAATGGACATGCGCGGTCTCCTTCTGGGACTCCGTCGCGAACAGGGGCAGCAGGCGCTCGCCGAGCCGGTAGGCCTCCTCGACGGTGGGCCGGGCCGACAGCACGAACGTCGTGACGCCGAGGTCCCGGTAGGCGCGGATCCCGGCGGCGACGCCCTCGTAGGAGCCGACCAGGCCGAGCGCGCCCGGCCCCGCGATCCGGTCGAAGCCCGGCCACAGGCCGGTCTTCGGGTCCGGGCGGGGGAAGTCCTCGTCGGCGCCGCCCGCCAGCGCCCACAGGCCGCGGGCCTCGCGCCACGCCTCCTCCTCGTCCTCACGGGCCAGGACCGGCAGCCGCAGGCCGTAGGCGACCGCGCGTCCCTCTGCCGCCGCGCGGTCGCCCAGGCCGGCGATCCCGACGTCGAGGTTCTGGCCGGGGTCGAACAGGTGCACGTCGGCGTGGCGGGCCGACAGCGCGAGCGCGCCGGGCTCGATGCCGCTGAGGTGGACGCGCGGGAAGGGCAGGCCGGCGTTGGGCGGCTGGAATCCGCCGGCGAGCACCTGGTAGAAGACGCCCTCGTAGGTGTAGCCCTCCTCGTGCCACACGCCCTTGGCGACGGTGAGGAACTCCTCGGCGCGGGCGTAGCGGTCGCCGCCCTGGAGGAAGTCGCCGTGCGCGCGGGCCACGACCGGGTCGAGGGCGACGTCGATCTGCCAGTCGAGCCGCCCGCCGGTGAACCGCTGCAGGGAGGCGGACAGCTTGGCCGCGTACACCGGGGTGGCGATCCCGGCGTGGAACCCGGCGATGACGCGCAGGTGCCTGCTGCCGCGCAGCAACCCGGCCGCCAGCACCAGCGACTCCTCGCCCTCGGGGTCGAAGGGGACCAGAGCGCCGTCCAGGCCGGCGATCTCGGCGGCCCTGCCCACCTGGGCGATGTGGGCGGACGGCCCGGACACCCCGCCGCGCGGGTCGGTGACGAAGGCGGGCAGCGGGCGGCGTTCCTCCCAGTCGCCGCGGTCGCGGCGCAGCGGGTGGCGCCCGTCGCCGCGCGTGGGGACGGTGACCAGGAACTCGGGGGTCTCGGTCATCGCGCCACCGCCCCGGCGAGGTCGGCCCAGGCGGCCAGGCGCCTGTGGGCCTCGGCGAGCGGCTCGTGCGCCGCCCACGCGGCGACGTCGACGTCGGCGTCGAGGAAGCCGTGCACGAGCAGGAAGTCCTTCTGGACGCGGAGCAGGTCCAGCCGGTGCTCCGACAGGTCGGGGTGCAGGGAGCGGTGGAAGTCCCCGCGGTAGGCGGTGGCCACCGCGTCGGCGCCGGACCTGGTCTCCGCGGCGAGGATCTCGCGGACCCGGGCGAGGTCGCCGCGCGCCCACTCGGCCGCGCGCAGCGTCTGGACGAGGAACCCGACGACCAGGTCGGGCCGCTCGTCGAGGAGGCGCTCGTGGACGGTGATGGGCCGCGGCGTGCCGTTGTTGACGCGGGTGCGCACGTCGGGGTGGGCGTCGAGGTCCACGGCGACGACCGCGCCGATCTCGGCGGCCTGCTCGGCCGCGCGCGCCCCCTTGGCGTACACGGCGTCGACCTCGCCGCGCGCCAGCTCGGCGATGCCGGGCCAGGCGAAGGCCCGCGCGCCCGCGTCGCGGCCCACGCTGGGCCTGACCTGGGCGGCGACCTCGACGAAGGTGACGTCGTCGAGGGTGAGGCCGCCCTGCGACAGCGCGCCCTTGAAGCCGTGCAGGGCCATGGCCCGCGGGAAGCTCTTGCCGCGGGTCTCGGCCCAGCCCGGCAGCGCGACCCGGGCGCCGGCCAGGCCGGCGGCGTTGGTGATCCCGGAGTCGGCGCGGACGAGGATGGACTGCCACTCCTCGATCCAGGTCAGGCCGATCAGCCGGGTCGGTGCCCCGGCGGACCGCGCGGCCAGGGCGGGGACGTTGCCGCCCTCGCGGAACAGGCCGAGCAGGCGGTGGTCGAAGTGACGCTCGGCCAGCTCGGGCTCCGCGTCCTGCAGGATGCCGATCTCCAGGCCCGCGGCCCGGAACTCCTCGGCGAGCCAGCCCTGGTGGTGGGCGAGGCCGCTGGCGGTGGGGACGGGGCAGCGGGTGTACCAAAGCTTGTCGACGGAGGTCATGGGACTCCTCGGGTGACTCAGTGGACGGCGGCGGTGACGCCGAGGTGGGACAGAAACAGGCGGCGGGCGTCGGCGAACTCGGGCGCGTTGCGGTCGCGGGGGTGGGGCAGGTCGATGGTCCTGTCGACGGCGAGCGCGCCGTCGCGCAGCACCACCACGCGGTCGGCGAGCCGGACCGCCTCCTCCACGTCGTGGGTGACCAGGACGACCGCCGGGCGGTGCCGTTCGCACAGCTCGGCGACCAGGTCCTGCATCTGCAGGCGGGTGAGGGCGTCGAGCGCGGCGAACGGCTCGTCCAGCAGCAGCACCTCGGGGTCGCGCACCAGGGCCCTGGCCAGGGCCACGCGCTGCGCCTCGCCGCCGGACAGCGTCGCGGGCCACTTGCGGGCGTACCCGTCGAGGCCGACCTCGGCGAGCGCGCGGCGCCCGGCCTCGCGGGCCGCGGACGGCAGGCCGAGGGTGACGTTGGCGAGCACCCGCCGGGCGGGGATGAGCCGGGGCTCCTGGTAGACGGTCGTGCGCCGGCGGGCGGCGAGGACGGTGCCCGCGTCGGGCAGCTCCAGCCCGGCCAGGATGCGCAGCAGCGTGGTCTTGCCGGTGCCGCTCGGGCCGAGCAGCGCGAAGAACTCGCCCCTGCGGATGTCCAGGTCGACGCCGTCCAGCACGATCTTGGGGCCGAACGCCTTGCGCAGCCCCCTGACCTGGACGGCCAGCTCGCCGGGGATCTCGCCGCGCGGCTGGAAGACGGGCTCGCTCATCGGGCCACCACCTGGCCGCGCCACGGCATGGCCAGCCGCTCCACCACGCGGATGGCGCCGTCGAAGATCAGCCCGAGCGCGGCGTAGACGAGCACGCACAGCACCATGTAGTCGGGGCGGAAGTACTGCTGGGCGAGCGTGACGAGGTAGCCGATGCCCTCGGTGGCGCCGATCTGCTCGGCGGCGATCAGGCCGGTCAGCGAGACCGACAGGCTGATGCGCAGGGCCATGAGCACGCTGGGCAGGGCGCTCGGGACGACCACGCCGAGCGCGAGCCGGTGCCCGCGCAGGCCGAACCCGCGCGCCGCTTCCACGACCTTGCGGTCCACGTTCCTGACTCCCAGATAGGTGTAGGCGTACATCGGGATGGCGGCGGCGACCGCGATGAGCAGGATCTTGAAGGTCTCGCCGACCCCGAACCACGAGATGAACAGCGGGACGAGCGCGAGGAACGGCACGGCACGCAGCATCTGCATGGTCGGGTCGACCAGTTCCTCGCCGAGCGCCGACAGTCCGGCCGCGACGCCGAGCACGAGCCCGAGGCCGCCGCCGGTGAGCACGCCGAGCCCGGCGCGGTGCCCGGAGGCGAGCAGGTAGTCGGCGAGCTGCCCGGTGGCGGCCAGCTCGCGCAGCGCGCCGAGGACCGCGGAGGGCGCGGCGAGCACGTCCGGCGGGATGCGCCCACTGGCGGACCCGTACCACCAGGCGGCCAGGAGCAGCAGGGGGACGGAGATCCGCAGCGCGGCGGACAGGGCCGCGGGGCGGCGGCGGGCGCCGAGGAACCTCGGCGTCTCCAGTCCCGCCGCCGCGCCGTCCCGGCCCTCCCGCGGGCCGGGCGCGGGCCGCCGCGCGGGCGGCTCGTGTACCTTCTCGATGGTCATGGCGTCACCCCGAGGCGGCGGGCGAGGCGGAGGTGGTCGCGGCCTTGAGGTCGAAGAGGACGTCGGCGGGGTCGATGGGCTTGGTGACGACCCCGTACTTGCGGAACAGGTCCGCCACGGCGGTGATGTAGGCGCCGTCCTCCTTGGTGGCGTACCGGGGGACGATGGCGTGCTTGGCCGTTTCGATGTCCAGGGCGAGGCGGGCGCCGGTGACGGCGGTGGGCCCCTGGGTGAGGAAGACGTTCTCGAACTTCTCCGGGGTCTTCCTGGCCTCCTCGGTCAGTTCCTGGAGCACCTCCAGGTAGACGCGGACGGCCGCGGGCGCGCGGTCGAGCAGTTCCTTGCGTGCGGCGATGATGGTGAGGTCCTTGTCGTCGAGGTCGCGGCCGTGCACGATCACCCGGGCGCCCTTGGCGACGGCCTCGGGGTAGGCGCGGACGATGGCCCACCAGGCGTCCACCTTGCCGGTGGCGAACGCGGCGGCGCCCTGGTCGGGGTTGAGGTAGACGCGCTTGACCTGGTCGACGGGGACGCCGGCCTTCTCCAGCGCGAGCAGGAGCAGGTACTCGCCCTTGCCGCCCTTGTTGACGGCGACCTGCTTGCCCACCAGGTCCTTCACGGACCTGACGGGGCTGTCGGGCCGCACCACCAGGCCGTCGGTCTGCGGGGCCGCCGGGTCGGTGACGGGGTCGGTGACCGAGAAGATCCTGATGTCGGGGCTGTTGGCGAGGTAGCCGATGGCGGGCGAGATGGCTCCGGTGAGGATGTTCACCGAGCCGGCGTGGACGGCGTCGACGGTGGCGGTGAACGAGGCGTAGGAGCCGCCCCACTCGACCGTGGCGCCGACGGCCTTGAGGCGTTTCTCCAGGAGGCCCTCGCGCTTGGCGTAGGCCAGGGGGCCGGCGTTTCCGGGGTCCTGCAGCTTGAGGACCGCTCCTGAGCCCTTGGACGCCGGGCCGCCCGCCGCGGAGGAGGTTCCGCAGGCGGTCGCCAGCCCGGCGACGGTGAGGGCGAGCGCGGCGAGCGCCACGCGCCGGGGACGGGCGTGCGGCCTGGGGGTTTTCCACATGATGGCGAGTACCTAACGACGAGAGAGCACGGTGAGAGGACAGGCGGGACCGGTGGAGAACCGGCCGCGGGGCATGGGGCGTAGGCCCCCGGACAGGGGCGAGGACGTGGTCCTGACGGCGGTTCTGGTGGGTCGGGAACAGGCGGTGAGAGGCGTCGTCTCCAGCGCGAGGACCGCGCGAGACGGAACACGTTCACTGACAGAGGCTGCTGTCCACGTGCATGAAGTCGATCGCGCGCCGGACGGTCAAGTTCACAATCGGCACATTGCCTATATTTCCGGTAGGTAATAGGGCAGTCAAGTGCAGTCTCATATGGTGAGACAACGATCGAGTGCGCCCACACACCGCGCCCCAGGTATGCCCGATCCGCGACCGTCCGCGATAAGGGCCGATATGCTGCTTCGTCATGCCTCAGCCTGGTTCTCCGGCCTCCGCCCGCGACGAACAGGAGCCGCCCGGCGCGGCGCCGGCCGCCGGGCGGCCCCGTAGCCGGGTGCGGTGGCGGCGGCTGTGGACGGCGGCCGTCATCGTCGTCTCGGTCCCCGCGCTGGCCCTCGTCGCGTCGGGGACGGCCCTCTATCTGCTCAGCACGGGCACGCCGCACGCCGTCACGCGCGGCGGGGACGCCGTCTGGCTCGGGCACGCGTGGGTGGACGGGCGCAACGGCGACCCCGAGGTCGCGGCCCTGGCCGCCCGGATCGGCGGCACCGGCGTGCGCGACCTGTACGTCCACACCGGGCCGCTCGCCACCGACGGCACGCTGCCCGCCTCCCTCTACCCCCGCGCCGCCTGGGCCGTCACCGCGCTACGCCGCGCGCTGCCGGGCGTGCGGGTGCACGCCTGGCTCGGGCAGCGGCTGGACCCGGGGCTCATGGACCTGTCCTCGGCCGCGACGCGCGCCGCGATCGTCCGCTCGGCCGGGCAGGCGATGGCGGCCGGGTTCGACGGGATCCACTACAACTTCGAGCCGGTCGACGACGACGACCAGGGCCTGCTGGACGTGCTGGACCGCACGCGCGCGGCGCTCCCCCGCGCCGTGCTGTCGATGTCGGTGCACCAGATGGAGCCGCTGCCCGGCATGAGCGCCGCCCAGGGCCTGGTGTTCGGCGAGGAGCGGTGGTGGACGCCGGGGTACATGACGCAGGTCGCCCGCCGCGTCCACCAGGTGGCGCTGATGACCTACGACACCGCCCAGCCGACCGAGGCCCTGTTCACCGGGTACGTCCGGCGCCAGACCGCGCTGGCGCTCGCCGCCGTGCCGCCGTCCACGCGACTGCTGGTCGGCGTGCCCGCCTACCACGACGACAACTGGACCCACCACCCGTCCGCGGAGACGATGCGGGCCGCGATCCGGGGCGTGCGCCTCGCCCTCGGCTCCGGCGACCGGCGGGACTTCGGCGTCGCCCTGTACGTGGACTTCGCGGCCACCGAGACCGACTGGGCCGAGTACCGCGCCGGCTGGGGCGCCCCCGCAGGCTGAGCAGGGGCGCCGGGACCGGCGGCGGTCAGAGGTCGCGGACGGGGGCCGCCAGGCCGGAGCGCCGGTCGTGGTAGGGCTTGGCCAGCAGGCGCCTGCGCCACCACATCAGCGGCATCGCGCAGGCGAAGCCGCCGACCAGCGGCGTGGCCCCGCCGAGCGCGGCGACGGCGCTGAGCGCGGGCTGGGCGAAGGTGTCCGGGATGGGGATCGTGGTCAGCCGCGAGAACGGCCACACGATGATGAACGCGCGGCCCACGACCGTGTCCACGGGGATCGCGCCGTCGCCCTTGTCGCCCTGGTGGGAGCGCGAGTCGTAGGAGATCTCCCGGTGGTCGCCCATCACCCACAGGCGGCCGGGCTGCACCTTGACCTCGAAGGTCTTGTCCGAGGGCGCGTTGCCGGGGTAGAGGTAGGACTCCTCCTCGAGCGGCACGCCGTTGACCGTGACGCGCCCCTTGTCGTCGCAGCACTTCACCGTGTCGCCGCCGACGCCGATCACGCGCTTGATGTAGTCCTTCTCGCCGGGCGTCACGCCGAAGGCGGTGCCGATCCAGCGCAGGACGGACTCGGCCACGTTGGACGGCGGCGGGACGTCGACCTCGCCCTTCCAGGAGTCCACGCCGGAGAACACGATGACGTCGCCGCGCTCGACGTCGCGGGTGTGGTAGACGAGCTTGTTGACCAGGACCCGGTCGTTCAGGAGCAGCGTGTTCTCCATCGACCCCGAGGGAATGTAGAACGCCTGCACGAGGAACGTCTTGATCGTCAGCGCCATCAGCAGGGCGGCGATCACCAGAACGGGCAGCTCACGCCAGAACGAGCCCTTCTTACGCTTGTCGCTCTTGGCGGGCCTCTTGGTGTCTTCGGTGACCACGTTCACCCCGTCCTCGACTGGCGGCAAGCGCCCTCTATGGCCATTTTCACCCACGTTTGCTGATACGTGTTGATACCCACAGGCATCGATCGCATCCGCGGATCCGGGCCCACTCGTGCCCGCCGGCGCCGCGTCTCCGCGGCCCCGCGCACGACGGCCTCACGCTCCCTTACGCCCACCAGATCATTGTCCCTGCTCGGGATAAGGCCCGCGTACACGAGAACCCCCGCTGCGCCGACCTCCTGGAGCGCCAGACCTGTCAGGTCGCACCATTTGACCTCAACATAGGTTGATGTTTCACGATGGCGGCCGTACGTCCACCGATGAGGGGAGACAGGATGTCCTCGACGTTCCTGGTCACGGGTGCCACGGGCAACGTCGGCCGCCACGCCGTCACGCTGCTGCTGGAGGCGGGCGCGCGCGTCCGCGCGCTGACCCGCGACCCGGCGGCCGCGCGCCTGCCCGACGGCGCCGAGGCCGTCGGCGGCGACCTGACCGAGCCCGACTCCCTGAAGGCGGCCCTGGACGGCGTGGACGGGGTGTTCCTGGTCTGGCCCACGGTGTCGGGCGACCACGCCGCGCCCGCCGCCGTCGAGACACTCGCCGGGGCGGCCGGCCACATCGTCTACCTGTCCGCGCGCGGCGTGTCGGACGCGCCGGAGGAGTCCCAGGGGTTCATCCTCGGCTCGCACGCCCGCATGGAGCGCCTCATCGCGGCCTCGGGCGCGGCCTGGACGTTCCTGCGCCCGTCCGGGTTCGCCGTCAACACCCTGCAGTGGGCCGAGCAGATCCGCACGACCGGGACCGTCCGCTGGGTGTACGGGAACGCGGGGCGCTCGCTCATCCACGAGCGCGACATCGCCGCGGTGGGGGTGCGCGCGCTGCTCGACGACGGGCACGCCGGCGCCGCGCACGTGCTGACCGGGCCGCGGACGCTGACGCAGATCGAGCAGGTCGCCGCCATCGGCACGGCGATCGGCCGTCCGGTCCGGTGGGTGGAGACGCCCGCGGAGGAGGTGCGGCGGGGGATTCTCGCGCGCGGGTATCCGGCGGAGATGGCGGACGCGATCCTCGCCGGCCAGGCCGCGATGGCCGCTTCGCCCGAGCCGGTCACCCCGACCGTGGAGCAGGTCACCGGCCGCCCCGCCACCTCCTACCTCCAGTGGGCGGCCGACCACGCCGACGCGTTCCGCTGACCGCCGCCGGTCCCCGCCGGCCACGCGGCGGGGACCGTGGCGGGCTCGCCCACCACCGCCTGGTAGTACCCGAACAGCCGGTGGCACAGCGACGTCCAGCTCCGGCCGAGCACCGACGCGCGGGCCGCGAGGCCCATCCGGCGGCGGAGCGCGGCGTCCCCCGCCAGCCTCGCGACGGCGGCGCGCATCGCCGCGGGGTCGTCCGGCGGGAACAGCAGGCCGTTCTCGCCCGGCGTCACCAGGTCGAGCGGTCCGCCCGCCGCCGCCGCGACCACGGGCACCCCGGCGGCCAGCGCCTCCTGGACGGCCTGGCAGTAGGTCTCGTTCCTCCCGGTGTGCACGAAGACGTCGAACGAGGCGAGGACGCGCGCGAGGTCGGTCCCGGTCCGCAGGCCGCAGAACACCGCGCCCGGCAGCAGGGCGCGCAGCCGGCGCTCGGCCGGGCCGTCCCCGACGACCACGAGCCGGACGCCGGGCAGGCCGGCCAGCTCGGCGAGCAGGTGCACGCGCTTGTCGGCGGCCAGCCGCCCGACGTACCCGACGACGACCTCGCCGTCCGGGGCGAGCTCACGCCGCAGCTCCGGCGAGCGGTGGCGCGGGTGGAACAGGTCCAGGTCCACGCCCCTCCCCCACAGCGACACCCGCGGGACGCCGTGTGCGCGCAGCTCGCGCATCGTCGCCGTCGAGGGCGCCAGGGTGAGCGCGGCCCGCGCGTGGACGTGCCGCAGCCAGGACCAGATCAGCGCGTCGGTGCCGCGCAGGCCGTACTGGCGCGCGAACCCGGCCAGGTCGGTCTGGAACACCGCGACCGCGGGCACGCCGAGCCGCAGCGCCGCCGTCAACCCCGCGGCGCCGACCACCGTCGGCGAGGCCAGGTGGACGACGTCGGGTTTGAACTCCGCCATCGACCGGTGGATGACGCGGCTCGGCAGGCCCACGCGGAACGACCGGTAGAACGGCAGCAGCCGGAAGGCGGGCGTCGCGTGCACGGGGAACCCGGCGTACGTCCTCGGGCCGGGGTTCGGCGCCACGACCATCGCGTCGTGCCCCTGCTCCGCGAGGTGGTCCAGGAGACGGCACAGCGAGTTCGTCACGCCGTTGACCTGAGGGAGGAACGACTCGGAGACGATGGCGACTCTCATGGCCTCACTTCTCTCGAACGTCGGACGGCACGCGACGGGGCGACGCGCACTCGCGCACGGCGCCGGGGGCGGGAGGCACGGGGTCACGCGCCGGAGGCGGCGGCGGGCGCGCCTCCGGGCGGGCCGAGGCGCCGCAGCACGGCGTCCAGCTCCGAGCGGAGCAGGTCGTCCAGCGTCCCGGTCCTGCCGCGGATCTCGTGCCACGCCTCGCTGGCGACGAGCCCGCAGAACTGAGGGAGGAAGTCCCGGGACCTGCGCACGACCCACCCGGTGCCCTCGACGGCCATCCACCGCGCGCTCGCCCACGCCGACGGCTCGCGCCCGGCCGGCTCGGGGCTCGGCGGCGTGATGCCGGCGTGACCGTGCTCGGCCAGCCCGGCCGCGAACAGGCGGGCCAGCAGCCGGTGCCCGCGCTCGCTCGGGTGCAGCCTGTCCACCCCCCACATGCGCCGTTCGTACAGCGACGGGTGCGAGCCGAGGTCGACGTGGACGGTCCCGTACGCGCCGGCCAGGTGGTCCAGGACGGCGTTCACGCCGTGCACGCGGCGCGTGAGCGGGCGGCGCACGAAGTCCGGGATGCCGAGCATGAGCCCGGGGTCGGGCAGGCGGGCGGTGAGGACGGTCGCGCCCGTGCCGCGCAGCCCCGCGACGACGCGTTCCAGGGCGCCGGCGATGACGGCCAGGTCGAAGGAGCCGCGCAGCGTGTCGTTGACGCCCGCGAGCACCGTGGCCAGCGTCGGCCGCAGGTCGAGGGCCCTCGGGAGCTGGCCGGACGCGAGGTCGCGCGCCGTCGCGCCGAGGTCGGCGAGGTTGGTGAACTCGACCGTCCCGGGCAGCGATCCGGCGAGCAGGGCCGCCCACCCGCGCCAGCCTCCCCCGGGTGCCGGGTCGCCCATCCCGACGGTGACGGAGTCGCCGAGCGCGACGAGCCGCACGGTCACCGGCGCGGTCGTCGGCGCGGTCACCGGTGCGGTCATCGGTGCGGTCATCGGCTCGGTCATCGGCTCGGTCATCGGCTCGGTCATCGGCTCGGTCATCGGCTCGGTCATCGGCGCGCCCCCTGGGAGTCCGGGACCGCGTGCGCGGCCAGGAAGCCGCCGACCGCGGCCGGCCAGCCGTACCGTTCCGCGCGGCGGCGCGCCGCCCGCCGTCTCTCGCCCTCGTCACGGGCCAGCAGGTCCTGGATCGCGTCGGCGTACGCGCGCGGGTCGTCGTCCACGGCCGCGCCCGCGTCGCCGACCACCTCGGGCAGCGCGCCGTGCCGGGACACCACGACGGGCGTGCCCGCGGCGAGGGCCTCCAGGGCGGCCAGGCCGAACGTCTCCACCGGCCCCGGCGCGACGACCACGTCCGCGGTGGCCAGGAGCCTGGCGATCCGGTCGCGGTCGGCGACGTGCCCGAGGAACGTCACCGGCAGCCCCGCCGCCCGCGCCCGCAGCGCCGCGCGCCGGGGGCCGTCCCCCGCGACGACGAGCCGGGCGGGGACGCCCCTGCGGCGCAGCTCGGCGAGGGCGTCGATCGGGCGGTCCGGGCGCTTCTCCGCCGACAGCCGGCTGCAGTGGACGATGAGCGGTTCGCCCGGTGCGCCGGGCGGCCCGGGGTCGCGGTGGCGCGGGTGGAAGCGGTCCAGGTCCACCCCGAGCGGCACCTGGACGAGGTTGGGCACGCCGAGCCGGCGGAACTCGGCCGCCGCCCACGCGGTCGTGCAGACGACGACGTCGAAGTCCGCCGCCGTGGCGCGGTTGAGCCGGTCGGCCAGCGGGCGGACCGGCGTCCCGTCCGGGGCGAACAGGCGCAGCAGGCCGTCGAGGCTCTCGTGCGAGACCATGACCGAGCGCACGCCGCGCGACCGCGCCCAGCGGCCGGTCCAGCGCAGGGTGGTGCGGTCGGACACCTCCAGCCGGTCGGGACGCAGCGCGTCCAGCAGGCGCCGCAGCGGCCGGCGGGCGGTGAGGACCCGGTATCCGCCCGTGCCAGGGACGACCGGGCCGGGAATCGTGATGACGGTGCCCGCCGGGGTGTCCCGCGTGGCCGCCGCCGGGCCGGGGATCACGAGGATCGGTTCATGCCCGGCGGCCCGGTAGCCGGATCCGAGCTCGTTCAGCGCGGTGCGCAGCCCGCCCGACCGGGGGGCGACGAAATTGGCCAGCCGGACGATCCTCATCTGCCATCCCCGTACACCTCTCGATGCCTACGGGACGAATGATGAGCGTGCCGACTACCAGTAGAGATAACCCGATATTGCGTAATTAAGAACCTTGCCCAACATGCCCGTGCCCACCCCGCCGCCCCTCCCGGCAACGGCCGGCGCGGCCCTGGACCCCCGGACGGTCCCACTCCGGCATGGACGGTGGGCCGCGCCGACACGGCGTCAGGCGCGGGCGCGCGGCCGACCGGGGCCGGCCCGCGCGCTCGCTGGGCCGCCGATACGGGCCCCTCCCCCTCCCCGCTCCCGACCGGACCGGGTCGACCGGTTCAGGTCAGTGCTCGGCGGGACGTGTCAGGCGTGGGCGCGCAGGGTGGCGGCGTGGTCGGGGACGCGGCCGCGTTCGTTGCGCGGCAGGCGGCGGTAGCCGGACGACGGCGGGCGCGGCGGGAGCTCCAGGGGCGGGCGTTGCACGTCGTGATAGGGCACGCTGCCGAGCAGGTGCGCGATCATGTTGATCCGCGCGCTGCGCTTGTCCTCGCTCTCGACCTCGTGCCACGGCGCCTCCGGGATGTCGGTGTGCACCAGCATCTCGTCCTTGGCCCGCGAGTAGTCCTCCCAGCGCGTGATCGACTCCATGTCCATCGGGGACAGCTTCCACCGCCGCATGGGGTCCTCCAGCCGCGACCGGAACCGGCGCTCCTGCTCGGCGTCGCTGACGGAGAACCAGTACTTGCGCAGCAGGATGCCGTCCTCCACGAGCAGCCGCTCGAACAGCGGGCACTGGCGCAGGAACCGCGTGTACTCCTCGGGGGTGCAGAACCCCATCACCCGTTCCACGCCGGCGCGGTTGTACCAGCTCCGGTCGAACAGCACGATCTCCCCGGCGGCCGGGAGTTCTTGGATGTACCGCTGGAAGTACCACTGGGTGCGCTCGCGTTCGCTCGGCACCGGGAGCGCCACGATCCGGGCGACGCGCGGGTTGAGGTACTCGGTCACCCTTTTGATCGCGCTGCCCTTGCCGGCCGCGTCCCTGCCCTCGAACAGCACGACCAGCCGCGCGCCCTCGGCCCGCACCCATTCCTGCAGCTTGACCAGCTCGCCCTGCAGGCGGAACAGCTCGGCCTCGTAGACCTTCTTGCGGAGCCGCCCGTCCTTCCCCTTGGCCTCGGCGCTCTTTCCCGCGCCACCGTCGCCGCCCATGCGGACCACCTTCCCGTTCCGTCCCGGCACTCCCCCGCCGTCCCGCCCCGGGAGGCACGCGGCGGGGACGCGCCGATCCCGGCACGCCGTGCGCCGTCCTCTACTATGCTCGTCGCCCGTGATCAGCACCAACCCGGCCGTACCGGACAGCGGAGCGGCGGCCGCGACGGCGATCACCCACCGGCGGCCCGGAACGGCGGGCGGCCGCTCCTCTCTTCGACCTCCGACGGGCGGGCATTCATGAGCGATCACCGGCACTACGAGTTCCTCGCACTGGACCACCCGCTCGCCCCGGACGAACAGGCGGAGGTCCGTGCCATGTCGGCCACCGCGGAGGTCACCGCGACCCGCTTCGCCGACTCCTACGACTCGGGTGACTTCGGCGGCGACGTCCCGGCGGTGCTGGAGCGCTACTACGACGCGCACCTCTACACCGACGGCGCGGGCACCCGCGAGGTGATGCTGCGCCTGCCCGTGGACGCGCCCGGCCTGCCCGCCGTGGAGGCGTACCTGGTCGACGACCAGGTGGACGCGTGGGTCTCCTCCTCCGGCGACCACCTCATCATCGACCTCATCAGCCAGGACGGCGACACCCGGGCCGTCGCGGCGAACGGGACCGCCCTGGTCAACGGGACCGCGCGCGCCGGCGACCCGGGGAAGGCCGCCGGGACCGTGGCGGGCGGCGGGTCCTCCTCCGCCGTCACGGGCGTGCGCGCCGAGCTCGCCTCCGGCGACCTGCGCCCCCTCTATCTGGCCTGGCTCGCGGCCGTCGGCTCCTGGGAGCGGGACGAGGACGCGTTCGAGGAGGACTTCGAGGACGAGCACGAGCCTCCGGTGCCGTCCGGCCTGAACCGGCTCACCGAGCCGCAGCGGGCGCTGGCCGAGTTCCTCCGCCTGGACCCCGACCTGCTCGCGGTCGCCGCGTCCGCCGAGACGCCCGTCGACCAGGCGCCCTGGATCGCCGCCCTGCCCGCGAGCCAGAAGGACGCGCTGCTGCTGCGGGTGCTGCGCGGCGAGGGCGAAAAGGTCCGGCAGGACCTGCTCCGTCACCGCCCCGCCGGCGACGGCGCGCCGCGGCGCACCGTCGGCTACCTCCTGGACACCGCCGCCGAGACCCGCCAGGCCCGCGAACGCGCGAACGCGTCGAACTGACGTCCCGGCCGCCTGCCGCTCAGGCCGTTCCGCGTCCGCCCGGCCGTGGTGGCGTCATACGACCGGCGCGCCACTGTGCGGTACCCGGCGGGGTCATTGGATAGCGGAGCTGTTTAAATGAGGTGCCTTCCGAGGTCAGGACCGCCCGCCGCCCGTTCCGCACGGCATGGCGCGGGACCATGCCCAGGCCACACCCTGGAGGCGCACGTCGAGCGGCGCCCCGCGGCCGAAGGGGTGCTTGGCAGGAAAGGTTGAAATCGGATGACCCAGGATCCCGGTCTCGCACGGCGGATGTGGCACCAGATCGAACCCGTGCACGCGCCGTTCTGGTACTCCCCCGAGGTGTTCGCCGAGGCGGCGGCGCTCGGTTTCGACGTGGAGAGCCGCTGGCCGAGCTACTTCGCCTGGCGCTCGGCGCCGCTCGGCGCGCCGGGCGCGGAGCTGGTCGCGTCCACGTTCTACAGCTTCAGCCCGCGCATGGTGGGCGAGCACGTCCCCGCCTCCTGGACGGTCGCGCCCCCGGCACGGATTCTCGAGGCCCGGCCGCGCGCCGTCGACCGCATGTACCGGGCGCTGCTGGGCGAGGAAGGGCTCCGGGACCCGGGGATCGCCGAGGCCGCGCGCCTGCTGCGGGAGGCCGCCGAGGCCGCCGCGCACGCCGGTCGCCCGCTCGCCGCCGCGAACGCCGCCCAGCCGTGGCCGGACGAGCCGCACCTGGTGCTGTGGCAGGCCATCGCCGTGCTGCGCGAGCACCGGGGCGACGCGCACGTCGCGGCGCTGCTGACCGCGGGCCTGGACCCCTGCGAGGCGCTCGTGTCCTTCGCGGCGATCGGCGCCGCGCCGGTGGAGACCTTCGCGAGCCGGGGGTGGACGGACGAGGAGTGGGCCGCCGCGTGCGAACGGCTCGCCGCCCGCGGCCTGCTGGACGGCGACGGCGCCGCGACCGAGCGCTGCCGCGAGCTGCGCGAGTCGATCGAGCGGATCACCGACGACCTGGCCTTCGCCCCGTGGCGCGCCCTCGGCGCCGAGCGCTGCGAGCGGCTCGCCAAGCTCCTCATGCCCCTGCTGATCTCCGCCCTGGAGTCGGGCCTGCTCCCGTCCTCCAACACCCTCGGCATCGGCAGGATCCCCGCTCCGTCCCGCTGAGGCCGGCCCCCGCCGCCGGACCGGTCACATGCGTCCCCCGATCCCGCTACGGTCGCTCTATCCGGCGGAGAGGGGATCATCGTGGCGGGCATGGTGAACATGGTCGGCGGGCTGGAGTTCGGCGGCCGGGTGCGCGGCTGTCTGATCGGCGGGGCGGTGGGGGACGCGCTGGGCGCGCCGATCGAGTTCGACTCCATCGCGGGCATCCGGGCGGCGCACGGGCGTGGCGGCATCACGGACTTCGTCCCCGACCGGCGGGGACGGGCGGGGCTGATCACCGACGACACCCAGATGACGCTGTTCACGGTGGAAGGACTGATCCGCGCCGGCGTCCGCGCCCGGGACCGGGCCGCCGGGGATCCGGACGGCGAGGTGAGCGTCGTGCGTGACGCCTACCTGCGCTGGCTGGACACCCAGCGGTTCGGCGCGCCGCCTCCCGCCGACGGCCGGGTGCGCAGCGGGCGGCTGCGCGAGCAGGCGTGGTTGTACGACCAGCGCGCGCCGGGCAACGCCTGCCTGTCGGGCCTCGGGCAGGACCTCGGCGCGCCGGCCGCGCCGGGGACGCCGGGCGCGGTGAACCCCGACTCCAAGGGCTGCGGCACCGTCATGCGGTCGGCGCCGTTCGGCCTGGCGTTCCGCGATCCCCGCCGGGCGTTCGGGCTGGCCGCCGCGTGCGCGCAGATCACCCACGGCCACCCCACCGGCTATCTCGCCGCGGGCGCCTTCGCCGCCCTGGTCTCCTCCATCGCCTACGGCGGCACGCTCGCCGGGGCACTGCGGGACACGCTCGCCCTGCTGGCGGAGCAGCCGTCGAACGCCGAGACGACCGCCGCGCTCGACGCCGCCGTCAAGCTGGCCGCCAAGGGCGACCCCACGCCCGAGGCGGTGGAGCGGCTCGGCGGCGCGTGGGTGGCCGAGGAGGCGCTCGCGATCGCCGTCTACTGCGCGCTGGCGCACGAGGCCGACGCCGAGCGCGCGCTGCTGCTCGCCGTCAACCACTCAGGCGACAGCGACTCGACCGGCGCCATCTGCGGCAACATCCTCGGCGCGCTGCACGGCGAGGCCGCGCTCCCCCGGCGCTGGGTGTCGCGGCTGGAGGGCCGCGACACCATCACGGCGCTGGCGGACGACCTGACGGCCTGGCTCACCACCGGCCAGGCCGACCCGGACGCCTATCCCGGCTTCTGAGAACCTGTCACCCCCCGGCTGGCGCGGGGTCCCCCGTGAGGGCTCCGGCGAACTGGGAGGCGTACAGGCGGTGGTAGGCGCCCTGGGCGGCGAGGAGCTCGGTGTGGGTGCCGTGCTCGACGATGCGCCCGGCCTCCATGACGAGGATCAGGTCGGCGTCCCGGATCGTGGAGAGCCGGTGGGCGATGACGAAGCTGGTCCGGTCGGCGCGCAACGCGGCCATGGCGTGCTGCACCAGGACCTCGGTGCGGGTGTCGACCGAGCTGGTGGCCTCGTCCAGGATGAGCAGCGACGGGTCGGCGAGGAAGGCGCGCGCGATGGTGATGAGCTGCTTCTCGCCCGCGCTGACGTTGCCGCCCTCCTCGTCGATCACGGTGTCGTAGCCGTCCGGCAGGGTGCGGACGAACCGGTCGACGTAGGTGGCCCTGGCCGCGGCGTGGATCTGCTCGTCGGTGGCCGTGGGGTCGCCGTAGGCGATGTTGTCGCGGATGGTGCCGCCGAACAGCCAGGTGTCCTGGAGCACCATGCCGATGCTCCCCCGCAGGTCCTCGCGGCGCATGGCGGTGATGTCGACGCCGTCCAGGGTGATGCGCCCGGCGTCCAGCTCGTAGAAGCGCATGACGAGGTTGACCAGCGTCGTCTTGCCCGCGCCCGTCGGGCCGACGATCGCGATGGTGTGCCCCGGCTCGGCGACCAGCGACAGGTCCTCGATGAGGGGCCGCTCGGGGTCGTACCGGAAGGACACGTTCTCGAACTCCACGCGCCCGCGGCGGGCGGCGGGGAGCGCGGGCTCGGCCGGGTCGGGGGTCTGCTCCTCGGCGTCCAGCAGCTCGAAGACCCGCTCGGCCGACGCCACGCCCGACTGCAGCAGGTTCGTCATCGAGGCGACCTGGGTGAGCGGCTGGGTGAACTGGCGGGAGTACTGGATGAACGCCTGGACGTCGCCGAGGCTCATCGCCCCGGTGGCGACGCGCAGGCCGCCGACGACGGCGATGGCGACGTAGTTGAGGTTCCCGATGAACATCATCGTCGGCATGACGACGCCGGAGATGAACTGCGCGCCGAAGCCCGCCTTGTAGAGCTCCTCGTTGCGCTGCCGGAAGACCTCCTCGACCTCGGGGCCGCGCCCGAACACCTTGACCAGCTCGTGGCCGGTGAACGCCTCCTCGATGTGGGCGTTCAGGGAGCCGGTGTGCGCCCACTGGGCGACGAACAGCTTCTGCGACCGCTTGGCGATCATGCTGGTGACGACCATCGAGACGGGGATGGTGACCAGGGCGATGACCGCGAGCAGCGGCGAGATGAAGATCATCGTGGCGAGCACGCCGACGACGGTCAGCAGCGAGGTCAGCAGCTGGCTCAGCGTCTGCTGCAGGGTCTGGGAGACGTTGTCGATGTCGTTGGTGACGCGGCTGAGCAGCTCGCCGCGCGGCTGGCCGTCGAAGAACTTCAGCGGCAGCCGGTTGAGCTTGTCCTCGACCTCCGCCCGCAGCCGGTACACCGTCCGCTGGGTCACGTCGTTGAGCAGGTAGCCCTGCAACCACATGAACGCCGACGCCGCCACGTACAGGCCGAGCGCCCACGCCAGGGTGGTCCCGAGCGCCGCGAAGTCGATGCCGTGGCCGGGGACGAGGTGCATGCGGGCGAGCATGTCCGCGAGATTGCCGTTGCCCGAGGCCCGTGCGGCCGCGACGGCCTGCTCGGCGGTCGTCCCCGCGGGGAACTGCCTGCTCACGATGCCGCTGAAGATCAGGTCGGTCGCGTGGCCGAGGATCTTCGGCCCGATGACGGAGAACGCCACGCCGGCCACGGCGAGCGCGATCACCGCGAGGATCCGCGGGCGCTCGGGGTCCAACCGGCGGATCAGCCGCCGCGCGGACGGCCCGAAGTCCATCGACTTCTCCGCGGGCATCCCGCCCCCGAAGGGCCCCCGCCCGAACGGGCCGCCGCCCGCGGGCGGCCTCGGACGCGCGGGCGCCACGGTCCGGTCGCTCATTGTGCCCCCTCTTCCCGGATCCGGCTCACGCGGCGGTCTCCGCGGTCATCTGGGACTCCACGATCTCGACGTAGGTCGGACAGGTGTCCAGCAGGTGCTCGTGCGTCCCGGTCCCGACGATGACGCCGTCGTCCAGGACGATGATCTGGTCGGCGTCGGCGATGGTGGACACCCGCTGGCCGACGATGACGACGGCGGCCTCGGCCGTGTGCGGGCGCAGCGCGGCCCGCAGCCGGGCGTCGGTGGCCAGGTCGAGCGCCGAGAACGCGTCGTCGAACAGGTAGATCTCGGGCCGGCTGACCAGCGCGCGGGCGATGGACAGGCGTTGCCGCTGCCCGCCGGACACGTTGGTGCCGCCCTGCGCGATCGGGGCCTCCAGCCCTTCCGGCATCTCCTCGACGAAGTCGCGGGCCTGCGCGACCTCCAGCGCCTCCCACAGCTCCTCGTCGGTGGCGTCGGGGTTGCCGTACCGCAGGTTGCTCGCCACGGTGCCGCTGAACAGGTACGGCTTCTGCGGCACCAGGCCGATGCGCGTCCACAGCGTCTGCGGCTCCAGCTCGCGGACGTCAACGCCGTCCACCAGCACCACGCCGGAGGTGACGTCGAACAGCCGCGGCACCAGGGAGATCAGCGTGGACTTGCCCGAGCCGGTGCTGCCGATGATCGCGGTGGTGGTGCCCGCCGCGACGCGGAAGGAGATGCCCGACAGGACGGACGCCTCCGCCCCCGGGTACCGGAACCCGACGTCGCGCAACTCCAGCTCGCCCCGCGTGCGCCCTTCCGTCACGGGACGCTCGGCGGCGCGCACGGAGGACTCGGTGTCCAGCACCTCGACGATGCGCTCGGCGCAGACGGCGGCGCGCGGGATCATGATGGAGATGAACGTGGCCATCATCATCGCGGTGAGGATCTGCATCAGGTACATGAGGAACGCGGTGAGCGCGCCGACCTGCATCTCGCCGCTGTCCACCCGGGCCGCGCCGAACCACAGGACCGCGACGCTGGAGGCGTTCAGGATCAGCATCACGGTCGGGAAGATGAGCGTGGTGAGCCGGCCGACGCGCAGCGCCGTCCCGGTCAGCGCGTCGTTGGCCTCGGCGAACCTGCGGGTCTCCTCGCGTTCCCTGACGAAGGCCCGCACGACCCGGATGCCGGTGAGCTGCTCGCGCAGCACGCGGTTGACCGCGTCGATGCGGGTCTGCATGGCGCGGAACTGCGGCACCATGCGGACGACGATGAGCCCGATCGAGGCGAGCAGCACCGGGACGCACACCAGCATCAGCCAGGACAGGCCGACGTCCTGGTGCAGCGCCATGATGACGCCGCCGAACCCCATGATGGGCGCGGAGACGAGCATGGTGCACGTCATCACGACGAGCATCTGCACCTGCTGCACGTCGTTGGTGGTCCGCGTGATCAGGCTCGGCGCCCCGAACTGCGACACCTCACGGGTCGAGAACCCGACCACCCGGTGGAACACCGCCGACCGCACGTCACGCCCGAACCCGGCCGCCACCCTGGCCCCGTAGTAGACCGCCGCGATCGAGCAGGCGATCTGCAGCAGCGAGACGGCGAGCATCCAGCCGCCCGCGGTCAGGATGTAACCGGTGTCGCCCCTGGCCACGCCCTGGTCGATGATGTCGGCGTTGAGGCTGGGCAGGTACAGCGCGGCGATGGTGCCGATGAGCTGGAAGACGACGACGGCGGTCAGCGCCGCCGCGTGGGGCCGTAGGTGGGTGCGCAACAACCGGCTCAGCACGGGTCCACCCCGGCGACCCCGGCACGACTAGAGGACGAAGTCACTCGGGTCAGGCTATAGCAGCACCTGTCAGCGGCTCCTCTGGTTTTTCCGTCAGCGGAACGCGGCGGAACCGACATTACGCCCCGTCCACCGGGGTCTATCCGGCTGACCATTCAGCTCACGGTACGACGAAGGACGATGTCAAAGATCCGTCCCGAAGAGGAGGAGCGGCCCGCGAACGGTTGCGAGGCTCGAAGCGACGCAACCAATCCGGATCACAGGAGGAACACCCGCGATGGCGTTCGCTCGCTTCTCCCTCCGCAAGGCGGTCACCGCCGTACTCGGCGCCGGCACCGCGCTCTTAACCTGGACCGCGGTCACCGCGCCACCCGCGACCGCGCAGACCTTGCCCCCCCGGACCGCGCCCGCCGGTACCGCGCTCGACCGGCAGGCCCTCGCCAGGACGCTCGGCGCGGTCGTCGACGCCGGCATGTACGGCACCTACTCCAGCGTGCGCGACACGCGGGAACGATGGCAGGGCGCGGCCGGGGTCGCGGACGTCCGGACGAAACGGCCGGTAACCCCCGGCATGCTGCAACGGGTGGGCAGCATCTCCAAGACCTTCACGGCCGTCGCCGTGCTCCAGCAGGTCGCCCGCGGCCGGGTCGACCTGGACGCGCCGATCGGGCGCTACCTGCCCGACCTGGTGCCCGGCCCGCGCGGCCAGGCCGTCACGGTCCGCATGCTGCTGAACCACACCAGCGGCATCGGGGACTACATCCTCGGCGCGTTCCCCTCTCTCGCACAAGGATCCCCGGCGAGCCTCGACGAGAACCGGTTCCGCACCGCCCGTCCCGAGGAACTGGCGCGGATCGGCCTCAATGCCCCGGCGACCGGCGAGCCGGGCAAGGTCTGGTCGTACTCCAACACCAACTACGTCATCGCGGGCCTCCTGCTGGAGAAGGTCACCGGCACCGACGCCGCGACGTACATCACGCGCGAGGTCATCCGCAAGGCGGGGCTGAAGGACACCGTGATCCCCCGCACCCCGTTCATCCCGGGGCCGCACTCCAAGATGTACGAGTCGCTCTACGGCCTGATCGACCCGCCGCGCGACTACAGCGTCTACGACGGCTCCTGGTACTCCACGGCCGGCGCCGTCGTCTCCACGATGAGCGACCTCAACACCTTCTACCGGACGCTGCTCAGCGGCCACCTGCTCGGACAGCGCGAACTGGCCGAGATGCAGCGCACCGTCCCGGTCACCGACGAGAACGGCAACGTGGTCATCCGCTACGGCCTCGGCATCTACGCGCAGAACATGCCCTGCGGCCAGTTCTGGGGCCACGACGGCGCCGTGTTCGGCGCGGGCACCTTCTCCCTGTCCAGCCCCGACGGCGCGCGCCAGGTCTCGCTCGGCATCAACCTCATGAAGTACCAGCGCATCGACGAGAACGGGAACGTCGAGGAACACCCGATCGACCTGGCCCTCGGCACCCACATCCTCCAAGCCCTCTGCGGCCCCTCCACCCCGACGACCCTCACCCGGCTTCCCTTCACCCCCTTCCCGACCGAAAGCCTCGCGGCCAAGACCCGCTAGCGAACTCCGGCGGGCGCGCACGGCCACCTTTCTCCCGCGCCCGCCGGAACACCGGACCGGCGGGGTACCGCATCGGCGGGAGGTCACGACCGGCGGACGAGCCGGGGACCCGACCGGGAAATCCCTGCGGCACAGGCCATGAAACCGTGCCCTGAACAGTGCCGATACGGAGACCGATATCAATGATCGACCGCCGTCGATATTGGACGGTCTCCATTTCGGTCTGATGTCCTTCTTTCACTCCGTCGATCGAGAGCGAAGGAAGTGAAATGCGAGACCCGTCACCCCGCCGCGTCGCCGCGGCCCTCAAGGCGACCGGCCTGGCGATCTCCCTCCTGCTGCCAGGCGCCGCCTGCGGGACGCCCTCGGCCTCGGCGACACCCCGGACGCCCGCCACGACCGCCCCGCGCGGAACGGCCGGGACCACGCCGCCCGGAACGGCCGCGGTTGCGCCGTCCGTCCGCGAAGACCCTCAGGCCCCCTCCCGCGAGGCCGACGCCCGCCGCCGCCTGCGCGCGCTGGAGAAGTCGTTCAAGGGCCGCATCGGCGCGTACGCCATCGACACGGCCACCGGCAGGACGTTCGCCCACCGCTCCGGCGAACGGTTTCCCATGCTGTCCACCTTCAAGGCGACGGCCGCCGCGGCCGTCCTGGACAAGGCCCGCACGTCCGACCCCGGCCTCATGAACCGGGTCGTCCACTGGACGCGAGCCGAGGTGAAGCCGAACTCGCCGGTCACCGAGAAGCACGTGAAGGACGGCCTGACCGTCGCCCGGCTGTGCGAGGCCGCCCTCACCCGCAGCGACAACACCGCGGCCAACATGCTGCTGAAGCAGATCGGCGGACCGGCCGGGCTGACCCGCTACTTCCGCGCGCTCGACGACAAGGTCTCCCGCCTCGACCGACGGGAGACCGAGCTCAACGAGTGGCGCCCCGGAGAGAAGCGGGACACCACCACCCCCGCCGCCATGGCCGGCACCCTGCGAGAACTCACCACCGCACCCCCGCCTGGCCCCGCCGGTCGTCACGCACTCGATCCCCGGGACCGCGCCCGCCTGAACGCCTGGCTCCGCGCGAACAAGACCGGCGACACCCGCATCCGCGCCGGCCTCCCCGAAACCTGGCTGGTCGGCGACAAGACGGGCTCATCCTCGTCCTACGGCTCCGCCAACGACATCGCCATCGCCCACCCGCCGGGCGGCGCACCCTTGATCATGGCCATCTACACCAGCCGCCACGCCGCCGACGCCCCCTACGACGACAAGACCGTCGCCACCTCCGCCACCATCCTCGCGCGGGCCCTCGGCAAGCTGTGACCCGCCTCAGGACCCGCCCCTCACCCGCGCCCTCGGCAAGCTGAGACGCGGCACAGGCGCGCGTCCGCTCCTCCCCCGGTCACCTTTCCCGCGGCGGCGACGTCATCAGGGATGACCTGTCGGCTCCGCACGGGGGAACGGACGAATGCACACCGCCTACGTGATCGTCACCATCATCACGATCATCGCCAACGCCGGAATAGCCGTGGCCGACTTCCGCCGAGCCGAGTTCGTCCTCGCGAACTCGGCCGAGGTAGGAGTCCCCCACCGCCTCATCCCTCTCCTCGCCGCCCTGAAAGCCGCCGGCGCCGCGGGCCTCCTCCTCGGTCTGCTGGGCCTCCCTTTGATCGGCCCTGCCGCCGCCACCGGCCTCGTCCTCTTCTTCATCGGCGCGGTAGCCGTCCACCTCCGCACCCACGTCCTCCACAACCTCGCCTTCCCCGCCACCTACCTCGCCCTGGCCCTGGCCACCTTCATCCTTTTCTTGATCAGGTGATTCGGTCGTACCGGTAGCGTGCTCGCATGAGTGAGCTTGACGGGCTGGCCGAGCGGCTGCGGGAGTTCGTGCGGGTCAGGGACTGGGGGCGGTTCCATACGCCGAAGAATCTGGTGATGGCGCTGGCCGGTGAGGCCGGGGAGCTGCTCGCGGAGTTCCAGTGGCTGACGCCCGCGGAATCGTCCACGGTCATGGACGATCCGGAGGCGGCGGCTCGGGTGCGTGCCGAGATCGGCGACGTGCTGCTCTACCTGGTCCGCCTGGCCGACGCCTTGGACATCGACCTCCTGGAGGCGGCACACGCCAAGCTGGACGAGAGCGACAGGCGCTACACCGTGGAGGAATACCGCGGTTCGGCCAGGAAGGCCCCGCCCCTCACCTGAGCGCCCGGCCGTCGATGTCGGCGCGTCAGTGGTGGTGGCCGTTCCGGCCGAGGTCGTCCTCGGGGGTCACGCCGGGGCGGGTCCACTGCGGCGCGGGGCGGCTGGTGGGGCCCCAGGTGGCGACGCCGTCGGCGCCCGTGCGCCAGTACCAGCAGATCGGCGCGCCATGCCCGCCGACCGGGGCGCCGACCTGCGGGGCCTCGGGCCAGCCCTCGGGGTTGTCCTCCCACGCCTCGCGGCGGCCGTAGGGCGTCATGTCGAGCAGGCCCAGGAACCCGCTGACCGGCTCGTTGCCCCGGCCTGTCGTGGAGTAGGTGAGGAACGCACGGTCGCCGTCGCGCAGGAACGAGGCGATGTACCCCATCTCTCCGCCGACCGGCTCCTCCACGTCGCGTACCGAGTACCAGGGCTGGGTGTAACCCATGAACCCGACGTAGGGGGCCACCTCGTCCCAACGGCCCGTGGTCAGGACGGCGAACGAGACGCCGCGGGCGTTGAGGTAGACCGCGTCGTTCACGGCCCAGGCCGTGGTGGTGCAGCCCTCGCACTGGCCCTGGTGCGGCGCGCCGTCGTACCACATGTGCTTGTAGACCACGAGCTCCTCGCGGCCCTGGAACAGGTCCAGGAACGGGACCGGCCCGTCGGGTCCGACGACCTCCACCGTGCCGTCGAACTCCACCATCGGCAGCCGGCGGCGGGCCGCGGCGATGGCGTCGCCCTCGCGGGTGTGGGCCTTCTCGCGGACCAGAAGCTCGTCACGGGCGGCCTGCCAGGTGGCCAGGTCCACGATGGGCGGACGGCCGGGCAGCGCGGCGGCCGGGTCACTCGGCATGGTGGTCATGGTGTCCTCCGTGGTGTCTCGTACCGGGCGGCGCCGTAGACACGGTAACGGCGCGGCGGTACAACGTGGGTGCGTAGGGGGCCGTGGCGGGGTCGGCGCTCGTCTTGCCGAGCGGTCCCGGCCACACTCCGCTAGACGCGGTCGTACCGCATCACCACCACCTGAGAATCGCAGGTGCGCGACTCGGTCAGCCGCAGCCCCAGGCGCTCGTCGCGCGGGACGAACAGCGGCCGGCCACCGCCGAGCACGACCGGGTGCACCGCGATGTGGTACTCGTCGATCTGGCCGTGGTCGGTCAGCGCGGCGGCCAGGCCGGAGCCGCCGGTGAGCAGCAGGTCCTTGCCGTCCTGCCGCTTGAGCTCGGCGACCTGCTCGGCGAGGTCGTCGCCGATGATCCGGGTGGCCCAGTGGGCCTCCTTCAGCGTCCTCGAAAAGACGATCTTCGGCGTTTCGCGCCAGAGAGGGGCGAACTTCAGGACGTGCGGGTGGTCCGACATCGACTCGGCGTTCGGCCAGAAGGCCGCCATGCCCTCCCAGACGCCGCGCCCGTACAGGAAGGTGTCGCAACGGTCGCTCAGCGCCTCGGAGTACGCCGACAGCTCCTCGCCCATCACGGGCCAGTCGAATTCACCCTTCGGGCCGTCGATGTGGCCGTCGATCGAGGTGTGCACCCAGAAAATGATCTTACGCATGTCTTTCTTCCTTCTGCTGATGTATGTCCGGCTTCTGTTCTCTCCGCCTTCGCAGGTGAGTCGGAGCCATGACGAGGTCCTCTACATCTGGCGGCAAGATTTTTCTTCGAGCTACCGCGTCCGCGCCGGAGCCGGGCGACGGCGGCCGAGCAGCGCCAGCAGACCGACCGTGACCAGCCCCAGCGCGGACAGCTCCAGCTTGTCGGCGAGGGTGGCGGCGTTGGCCACCACTCCGAACGCGGTGTGCCCCACCAGCGCCCCGCCGGCCAGGCAGAGGCCGTGCCGGTCCGTCCACCCGCCGCTCGCCGTCCACCGGCGCACCAGCCACCCGGCCACCACCGCGAGCACCGCCGCGCCCAGCATCGGCGCCGCCACCCAGCCGCCATGCGTGAAGGCGGGCTGATCGGCCCCGCCGAACGGGAACAGCAGCGCCAGATACCCGAACCCCGCCACCACCCCGAAGCCCCCCACCGCCCAGGATCCGGGCACCGCCCCGGCCCGCGTACCGTCCACCGACGATGGAGAGGCAACGGACGCGTCGAGGGCAGGGGGCGGGAGCACGCGCAGGGCCACCACCGCCAGCAGTGCCACGGCCGCCACGCACCCCGCCGGCACGGTGACCGGCGCCTGGTAACCGGGGTCGATGGAGGTCGCCACGGTCACCCGCAACAGCAGCCCGCCCAGCACGAACACCACTCCGGCCACCACGACCCCCGTCCGCTTCAGGTACGGCCGGTCACGCAGGGACGGGAACACCAGGTCGGCCAGAAGGATCGGCAGCGCCACGCTGAACACGGCGTGGTAGACCAGGTTGAGCTCGGCGTAGGCGCTGTTGATCCCGAGGAACCTCGGCGCCCACCCGGCCACCCCGTACATGGTCGGGCTGCTGAGCGCCTGTAGGACCAGTCCCTCTTCGACGATGCCGTACGCCAGTCCGAGCAGCAGGATCGACGGCCAGCCCCCGCGGCGCCGTCGCACCAGCTCCCGGATCAGCACCGTGCCGGCGCCGTAGATCGGGATCCACAGCAGCATCAGCCAGATCCTGCTGAGCGGCGGGTTGCCCAGCGTCAGCTCGGCGATGACCGGGGTGATCACCGCGAGCAGCGACGCGGCGCGCCGGCGGCCCTTGGGGAGGTCGCGTGCGTTCATGGGGCCAGCGTGCCGGGCGGCGAGAGCCCGCCTCTGCCGGCGGACGGCCGGAACGTGTCAGCCCAGGTCGCTTCCGCCGGACACTTCCGGCCCCCCTCTTGGCGACTTTCGTCGTGCTCCGCCGGCGACCTCGGTTTCTCCTCCGGGGCTCCGGCGCGGGCTACGATCGACGGTTGTGTTCCTGACCAGCGCGGACGAGGTGCGGATCGGCGGGATGTGGTCGCGGCGCGGCCGGATCGTGGACCTGGGCGGGTTCGTGCCCGCGCTCGCCGGAGCGGTGGCGGTGGTCTGGGGCGACCTGGCGCGCGGTCCGGGCTGGTACCTCGTCGCCGACCTGGTGGGCGGCGCGCTGGCCTGCGCGGGGGTGTGGCTGTGCCGGCGGTGGCCCGTGTCCGCGGGGCTGGGGGTGATCGCGCTGTCGGTGCCCGCCGCGTCCGCGTCGGTGGCGGCGGGGATCGCCGCGCTGATCGCGGCCCTGTACCGGCGGCCGCGCGTGGCGATCGCGGTGGGAGCGGCGGGGGTGGCGGCGACCCTGGTCAGGTTCGCGTTGCGGCCGCCCGGGCTCGCGCCGTATCCGGTGTGGGCGCTGGTCGGGGTGCTGTTCGGGGTGGCGGTGACCGCGTGGGGGATGCTGGCGCGCACCCGCCGGGAACTGGTGCTGTCGCTCGCCGAACGGGCCCGCCGCGCGGAGGCCGACCAGCGGCTGCGCGCCGATGAGGCCCGCCGCGCCGAACGGCTCGGGATCGCCCGGGAGATGCACGACGTCCTCGCCCACCGGTTGTCGCTGCTGGTGGTACACGCGGGCGCCCTGGAGTTCAACGGGGACGCGACGCCCGCCGAGGTCGCGGAGGCGGCCGGGGTGATCCGGTCGAGCGCCCGCCTGGCACTGGAGGAGCTACGGACCGTCGTCTCGGTCCTCCGCGACCCGGCACGGGACACCGGGTCGCCGTCGGCCGACGGGGCGGACCTCGGGGCGCTCGTGGCGGAGTCGCGGCGGGCCGGGATGCGGGTCGAACTGCGCGATCACGGGATACGCCTGTCCGAGACGCCGGACGCGGTAGCCCGCGCCGCGTACCGAATCGTGCAGGAAGGCCTCACCAACGCACGCAAACACGCACCCGGACAGCCCGTCACCGTGCTCGTCTCGGGCACGAGCGGTGCCGAACTCGTGGTCGAGGTACACAACCCGCTGCACGGCGGACCGACCGCCCTCACGGGGACCGGGTCCGGCGCGGGGCCGGCCGGATCGGCGGGGACTGGGTCCGGGGCGGAGCCGGCCGGACTGGCGTCGACCGGGGCCGGCGCGGGGCTCGCCGGACTGGCCGAGCGGGCGTCGCTGGCCGGTGGCCGGCTGGAGTACGGGCAGACGGCAGACGGCCGGTTCCGGCTGACGGCCCGGCTGCCGTGGCCACTGTGAGAACGTGGGCACTCCACCGTGAGAACATGACCGACACCGCCGTGAGAACGTGGCCACGCCGCGGTGAGGCCCTGACTAGCATGGCCCGGGTGACAGCCGACGGGAGCAGCGCGCCGATCCGGGTGCTGATCGTGGACGACGACCCCCTCGTGCGCGCCGGTCTGACGTTGATGCTCCGAGCCGCCCCCGACCTGCACATCGTCGGCGCGGTCGCCGACGGCGGCGAGGTGCGGAGCGCCGTGGCCGAGCACGGGCCGGACGTGGTGCTCATGGACATCCGGATGAACGGCCTCGACGGCATCGAGGCGACCCGGCGGCTGCGGGCCGGTGTCGGGGCGCCCGAGGTGCTGGTGCTCACCACGTTCGACGCCGACGACCTGGTGTTCAGGGCGCTGCGCTCGGGGGCGAGCGGCTTCCTCCTCAAGGACACCCCACCCGAGGGCATCGTGGACGCCGTCCGCAAGGTCATGGCGGGCGAACCGATCCTGTCGCCGAGCGTCACCCGCAAGTTGATCGCCCACCTGATGCCCGAGGAGGAGAACCAACGCCGTGCCGACGCCCGTCAGATACTGACACGGCTGAGCGACCGAGAACGCGAGGTCGCCCTGGCAGTAGGCCAGGGCAAGCCGAACGCGACGATCGCCACGGAACTACACATGAGCGTCGGCACCGTGAAGGGCTACATCTCCCGCATCCTCACCAAAACAAACCTGGACAACCGCGTCCAACTAGCCCTCATCGTCCACGACGCCGCCTTCGGCTAACCGCCCGGAACGTCGGCTCGATGATGACGGCTGGGGCCGTGGCACATTCCAGGTAGGAATAACGGGGTCCCGGAGCCTGGTTGTCGCGGTCATGACGACTCTCGGACTGATCGGCAGTGGGAACATCGGCGGCACCCTCGCCCGGTTGGCGGTCGCCGCCGGCCTGGACGTCGTGCTGAGCAACTCCCGTGGCCCGCACACGCTGACCGCACTCGTCGACGAACTCGGCCCGCGCGCCCGCGCCGCCACCCCGTCCGAGGCCGCCGCGGCAGGCGACTGGGTCGTGGTCACCGTCCCCTTCCACGCCTACCGCCAGATCCCGGCGGAGCCGCTGGCAGGCAAGATCGTCCTGGACACCGGCAACTACTATCCGGCCCGCGACGGCCAGATCCCAGAACTCGACACCGACCAGACCACCACCAGCGAACTGGTCCAGCGGCACCTGCCGAACTCCAAGGTCGTCAAGGCGTTCAACAACATCTACTTCAAACACCTGACCGCCCTAGCCCGCCCCGCGGGCGCCCCCGACCGCTCAGCCCTCCCCATCGCCGGTGACGACCCCACCGCCAAAGCCGCCGTCACCGCCCTACTCGACACCCTCGGCTTCGACACCGTAGACGCCGGCCCCCTGTCCGAAGGCTGGCGCTTCCAACGCGACACCCCCGCCTACGCCACCCTCTACGCGAAGAACCCCCAAAACCTCGGCCTCACAGCCGACGACCCCGGCTCCCCCGTCACCGCCGACACCCTCCGCACCGCCCTCTCCCGCGCCCGCCGCCACAGCGACACCGCACGGGACTGACGGGCGTCGTCGCCGGCCCAGGGTCGGCGCCGTGATTCCGCGTAGTCCGTCACAAGCGGAAACCTGTGATCTGAACGCTGTTCACGGATCTGTGATGGCAGAGGCTCCCATGGCAGAGTTGCGGGGTGGGCGTGACAGAAGACGCATTCCTGAGCCTCGTTCATGGATGGGTGCGCGCGGCGTGCCAGGAGTGGAATTATCCCGAGGTATCCGACTCCTACTTCGCCGCCGTCCATCAAAGGGTTCCCGCAGGGGTACGAGCCTTGGTCGCGGCGGCCCACCATGATGGAGTCATCAAGCCGGTCGGCGGCTACCGTTTCACGCTGCTCGGTCTGGCGCCCGGGAAGGGGCCCTACGCCTGGGTAAGCCGCCATAACGAACAGCGGACGCCATCGATCAATTGGGAGTATCTGGTCCAGGCCGTGGAATACGCCCGGCTCTATGCGGCACTGGCTCCCAAGGGATACCTCATCGCCATGGAGGACCGGCTCATGGACATCACCGTCTCCGACGCGAGCGGAACGCTGCAGTGGGACATCGAGGTCCAGGAACGCGCCGCCGAGATACCCGCCTTCCTGCAACGCCTCGCCGCACACGGTCACGCAGGCGTCGACCTCGACGCGCCGGATCGCGGCAACGACCCACTCCGCAAGGCCAAGTACCTGCTCCGGCACCGCCCTCTCTACTTCTCCGCAGCCGCCATCGGCCTGCGCCGCGACTTCCAGGTCACCTACGCGACCGGCAACAAATTCATCCTGATCGACGACATGGTGCCGTTGACCTGACTCACCGTGCCGAACCGCAGTTCGCCGGCGCAGGGTAAGACGTGAGCTTGGCGGCGTGCCACATCGCGAGCGAGCCCAGGAAAAGACAGGATCATTCGAGGGCGTCCAAGTGACGTAAGTGATCGCGCATCTCGTTCGTCCGCGCGTAGGCACGTAGGTCGTCCATGGAGGGGGGCGGCACCTCCAACTGACCTGCGAGTGCCTCGGCGCGAGCCGCCAGGTCGGCTCGGGTTCGTACCTCGTACAGGCGTGCCATGCCGAGGACGCGTTCCTGTACGGCGCGGCGCCGTACATCGCTGTCGTTGCACCATGCCTGGATGAAGTGGTTCTTGCGCATGTAGAAGGACCCGACACCGCTGGGTGCGAGTTTCGGCGCGCCGGTGAAGGCATGGAGACGTGCTTGCCGGATCCCCACCGCGCCCCGATCTCCGATCGGATCGCCTCGTTGAACCGCGGGATTCTCGTCTGGGTCGGCCCCCAGTAGGACGGGACGAGGGTCGAGACCAGGACGATCACCTTGGGGTCGGCCCGGAGGATCTGGTCGATGAGGCCGCCGAGCCTGGCCGACGCCCTGGCCGGGTCGTCTCCGTTGCTCATGTCGTTGGTGCCGATGTGCAGCAGCACCACGGTCGGTCGGTACGTGGCCATCGCCGAGTCCGTGATGGCGGCGAGCTGGGAGATCGTCCAGGTGGGGCGTCCTTCGTGGGCGTCGGGCGCCGGACCGGAGCGTTGCGAGCCGACGAACGCGACGCCGGCCCCGTCTTCTCGCAGCAGCCTGTCGAGGGTCGGCCGGTAACCGCCGCCGTTCGAACTGCCCGTGCCATAGGTGATGGAGTCGCCCAGCGGCATGACGCGCAGCTCCCGCTGAAGGTTCGATCCGACTCCGGCCCATGCCGCCGTCTCATCGGCGATCAGCTGCTCCAGGTCCTCGAACCGCCCGCCGAGATCTTGCACTCTCTGGCCGACGGTGCCACCGAACCAGCGGTCGAGCCGGGGCACCTGATTCCTGATCCACCCGCCGGCCTTCTTGATGGCCGCGGGGAACCCGTTCTTCGCCCACGGAAGGAGATACTTCTCCCAGGTATACCCCCCGGCCAGCCCCAGTAGCCCGCCCAGGATGATGTCCCTGGTCGCCTCAATGCTGCCCAGGTCTTCGTCGAACGCGTGAGTCAGGAGCGGCGACATGATGCCGGTGAGCGCGCTTTGGAGAGGAGTGCAGACCACCGGGATGATCGCGGCGCCCACTCCGCTGGCCGTCAGCGAGGCGACGCACAGCGCCTGGATCCCGTAGCCGATGATCACGCCGATGGCCGTGCCGGCGATCGTCTGCCAGAAACCGGCGGTGGTGATCTCCCCGGCCGGCGTTGAGGGTGATGGTGACATCCCGGTCGGCCGCTCGCGCCAACAGGGCGGGAGCGAGGCACGTCACTATCGCGGTGGTCAGCATGAGATCAGGACGTGGCGTAACAATGGTTGCAATTTACGAATGACCGCGTGACAACGCGTCACGCGTGTCGCGCCTCCTTCGGGTCCTTCGGTCAAGACCGCCGCATGAGAGCCCAGACGCATTCTGGAGCATCGCTCCAACATGGAGTACTGCTCCATCTTGGAGCGATGCTCCAGAACATGCCAGAATGTCAAGCATGGCCGTACGGAAACCTCGCTCACCGCGACGCAGGCAGGTGCTCACCCGGGAGCTCATCGTGGAGACCGCCGTCGAACTGCTGGACGTGGCGGGGAAGGACGCCCTGACGGTCCGGGCGCTGACCCGCCGCCTGGCCACCGGATCCGGCGCGATCTACTGGCACATCGGCACCATGGACGAGTTGCTGGACGCGGCGGCCGACACCGTCCTCGCCGCCGCCCTGCCCACGCGCCCCGCCCCGCCGGCCGAGCCCGCCGAGGGCGCGGAGACCACCGACGCCGGAAGGGCCGGCGGCACACCCCAGGACGAGATCCGCGCCGTCGCGCTCTCCCTGTTCGACGCGGTCACCGAACACCCATGGCTCGCCGCCCAGATCGGAGCGCAGCTCATCCGCAACCCCTGGGGACCGGTGACATTGCGGATGTTCGAAAGCATCGGCCGGCCGATCCGCACACTGGGCGTACCGCGAGGCGACTGGTTCACCACGTCCTCGGCGCTGATCCACTACATCCTCGGCGCCACCACGCAGAACTCCCAGCACACCGGGGACGACAGCGCCCCCCTCTCCGAAGCCGACCGCACCCGGTTCCTCGACACCGCGTCCAAGGCCTGGCAGGACCTCGACCCCGGCGAATACCCGTTCGTCCGGGCCATCGCCGAGCAGATGCGCGGGCACGACGACCGCGAACAGTTCCTCGCCGGCATCGACCTCGTCCTCACCGGCATCACCACCCGCCATCCATCCAGCGAGGCGGCCGTCGATCAGACGCCTCACGATCCGCGGTAACGGCCGGGCCGCGGGTCAGGTCACCAGGCCCCTGCGGTAGGCGTAGACCACCGCCTGCACGCGGTCGCGCAGGTCGAGCTTGGTGAGGATGCGCGACACGTACGTCTTGACGGTCTCCTGGCTGATCACCAGCGTGGCGGCGATCTCGCTGTTGGACCGGCCGTCGGCGATCAGTCGCAGCACCTCCAGCTCACGCGGCGTCAGCGCGGCGTGCTCCGGCGCGGCCTCGGCGGGGCGGATCCGCGACGCGTACCGGCCGACGAGCTGCCGCGTCACCTCCGGTGCCAGCAGCGCGGCGCCCGCCGCGACGATGCGGATCCCGTGCAGCAGTTGCGCCGGTGGGGCGTCCTTGAGCAGGAACCCGCTCGCCCCGGCCCGCAACGCCTCGTAGACGTACTCGTCCAGGTTGAACGTGGTCACCACGAGCACCTTGACCGGATGCTCCACCCCGGCGCCGGCCAGCAGGCGGGTCGCCTCGATGCCGTCGAGCACCGGCATCCGCACGTCCATCACCACGATGTCGGGGCGCAGCCGCTGGGCGAGATCCACCGCGGTGCGGCCGTCACCGCACTCGCCCACCACCTCCAGGTCGGGCTGCCCGTCGATGATCGTCGCGAAGCCGGTGCGGATCAGCGCCTGGTCGTCGCAGACCAGCACCCGGATCGGCGCGGTCACGACGGGCTCCCCGCGGGGATGCGGGCCCGTACGAGGAAGCCGCCGCCCGGCCCCCGGTCGGCGCTGAACTCGCCGCCCAGGGCCTCCACCCGTTCGCGGAGCCCGGCCAGACCCCGCCCGCTCCCACCGGGGGAGGCGGCCCCGGGGCCGATGCCGGGGCCGGTGCCGACCTCCACGCTGATCTCCTTCTCGCCGTAGCGCACCGAAACCACAGTGGGGCTGCCGCGGGCGTGTTTGAGGGCGTTCGTCAGGGCCTCCTGGACGACCCTATAGGTGACGAACTCGGCGCTGCCCGCCGATTCCGCCGGGGTCCCCTCTTCGGAGAAGTCCACCGGCTGCCCGGCCTGGCGGGTCCGCTCCACGAGGGTGTGGAGCCCACCGGCGGAAGGCATGCCGACGTCGGTGTCGTGAGGGGCTTTGAGCAGGTCGAGCATGTGCCGCAGGTCGGTGATGGCCCGCCGGCCGGTGTCGGCGACGTTGCTCAGCGCCGCGTCGAAGCGGTCGGGGGCGGCGGTCAGGTAGCGTGCGGCCTCGGCCTGCACGACCATCGCCGTCACGTGGTGGGTGACGACGTCGTGCAGTTCGCGGGCGATCCGGGTGCGTTCGGCGGTCCGGGTGGCCTCGGCGACGTGGCGGCGGCGTTCGGCCTCGGCGGCGCGGGTGGAGCGCAGCCAGGCCCCGGTGCCCCACGCGAGGGCTAAGGCCAGGTAGAACACCACGTACCCTTCCGGCCTCTCGGTCGCGCCCAGCCGGCCGACCGCGAGCGCCAGCGGCACGTACGCCAGGGACAGGACGACCACGGTGACACGCCGGTGGCGCTCCAGGTGGGCGCCCGCGCTGATGAGCGCGATGGGCATCGCGTTGCTCGCGAACACGTGGTAGGCGCTGAGCTGGTCGAGGGCGAAGCCGAGTGACACCAGAGCCAGACTCGCGGCCGGCCACCGCCGGCGCACGGCGAGCGGAAGGCATTCCAGAGCGATCAGCACGAGCGCCGGCGCGTCGAAGGGGCGGGCCGGGAGGTCTCCGACCTGCGTCCCCTTGCCGTGGAGCGCCGGCAGGAGCGATGCGACGGCCAGCAGCAGCACGAGCGGCAGATCCCTGACCACGACATCGCACCGCCGCCACAGGTCGGCGAGCCGTCGTAGATGGGTCATTCGGCGAGCGTAACGGTCGCCCGGCGCCGGAGCGGGACCATGGTGCCGCGCCGATGGGCCATCCACATGAACACGCCCGTCAGCAGCAGGCCGGCCACCACCGCGTACAGGCTCCCCTCCGGCCCGAACTCACCGCCCGTGAGCAGGCCGGGACCCGACGTCACGCCGTGCAGCAACCCCTGCGGCGTCCCGCTGCCCGAGACCTCGGCGCCGAAGATGCCGGCCGCCGCGAAGTTCCAGCCGAAATGCACGCCGATCGGCACCCACAGGGTGCGCGTGGCGGCGTAGGCGGCGGCGAGCATGCCGCCCGCCTCGATCGCGATGGCGATCGCGCCCCACAAGCTGGCATGTTCGTTGAACAGGTGCGACAGGCCGAACAGCACCCCGGTCAGCGCCAGCGCCGGCCACGTTCCCAAGCGTTCCTCGACGATCCTGAACAGGATGCCGCGGAACAGCAGCTCCTCCGTCACCGCGACGGCGGCCATGAGGCCGAGCAGCCCGGCCGCGCCCGCCGGCGAACCCGGACCGTCGACCCGGTAGCCGCCCACCAGAGCGATGTTGACGATGACGGCCGCGAACAGCGCGACCCCGACCAGCGTCCCTCGTGCGATGCCGCCCGCGGCGCCTTCCGCCGCCACCTCCATCGGCGTCCGGCGCTCGGACCACCGCACCACCCGCGCGTACACGAGCACGGCGGCCACGGCCGTCGCCACGCCGAGCGGCAGCGCCAGAAACGCGTTCCCCTTCACCGCACTCACGACCGCGACGCCGACGAACGCGACCAGCGCGACGGGCACGAGCTGTTTCAACAACCGCATGACGACTCCCTTACACGTGTGGGGGCTCAGCGACGAAGACACCGCCGCTCGCCGAGTAACGCTAGGGATTCGCCGATCCGCAATCGTCCCCGCACGGTGGACATTCACCGGTAGCTCGCACGGGGGACAGCCGCCCCTGCAATTCGTTGGGCGGTCGTCCCCTCTTAACACTCGGCTTCGGCACCTGCCTCATCATCGGCCACGCGGCGATTCACATGAAAAGCCGCACCCATGGGCGCTCAGCGGCCTGAAGTTCAGCGTCGCCCTCCCCCACCGCCTCGCCACCGCCACCTTGGCCGCCCGCCTCGCCGACCTGGACGGAGCGGCGTCCGTCCTCGGGGAACCAGCACGGTTCAGCATGTTCTGATCCAGCAGGACGGAGGGCGTGGCCCCGTGCCGATATCCGCAATCGAACCGCAGGCACGCCCATGAACTCACTCCGCGATTGTCTGCGGCTGGTCGATCATGGTGGCGAAGTACCGCTGGGTCTCCGGGTCCACGGCGTATATCGCGGTGCCGACCATGCCGCGGGTGAGCAGCACCTTGTAACTGTTGCGGATCAGCCGGTCCGCCTCCGCGTCACTGACCTTCTTCGTGAGCGCCGGGTCCTTGCTCGCAGAGCGGACCGTGACCAGCTTGCCGTCACGAGCCACGAGGTCCGGGCCGATGATGACGCCGTTCCAGTCGTATTCGAAGCCCTGGGCGGTGAAGACGCAGCCCACCTGGCCGAAGCCGCCGGGCTCCGTGGCCCACAGCGCGCTCGGCGGGGCGTCGCCCACGGCCCGCTCGTCCTTGACGTTCCACGGACGTTCCCAATCACCGATCCGCACATCGGGGACCAAGGCCTCGTTCTTGGGGTTGCTCCACTTCCAGCAGAAGCCGGCGGTCATGCGGGCGGAGTAGCCGCTGTCGCGCTTGGTCCGCAGCAACGCCTCCAAGTCGTGCGGTGAGTCGGCCAGAGTGACCTCGAAGTGGTCGTCGCCCGTCCATTCCTCGGGAGTACGTCCGCCCAGCCCCAGAAGACCGAGCACCCAGTTCTCGTACGTCCGGCTGCCTCCACAGCGGAACTGCGCGTCGAGCGACACCTCGTGTACCCGCAGCCCAAGAGACTCGGCGTGCTTCCTGATGTCCGCGACCGTGCCAAGTTCTCCGGGACGTACGACCTGGTGCTCGTCGAGCAAGAAGACCGGAACGCGGGCGGCCGCGATCAGCTCATCCACCTGGCGGCGGCCGGTGCGGTCGCTGCGTCGCGTGAAGCGGTTCGAGGAGTTCTCGCGGATCCGGTGTGCTTCGTCACAGATCAGCACTTCGAATTCGTTCGGCTCCGTCTTCGCGAAGTCGTTGAAGTACTTGAAGAGGGACTGCACGCGTTTCGACCCCTTGCCGACATAGCGGCGCATGGTCTGCGTGAACGACCTGGACCCCGTGGCGTGGAAGGCCGTCCGTCCCTGGCGCGTCAGCTCGCCCAGCAGCGCCAACGCGATGACGCTCTTCCCGCTGCCGGGCCCGCCCGACACGATGACGACTTCCTTGGAGTTCGACCGGCGGGCCTGCTCCACGTCGTGCAGGACGAGCTCGTACGCGAGGCGCTGTTCCGCGAGCAGCTTGAACTGCTCGCGGTCCTTGATCTCCGCGGCGGCGAGTTTCAGGAGCTGCTTGGAGGGGCGCACGGCGGTGGTGAGCAGCCGGTCGGCGGCCTCCGCGCCGGGCCGCGGAGCAAACCGGTCCTGGAGGTACTCGAGGAACGCCCCTCGCCGGGTCTTGGTGAACATCCGGCTGCGATCGTCGTGGACGAGGTCGTACAGGTCGCGGACATCGAGGTCGGCGGCGTTGTGGAGATAGGCGACGCCCCCGATCGCCTCCTGGTCGCCCCCTAGAACAGCGGCGAAGTCGGCGATGTACTCGCAGTACCCCTGAACCTGCAGCAAAGGGTGCAGCTTCGGCTGGGACATGCCTCCGACCAGGACCAGCTTCTGATCGTCCTCGTAAAGGTCGGCCTGGCTCCACTGCTTGAGCTCGACGACCACGTAGGCGTCACCGCCCGTCCGGCGATCGACGCCGGCGAGCACCACGTCGGCTCGCTTGCTGGTCAGGGGTAGCTGGTACTCGACCATCATCTCGACCGCGCCAAGCCCTGCGTCGACCAGGTCGTTCGCGAGCACGGGAACGCTGCGGTCCCACGACCGGCGCTCGGACTGCGAGGGTGTGATTCCGGTGGTCATCCGCAGATGTTCGACAAGTCGCTCACTCAACCGCCGTTCCGGGAGCGACTCCGACGCGAGCTTGACCAAACCCTCGGCAGATTGCCGAAACGCCGTCACGAACTACCCCCACGCAGCACGAATTCTCGTGCGGTATGGGGGCATGTCCGTGATCAGTAGATCAGCGGAAGCCCGTCGGGCCGCATCACTTATGTGTCAGGCAGGCTACAGCGATCAAGCGGCAAATATCGGCTCAATCAGGAGGGTTCCCAGGTCCAACCCACAGCAGCGTCTTGGCCATGTTTCCCTGACCGTTGGTCACCGCAGACGCTCCACCCAAGACCGTCGTCGCCTTCGCTCTCTACCGTCTGGGGCTTCTCCTCGAAGGGTGATCGCACACGGCGCACTCATATCTGAGGTCCGTGCCACCTCGCCGACCGGCCTCGGTACGGACCATCATCCGCTGGCAGCGACCGCAGTCATCGCCGAGTTGTCCCGTTCCGGGGATCCTCCCGGAACGCCGTCGCTGCGCGCGTCGCACCGCGTCGGCGAAAACACGATGCTCGGTGCGGAACACCACTCCCGGCGTGCCACCGAGCAGCGTCCCGGACGAGGACCAGACGACGTCGCCGATCACCGCGCCGGACTCCAGGATCGGCGTGAGCGGCCGGATGTTGACACCCTCACGCCGAGCGCGGAGGGCTTCGGCCGGCAGATAGCCGTCCTGGTCCGGCTCTACCCAGACGGTCACGGCTTCGGTTTCCGGATCCGCGCCGCGTACAGCGCTCAGGGCGGGAATGAGGCCGGGCAGTTCACGCAACGGCGCCCGCGGAAGCCACATCTCGACGGTCGCGGCCCTGGCCAGGTCGTCACCGAGCCGCTCCGCGACCGCCGCAGCCGACACGAGTTCGGTGACACCGGAAGAGGTCAGCAGCTTCTCCCACGGGAGTCGGTCGGCCCGGTCGAGCAAGTGGGCGAAGAACGTCCATACGGCGTCACGAGATGCACCACGCCGGTGCAGGCTGTCGAGGGCGCCGATGACGACGAGATCGTCCCGGGCCCTGCTGGCCGCGACATTGAGCAGGCGGGCACCCTCGCTGCCCGCGCTCCCCTCCGTGAACCACCGATGCATCGGCGAGACGCCGTGGCCGGTGTCGACCGTGTCGTACACGACGATGTCACGCTCACCACCCTGGAAACGGTGGACGGTAGAGGCCGCCCACTCGTCGAGATGGGCGTCCGGCAGCAGCGACTCCAGAAGCCGTGCCTGAGGCGCGAAGGGAGTGATCAAAGCCAGATCGTGGAGATCGGCGGTGGCGCCCCCCACCATCGCGGCGACCAGCTGAGCGTGCATCAGGTTGTACCTGGAGTGCATGCCCTGCCTGCGGGCCGTCCGCGCTCGCAGATTCGAGGTGTCCACGAACACCAGAGGACTGCCCGCCCATGAGACCCGGCTCCGTACCGCCCTGGTCTTCACGGCGGGTGCCGTGACCAGAGGGCTCTCCGGGTAGAAGGCGGTACTGACGACGTCGCCGATGGGCGCGCGCATACGGTACTGCTCGGTCAACGCCGCCAAGGATGCGGGCGGGCGCCCCCGGGCGACGGCCGCCGAGATGCCCGCCTTCTCGAACGGACTTCGCTTCAGCCATTCCTGCGCCGCCGGGGTCTCGGCGACGGCGATCGGCGGAAGCTGACGGAAGTCACCCGCGATGACGGTGTGGCCTCGTCCGGCGCCCGCCACCAGCATCGCCAGCGCCGCCGTGGTCATGCTGGCCTCGTCCAGGATGACCACGTCGAACGTCAGCTCTTTGAGCGTCTCGAGGACCACTTGGTGGGCGGTGGCCGCCACGATGGCGGCCTCCCTGCAGACCTGGCGGCGCACCTCGCCCATGCACCTGTCCAGCTCCCGCTGGAGAGCCCGGAGATAGGTGATCTTCGTCTCGGCTCCGAGCCGGGTGGCCTCTTCCTCGGGCGTCAACTTCTCACGGCGACGCTTGAGCGCGGCCAGCGTCTGGCGGCAGCTCCTGAGCTCTATACCCGCCTCCACGCGTCGCCGCGCGACCGGTGCTCCGCGAGCCGCGGCTATCTCGTCCACGAGGACCCGGCCGGCGTTCCTGTCGACCAGCGACGGGTCCGCCGGTTGCCCGAGGCGTACCAGCATCCCCTCGGCGGCGCCGGGAAGTTTCTTCAACACCGCCCCGATCGCCACGTCCAGCGCCGCGTTGGTCGGCGCGGCGAGCAGGACGCGCATTCTCCGTGCGCACAGTTCGGCTACGAGAGCGGAGATCGTCGTCGTCTTGCCTGTGCCAGGCGGTCCCCAGAGCCAGGTGAGCCCTGGTCTGAGCGCCAGGTTCACCGCGTCGCGCTGACCTTCGTTCAACCCGTCCACCGCCTGTACGGGCAACTCGGCCTGGGATGCCATGACGTGACGCTCGCCGGCTGTCACGGCCGCCAAGGCCGCGCCGGCGTCGAAGCCCGGCCCACCATGAGCCAGCTCGCTCAGACGCCGGCTCTGGGCGACCAGCAGCCATGAAAGGTCGATGCGCAGAGTCGCCTCACTCACCAGTGGAGTGTCCGAAGGCGCCGACAGCGTGAGGACGTTGCCGAACATGGAAACGACCTCGACCTCGAAGTGCGCGTGTCTGATGACCAGGAGGGCGGGAGTGCCTTCGGTGACGCCCACATCTCCCTCCGCCTCGAAGCGCATCATCTTCCGGCCTCCTGCCTGTCCGGCCTCACTGCCCATGGTGAGCGGAACGTCCGTCTGCGTGCGGCGTTTCGAGACCGCCTGGAGCTCATCACCGAAAGCACGAGCCGCGTCCTTCGCCGCGTCCGCCCACCCACTGGGCACGGGGCCAGGTGGCGGCGCCGGCTCGACGGCGGGAAGTCCCAACTGACGGACGAGCCGCTCCGCTTCGGCGGCGGCCTCCGTTTCATCAGGCCGATGCAGCACGCCGTCTTTATACGTTTGTTCCTTTGAAGAGTCCTCGGGGGGTACGGCGTTGCCCTCGGACGTCACAGGAATACGCGGCACCCATATACCGTCCCTGAACTCGGCGAGTGAGTGCCGGGCACAGACCTCGTAGAGATCGCCCACGTCGACTCGTCGTAAACCGGCCCGATGAACGCTCTCGAGCAGAGCATCCTGCGTCATCGGACCAGAGGACAACGCTTTCTGGATGATATCGATGAGCTTCCGCTTCGCGCCTATCCCCATGTCGCCCCGCTCCTGGTCAGCGCTCCGACACCGGCCGGCGCAGCAGTGCGGCCGTCCACTGCCGGCCGCCGTGGTCGGCCTGCGCCGCCGGATAACCGACTGAATTTCGTTATTCACCGACGCCTGCCCGAAGGAAGACGATGATGAAGATAGAGGAGACGAGATGTCCTGTCCAAGCCTCCCGCGTCACTTGCGTTTCACCGTCACGTGCGCTCTAATAGCCGCTCCGGTCGATTCTTCACAGCCATGAGAAACAGTGTTCCCACTCGGCCGAGACGCTTTGGCCGCCACCAAAGCCCTGTTGCACGTCCGCCAGGAGATTCACTGCGCCGATCTGATGACGCCCATGGGAGATGGGCGGTTTACATCGAATTTCCGACCACCCACGTCATCCGGAGGGCGCGTGCAGTCGCTGTCAGCGGGCGATCCCCAGGAGATCGGTCCGTACCGAGTTGTGGGACGTCTCGGGGCGGGCGGCATGGGCTCGGTCTACGCGGGGGTGGACGACACGGGGCAACGGGTCGCCCTCAAGCTCGTGCACGAGGTGCTGTCGACGGACCTGGAGTTCCGGCGGCGGTTCAGCAGGGAGATCGCCGTACTGCGTGAGGTGGACGGTGCCTGCGTGGCTCGCGTCCTCGGCTCCGACCCCGGCACCGAGCGTCCATGGCTGGCCACCGAGTTCATCGCCGGCCCCACGCTCGAACAGCACGTACGGGCGCAGGGATCGCTCAGCGGCGACGCGCTGTACGGTCTGGCCGCCGGGCTCGCCGAGGCGCTGGTGGCCGTGCACGCCGCGGACGTCGTTCACCGCGACCTGAAGCCGTCCAATGTGATCCTCTCCTCGGAAGGACCGCGCCTGATCGACTTCGGCATCGCCAGAGTGTTGGACGACACCGCGATGACCCACACCGGCACGCTGATCGGCTCCCCCGGCTGGATCAGTCCGGAGGAGTACGGGGATGGCCTGGTGGGAACCCCGGCCGACGTCTACGGCTGGGGCATGCTGGTGCTCTTCGCCGCTACCGGCGAGCCTCCCTATGGCACCGGCCGTCCGGAAGTACTGGCCTATCGGGTACGGCAGGAGACCCCGGACCTTGAAGCCGTACCCGAGGGCTTGCGCGTTCTGGTGGGCCGTGCGCTCGCCAAGGAACCGGAGGCAAGGCCGGCGGCCGACGATGTGCTGGCCACGGTCACCCGTATCTGGCGAACCGAGGAGGGGAAGCAGGCGCCTGCCACCTCCGACATCACAACGCTGCTCCAGCGCACGTGGGTGATGCCGAAGGACCAGGCGTCCGACTGGCCCGCCCCATCCGCCACCGAGTTGCTTTCCTCAAGCCCGCCCGCGGCGGCTCCCCCTACGCTGTTCTCCGCCGCGGACTCCGACAGGACCGAGTCCACGACCCCGTCGGTCCGCGCATCCGTGGCCTCGCCCACCGCTGTGACGGACACGCAGACCGGTGCCGGTGCCGGTGCCGCCGAACCGCCGGAATCAGTGCATCTGAAGACACCTGCAATGCCACAGGCTCCGAATCTTCCTGCGGCCATCGCCCCGAAGCGAGCCTCACCCTGGCTGCACGCCTACATCGTCACCGCGGTCGCGGTGACCCTGATCACCGTGACAGCGATCATCACGAATTCTCTTCCGGGAAACTCCCGCCCGGTCGCCGCTTCGGCGTCACCAGAGGCGGCCGTATCCGGGCTCGTCGCGTCGCCGAGCGCACCGCCTTCTCCCACACCAAATGTGATGAGGACGGCAGAACCGGCCGCGACAAAAGCCCCCTCGCCCAGCGGAAAGGCCGTGTCGTTCAAGGGCATCGTGATGACCCTGCCCAAGGGCTGGCGGCTGTTGCCCATCGACGCCGATTCCGCCTGCATCGAATCTCCACGCTCATCCGGGGGCTACGGCGCGTGGCAGTTCGTCTGCCGTCCCGATGCGATGGTGCTGCAGCTCAAGTCGACCAAGCGCCACTGGCCGGGGTACGGCATCGGCGATGACAAGTACGGCTTCATGTGGAGCGGGACCATGCCCTGCCTCGCCGGGGGCACCGTCGTCCGAAACCCTTATGGGTCCTCACGTACGTCGGGTGCGACGGGCCTGTATTACGGCGTCGACCCGTACAGCTCCCGGCTGGTCTATTCGGGGCTGGCGACGATGGGCGACGGGAGAAAGGCCTACTACCGGAACTGGCAGATCGCCTGTGAAGTGAATCGCACCTACACGACGAAGATCTGGTACCTGCCGGACTCGAAGGTGGCCTTCTACGTGCTCAGCGCCCGGCCACGGGACGCGGGCGGCCATCGCCAGATCATCGCCTCCACGAGCCTGCTCGCATACAAACACGCGGCTGCTCTGTGACCACATACGAGCGGAGACAGTGACCATGGCAGTTCCCGATCCGCGTGTCGAGCGGGTCAAGCTCGCGAGAGCCGGCCGAGAGTGGTTCGCCGATGTGATGTTGACGAGCCTGTTGCTCGGTCATCGTCCCCAACGATTCAACACGCCCTACCGGCTTTGTGTTCAGGGTCGTCGTCTGCTGCACCTGCTCGATCTGGCCGATGGCGAGGATGCCGACCCTCCTGCGCTTTACTGGGAGTTCAAGTTGGACGCGGTGACTCCCGGCGAGGAGAACCGCTGGCCGGATCTCGCGTTTCGCTGGCCGCATCGTCTGTTGATCGTGGAACTCAAGACCGAGCCCGGCAGCGTCCGGGAGCGTCAGGTGGACCAGTACCTCGAACTCGGACTGCACAATCACCCGGGCATTCAGGTGGACCTGCTCTATTTGACCCGCGATCGGGTTCCTCGCGCCCCTGTCAACCTTCCCGAACGGGCTCGTTACGTCACGGCGACTTGGGGGGTCGTGGCCCGGGCGATCGACGAGTCCTGGGGCGGCGTGGAAGGGGAGGACGGACGGAACGCCGCCTTGTTCGCGCGATGGATCCGAGACGAACTCATACCAGGAGAGCCGTGGAACCGACAGGTCACGGCCATACCCGACACCGAGATCCCGCAACGGCGTGATGCCCTGGAGATGGGCAGTGACGCCGACGCGATAGCGGAGGCCATGCGCATAGCCGACCTGGTACAGGCCGACCGGCGGCAACGTGCCATCCCGTACCGGTTCAGCAGTAAGGCGGAAGCCGAAGATTTCCGCTCCGCCCTGCGGGAGAACCTCCTGAACAGAGCGGAGAGTGGTGACCTGACCGTCTCACATGTCCGGCCGTGGGTCTGGACAACGACCAGCACCGGAACGGCCCTCACGGAACAAGGTCGCGTATCGGGAATCGAAGTACGCCTTTCTTACTACAAGAAGGCGATCATCTGACGCTTCTCGGGTGATCCCGGATCGGCCGGCCGTCATGGCTCGGATTCCCTCTCAGCATCGTCTGGGCGCTCTCCTGCCTGAGAACCGGACCGTCGTCCAGCGGTCCCATCGCACCGGCGCCAGGGTCGAGATCGACACGACCATGTCCTGACATGCACCGAAGAGTGAGTACACCTATTTCCGGTGCCGTGACCGCGCGTAGCCGTTAGCCTCTTGATCGTCACGGCCACACAAGTCCCTGGGAGCTCCCGGCACCAAGGGAGCTCCCTCATCCGTCCATGCCCTCGCCGGGAGCACAGTGTCCCCTCTCAACGACGATCGCGCACGTGTGATCCAGTTCTGGCACGCCTGCGAGATGTTCAGCCCCCAGGATCTGCCGAAGATCGATCATCGCGACCCGCAGGCACCGGTGTTCGATGTGGAGCCCGGCGCCCGCCTTCCGTGGGAGGCCGGTCACGAGCTGCGAAAGCGGCCGATCAAACCGACGATGGCCTGGCGCCACATCGTCTACGGCGGGATCTTCGGGCTCGACAAAGTCCGCGATCTCATGGAGAGGACCTTCGGCCGCGACCCGGAAAGCGTCGACGGCATGTCACCCGGTTCGAGCGCGCTGTTCGCCCTTGTGATCACCGATGAGGGGCGGGCGCTCCTGGGCACGGAGGTGATCTCCAGCTGTGCGTGGGCGGCCGGCCGCACGATCCATCCCGGCCCCGCCGCGGCCGACTGGTTGAGCGGTTTCGACACCGTGTGCGATCAAGCGGCCTTGGAGATGCAGGCGGCGGTCGGCGCGTTCGAGAACGACGCGAGAGCGGCCGAACTGCGGGACCAGGGATACGAGGTGGGCCGCCCGCTCGGGTACGGGGAACTCGCCGGCCTCATCAAGCTGACCGGCGAACTCCTTGGCGTCGGCACGGTCCTGAGCCCAGGCGGCATCAGGATCACGAGTCTCCAGGTGTCGAGGAAACGAGAGTTCACCGCCGAAGAGGGAACGGATTTCCTCAACAGCTTCATCGCGAAAGATCTCCAACGTGTATCGGAACTGGTCAGGCATGGCCGGTACGGCGCCGCGCTGGAAACGTACATGCGAACCTCAGAACCGGCTCGCGTCGACCTGCGCCGACGTCCCGAGGTGCTCTTCGACCGCGTGGCACCCGACAAGGTGCCACTCGGCCGGTGGCCACAGGCGGCGGAGATGCCCCTGGCGCTGAGCCAGCAGTTCGCGGTGAACAGCGTCATGGCGGAACTGGCGCCCTCAGCGGGGATGTTCGCCGTGAACGGCCCACCCGGTACGGGAAAGACCACGATGCTCCGAGACCTCATCGCCGCCATCGTGGTCGAGCGCGCGCACCGCCTGTCGAAGCTCTCCACCCCCGGTGCCGCCTTCACGGGCACCCATCGCTGGACGAGCGGCGTCTACAAACGCGTCATCCGGGCATGGCGTGAAGATCTCACGGGGTTCGAGATCGTGGTCGCCTCCGCGAACAACGGAGCCGTGCAGAACGTGACCCTGGAGATCCCCGGTAAGAGCGCCATCCACCCTCCATGGCGCGACGCCACCGACTATTTCGCCGACATCGGCGCCCGAGTGCTCGGCCAACCGGCCTGGGGCCTCGGCGCCGCGCGCCTCGGCCGGAAGAGCTATCGCCAGGAATTCGTGGAGAAGGCCTGGTACGGCTCGACCACCAAGAACCAGCAGGGCCTGCTCGACGTCCTCAAGGCATGGGAGCTCGAGACCGGCGACGGCGGCACCGGAACCTGGGGGGAGGCGGTGAAGGCGTTCTCCCTCGCATACCAGCGGGCTCGCGCTCTGCAGGACGAGCGTTCGACCGTCCACAGATACCAGCGGGAGTTGCCCGAGCTGGCACGCAGGATCGCCGAGACGACGAGCGCCGTCTCCTCGAAAGAAAAAGATCTCGAGCAGGCGCAGCGATTACTCGGCTCCGCCGAAGCCACTCTGGCGACGGCGCAGGAAGAGGCCACTCGCTGGTCGCACCGGCGGCGGGAACATCAAGGACTCCAGCCGAGCCTGATCACGGCGCTGTTCACTCTGGGGAAGGCCACGCGCGCGTGGCACGCGGAGGATCAGGAACTGCTGCGCCACCAGCAGGCCGCGCAGGCCGCAGCCGGCAAGGCCGACGAGTCGGTCCAGGGGCGGAAGGGAGACATCACCAGGATCTCTGGCGAACTGGCCGCCGCCCGCGCTCACCTGACGAAACAGCGAAGCCAGGCCGCCGAGATCCGGCGGACACTCGATCGGCTCGCGGGTGCCTTGGGCGACTTCGCACCCGGCGACGACTGGTGGACCGATGACACCAAGCGAGAACTGAGCGCCCCATGGATCGACTCCGCCTGGAACACCGCCCGTAGCGAACTGTTCGTCGAGGCCCTCCGGCTTCACCAGGCGTTCCTCCGCGCCGAGGCGACCACCATGCGCAGGAACCTGCAGGGCGCGATGGACGTGCTCACCGGCGCGGCGCCCACGACCACCGCCGAGGACGCCGTACGGGCCGCCTGGCAGAGTCTCTTCTTCGTGGTCCCCGTGGTTTCGACGACCTTCTCCTCGATCGACCGCATGTTCACCCATCTGACGCGTGAGTCCCTGGGCTGGCTGCTCATCGACGAGGCCGGGCAGGCGACGCCGCAGGCGGCCGTGGGAGCGATCTGGCGGTCCCGCCGGGCCGTCGTGGTCGGCGACCCGTTGCAGTTGGAGCCGGTCTTCACCCTGCCGTTCACCGCCCAGCAGGCGCTACGCCGGCACTTTCGCGTCCCCGAGGAACGATGGCTGCCCGGTAGGACCTCCGTGCAACAGTTGGCGGACCACGCGAACACGTACGGCACGTTTCTCCCCACCGACGACGAACCGGTCTGGGTCGGCGCTCCCCTCCGCGTACATCGGCGATGCGACGAGCCGATGTTCGGCATCTCCAACAAGATCGCCTACGACGGCCTCATGGTGTTCGGAAAGTCCTCAGGACAGGCGCTCGACTGGCCCGTCAGCGCATGGATCGATGTGGCGAGCACCGAGTCGGACGGCCACTGGATCCCCGAGGAGGGCAGGGCGCTCGCCTGGGTGCTGAACGGCCTCGTCACCGGTTACGGCGTCGACCCGGAGAACATCATGGTGATCGGCCCGTTTCGCCAGGTGGCCAGGGGCGTCACCAAGATCGCCGAGTCATACCGGAAGATCAAGGCCGGCACCGTCCATACGGCTCAGGGCAAGGAAGCGGACATCGTCATCCTGGTTCTTGGGGGCGATCCGAGCAAGCCCGGCGCGAAAAGCTGGGCGGCGCAGCGCCCCAACCTGCTCAATGTGGCGGTCAGCCGTGCCAAGCGGCGGCTCTATGTGATCGGCAACCGCGCCGAATGGAGCCGACAGCGCTATTTCAACGTGCTCGCGGCCAACCTCGACGTTCGTCCGTACCCCGCAGAATAGTGTGGCTGATGGGCGTCCTACCGTTCCCGGTCAGCGGTGGTCGGCCGTTCGGGCTCGGAGCAGGTCGCGGGCCTGGAGGAACGGGGCGCGTAGGAAGGCCAGGTGGTCCGACCGGCCGTGTCGGTGGCAGACGCGGCCGGGCCACTGGGTACGAGCGCGTTCGTCGATGTAGGCCAGGGAGCCGTCGATCAGGTTCAGCATGTGCCGGACGGTGGTCTCGTCGTAACGGCGGTAGCCCTCCCCCGTGCGCACGTACACCGGCGAGGTGTGCGCCATGATCGGCCTGGCCCACACGTCGTGGTGCCGGGCGACGTCCGCGCCGGGGCCGTAGCACCGTGCGGCGATCCAGGAGTCCTCGGTGACGGGCACCTCGGCGGCCAGGTCGAGCGTGCCCGCCGGACGCGGCGACCGGTGCTCGGCGACGACCCGGCCGTTCAGCACGATCTCGATCCGTTCCAGGTCGAAGATGGACTCGACGCGGGCCGCGACCCGGACGGCGCCTCCCCCGGCCGCCAGGACGTGATCACCAGGGCGGTGGCCGTTCACGTCCAGGTGCAGGAGCGGACCGCTCGTCACCGACGTCGCCCCCCGCCGTACGGCCCGGCACCAGGCCCAGTAGTCCAGCTCCTCGCCGGGCGGCACGTGGGCGTAGGTACGGATCAGGCCGATCGGGACCTCGCTGCTCATCTTGTCGGTGCCACCGACCAGGGGGATCTGGTAGCCGGCGTTGAGATAGCGGTAGTACTCCTTGATGTTGTACGGGTCGTAGGCGATCATCTCGACGGCGTCGAGCCTGCCGGTGGCCAGGAGCGCGGCCGCCTCGCCGTTCGGCACCGGGAAGTGCGCCAGCACGACCGTGCCGCCCTGCTCGTGGCATTCGTCGGCCCAGTGCGCCAGCGTGGTCTCCAGGCCGCCGCCGAGTTCCGCCTCCTCCGCTCCGCCGGTGCACCAGGGCATGATCGGGCGGCGTAGCCCGAGAAGGTTGACGTGCCCGAGCATGCCGCTGCGGTTCTCCTGCCCGGCGAAGACGTGGGTGTGGCCGTCGGCCGAGGTGTGCGGTCGGCCGGTGAACTCCTCGGTGTTGGTGAACAGGTGGCCCCACTGGCTGAGCAGGAGGTTGGTGATACGCACGTCCTCGCCGCGCGCCTCGAGCTCCGCGCCGAGCGTGGAGACGAAGTGCACGTGGGTGTCGCCGCTGTACCAGCCGGTGGCCGCCATGTCGGCCATCCGGGTCAGGGTCAGTTCGAGTTCGGCCTGGCCCTCCTGGATCGTGACGGTCGTGCGAATCGGCCGGAACTCGAATCCGTGGGCCGCCTCGACCGTGACCTCGCCCAGCGGTAGCCAGCCCTCGCAGGTCCCGTCGATGTAGGAGTAGGTGGTGGCGCCGAGCCGTACGTCGCCGCCGATGTCGAGGTTCCAGGTGTTGCCGTCGGAGTTGATGTGCCCGTGGTGACCGTGTGGCGGGTAGGGGACGCCGTCGGCGGATCGGAAATGGATCCGGCACGGGACGGGCTCGCCGGTGGCGGCGTCCCTGACCACGGTGCGCACCCAGGCGCGCCCGGCGTCGGGCACGCGCCAGCGGACTCCACCGTCGCTGCGCCCTCCGGTGGCGAGCAGTTCCTCCCAGCCGCAGGTGCTGATGACGGACGTCCCCCGCGTGAGGGTCAGCCGCGCCGACGGGGTCGCGGCGACGCGGACGTACGCGCGGTGCTCCTCCTCCTCGACGGGCGCTCCCCAGGCCGGTGTGCCCGCGTCCCCCGCCTCGGAGGTGACGACCCGGCGGTAGAGATACGTGGCGGACCCGCGGTCGACGCCGACGGCCAGATCCTCTCCGACCGTGCCGAGCGAGGGGTCGAGGTCGATCAGGACGTCCCGCCACACCGTACGGCCGAACGGATCCTCTTCCAGGTCACTGGTGGTCAGGGCGCCGACGAGCACGCTCGGCCCGAGCGAGCGGATCTCCAGGGCGCGGACCCGCGCGCCTGGCCGGGGATTGCGGAAAGGCCACAGGTAGAACCGGTAGGGCAGCACGTAGGGGGACCGGGCCTGGGGATCGTCGATGTCGACGAACCGAGCGCCGGCCGCGTCGAAGCGGCCGTGGGTGCGCGGCATCAGCCGGTGCTGCGCGTCGGGCACGGCCAGGAACGGGGTCTGCCCCCAGTCGAGCGGGATCGGCCGGTCGCTCCACAGCCGGGGCGTCGGCCCGATCTCGAAGCGCTCGCGCACCGGCAGACGCTCGGCGGCGCCGTCCTCGTACCGCAGTGTGTAGTGGGCGCGGACGTCACCGACGGTCTGGCCGTCGAACAGGTCGGGCGATTCCAAGGCGTGGGCGATCACCATCCACTCGAAGGCACGGTCCACCGGAATGGTGACGGCCGCGTCGGCGCCGCCCGCGACGCGCAGCAGCGCCGCGTCGGGAGCGTGCTCGTCGCCGAACAGGAACGGGATGCCGTACAGCGTGCGCGGCCCGAGCGGATAGGAATCGCCGTCGTCGAGGATCGAGCGAGGCGCGTTCATCACGCCCGTCAGGTCCACCGGGCGGTAGCCGCGTTCGGCGTGCGTGGCGGGGTGGGTGTCGCGCTCAGGCATTGCCGGCCACCAGTTCCTCGCGTCCGGCGGGCGGCTCGTCGACGGACGTCTGGGCCAGCACGGCGTAGCGCTGGGGCGAGCGGGCCCGCAGGTACAGGGCGCGGGCGACGCCGGCGGCCACGGCGGCCACGCCGACGCCGACGATGAGAAGGTTGGTCACGGTGCCCGCGCCGGTGAGCAGCGGCAGGTTGCTCAGCACGAGGAAGAGGACCACGGCCAGGGCCAGGAAGCTGAGCCCGGGAGCGATCGTGGTACGGAAGAGCCCGGCCTCGGGGGCCGTACGGCGCAGGAAGCGGATGATCGCCACACAGCACAGCGCCCACAGGGTGATGATGCCGAGGAAGCCGAGCGCGCTGCCCCACAGCAGCAGGCCCAGGTAGGGGTCGAGCCCGAAGGCGGCGAACGCGGCGACGGCCACCACCGCCAGGATGCTCTGCAGCAGGCCCGCCGTCCAGGGCGCCTTGGTCCGCGGCTGGACCCGCCCCAGTGCGCGCGGCAGCAGACCCTCGCGGCCCAGCGCGAAGAAGTAGCGGTTGGCGGCGTTGTGCAACGCGAGCAGCGCGGCGAACGCGCTGGTCAGGAGCAGAACGTGCATCACCTCGGTGATCGGGGCGGGCACGTAGGTGTCGAAGACGGTGACCACGAGGTTGACCGGGTCCTTCTCCGCCGCCGCCGCGATCTTGTCCGTGCCGTACGCCATGACGATGACCCAGGTGATGAAGGCGTAGAAGACGGCGATGAACCCGACCGCGGTGTAAGTGGCCCGCCGGACCGTCCGGATGCCGCCGCGCGCCTCTTCGCTGAAGATCGCGGTGGCCTCGAATCCCATGAAGGCTCCGGCCACGAGGGCGAACATGGCGCCGTTACCGGGGTTGAGGACCTTGGCCGGCGCGAACGACTCCGCCGACCAGTGGCCCGCGCCGCCCTTGGTGAGAACGTAGACCGCGAGCACCGCCAGGACGGCCGTCTCCAGCACGAGCAGGACCCCGAGGATCCGGGAGCTGGTGTGGATGCCGCGGTAGCCGAGCCAGCCGACGAGGACCACGCAGACGAGCGCGAACACGTACCACGGCACGTCTCTGTGGAAGTAGTTCTTGAAGGTCTCCGTGGCGTAGACGCCGAGCGCGCCGTACGTGCTGATCTGCAAGGCGTTGTAGGCGACGATCGCGAGCATCGCCGCCCCGGAGCCGGCCGGCTTGCCGATGCCGCGGGAGATGGTGGCGTAGAAGGCGCCCGCGTTGCGCACATAGCGGCTCATGGTCATGAAGCCGACGGCGAAGAGGGCCATGACCACGCCGGCGACCAGGTAACCGCCCGGCACGGACGCGCCGCCCTTGAGGAAGTGCAGGGGCGCGACGGCGACGATCAACGTCAGGGGCGCCAGAGCGGCCAGGACGGTGAAGACGAGACCCCCGGTTCCCATGGCGTCCCCGGCCAGGGCGTCGGGTGCGCTCGGCGAACTCTTGGTGGCGTGGCCTGACATGGGCTCGCTCCTTACTACGGGCGGTACACCGGTGCTTGGAATGCGGCTGGATTCAAGAAGGAAGGGAGGCCTGGGGAGGGTGCGCACCGGGCCGACGTAACGCCGGAGCCTATGGCGGGACGGCGGCGCCCACGAGCGACGATTCGTCCAGACTCCGCCGCCGCAAGTGTACGTTTCGCACACTTGCCGGACGAAGTCCCCGTGTGAAGGGCCCTCTCAGAGCTCTTCGAGTGCCCGGAGGGCGAGGTGCAGCTCCAGCCGCGTGTCGGCGTCGCTGAGCCGGCAGCCGAGGCCGGCCTCCACCTGCCCGATGCGATGGCGCACCGTGTTGCGATGGACGCCGAGTTCCTCGGCGGTACGGTCCCAGTGACCGCCGTGGCGCAGCCAGGCTCCCAGCGTGGCGAGCAGTTCGGGGGCGTCCTGCTGGCGGCGCTCGCGCAGCGGCCGGAACCTGCGGTCGGCGAAGTCCCGCAGGCGGGTCATGTCCAGCGCCCCGGCCAGCCCGTCGACCTCCGTACCGCTCACCACGCTGACGCCCTGGAACATCGCCGTACGCAACGCCCGGACGGCCTCCTCGTGCGCCTCGCGCAGCCGCGCCACGGGGTGAGCCGAGCTGATGCCGGCCAGCCAGCCGCCCTCGGCGAGATCCTCGATGATCTGGGAGAGCGGGGTGGAGGCGGGCAGCAGGGCGACGCAGACCGCGCCGTCCTGGTCGACGAACGGGGAAGCCAGCCGGGACGCGAACTCGCCGAGCCGGTCGTGGGTCCGCGCCTCGGCCGCCCGGTCCTTGATCCGCGCGCGGACGACCCGCCAGAGACCATCCGTGCCCTGCACCCCGAACACGGCCGCGGCGTGCTCGATCCAGCGAGGCGAGCGCGGGTGGAGCGCGAGCGCCAGCGCCGCCCGGCCGACCTGGTGTGAGGGCCGGTCGTCCACCGGGCCCGGAATCACCAGGCTGAGCAGGGACGCCGCCATCTTCACGACGGCGTGGTCGGTGACGCCCGCCACCACCGGGGCGCCGACGGCCAGCGCGTATCCGGAGGGCAGTGGCCCTACCACCGACTGCACCATGACGCGCTGGTCGACCGAGCTCATCGTGGCGCTCGCCGGGAGCGTGCTCGCGCAGACCCGGTCGATGGCGGCACGCACATCGGCGTCGACGCGAGGCACCCCGCCGCTCCACTGCCGATCCCTGGCCCGGTCGTACAGGAGCGCCCACCCGCCGGTGTGCGCGGCCAGCAGTTCCAGGGTCTTGGTGATCGGGGACGGGCCCGTGACGGCCCTGATCAGGGCACCCTGCGCCTCGGTCAGCCGTCTGATCTCCGACAGCTCCGTGGAGAGCAGCTCTCCGTAGAGCAACTCGGCGCAGGATTCGAACGCGACCGAGGCGGGGACCTCCAGCAGCGGAAGACGCTGCTCGCGGCAGGCGGCGACGAGTTCCTCCGGCACGCGGTCGAAGACCGGCGTCACGCCGAAGCCGAGCGCCGTGATCCCGGCCGCCTTGACCCGGCTCACGTACTGCGCGCTCTGCTCGGGGCGCAGGTTGGTGCCCGCGAGGAGCAGCAGCTCGTTGCCCTGGAGGTAACGCGAGGGGTCGGTGAGCTCGCTGACGTGGACCCAGCGGATCGGCGCGTCGAGTCGGTCCTCACCCGCCAGGACCGCCAGGCCCAACCGGGCGACGAACACGCTCAGCGCGACCATGCCGCCGATTTTAGTGACGCCGCACGGTGCAACCGCCGGCCGAGCTCAGCGGCCCACCCCGACGAAGATCTTCTCGCTCGGCTCGATGGTGATCCAGTCGCCGCGGAAACCCTGCGGGATGTGGAACGACTCGCCGGCGCCGAACTCCTTGCGCCGCCCTTCGGCGTCCTGAACGGCGACCCGCCCCTTGAGGATGACGCAGATCTCGTCGTACGGCCACGACTCGAAGCGCACGGCGCCGGGCTCACCCCTCCAGAAGCCGCCGGTGTAGGAGGTCGCGGCGCCCCCGAACAGGCGGAACTCCTCCTCCTGCCATTCGGAGGACAGCAGATGGTAGTCGGTCAGCGGGGGCACGAAGCGCTCACCGTTGCGGGCGTCGATGGTACGGACGAGGTCGATGCCGGCGTCGGCGGGGTTCGTCGAGGTGGTCACGAGGCGGCTCCGAAGCGGCGAAGGACGTTGTGGGTGATGCGTTCGACGAAGGGGTCGCCGAGGCTGAGCACGTGGGACCACTCCGTGGTGCCCCCGTTGAAGACCTCGCCGTCGCCGCGGGTGAAGGCCGCGATCATCCCGGCGCCGCGCATCTCGCCCTCGTGCACGTAGTCCGGCAGATCATCGCCGAGATCCTTGTTGTAGTTGTAGACCTCCTCTTCGGGGCCGCCGATCGGCACGCGGCCCGCGAAGCGGTCCTCCTCACCGCGTACGGCGGGTGCGAGAGCGAGGATCTCCAGGGTCTGCGGGGCGCCGTCCTCGAACGTCGGGTACGGCAGCCCGCGCCGGAACGTGTACTCGACCGAGTCGAGCTCGAAGGCGGCGAGGAAGGAGGGGGGACCGCCGAGCAGGTCGCCGTAGTAGAGGTCGGTCCCTTCCATCGCCCAGTGGTGCGGCCGGTAGACGGTGAACCCGCCCGACGAGCGGGGCGTCGCGACGCCGTAGCGGTTGTAGATCCCGCCGAGACCGTTGAGGCCCATGGTGGTCGCGCCGGGACGGCCGACCGACTTCGCCTCCCACACGGTCGTGGCGAGATGGGGCGTCTCCCCCGAGGCGGGGTCCAAGGACGGCAGCCGGTAACAGTACTGCGTGCTTCCGTCCTCGCTGAGCCGCACCTGCCATTGGTAGTTCCCGCCGAACCTGGCGAGGTTGCCGCCACCGTCCACGTACCGGTCCACGGTGTCCCGCATCCGCCACGACCAGTACTCGTCGTGGCCGACGATGACGACGCAGGAGTACCCGTCCAGCGCCCCCGGGTCGAAGTGCAGGTCGTGCTGGGTGAGGTAGTCCAGCTCGTAGCCGTTGCGCTCCGCCCACACCACGAAGTGCCGCTCGTAGGTGGCCCAGAAGGCGTCGGCGTGGTGGCGGCTGTATCCGAACAGCCGCGCCCATTCGTAGGACGGGTAGCGCGGGGCCCCGCCGATCGGCAGCACCCCCGGGTTGGCCTCGCGCGGCGCCCCGGCGGGCTTGCGGATCATGCCCCGCGCGATGGGGCGCCGCGTCGAGGCGAGCGGCGACCCGGCGTCGTGGCGCGGGTCGTCTCCCAGCCCGCGGTAGTGGTTGGCGCCGCCCCAGTCGTTGTAGGCCAGCATCGTGCTGGTCGTCAGCACGAGCGCGGTGCGGGCCTGCCGCTGTGCGGGCGCCTTGACCACGAAGAAGTGCTCGCGTTCCCACAGCTCGCCCTCAGGGGTGGTCGCGCGCACCGTCACGATGTGGAACCCGCTCCGCCAGTCGGCCGGGATCTCCAGCTCCAGCCCCACCGGCCAGTCGCAGCCGACGGCGTGCGCGTCGGCCGGCGCCTCGAAACGGCCCGCGGTCAGCCCCTTTCGTGACCACAGCACGCGCGGCTCCAGCCCGTCACGGACGACTTCGAGATCGAAGGACGGGACGCTGGCGCTGAGGTGGAACCGCACGGTCTCACCGGGAAGGTAGGAGAACCGGTCGGTATAGCACCAGACCTCGGCCGCGTCCGGTGCGCCGAACGCCCGTTCGGACGGCCAGCCCTTGGGTGACCAGGCGAAGGCGGCGGGAAGCCCGGCCGCTGTGATCACGTCGCTCACGATCCTCCTCGGCTCGTAGGTGACGACCGAGTCTATGAGCGGGCCGGTGATGCGAAATGGACGACTCGCACAGCGCCACCCGTCCCTGATGGATGATTCGGCCAGAGGCGACGTGGCACCGGTCCGGCTACTGTCGGCCTGCGTCCGTCCCCTCCCCCACGAAAGGACCGACCGGATGACCGAGCCACGGGGGCCCGTCGACTCCTCCCGCGTTCCGCGCTTCGCCGGCCCGGCGACCTTCGCCCGGCTGCCCCGCCTGGACGAGGTGGGACGCGCCGACGTGGCGGTCGTGGGCGTCCCGTTCGACGCCGGTGTCTCCTACCGGCCGGGGGCGCGGTTCGGCCCCTCGGCCGTCCGTGAGGCGAGCCGCCTGCTCCGGCCGTACCACCCCGGCCTGGACGTCTCGCCGTTCGCGACCCAGCAGGTGGCCGACGCGGGGGACATCGCGTGCAACCCGTTCGACATCAACGAGGCGGTCGAGACCATCGACGAGGCCGCCTCCGGCCTCGCCGCGGACGGGACCCGGCTGGTCACGATCGGCGGCGACCACACCATCGCACTGCCGCTGCTGCGCGCCGCCGCCCGGCTGCACGGGCCGGTCGCGCTGCTGCACTTCGACGCGCACCTGGACACCTGGGACACCTACTTCGGCGCCGAGTACACCCACGGCACGCCGTTCCGCCGCGCGGCGGAGGAGGGCCTCCTCGACACCGAGGCGCTCAGCCACGTCGGCACCCGCGGCCCGCTGTACGCCAAGAAGGACCTCGACGACGACAGGCGGATGGGCTTCGGCGTGATCACCAGCGCCGACGTCATGCGGCGCGGTGTGGACGAGGTCGTGGACGCGCTCCGTCAGCGGATCGGCGACCGTCCGCTCTATCTGTCCATCGACATCGACGTCCTCGACCCGGCGCACGCCCCAGGCACCGGCACCCCGGAGGCGGGCGGCCTGACCAGCAGGGAGCTGCTGGAGATCCTGCGGGGCCTCGCGGGCGGCAACCTCGTCGGCGCGGACGTCGTCGAGGTCGCCCCCGCCTACGACCACGCCGAACTCACCTCGGTCGCCGCCTCCCACGTGGCCTACGACCTGGTAAGCCTCCTCGCCCTCAACGAGAGACGCGGCCCGTCCCCCAGCCGCCCGGCGTAGGGTCACCGCTGATCGGCAGCGCTCCGAACCGTCAACTCCCGAGGCCCCGTTTCGCCGGACAGAGGTCAGTTCGTCAGGGTGTTGGGGAGGTGGGGGCCTATGTGGCCTATCCAGATCTTGGTGGTGAGGCCGCCGGAGTCGTCGTGGAAATGGATGCGGGGGGCCGGGGTACCGCCCTGGCGGAGTTTGATGTGGGCCTCCATCAGGACCTTGCCGGAGGGGTGGACTTCGACGGGGACGGGGAACGTGCGTTTGGCGCTGTACTTGCCGTTGGTGTGGACGGTTTGGGATTCGGTCATGACGACCATTCCGGCGGGGATGGCGAGGTCCGTGCTGCTCATGCACCATTCGCGGAATCCTCCGCCGGTGAAATCGCCGCTCGCGCTGGCTTCGGCGTAGGCGTTGAGGGCGCGCAGGGCGTCCCATGCCTTGCCCGCCCAGGCCCGGGCGAGGGCCGGGTAGTCCAGGTCGAGTTTGGTCGCGGCCGCGTCGGTGTCGCCGATCACGACGTGCGCGAGGGTGTCGCGGGCCATGGTGACGGCGTCCATGAGGCTGGTGGGCTCGAAACCGGGCTCGTCGGGGGCCAGGCCGTAGTGGGGCTGGCCGGAGGTGGCGAGTTTGCCCTCCAGCCAGCGGATGCGCGCGCGGAGTTTCCGGGACTCGGCCACGACCTCGGCGTACTCGTCCTGCAGGATCTCGTATTCGTCCCGCAGGTCGTCGTACTCGCTCCGCTCGCGTGGCGACTCGCCGTGCAGGCGTTCGATGACCGCCTCGCGCAGCCCCTCGACATGCGCTCCGAGGACACGCATCTGGCGGAGCAGCGTGTCGTCAGAGCCGTTGGACGAGACGGCCAGGTTGAGCGCGGTCTCCAACTCTCCGCGTAACTCGTCGGCCACCACCTTCGCGACCCTGGGGGCGAGGTCGGAGACCTCCCATGCGGGCTCGGCCTGCGCGGCGCCGACCGGCTGGTCGACGGGAGACGGTTCCGGATGCGCGACAACCGCCTCCTGGTCAGCAGGAGCCACGTCCTCCCCCTCGGCGGCGTCCGCGACCGCCGACGTCGTCGCGGGCCCGGGGGCGGGCCGCGGGACCGGGCTCGGGCGTACGGTCAGGGCCATCATCCGGCGCCGCAGACCTTCTCTCGCGTCATCGGCCGTGGGCGGGGTGACGGCGGCGTGGATGTCCTTGGGCTCGGACTTGCCGGACAGGATGCGGGAGACGATCCGGTACGCGCGCAGGACGTCGCCGGGGAGGGGGCGGCGGGTGGTCTCGCCGATGGTGCCTTCCGTGACGATGCGGAGGGCTTCCTGCCCCTGGGTGCGGAGCATGCCGCCGCCGATCGCCCGGTGCCGGTGGGGTGATCTCTCCGTCGCCGGGTCGAAAGGCGCCAGGTAGGTGCGGATGCCGCCGCCGTACACCCGCAGGTCGCCGCCGAGGGCCTTGTTGAACCGGTCCTGGGCGCGCATGTCGGCGAGGCGGACGACCGCGGCGGCGCCCGCGGCGGCGGTGGCGATGTGGCCGGCTCTGGTCGTGGCGGCGGAGGCGTCCTGCGGGTCAGGGGTCACGACGACGATGGGCACTCGGCGGTCGCGCTCGGCCAGGGTGTGGACCAGCCGGGCGACGGCGTGCTCGTCGATCACCTCGGGCGCGTCGGTCAGGTGCACGGCCCCGTCGCTGACGCGCGCGGTGCGCAGGTACGCCGGGAGGAACTCCGGCGCCCGGACGCCGCCCGTCGGGCCGTCCTCCTCGACCGTGACGACGACCCAGCCGGTGAGTCCGGGAATGGGCTCGTGGTAGGTGATCCGGGTGCGCAGCAGTCCCGCTCCCCGCGACTCCTCGACGCGGTAGCGACCGCAGTCGGCTCTGCGCTCCATGCGGACGCGCAGACCGTCCGCCTCGAACTCCTGCAGCGGCATGCCGCCGTCCGGGGACGGCAGCCCTCTCGCGACGAGCCATTCGCCGAAGGTGCGGCGGAGCCGGAGGGAGACGGGTGTCGCGCCGTCGCGAAGTACTACCTGGAACAGCCGGGTTACGTTGGGCATGCGGGCGCTATCCCAACGTGACCGCGGATAAGCGGGTGTGGTCTTCGATCATCGGGGCCTCCCTGCAGGCCGATCTCTACCGATCACTTCCGTGGCCGTCGTCGACGGTTGGATGAGATCTTCGCCCAGCGACGCGTCCGGCGCAGCCGAGATCGGGATTTGGCGTTAGACCGAAACGGCTTCTCACCGCCGCGCCCCGCCCCGAACACGGCGCGAGCGAAGGGGCCGGCTGCGTGGTGACCGGGGCTGCGAGGCTCGCCGGCGGCCTGACCCCCTGGCACGCCCAGGGAAGTCGTGCGGATGGCTTGGTGTTGACCGAGGCGTGGATGAACGTTTTGCGGACGAGGTAGTGATCAAGCGGCTTCTCGGGGAGTCGGAGACGTGGGCGTTCGTGGGGTTGGGCGAGGATCCGGAGCGGACGGCCTACCAGCAGGCGCGGTTGCTGCAGATGCGGGGAAAGAAGATCGTTCCTGTGCATCCGTCCGCGACGAGCGTGCTGGGTGAGCGGGTGTACGCGTCGCTGGGCGAGGTACCGGGGAAGGTGGACGTCGTCGGCGTGTACCGGCGGGCGGAGTTCGCCGGGCAGGTGGTGGACGAGGCGATCGCGGCGGGGGTCGGCGCGGTGTGGCTCCCCCTCGGCGTGATCGACGAGGCCGCCGCACGCCGCGCCCTGGACGCGGGACTCGACGTGGTCATGGACCGCTGCCCGGGAGTCGAGTGGGCCCTGCGCCGAGGCGTCTGACCGCGTTGCCGCCTTCATCGCGTAGGGGTGTGCGGCCGCACTGCTGACCCTGTCTCGCACAGAGCGCGGTCTCTGTCACGCGGCGGGCAGTCCCTCTCACGCGGCGGGCAGTCCGTTTCACGTGGCGGCCCATCCCCTCTCACGTGGCGGGCAGTCCGTTTCACATGGCGGGCAGTCCCTCTCACGTGGCGGGTAGTCCCTGCCGCATGGCGCGGGGTTCTCTGTGTCGTGTCGCTTATCGGCGCGAGGTTGTGGGTGGGATCACGGCGACCAGGCACGACGGCGCCGCACGGGTGGGCTCAACACACCTCAACCACTACAGACAACCTGCCGCCAGGCCCTCCCGATCCGTACAACGACCGGTCAGACCACCGCGCTGAATGGCCGAACTGACCGGCCCCACCCGTGCGGGCCCGTCGGGGCCAGGCACCGTAAGCCCACCCAGTAGGTGCGCGACACCCTCGAAGGCGCACCGGGGCACCTGGCGAAAGCGGCCACGGACTTCCGGCAGGTACGGCCGCGGGTCTTTGGCAAGGGTGACGGAGGTCTCCCTGTCCGGCAGGTACGGCCGCGGGTCTTTGGCGAGGGTGACGGAGGTCTCCCTGTCGTTCGCTTGTCGGCGCGAGGTTGTGGGTGGGATCACGGCGACCAGGCACGACGGCGCCGCACGGGTGGGCTCAACACACCTCAGCCACTACAAATCACCTGCCGCCAGGCCCTCCCTATCCCTGCGACGGGTACAGCCGGTCAGGGCGGACGAGGGGGCGGGGTGACCTGGAGGGAGGTCATGGGTGTGCAAAGCGTAGCGTTGTAGGTACTGAGTGTGGGTGGGCCGTGCGGGGCCGAGGGGGCGGGGGCGCGGCGGAGGTCGGAGATGTAGGTAGGGGGCAGCCATGACGTTCGACGGCCCGCCGAAGCTTCTCGCGGAGCGCGCGGAGTTCATCGACGACCGCCTGGGGGCGGCGTCGTGGTTCAAGCGCAACCTTCGCAAGGTCTTTCCGGACCACTGGTCGTTCCTGCTCGGCGAGATCGCGCTCTACACCTTCGTGATCCTGATCCTCACGGGCGTCTTCCTGACGTTCTGGTTCAGGCCGAGCATGGGCGAGCTCGTCTACCGGGGCTCCTACCAGCCTTTGTACGGCTTGCGCATGTCCGAGGCGTACGCGTCCACCCTGCACATCAGCTTCGACGTGCGCGGAGGTCTGCTGGTCCGGCAGATCCACCACTGGGCGGCGCTGCTGTTCGTGGCGGCGATCACGGTGCACATGCTGCGGGTGTTCTTCACGGGGGCCTACCGCAAGCCGCGCGACATCAACTGGACCATCGGCGTGCTGCTGTTCGCGCTGGCCCTCGGCGAGGGCCTGACCGGGTACTCGCTGCCGGACGACCTGCTGTCGGGCGCCGGGCTGCGCATCACCCAGGGGGTGATCATCGGGGTCCCGATCGTGGGCACGTATCTGTCGTTCCTGCTGTTCGGCGGGGAGTATCCCGGCCAGGACGTCATCGCGCGGTTCTTCAGCATGCACATCCTGCTGATCCCTGGCGCCCTGCTGGCGCTGGTGTCCGCCCATCTCGTGCTGATGTGGGTGCAGAAGCACACGCAGATGCCCGGCAAGGGGCGCACCGAGACGAACGTGGTGGGCGGGCCGTTCTACCCGTCGTTCATGGCCAAGTCGACCGCCTACTTCGTGGTGACGTTCGGCGCGCTGGCGCTGCTCGCGACGGCCGCCCAGATCAACCCGATCTGGTTGTTCGGCCCGTACACGCCGTCCAGCGTCTCGTCGGGTTCGCAGCCCGACTGGTACATGGGCTTCCTGGAGGGTTCGCTGCGGCTCATGCCGTCGTGGGAGTGGAACTTCCTCGGGCACACGGTTCCGCTCAGCGTGCTCGTGCCCGCCTTCCTGCCGATCGGCATCATCTTCGTCGGCCTGCTGGTGTACCCCGCCGTCGAACGGTGGATCACGGGGGACGACCGTGAGCACCACCTGTGCGACCGTCCCCGCAACAACCCGCACCGCACCGCGATCGGCGCCGCGGCGATCACGTTCTACGGCGTCCTGTGGCTGATGGGGACCAACGACTGGATCTCCGCGCGGTTCCACATCCCGCTCTACTCGACCACGCAGGCCGGACGGCTGCTGATCTTCCTCGGGCCCGTGGTCGCCTACGTCATCACCCACCGCCTGTGCGTGGCCCTGCAGCGCAGGGACCTGGAGACGCTGTCCCACGGCGTCGAGTCCGGCGTGATCAAGCGGCTGCCGAACGGCGAGTACGTCGAGGTGCACGTGCCCCCCTTGGAGGAGCTGGCGGACGTGGTGCGGGGCAAGAAGGCCATCCCGGTCATCCGGGCGGGCCCGGACGGCGGCGGGGTGATCCCCGTGGTCGTACGGCATCCGCTGGGCCGGTTGCGGGCCAGGCTGAGCGAGGGCTACGCCCGTGGGACGACGCCGGTCCCGCCGCCGCCGCGCACCTCCGAGGAGGAGCGGCACGAGGAGGTTCCCGGTCCCCCGGGGCGCTCGTAATCCCCGCGACTTCTGGTGGGTGGACTGTTAAGCTCGCGGGCTTGTGTTGTTTGTTGCCGTAGAGCACTTTTGTAGGGTTTTGAGTCTTTCGCGGGTTACTCCGGTCAACGCCGATGCCGGGGGCTCCCTTCTCAGGGCGCCGTCACCGCTCTCCAGGTGGAGGGCGTGATCCACGGGGCCGACGTCCGGGTGCGGGCCACCGTGGCGCTCTCGGCGGGGACGGCCCTCATGAACGCGGCCATGGCGACGGCCGGCGTCACGGCGACCTTCGCCGCCGCCGAGAACCTGGGCACCGCCTGGAGCGGCGTCCCGGTGACCGCGAGCATCGCCGGGACCGGCCTCGGCGCGCTGCTGCTCACCCGGCTGATGGAGCGGCGCGGCAGGCGTCCGGGGCTCGCGCTCGGCTACCTCGCCGCCATCGCCGGGGCCGCGCTCGCGGTCGCCGCGGTGGCGGCCCACCAGGTCGTCCTGCTGTGCGCGGGAACGCTGCTGCTCGGGCTGGGCAACGCCGCCGCGCAGCTCTCGCGGTACGCCGCCGCCGACTTCCACGCCCCGGACCGGCGCGGGTTCGCGATCGGCATCGTGGTGTGGGGGGCGACGGTCGGCGCGGTGGGCGGGCCGCTGCTGCTCCAGCCGGCCGCGGACGCGGCCGCCGCGCTCGGCGCGCCCCCGCTCACCGGGCCGCTGCTGTCGACGCTGCTCGCGTCGGCGGGCGCGGCGATCGTCGTGCGGGCACTCCCCCGGAGCACGACGGCCACGGGCGCACCTCAGGCGGCGACGGGCACAGGCGCCGCGCAGGCACCGGACGCGCCCGCCGGGCGGGCGCGCGGGCTGGCGGGAAACCGGGTGGCGTGGCCGACGGTGGCGACCATGGTGACCGGTCAGGTGATCATGGTGGCGCTGATGACCGCCGCCCCTCTCGACATGCACATGCACGGCCAGGGGCTCGGCGCGGTGGGGGTCGCGCTGTCGGCGCACACGTTCGGCATGTTCGCCCTGTCGCCGCTGACCGGACGGCTGGTGGACCGCCTGGGAACCCGGCCGGTGATGGCCGCCGGGCTGGTGACGCTGCTCGCCGCCGCGTTCCTGGCCGCCACCGGCGACGCGCACCCGCTGTCGCGGACGGCGGGGCTGTTCCTCCTGGGGTACGGGTGGAACCTGTGCTTCATCGGCGGCAGCGGACGGCTGGCCCGTGACCTGCCGGCGGCGGACCGTACCCGGCTGGAGGGAGAGGTGGACGCGGTGATCTGGGTCGTGGCGGCGGTGGCCGGCCAGAGCGCCACGGTGATCCTGTCCACGGGCGGGTACGGCGTCCTGGCCGCCGCCTCGGCCGCGCTGCTCGTCGTGCCGGCGGTCCTTCTGCTGAGGGCGGGCCCCGCGCCCGTCAGGACGGCACGTGATTACGCAGGCGAAGGGGATCGGGATACGGCGTCAGGTACGACTGGTCGTACACGTAGGCCGCGTTCTCGCCCCTGGCGTGGTGGCGCAGGAGGGTGACGGGCACGCTGAGCGCGACCTGGTGCGCCTGGTAGGACTCGATGACCTCGACCAGGTCGGCGCGGCGGGCGCGGTCGAGCCGTTCGCTGATCATGCCGAGGCAGTGGTACAGGACGTTGACGTTGCGCCCGACGGTCGCCTTGCGGGCCAGCGCGGCGCGGAAGGCGCGGGCGTAGGAGCGGGCGAGCGGTTCGCGCGGCGCCGTCCCGGCGGTGGCGACGAGGCGTCCGAGCGCGCGGTACGCCTCGGGGGCGTGCGCGAGGACCTGCATCTTGTGGCGGGCGTGGAAGGCGACCAGGTCGCGGGGACGCCAGGGCCCGGCGAGCAGGGACCGCAGCCGGGCGGCGGCGAAGATCCGTTCTACGAACGCCTCGCGCAGCGCGGCGTCGCGCAGCCGGCCCTCGTCCTCGACGGCGAGGGAGGGGTGGGCGTCGATCACCGCCCCGGCGAACAGTCCCCTGTTGCGCCGGTCGACCACGCCGTCCCCGGCGTACAGGGGGATGCCGTGGATGCCGCAGCTCGGGCTCTTGGCCTTGAACACGTACCCGTCCACGTCGAGCGCGGCGGCGCGGGCCGTGGCCAGGGATCTCATCGGCGCGGTGAGGTCGGCGCGGCCGCGCCGGGTGACCAGGCGCGGGCCGTCGGGCGAGCGTTCCAGGCGGAGGGTCTCGCGTGGCGTGCCGAGGCCGATCTCCATCTCGGGGCAGATCCGTAGCCAGTCCACGTACTGCGACAGTTCGGTGGTGAGGAACCGGTCGCGGCTGTGCCCGCCGTTGAACCGCACGGGGTCGCCGAGCAGGCAGCTCGACACCGCCAACCGGGGCCTGACTTCCGCGCTCATCATCTTCCCCTTGTCCCCACGAGGCATGAACTTACTCAAAATCTATTCAAGTTCCAGTCGTATCTCGCCATGCCCGGCCGAGGCAACCTCGCGGGCGGCACGGGGACGCCAACAGTGGTCAAAGAACCGGGGCCCGCCCGGGCCCGGAGGAGACGGCGGGTACAGGGGTGGCGCGGCGATGCAACCGGGACGGCGGGTGCGTACGAAAACCCAGCAAACGAGCCCATGATCCCTGTGGGGGCGAAGGAGCGGTGCGCATGGTGACATCTGCCCAGCGGAAGATCGATGTCCGGGAGCCCCTCGACCGCCGCCTCCAAGAGCTCCGCGACCAGGAGACGCGACGGCCGGGCTTCCTGAGGGACGCCGCCCGCGAGGTGGTGGGCCGTGACCTCGCCGCCTCCCTGCCGGGCATGCCCGGGTTCACCAGGGCCGGCGCGGCGCTGCCGCACAAGACGCGACGGCTGCGCGCCGGGAGCGCCTGATGGGCGGCAGGGGCCGGGCGGGTGCGCGACGAGCCGGAGGGCCGGAGGGCGGGCGTGGGCACGTCGTGGTGGTCGGAGCGGGTCTCGGCGGGCTCGCGGCGGCGATGCGGCTGGCCGGAGCCGGCCGCGAGGTGACCGTCGTGGAGGCGCAGGACGGGCCGGGAGGATGCTGCGGGACCGCCTCCGCGGGCCCGTACCGGTTCGACACCGGCCCTTCGGTGCTGACCATGCCGGACGTGCTCGCCGACACCTTCGCCGCCGCCGGCGCGGAGCTGTCGTCCTGGCTGCCGCTGCGGCGGCTCGACCCCTACTACCGGATGACCTACCACGACGGGTCCCGCCTGGACGTGGTCGCCGGAGCCGAGGCGATGGCCGAGCAGGTGCGGGAGCTGTGCGGCCCCGGTGAGGCCGTCCGCTACCTGCGCTTCCGCCGGCACCTGGAGGACATGTTCCACGTCGAGTGGAACGCCTTCATCGACAGGGACATGACCCGCCTGCGGGCCCTGGCCCGGCCGTACGCGCTCGCCAGGATCGCCGCGCTCGGCGGCTTCCGCCGCCTGGACGGCCTGGTGCGCCGGCACCTGACCGACGAGCGGCTGATCAGGGCGCACACCTTCCAGGCCCTGTACGTCGGGCTCGCACCGCGGCGCGCCCTGGGCATCTACGCGGTGATCGCGCACATGGACACGGTCGGCGGCGTCTACTTCCCGGTCGAGGGCGGCATGCACGCGATCCCGCGCGCCATGGCCGGCGCCGCCGAGAAGGCGGGCGCGCGGTTCCGGTACGGCGTGCGGGCCACCCGGGTGGAGACCGGCGGCGCGGGCGTGACCGCGGTCCGGCTGGACACCGGCGAGCGGCTCGCGGCGGACCACGTCGTACTCGCCTGCGACCGGCTCGCGGCACGCGGCCTGCTGCCCCCCGAGGCGGACGACCGCCGGCTGCGCAGGCCGCGGTTCTCGCCGTCCTGCCTGGTCGCGCACTTCGGCCTGGACCGGCCCCTGCCCGGCCGCGCCCACCACACCCTGCACTTCGGACGGGCGTGGGAGTCCACCTTCGACGCGCTGGCGGCGGGACGCCCGCAGCCGGACCCCAGCCTCCTGGTCACCTGTCCCCGGACGGACGGCGACGCCGCCCCGGACGGCCACGCGACGCTCAGCGTGCTGGAGCCGACCGCGAACCTCGCCCGCGGCGGCGACTGGGAACGCCTCACCCCGCGGCTGCTGGACCGCATGCTCGCCCGGCTCGCCGGCCTGGGCTACGGCGACCTGTCCTCGGCGCCCCGCCTCGTCCTCGACCCGCCCGCGTGGCGGCGGCGCGGGCACTCGGCAGGCACCCCCTTCGCGCTCGACCACCGGTTCACCCAGACGGCCTGGTTCCGCCCGTCCGGCGCCGCCCGCCGCGTCCCCGGTCTGCACTTCGCCGGCATGTACACCGCGCCGGGGGTGGGGGTTCCGCCGGTTCTGATCTCCGGCCGGCTGGCGGCGGAACGCATCCTGGAGAGCTCCCCATGACATCGCATCCCCCGCCCGCCACGACGCCGCCCACGACGGCTCCCGTCACGCTCACCGCCAGCTACGCGCGCTGCCGCCGGCTGCACGCCGCCTACGGGCGCTCCTACTACCTGGCCACCCGCCTGCTGCCCGCCTGGAAGCGCCCGCACGTCCACGCCCTGTACGGTTTCGCCCGGTACGCCGACGAGATCGTGGACTCCTTCGCGATGACCGGCGACCGGGCGGCGGCCCTGGACGGCCTCACCACCCGGCTGTCCGCGTGGATCACCGGTGACCGATCCCCCGGCCAGGCCACCGACGGCGACGGAGCCGCCGGCCGAGCCGGTGACCAGGCCGGCGATCCGGTGCTGCCCGCGTTCACGCACACCGTGCGGTCCTTCGCCATCGACCTGGACGACGTCGGCGCCTTCCTCGGCTCGATGCGGGCGGATCTGACCGTGACCCGGTACGCCACCTACGAGGAGCTGCTCGGCTACATGGAGGGCTCGGCCGCCGTCATCGGCACGATGATGCTGCCCGTGCTCGAACCGCTGCCGGGCGCCGCGGAGCGGGCCCGCGAGCCCGCCCGGATGCTGGGCCTGGCCTTCCAGCTCACCAACTTCATCCGCGACGTGGCGGAGGACCTCGCCCGGGGACGGGTCTACCTGCCGCTCGAGGACCTGGACAGGTTCGGCGTCACGGTGGGCGACCTCGCCGCTGGCCGGGCGAGCCGCGCCGTGCGCGACCTGATCGCCTACGAGACGGGCCGGGCGCGCGAGCTGTACCGGCGGGCGCTGCCCGGCATCGGGATGCTCGTGCCGTCCTCGCGGCCGTGCATCCGCGCGGCGTACGAGCTGTACGGCGGCATCCTGGACCAGGTCGAGGCGGCCGGGTACGACGTGCTGGCGGCGCGTGCGCGGGTGCCGAGGCGGCGCAGGCTCGCCGTGTTCGCGCGGCAGCTCGCCGCCGCCGCCTCGGCGGACCGCGCCGAGCGCCGGACGCGGGCGGAGGCGCCCTGACATGGCACCCGACCCGCGGGACCTGCCGGTCGTGGTCGACGCCATGGGCGGCGACCACGGCCCGGCCGAGATCATCCAGGGAGCGGTCCTGGCGCGGCGCGCGCACGGCGTCGAGGTGATCCTCGCCGGTCGGCGAGACGTGCTCGACAGCGAGCTGGCCCGGCTCGGCGCGCGCGGCGAGGCCGAGGTGGCGCACGCCGGCGACGTCGTCCCGATGACCGAGCGCGGCGCGGGGGCCCTCGCCAGGACCGGGTCCAGCCTCGCCGTGGCCTTCGACCTGCTGGGCCGGGGGGTGGGAGGGGCCTTCGTGTCCGCCGGGTCCACCGGCGCGGTCGTCGCGAACGCCGTGCGGCACCTGGGCCTGGCCGCGCCGGTGTCGCGGCCGGGGCTGGCCGTCGCGCTGCCGACGACCGGCGGCGGGGCCACCGTGCTCATCGACGCGGGCGCCACCATGGACCCGACCCCCGAGATGATCGTGCAGTTCGCGCTGCTCGGCGCCTGCTACGCGGAACTGGTGCTCGGCGTGGCCGAACCGTCCGTGGGCCTGCTGTCGATCGGGTCGGAGCCGGGCAAGGGCAACCGGCTCACCCGCCGCGCCGAGGAGCTGCTGCGCCGGGCGCCGCTGCGCTTCCACGGCGTCGTCGAGGGCCATGACGTGCTCTCCGGGACGGTGGACGTCATCGTGACCGACGGGTTCACCGGCAACGTCGTGCTCAAGAACGTGGAGGGCTCGGTGCGGGCGGCCCTGACGCTCGCGGCGCGGCGCGGGGCCGCCGAGCCGGAGCGGCTGCGTGAGGTCGCCCGGCTCTACGACCCCGAGACGCACGGCGGCGCGGCCCTGCTCGGCCTCACCGGCACCGTGGTCGTGGCGCACGGCTCCTCCCGCGCCGCGACGATCGCGCGCGCCTGCGTCGTCGCCCGCGACCTGGCCCGCGGCGGCGTGGCCGCACGGGTCCGCGACCGGCTCGCCGTCAGGCCGGCCCCGTGACGACGCACCGGGCCGGAACCGGCGCTGACGGGCCGCCCGGGCGATGGCGGCGCCGGTCAGGCCGGTGGTGCGGGGAGCGCGGCCAAGGGGTCGGCGCCGTCCCAGGCGCCCGCGCTGCCGTAGGGGGCGAAGCGGGCGAACAGCTCCTCGGAGTACCAGTTCTCCGCGCGGACCCGGCCGATCACCCGGCGGTGGGCCTCGCCCGCGTAGGCGAAGGCGCGCACGGCGGCGGCGTCCCGCCACAGCGAGAACGTGGCCTGCCGGGCGAGCGGCCACTCCCCCACGCCGACCGAGGCCAGCCTGCCGTCCTGCGCGCGCAGCAACTCGTCCACCCCGGGCACCGACCGGTAGAAGGCCGCCAGCCGGAGGGGCCGGATCGCGGCCCGCGTCAGCACCGCCACCGGCCCGCCGGCTCGATCGGCCTCTCGCGCGGGTTCCTCCCCCCGTCGCGCGGGGATCGCGGGGAACGGGTCGGCGCCGCCCCAGGTGCCGCGCGAGGCCAAAGGGATCAGGCGGACCTGCCAGGACTCGGTGGCCTCGCGGCGCCAGCGCGCCGGGATGGGCGAGCGCTCAAGGAAGCGGTCCAGTGCGGCCTCGTCACGCCAGACGGCGAACAGGGCCCAGCGGCGCGGGTCGGCGCCCGGCGTCATCGACGGCCCCCGCCCGGTGCCGAGCAGCCGCCAGAACAGCAACCCCTGCGTGCGGCGCAGCAGCGGGCGGTCCAGCGCCATGTGGCGCATCGACCCCAGATCCGCGTACCTGGTGAGATGGAAGGAAGCGATGACTCCCCTGTTGGTCCGGCTCGCGCTGCCGGTCATCGGCGGCTACCTCCTCGGCTCGGTCCCGGTGGCGGTGCTGGTGGCCCGGGCGCACGGCTTCGACCCCCGTGAGGTCGGGGACCGCAATCCGGGGTTCTGGAACGTGCGCGGCCGGCTCGGCGGGCGGGGGGCGGCCCCGGTGTTCGCCGGGGACATGCTCAAGGGCCTGCTGGCCGGACTGCTCGGCCTGGTGGCGGGCGGCGCGCACGCCACCGGTCTCGGCGTGGTGGCGGGCCCGAGCGTGGCGCCCGTGTACGTGGCGGTGGCGGCGGCGATGATCGGGCACGCCTGGCCGGTCTTCGCGGGGTTCCGCGGCGGACGCTCGATCCTCACCTTCGCCGGAGGATTCGCCGTCATCTGCCCGCCCGCTTTCGCGGTCGGCCTGGCCGTGCTCGGCGGGACGGCCGCGGTGACCCGGTCGTTCGCGATCGGCGCGCGGGCCGGGGTGTTCGCCCTGCCGGTGGCGCAACTGCTGTTCGCGCCGATCGGCCACGTCGCCGCCACCGGGGCGCTGATGTGCCTCATCGGCCTGCGCTTCGGCCAGGCGGCCCTGGCCGGCCGCCGCCGGTGACGGCGCGTGTCCGGTCGTGGCCCGCGCGGGCCGGACCGGGGTAGGTGCGGTTCCGCCAGGTTCGCGGCGGGCGGAGCGTGGCGTGGGTCAGCCGTGCCGCCGTGGCCGGGTCGAGCAGGATCGACAGGGCGACCCCGGGTCCTGGGCGGGCGTAGCTGCCGCGCAGGGCGCCGGCGAGCAGCGCCCGCACCACGAGCAGGGCGAGGTCCAGCCGGGTCGGACGGCCGGCGGCGAGCCGGAGCACCGGCAGCGCGGTCGTGAGCCAGACGACGGCGAGGTCCGCGGCCTGCCAGGCGGGTGCGGTGACGTCGGCCAGCGGCAGGGATCGGCCCCATTCCCGCCACACGCCCGAGGGTGACTCGTGCATGTCGACCTCCAGCAGGCCGCCCGCGTCCAGGAAGGCGACCCTCCATCCGTCGGCGGCGAGGGCGCGGGCGAGGGCGACGTCGTCGGTCAGGTGGCGGCGCACCCGGGCGAAGCCGTCGGCGCGCAGCATCGCCTCGCGCCGGAAGGCGAAGCACTGGCCGTTGGCGACGATCCGGTGCGGCGGCGGCGGGGCGGGCGGGCCGATCGGGCCGAACCGGTAGACGAGCGTGGCGAGGAACGAGGCGTGCAGGGCCTGCTCCGCCACCCCGTCGCAGACGAACCGCGGGCCCGCGCTCACCAGGTCGTGCCCGTCCAGCGCGTCCGCGAGCGCGGCGAACAGGCCGGGACGGGGCCTGGTGTCGGCGTCCAGCGTGACGACGATCGTGCCGCGCGCCCGCCGCAGCCCTTGGTGCAGCGCCCACTGCTTGCCGACCCAGCCGGGGGGCAAGGGGGCGCCGTTGACGACGGTCGCGCCGAGCGAGGCGGCGAGGGCGGCGGTGCCGTCGGTGGACTCGTCGTCCACGACGATCACCTCGGTGACGGCCGGGTCGGCGAGCACGGCCGTCAGGCAGGCCGCGATGCGCTGCTCCTCGTCCCTGGCCGGGATCACCACCGAGATGGACGGGACCGCCCGGCCGGCGTGCGGCGGCGGGGCCGTCAGTGAGGGGAGGCGTCGCCGGCCTCGCCCCAGCCGTACGGCCACGGCCACGGCGGCGAGCGCCTGGACGGCGGTCAGCAGGCGCGCGGGGGTCAGAACCGGGCGCGTCACGAGGACCGCCGCGAGAAAGCCGGAGTCGGGCGCGTCACGTGGACCGCCGCCAGAAAGTCGAAGCCCGGCGCGTCACGGGGAACGCCGCCGGAAGTCGTGCTCGACCAGGTCGGCGACGATGCGGCCGCCCATGGCGACCAGGGGCAGGCCGCCGCCGGGATGGGCCGACCCGCCGACCAGGTACAGGCCGCGGCGGGGCCCGCGGTTGCCGGGACGCCGGAACGGGGCGAACGGCCCGCCGTACGCGCTGCCGTAGATGGCGCCGCCCGGCGCGCCGTACCGGTCGCGGATGTCGGCCGGGGTGAACGTCTCCACGAAGCGCAGCCGGCCCGCCAGGTCGTGGCCGCGCGAGGCCAGCCGGTCCAGCACCAGCTCGCCGTAGGCGCTCGGGGACATGGGCCAGCGCGCGGGGTCGCCCGCGGGGACGTTGACCAGCATCATCCAGTTCTCCGCGCCCGGCGGGGCCTGGGTGGGGTCGTCCACGGCCGAGCAGCCGATGTAGACGGTCGGGTCCTCGGGCGGCCGCCGCCGGTCGAAGATGTCGCCGAACTCCTCGCGGTAGTCGGCGGAGAACACGATCGAGTGGTGCGGCAGCCCTTCCGTCCGTCCCTCCACGGCGGCGAGCAGCAGGAACGCCGACGACGACAGGCCGAGCCCGGCGATCCGCCGCAGGCGGGCCCGGTCGGGCAGCAGCGTGCCGTACAGCGCGGCCGCGTCGGCGTTCACCACCACGGCGTCGGCCGCCGCCGTCTCGCCGCCCGCCAGGCGGACCCCGCGCACCCGGGCACGGTCGGCGAGCACCGCGGCGACCTCGGTGCCGAGGTGGACCTCGACGCCCGCCTCGCCGAGCAGGACGGCCAGCGCCTCGGCGATCCTGGGCAGCCCTCCGGGCACGTACCAGCCGCCTTCGCCGTGCTCGATGGCGGGGACGCAGCCGAGCGCCGCGGGAGCCCGGTAAGGGCTGGACCCGGCATAGGTGGCGTACCGGCCGACGTACTGCCGAAGGCGGGGGTCGCGGAAGAAGCGGCGCGCCAGCCCGTCGAGGGTGCGCCCGGGGGCGACGGCCCACAGGTCGGCGGCGCGCGGCCGCAGCGCCAGCGGGGGGAGGCGCGTAGGCAGGGCCAGCGGCGCGGAGAAGAACGTGCGCCGGGACGCGGCCAGGCAGTCCCCGGCCCAGCGGTGGAAGGCCCGCCAGCGGTCGCCCTCTCCCGGCGCGAGCCGTTCCACTTCGGCGGCGGTCCTGCCGGGGTCCCGGTAGGCGCGCAGGGTGGAGCCGTCGGCGAACCGGTAGCGGCACAGCTCGTCGAGTTCGACCAGGTCGAGGGACACGCCGAGGTCGCGGAACAGGCCGGGCAGCGTCAGCAGCGACGGGCCGAGGGAGAAGGTGAACCCCTCCCGCCGGCGCTCGGCCAGCTTGCCGCCGAGCCGGGGCAGGCGTTCGTACAACCGCACCGCGTGCCCGTCCCTGGCCAGCAGCAGCGCGGCCACCATGCCGCCCACGCCGCCCCCGACCACGATCACCTCCGCCATCGGCGCCTCCAGGCGAGCAGCGCGAACGTTCCCATCGCGACGCCTCCCACGGCGGCGACGAGGGGATCGGGCGGGCGGAACACGGCCGCGAAGGCGACCGTCTCCATCACCGCCATGACCGTGTAGAGCGTGACCAGGCCGCCGCCCCGCGCCGGTTCGCCCACGACGGCGCCGATCACGATCATCACCAGCAGGGACACCAGGAGCCACCCCGCGAAGTTGCCGAGCGGCACGCCGCGGTAGGGCCCCGCGTCCGCCCACTCCCACAGTCCGAGGCGCGTCATCTGCGGGTCGAGGAACAGGTCCCACGCGGTCAGCGCCAGCGCCCCCGTGGCCGCGCGCGCCACCGCCCGGCGGCGGGACGGCACGGGGCCGGGGACGATCCGGCAGGCGACCGCCCACGCCGCGAGGCCCATGCCGGCCCAGGCCAGGGCGACGATCAGCGGCACCCCGCCGGGGCTCGGCCACAGCAGGCCGCCGTAGCGGTACTCGCCGAACGGCAGGCCGGTCCTGATGCCGATCCATTCCGCGGCGTAGCCCACCGCCGCGGCGGCGGCGAACGCGCCGGCGGCCCGGGGCAGGCCGTGGCCGGCGGCCGCGTAGGCCAGGGCGCATCCCGCGAACAGGACGACGACCAGCGTGGTCATCCGCACGTCCTCGGGAAGAATCCCCGTCGCCACCTGGGCGCAGACCAGGGAGACGAGCAGGAGGGCTCCGGCGGCGGCGAACCGGCGTCCGGCGCCGCGCCGCGCGTCACGGGCCCGTGTCTCCTCTGGCGTCTCCGTCGTCACGCCCTGTCCTTCGGAGGGCGGCGGAGATTCGGATGCACCGAGATCACGTTTGCGGGATTGTCGGGGGCGGCTGGTATCTGTGGGACATGGGCGTCAGCGTGGAAGAGTTTCTGGGCATGCTCGATCGCCTGCCCGAGGTGCGGCAGGGCGACGGGGGCGAGTGGGTCTCGCTGAAGGTGCGGGGCAAGGGTTTCGGGTACCTGTGGGAGCGCACCGAGACCGTGGGGCTGAAGGCGACCATCGAGGAGCAGATGGCGCTGGTGGCGGAACGGCCCGAGGTGTTCGAGCCGCAGTTCACCGCCGGGCGGTTCGGCTGGGTCGTCGTCCACCTGGACAGGATCGAGCCCGACGAGCTGTTCGAGCTGGTCACCGAGGCGTGGTGCCTCACCGCGCCCCGGCCGATGGTGGAGGCGCACGAGGCCGCGCACGGTATCGGCCGCTCCGCCTGACCCCGGGCGCGACCCGCCCATGCGCCGCCCTTCCCGGCCGCGCGATGCCGCCGCTCAGGGGCGCAGGGCCTTGGCCAGGTACGTCAGGTAGGCGGCGGCGGGTCCGCCGTCCAGGCGGAGACGGCGGTCGTCCTGGCCGGGGGACAGGACGAATCGCTCCCCCGCCAGGTCGAGGTACAGCCGCTGGAGGTAGGAGTCGCCGACGCCCGTGATCATCCGCACGATCGTCTGAGGAACCGCGACACGCGCCGGGAAGCCGAGGACGAGGTCGAGCTTGCCGCCCAGTTCGGGGGACGCGTCGTCGCGCAGACAGGTGTGCATGGTCAGCGAGGTGTGCGCGGGGGCGAGGGTCCACAGCTCGCACCACCGGGTGGTGAAGCGGACGGGCGCGCGGCCCTCGATCGCGACCTCGACCTGGCCGCGCAGCACCCTCCTGATCACTCGTCGGAGACGGTCCCAGTCCTGAGCACGCGGTAGATCACCCAGGCCAGGAGCCCGGCGGCAATGAGGGCAGCCGCCACCTTCACGGCCCGCTCCGCCACCGGGCCCGGCCGTCCTCCCCTGACCTCGGCCGGAGCCTGGCGGGCTTTTGGGTCGCCGGCCTCGCGCTCCTCTCGCGCGGTGAGCGGCGGGACGGGCCCGGCCGCGGTGGCCGGGTCCCCGATGGCGGAGCCCTCGATCAGGACGGCGAGGCGGGGCGAGGGAAGCGTGGCGACGTCGGCGCCCTTGGCGATCATGTTGAGGATGTGCGCCTCGCCGGGCTCGCCGCCGAGGATCGCCGTCACCCGTTCCAGGTAGCGGGCCCTGCCGTCGGGACGGCGCACGCCGGCGATCCACCGGGCGGGAAACTCCGGGAGCCCGGACGCGTCGCCCGTGCGCGCCCCGGACACCCTCTCCCCCGGCTGCTCCGCCTCGCCCTCCGATGCGGCCCGTGGCTCCGTGGCGGGAGGCTCGGGCAGCGCCTGGACGACCTCGCGGACGCGGGCCGTGACCTGCGGCCAGGCCGCCCGCGCCTCCTCTCCCTTGGCGGCGAGCCACGTCTCGACGTCCTCGCGCGGGAAGGCCGCGTCCAGCGCGTCGGTGAGAGGCTCCGCCGTGATGTCGCCGGCGATGGCGGCCGCCCACGCCGCCACCAGGCGACCGGCCAGCGCGCGGTCCTCGGCGGAGGTGTCGCCGTCCCCCTCGATCACCACGCTGTAGACGATCAAGGTGTTGACGGTGTCGACGCGCTTGGAGGGGATGCCTCCGAGGTAGAGCCGCCAGCCGCCGGCGTCGCCCGCGGCCAGCACGGAGGGCCGCTCGGCGGCGTTGACGTCGTTGTAGTCACGCCACCAGGCGCGCGGCGGGGCCACGCCGAGGAAGTCGTAGTCCAGATGGCGAAGCTCGCCACGCGTGCGCAGGTAGATGTTCATCGCGATCCTCACTGGCTGGTGCGGCGCCCAGGGGGTGGGCCCGTTCCGGCGCGCGATCAGCCGAGGTAGGCGAGGCGGGGGCCTTCGGGGCGGGTGGAGAGGGCGGACAGGACGTCGAACAGCGTCTTGCTCTGCGCGACGCTCTGGCGGTAGGTCTCCTCGCCGGCCTCGGCGCGGCGGACGCGGGCGGCGCGCTGGCCGCTCCAGTTCAGCCACAGGTCGCGGAAGAACCCCTCGCTCCCGTCGGCGTGCTGTCGCAGGTGCTCGGATATGAGCTTGTCCTCGGCGGCGGCCTGCTCGCTCCGGAGCTGGGCGGCGCTGACGAGCTGGTTGCACAGCAGCATGATCAGGTCGTCCAGCCCCTTGCGGGCGATGACCCCGGGCTCGCGGACGCGGTAGCGGGGAAGGCACTTGTACCCGCCGAGCGCCCTCGGATCCTCGATCCAGCGGGCGGAGGTCAGCTCCACGCATCCGAAGGTGTCGATCGGCAGGTAGCGCAGCACCGCGTGCGGAGCCTCCTCGCGGATCACCTGGACGACCCCGGAGTACTCGCGCTTGACGCGGGCGAGCAGGTCGGCGGCCTTGTCCTGGAAGCCGCCGTTGTCGGACAGGTAGCTCTCGCACTTGACCGGGCAGAACACCACGAGCGCGGGTTCGTGGCGGTTGTGGCGGCGCTCCTTGGCCCAGCTCCGCACCAGCTGCTCGATCTGCGGGATCGCGAGCTGGCTCGGCAGCACCCTCTCGTACTTCTCCTCCGCCTCCATGAGGAGCACCGCCTCGATGGGGATGATCAGGACGGTGCTGTCGCCGAGGAAGGTCTGGCAGTCCTCCCAGGCGGCGCCGTTGCGCTCGCCGCCGCTCTCTTCGAGCCAGGCGCCGGGGTAGTCCAGGATCTCGAAGAGGATCGGCGCCTCGCTGGTGCGCGGCTGGAGGCGGAGCCGGAAGTGGCTGGGGTCGCTGGTGCTGTGGACGCGGTCCGGCTCGAAGACCTTCGCGCGCAGGGCGCCCCGGATGACGCCCTCGGTCACGGTGATCCGGTTGGCGGTAGGGGTGTCGGCGGGCCGCATGGCGACCTGGGAGCCGGCGAGGAGCTGCTGCCCTTCGTTGAGAAGGCTCGCGATCAGCGTGGTCTTGCCCACCCGGCTGGGGGCGATCAGCCCGATCTTGTAGTTGAACTCCGACCCGCTCACGCTGCTCCTTCGAGTTCCTCGGTGATAGCGGTGATCGACCGGGTGACCCGGGCGTACCTGGCGTTGGCCTCGTCGATGCCGCGGAACTCCTCGGGCCACAGCTCGTTGCGGTACGAGCGCACGAAGCGGCGGAACTCCTGGACCGACGGCCCGGACCTGATCAGGGCGTCCTCGAACTGCTCGACCACGGCCTGAAGGACGACGGCCGGGGTGACGCGCTCGCCGAGCAGGGACCTGCGGGTGCGGAAGGCGGCCTGCTCGGCGAGCCCGCCGATGATGCGGTACAGGTCCGCCGCGCCGTCCTCGGTCAGCTCGACCGCGACCTGCTGGGTCTGCTGGCCGGTCTGGGGGTGGCGCACCTGCAGGTTGAGCGAGCCGAGGTCGGCGCGGACCCGCGGGTACAGCAGGGTGCGGTATTCGAGGCGGACGTCGAGCAGCGCGCCGACGCTCGCGGCGAGCGTGGGGCAGGGCTGGGCGGACTCGGCGAAGGCGGCGGCGAGGTGTTCGAGCGTGGTCCGCCCGTCGCCGTCGTCCTCGCCGAGCAGGACGCCGCACTCCTCGCGGCAGGCGGCGGCCACCTTGTCCCACATGTCGCGGACCTGCACGCTGAAGAAGTCGTCGAGGGCGCCGAACCGCCTGCTGATCTCCAGCCGGATACGGCTGAACTCGGGCCCGGCGAACACGGCGGCGTTCCGCTCGGTGATCATCACGTCGAGGGCGCGGCGCCGCCATCCGTCCTCGCCCTGGCCGAAGCCGTCGCCCGCCCAGCCGAGCACGTTCTCGTAGGCGGCCTCGACCGCCTTGGCGAAGCCGTCGTCGGAGTCGCCGCCCTCCACGGCGGCGGTCATCTCGGCGACCAGCCCGCCGAGGCGGCGGGCGAGCGCGGTGCGGAGCTGGTCGGCCTTGAGCTCGATGACCTCCTCGGGCACGCCGACGGGGTCGCGCACGGTCCTGAGCGTTCCGCCGAGATCGCCGAGCGCGGTGAGGATGCCGGCGGCGATGTCCTCGGCCCGCCCGGTGGCCCAGGCCAGCCCTTCCCGGTCCATCGTGGGCAGGCCGGTGGACAGGCGGCGCAGCAGCGGGGCGAGCACGTCCTCGTGGACGGCCGCGGCGTCGCGGACGTCGGTCTCGAAGACGGTGATGTGGCGGCCGTCCTGCCCTTCGTTGACGTTGAGCAGGATGTCCCCGCGCAGGTCGTCGTTCAGCTTGGGGTTGACGGTGTTGCGGTTGAGGACGATGAAGGCGAACTCGCCGTCGCTGCGGATGAAACCGCGCACGACGTCGAGCAGTTTCATCGTGTTGACGTCGGCCTTGCCCCAGTACGAGGAGGTGTCGGAGGCGCGCTTGACCAGCAGGACGGCGTCCACCTCGTTGCGCAGGCCCTCGACGTGCCGGCCCTCGGCGTCCGGGGCCAGGTCGCCGAGGCCGGGCAGGTCGATGATCGCGAGGTCGGTGACGTCCTCGGCGTTCGGGAAGGGGCACTCGACGCGCGCCTCGCGGACGGCGAGGTGGCGGCGGGCGACCGGGCCCGCGGCCGGGTCGCGCTCCTCGCTGGTGGGATAGGCGACGTACCGCCGCAGCTCGTGCAGGTCGATGGCGCGCGTGCCGCCCGTGAGCAGGCCCTCGTACGTCGCCAGGGAGCTCTGGCACTCGCGCAGGCGGATGAGGGCGCCCCGGATCTCGCTGTCGTTGTCGTCGGCGGGCGGGTACTCCCAGCGGCGGAACTCCTCGATGCTCCTCGGGACCTGCGGCAGGCCCGCTCCGGCGTGGTAGGGGGCGATCACCTCGGCGAGGAAGGAGCCGGCCGTGTGCATGCGCAGCTCGGCCCGCCGGACCGGCGCGTGGTAGATCTTGCTGCGCACGGCGGTGACGGGGATGCCGTCGGCGGTGGGGATCTGGTCGTCGCCGAGGCCGGAGACGGCCTGGAGCAGCGTGCTCTTGCCCATGCGGGCCGCGCCGCTGACGCCGATGTTGATGGTGGCGCGCGAGAAGCGCGCGGCGAGCACGCGGTACACCTCGACGACCTCGGCGATGCCGAGGCGGAGCTCGGCGACGCGGGGCACGGTCAGGTCGCCGGCGTCGCCGCCGGTGAACGCGTGGGCCTTGAGGTCGGCGACGGCGGCCTGGAGCTCGTCCAGGTGCGCGTCGATCGCCTGCCATCGGGCGATCTCGCGCTGGACCACGGGGAGGTTGCGGCCGCGGACCTCGATGAGCCGCTGGAGAGCCACCGATACTTCGGACATGGAATCTCCTATATAGATGGCTTCCATGGATCGCGCGAAGTGAGTATAGGCAACTTTCCCATCATCCACCATTGACTTATTTTTCAAACTAATAAAGGCCCGATCCGGGACATCGGCAATACGGATATAGGTTCGTCCGGAATCCCGTTCCAGGCCCCTCTGTGCCCCTACCCAGGGGAATGTCCCTCTTTGAGATCCTTTATGTACATAAAAGATGAAACGTGGTTATTGAAACACCCGTTCCTATGACATGATCACCGCAGATCCGGTTCCTCGGGGGAGGTGGTCACGGGGTGCGTCGCCCCAGGGTGAAGGCCGAGCATCGCCCGCACCGGTTCGCCGACGGGACCGTGCGCATCGGCGGCGAGATCTACGGCGTCGCGGCGGAGATCGACGATCCCGACGGGTGGGCGTGGGCGGCGCTCTCCCTCATGGACGGAACGCTCCCGACCTCCGCCCTCGTATCGCGACTAAGAACCATTTTCCCGGAAATGTCCGTACAGGTCGCGGAGTCCGTCGTCGCCCAGCTCGTCGACTCCGGATACGTCGAGGACGCCGCGGCCCTGCCGCCGCCCGAGCTGGCCCCGCAGGAACTGGAACGCTACAGCAGGAACCACGCCTATTTCCGGCGCGTGGACCTGACCCCGCGCGTCCACGGCTGGGAGGCGCAGCTCGCGCTCAAGAAGGCGCGCGTCGTGGTGCTCGGCCTCGGCGGCACGGGCAGCCACGCGGCCTGGGCGCTCGCGGCCGCAGGCGTGGGACGGCTGCACTGCGTGGACCCCGACGTGGTGGAGCCGTCCAACCTGAACCGGCAGGCCCTGTACGGCGAGGCGGACATCGGGCGCGACAAGGCCGAGGTCGCCGTGCGCAGGCTGCGCGAGTTCAACTCCGCGGTGACGATCACCGGCGCCCGGCGCCGCGTCGAGACCCGGCCACAGCTCGCCGAGCTCATCGCCGGCGCCGACATGCTGGCGTTGTGCGCCGACGAGCCGCGCGGGCACGGCCTGCGGGTGTGGGCCAACCGGGAGTGCGCCCGGGCCGGCATCCCGTGGGCGGGCGGCGGGTACAGCGGCCCCCTGGTGACGGTCGGGGTCTACGCGCCGGGCCATCCGTGCTACGAGTGCGTCAGCGCGGGCGAACAGGCCCGGCGGCGTCCCGGCAGCCCGGCCGACCTGGGCGGGCCCGGCGTGATCGCCACCTCGGCCGGCATCTCCGGGCACCTGGTCGCGCACGCGGTGATCACGCAGCTCACCGGTGTCCCGGCCATCCCGCCGGGGCGGATCGGCGGGCTCAACCTGATCGCGCCCGACCAGCTCATCGACGTCCGGCACCCCTCGCGGGAGGAGTGCCCGGTCTGCGGACCTGGACGCGACGGCCATTGACGCCCACCGGCGGCGCTTGGACGATCAGGTCAGTCCGTGCGGTCATGCCGCGAGGCCCCCTACCGGAAGGCACCCGATGAGTCACGCAGCGAGCGAGATCCAGCCTCCCGAGATCGAGCGCGACGGCGAGGCGAAAACGCGGATCGCGATCCGCAGGCTGGACAAGTTCGAGACCACCGCCGACAGCTCCGGCAACTCCAACTGATCCCAGAAGTGAATCGGTAGGCGGGTGGGAATCCGCCTACCGACCTGGCGGCACGCCCGTTCCGGCGCCGCCCTTGCGAAGCTCCCTTCCCGGAGCGCCCGCGCGCCCCCGCCGGACGCCCGTCCCGTGCGCCCCCCTCGCCCGGCGACGGGCCCCGTGACCGCCCCGCGCCTCCCGGCGGCGCGCCCGCACCTGACCGGCGGTCATCGACCGACTCTCAGAAATCGGAGGAAGACTTGGACGCGTTCCACCGGCTCAGGGCCGCGGAGGGGGAAGTGCTCGCGGTCGCCGACTACCAGCGGGAGTTCGACGAGGTCTTCGCCTCGTCCCGCGACACGGTGTGGAAGCTCGAACGGGCGCAGGTGTTCGACGAGACGGGCCTGGCGAGCTGGCACGCCATGATCGAAGGTGACTGGGCGCGCTCGCTGGCGCTGATGGAGGAGCACCGCCCGGCGCTGACGCGGCTGTACGCGGCGCGGCCGGACTTCCGGCGGCTGCGCGTGGTGGAGAGCCCTGTCACGCCGTACCTGCAGTGGGAGATGGAGTTCTTCACGGTGCGGGCGGCGGCCGGCGAGCACATCCGGGTGATGCCGGCGAGCGCGCTGCGCGAGGCCGAGACCACGGCGCCGCTGCCGGAACTGGTGATCTTCACGCGGTCGCTGTGCTACGAGGTCCTCTACGACGCGATCGGCGCGCACACCGGGGCCCGCAGGATCACCGACCCGGCGGTGGTCGGCCCGTGCCTGGACGCCCTCGCCCGCCTCTACGCGCAGGGCGAGGAGCTGGCCGGCTACCACGCCCGCGCGATCGCGCCGCTGCCTCCACCGCGGCCGGGCCCTGCCCCGGCATGACGCCGCTAGGGCGCGGCGCGCGGCGGGCCGAGGAGGCCGAGGTCGTGGGCGTGGACGGCGGCCTGGGTGCGGTCGCGCAGGCCCAGGCGGGTGAGGATGCGGGAGATGTGGTTCTTCACCGTGCCCTCGCTGAGGTAGAGGCGGGCGGCGATCTCCCTGTTGGTCCAGCCGAGCGCCACCAGGCGCAGCACCTCGACCTCCCGGGGCGTCAGCGCGTCCGGCGGCGGGGGCGGCGGTCCGGGGACGGCGGGTTCGGGGCGGGGCCGCAGCCCCCGGGTGAGGTGGGCGGTGGCGGCGGCGTCGAGCTGGGTGACGCCCGCGTGCGCCAGCCGCACCGCGCCCGCCAGCTCGCGGGCGGGCAGGTCCTTCAGCAGGTAGCCGCACGCCCCCGACCGCATCGCCTCGACGACGTACTCCTCGTCGTCGAAGGTGGTCAGCATCAGCACCCGGCACGCGGGCAGGCGCCGGGCGATGACGGCCGCGGCGCGCACGCCGTCGAGGCCGGGCATCCGCACGTCCATGAGGACCACGTCGGGGGTGAGTTCCCTGGCCTTCTCGACGGCCTCGTGCCCGTCGGCGGCCACTCCGGCGACGCTGACGCCGGGCTCGATGTCCAGCAGCGAGGCGATGCTCTCCCTGACCAGCCGCTGGTCGTCCACGACCAGGACGCGCACCGGGCCGTCCGCGTTCACGGCGTGCCTCCGGGACCGGCCGGGAACGGCGGGGTTCCGGCGAACGGCGGGTTCGCGGCGCCGGTGTGGACGGGCGGGGCGGGGGCGCGCGGGATCGTGATCGTGATCCGGGTGCCCGCGCCGGGACCGGTGGCCAGGTCGAGGCGGCCGCCGGCCAGCCTGACGCGCTCGCGCATGCCGGTCAGGCCGAAGCCCTCGGCCCCGGCGGCGAACCCGCGCCCGTCGTCGGCCACGACCAGCCGCGCCTCCGCGTCACCGAGGGCGAGGCCGACGGACACGTGGGTGGCGTCCGCGTGGCGGCGGGCGTTGGTGAGCGCCTCCTGCGCGGCACGGTACAACGTGGTGCGCACGCGCGGCTCGTAGCCGGTCTCGTCGCCGCCGAGGTCCAGCTCGACGGCCGGGGCCTGGCCCGCGGCGCCCGCGGCGAGGTCGGTGAGGGCGGCGAGCAGCGAGAACTCCGGGGCGGGCGCGGCGGGCGCGCGCAGCGTGCGCACCGAGCGGCGTACGTCGTCCAGGGCGCGGCGGGTGGACTCGCGGGCGTCGGCGAGGGCCTGCCGCGCCAGGGCCGGGTCGCGCTCGCCGAAGGCGGCGGCCTTCTCCAGCAGGACGGCGACGGCGGTGAGGTGGTGGCCGAGGCCGTCGTGGATGTCGCGGGCGACGCGCACACGCTCGGCGGCGGCGGCCAGCTCGCCCGCCTGGCCCGCGTAGGCGGCCAGCCGCGCGTTGGACTCGCGCAGCCGCGCGCGGTCCTTCTCCGCGCCGGCCGCCACGCCCGCGACCGCGAAGGAGAGGATCAGGCCGACACCCAGCATGAGCAGGTCGGACACGTACTCGATGTCGCCGGGCCAGCCCGGCGCCGCCCACTGGTACCCGGCCACGACGACGGCGGCGCACGCCACCGCCGCCACCGCGCCGGCCGTGCGGCCGAAGGACAGACGGGCGGTGAAGGGGACGAGCACCAGGAGGACGCGCGACAGGCCGGAGCCGTCGAAGGCCGCCACGAGGACGAACAGCGCCGGCCGCAGGCCGAGCAGCGCCGCGGCGACGCGCGCGGGCGGCGGGCCGGGCCGGAAGCGGCGGGATTCGAACAGGTCGAGGGCGAACAGCGCCCCGATGCCCGCGACGAACACCACGACCGCGAGCGGCCCTGCGGGCCCCAGGGGCGCCCACGGCCCGGCCGGGAGCCGGGAGCCGCCGCCGTTCCCGTGGCGCAGGGCCGCGTCGTAGAGCCCCGCGAGGAGCACGGCGGCGTACACGAGGAAGGACGCCCGCCGGACGGCTCGCGCCGAGGACACCGGCGACACGGCGGAGGACACCCGCCGCTTGGCAGACGACACGACCGACGGCGCACGCCGGACGGTCCGGGACGATGACACGCCCTCAGCGTACGGCGGGAGCTCCGGGGTGCGGGGGCGTGCGCGCGGGGTCCGGCCGTGCGGCACGTGCCGGATGGCACACGGGGGCGCGGGCCGCGTGACGGACCCTCGCCGACCGGCACTTACGGGCGGGGGGACGGCGTTCCTAGCGTCTGCCGCGGATCTCTTCCACCCGTCGTCCGGGACCGCTCACGCGGCCGGACCGCAGACCGTGCCCCGGCGCCGTCCGGGGACGTCAGGAGTCCTCATGCGGTCGTTCATGCGTTTCAGCGCGATCACGGGGGTGCTGTGCGGCCTGTTCGTCGCCGTGCCCGGGGCGATCGAGGCGTTCACCTCCGAGACCGCGCCGACCGGCTTCGTGCTGGGGGTGGCGCCGTCGCTCGCCGTGCCGCTGGTCACCGGCCTGTACCTCGGCCAGCGGACGCGGGCGGGCGGGTTCGGCCTGGTGGGGTACGCGGCGCAGGTCATCGGCCTCGGCCTGTTCGGCGGCGCGGCGTACACGCTGAACCTCGCGCTGTTCTATCTGGACCCCGCCGCGCTCGGCGCGCTGCTGCAGGGGCCGACGCGGGCCGCGCTGCTCGGCAGCGCGGCCGTCTTCGCCGCCGGGACGGCCCTGTTCGCGGTGTCCATGCTCAGGGCGGGCGTCCACCCGCGCGTCCCGGTGGTGGGGTACGGCGTCGCGCTGCCGCTGTTCGCCCTGCTGGCGCCGCTGCCGGACACGGCGCTGACCAGCGCGCTGCACGTGGTCGCGGGGGCGTGCGTGGTGTGGTTGTCGGCCTCGCTGTGGCCGCGGCGCGCGGCCGCCCCGGCCGGCGCGCCGGTGGGCTGAGGCGCGCTCAGCCGGCGGGGACCAGTTCCACGGCGTTCACGGCGTTGTTCCAGATCACGTTGTAGGTGGAGCCGGCGACCGGGTCCACCTGGCCGCGGCCGAAGTAGGTGTTCCGCAGGACGCCCATCGCGTCGTAGAGGTACACGGTGACCGAGTAGCCGTAGGGGCCCGTGCCCGCCAGACGGTACGGCCGGCAGCTCCGCGGGGCCTGGGAGGAGACCTGGATGACGGCCGGCGTGGCCGGGTATCCGATCAGCACGTCGGCGCGTTCGAAGGCCGCGCCCTGGGTCAGCTCGTCGCAGACGCTGACCGTCGTCCAGCCGCCGGACCGGGTGGCGGGCGTGACCTCCGGCGACGGGCGGGGCGTCGGCCGCTCGGACGGGCCGTCCTGGGGTGGGTCGTCATCGGTGGGCGGGTCGTCGTCGGTGGGAGGCGGCTCGGGGGTCCGCCGCGCGGGCGTGGGGGTGGCGGGCGGCCGTCCTTGGTCGGTGGGAGGGCGGGGCGCGGAGTCCCGCCCTGCGGCGCCCGTGTCGCGGGGCTCGGGGACCGATCCCTTCCTGGCCTCGTTGACGAGCACGAGGACGGCGGTGATCAGGCCGAGGACCGCCGTGACCAGCGCGATGACCTTGACCGGGGAAGAATCGGCGGACACGGGTCGCCTCCTGTCCGTGACTCCGGCCGTGCCGTCGCCCTGGATATCTCGCGGGTGGACTGGAACCCCTAGGGACAGTCGTACGAGCCCCTGCTTGCGGCGTGGTTGTCCGTCGATTGCAGGGCGGTTTCACCCGGCGGCGCACACCCGGAAACTCGGGGATTGACGGCCTTCGCAGGTGAGGGTAGCTTCCCGAATTGATAGGAAACTTTCTTATTCAAAACCTGCCCGACGAGCGGCCTTACGCCGCCCGGCGGGCGGGTCGTGCACCGTTGCACGTGCTCTGGGGGGACACGCACGCCCTATCTGCTCCGCTAGAGAGGAAGCCTGATGTCCCGTCTCCGTAAATGGAGAGCGGCCGCAGTGGCGGTCGCGTACGGCGCGGCCGTCATCGGCCTGACGGCGCTCACCGCGCCGCCCGCCAGCGCGGCCGCGTCGCTGACGGCGAAGTTCGCGGCCGCCGACCGCGGCACCTGGTGGCAGGGCACCTACGAGGTCAAGAACTCGGGTGACAGCGCCGCCACCACCTGGACGCTGGAGTTCGACCTGAACTCCGGCCAGTCCATCGGGAACTGGTGGAACGGCACGCCGACGATCAGCGGCAGCCACGTCACGGTGAAGCCGGGCAGCGGCAACGCCAACGTGCCCGCGGGCGGTACGACCGGCGCCAACAGTTTCGGCTTCGTCGGGATGGGACCGACCACGCCCCCCGCGAACTGCAAGATCAACGGGAACCCGTGTGAGGGCGGCACCCAGCCGGACACCCCGCCGACCGCGCCCGGCAAGCCCACGGGGACCTCCACCACCACGAGCATCACTCTGACGTGGGCCGCGTCCACCGACGACAAGGGCATCGCCGGGTACGACGTCTACCAGGGCACCTCGAAGGTCGTCTCCAGCACCACGACCTCGGCCACGGTGAACGGGCTCACCCCCGACACCGACTACACCTTCACCGTGAAGGCGCGCGACACCGCCGGCCAGGAGTCGCCGGCCTCGCCCGCCACCACCGTGCGGACCCAGAAGCCGACACAGACGGACCTGCCGCCGAGCGCGCCCGGCAAGCCCACGGCGACCCCGTCCACCAACAGCGTCGCGCTGACGTGGACCGCCGCGACCGACGACAAGGGCGTCGCCTCCTACGACGTGTACCAGGGCTCCACCAAGGTCGCCCAGGTCACCGGGCTGTCCGCCACGGTGAACGGGCTCACCCCGGACACCGACTACACCTTCACCGTGAAGGCGCGTGACACCGCCGGCCAGGAGGGCCCCGCCTCCCCCGCCACCACGGTCCGCACGCTGAAGGACCAGAACCCCGACACCGAGGCTCCGACCGTGCCGGGGACGCCGTCCTCCACCGGCAAGACGACCTCCAGCGTGACGCTGCAGTGGGGCGCCTCCACCGACAACCGGGGCGTCACCTCCTACGAGGTCTACAACGGTGACACGCTCGCGACCACGGTGACCGGCACCCCGCCCGCCACCACCACGACCGTCTCCGGCCTCAGCCAGGACACCGAGTACACCTTCAAGGTGCGGGCCAAGGACGCCGCGGGCAACCAGTCCGGCTTCTCCGGCACGGTGACCGTGCGGACCGACAAGCAGCCCACCGACCAGTCGGCCTGCCGTCCCGACGGGCTCTACCAGTCGCCCGGCGTGGCCAACGTCCCGTACTGCAACGTGTACGACACCAACGGCCGCGAGAAGATGGGCGCCGACCACCCGCGCCGCGTCGTCGGCTACTTCACGAGCTGGCGGACCGGCAAGGACGGCTCGCCCTCGTACCTGGCCAAGGACATCCCGTGGGACAAGATCACCCACATCAACTACGCGTTCGCGCACATCGACGGGCAGAACAAGGTCTCCGTCGGCGCCGCCGGGGCCAACAACCCGTCCATCGGCATGGAGTGGCCGGGCGTGCAGGGCTCCGAGATGGACCCGTCCTTCCCCTACAAGGGCCACTTCAACCAGCTCAACAAGTTCAAGAAGCAGCACCCGAACGTCAAGACCCTGATCTCGGTGGGCGGCTGGGCCGAGACCGGCGGCTACATCGACGACAACGGCAAGCGCCAGGCCAGCGGCGGCTTCTACACGATGACCAGCTCGCAGGCGTCGATCAACACCTTCGCCGACTCGGCCGTGAAGTTCCTGCGTGACTACGGCTTCGACGGGCTCGACATCGACTACGAGTACGCGACCTCCGCGCCGAAGGCCGGCAACCCGGACGACTTCACGTTCTCCGAGCCGCGCCGCGCCACGCTGATGGCCGGGTACGTCAACCTGATGCGCACGCTGAAGCAGAAGCTGGACGCCGCCTCCGCGGCCGACGGCAAGTACTACCTGCTCACCGCGGCCACCACCGCCTCGGGCTGGATCCTGCGCGGCAGCGAGAGCTACCAGGTCACGCAGTACCTGGACTACGCCAACATGATGACCTACGACCTGCACGGCGCCTGGAACCAGTTCGTCGGCCCGCTGCAGGCCCTGTACGACGACGGCACCGACGCCGAGATGAAGCACTGGAACGTCTACAGCACCTACAGCGGCATCGGCTACATGAACGGTGACTGGGCGTACCACTACCTACGCGGCGCCATGCAGTCCGGACGCATCAACCTCGGCCTCGGTTACTACAGCCGTGGCTGGAAGGGCGTCACCGGCGGCACCGACGGCCTGTGGGGTCTGTCCAAGCTGCCCGACCAGACCAAGTGCCCGAAGGGCACAGGGTCGGACATCGGTTCCACCGTGCCCTGTGGCGACGGCGCCATCGGCATCGAGAACCTGTGGCACGACCTGGACGCGGCGGGCCAGGAGGTGCCGGCCGGCGTCAACCCGGCGTGGCACTACAAGAACCTGCAGGAGGGCAAGCAGGGCAGCTACATCACCTCGTACGGCCTGACGCCCGACACCGACCCGAACGACCGCATCTCGGGCACCTACGCCCGCAAGTACTCCTCGTCCATGGCCGCCCCCTGGCTCTGGAACAACGACAAAAAGGTCTTCCTGTCGACCGAGGACGACCAGTCCGTCCAGGCCAAGGCCGACTACGTGTCCGCCAAGGGCCTCGGCGGCATCATGATCTGGGAGCTCGCGGGCGACTACGCCTACTACCCGGATCGGGACAACGGCAAGGGCGAGTACTTCATCGGCGACACGCTCACCACGAAGATCTACAACACGTTCAAGGCGGCCGCGCCGTACGGGAACCTGAAGGCCGGCACCAAGACCATGCCGACCCAGACCCTGAACGTCCAGGCCGACCTGTACGGCTACGCGGTGGGCGACGCGAACTACCCGATCTCGCCGAAGCTGAAGTTCACCAACAACTCCACGACCACCATCCCCGGCGGCGCCACGATCGAGTTCGACTACGGCACCTCGGCCCCGCCGACCATGAACCAGCAGACCGGCTGGACGCTGTCCGTCGTGTCCACCGGGCACACCGGACCGAACGTCGGCGGGCTCAAGGGCGACTTCCATCGGGTCCGGCTGACGGTCCCGAACTACGAGAGCATCGCCCCTGGCCAGTCGAAGGAGATCCAGCTCCGCTACGACCTGCCGATCGCGACGCCGTCCAACTGGACGATCACGTTCGGCGGCCAGAGCTACCGCATGTCCGTCGACAACCCGCGCTGATCATCAGCCGTTCACCCTGAGTTCGCGCCGCCCGGCCCCTTCCGCCGGGCGGCGCGCCCCTTTTCGGGGGTCTCGGGGGTTTTCCACGGCCCTCGTGGCCGTTGGAGGACAAGGTCTGCGGCTAAGAGTAATAGGCTTTCCGGCGATCTTTACCGTCGACTCGGAGAAGTGCGATGCCGCTTGCGCCTGCAGGACAGGGCCGGAAGTCCCTCCTGGCCGCCTGCGCGGCCGGACTGGTCCTCCTCGCGGGCGCGGGCGCCCTGGCGGCCGACGGGCGGGCGCCCGGCTCCGGCGCCCACGCGCCGGGCACGCCCCAGGCCGCCGCGCCGGTGAGCCCGGGACCCTCGAGCCCCGCCCCCAGCCCTTCGGGCGCCGCGAGCCCGGCGCCGTCGGGGGCCGCCGACGGCGTGCCGCCGGCCCGGGTGGGGGACCCCCGCGAGGACACCCCCTCCGGCCGCACCGAACGCGCGCGGGTGCGGGTGCCGCAGGCGGCGCAGGGCCGGTACACGGTGGCGCGCGGCGGCGACGCGCCGCCGAAGGGCCGCAAGGGCCCGCTCGTGCGGTACCTGGTGGAGGTCGAGCGCGGGCTGCCCTTCGACCCGGAGGAGTTCGCGGCCGAGGTGCACCACACCCTCAACGACCGGCGCGGCTGGGGCGCCGGCGGCCGCATGCGGTTCAAGCGGGTGGACCACGGCCCGGTGCGCTTCCGCGTCGCCCTGTCCAGCCCGGACACCACGGACGCGCAGTGCCTGCCGCTGCGCACGCTGGGCGAGGTCTCGTGCTGGAACGGGCGGCGCTCGGTCATCAACGCCAAGCGCTGGGCCTTCGGCGTCGAGGGGTACCGCGACGACCTCGGCGCCTACCGCAAGTACGTGATCAGCCACGAGGTGGGCCACGCGCTCGGCCACGGCCACGAGCCCTGCCCGTCGCGCGGCCGGCCCGCGCCCGTGATGACCCAGCAGACCATCTCGCTGCAGGGCTGCCGTCCCAACCCCTGGCCCTACCCCCGCGCGGGCAGGAAGAAGGACCACGGGTAGCCGCGCCTCCCGTCACCCACCGACACGCCGCGTCACGGACGGTGACCGGCGGCTCGTGATCTCGTAGGGTGGCCGTCGTGCTCCCGGCCCGGCCTCCCCGAGCGCGGGCGAGCCGCACGGGAGACCGTGCCGGTCGAGCGAAGCGGGGTGCTGGGTGCGCGAAGCGTTGGCCGCCTCGGCGGCGGTGTCCCTGCTCTGGTCCCTGCTCTGGTCCCCGTTCACCCTGGCGACCGCCGCCGCCACGCCCCCGCCCGGCGCGTCGTCCCGGCAGGAGGAGTTCCGCGCCGCGGCCGGGCGGTACGGCGTGCCGGAGCGGGTGCTGCTCGGCGTCTCGTACCTGGAGTCGCGCTGGGACGCCAACGACGGCCTGCCCAGCGTCACGGGCGGCTACGGGCCCATGCACCTCACGCTCGGCGGTCCCGCGCCGTCCACCGCAGAGGAGGCCGCCCGCCTCACCGGCGTCCCCGCGGACCTGCTGACGCGGGACCCGGCCGCCAACGTGCTCGGCGGCGCCGCCCTGCTCGCCCGCCACCAGAGGGACCTCGGCGCGCCGCCGGACGCCGACCCGGCGCGGTGGTACGACGCCGTGGCGCGCTACTCCGGCGCCCGCGACCCCGGCACGGCCCGCCGGTTCGCCCGCGAGGTGTTCGCCGTGATGAGGCACGGGGCGAGCCGCGTCACCGACGACGGGCAGAAGGTTTCGCTGCCCCCGTCACCGGAGATCGCTCCGCCCATGGAGGAATCCGGGGAGGCCGGGGGGCGCGGCGAGGCCAAGGACGTCGACTGCCCGCGACGGCTCGCGTGCGTCTGGACGCCCGCGCCGTACCAGCGGCTGCCGGGCGACGGCCGCGCGTACGGCAACCACGACCTGTCCGACCGCCCGCGCAGCCAGAAGATCCGGTACATCGTCGTCCACGACACCGAGGAGACCTTCGACAGGACCCTCGGGCTGGTCTCCGACCCGGCCTACGTGAGCTGGCACTTCACCATCCGCTCCGCCGACGGGTACATCGCCCAGCACGTCCGGGCCAGGGACGTCGCCTGGCACGCCGGGAACTGGTACGTCAACGCCACCTCGATCGGCATCGAGCACGAGGGCTACCTCGCGCGCGGCGCCTGGTACACCGAGGCGATGTACCGCAGCTCGGCCCGGCTCGTGCGCCACCTGGCCAAGAAGTACGGCATCCCGCTGGACCGGGCGCACATCCTCGGCCACGACAACGTGCCGGGCACGACGCCGGCGACGGTGGCGGGCATGCACGTGGACCCGGGGCCGTACTGGGACTGGGGCCACTACTTCGAGCTGCTCGGCCACCCGATCCGTGCCACGGCGGGCCCGCGCGGGGGCCTGGTGACGATCAGCACCGACCACGCCTCCCACCGGCCGCGCTACACCGGCTGCGAGGCGGCCGGCGTGGACTGCCGCCCGCACGGCTCGTCGGCGGTCCGGCTGCACGCCGAGCCGGACGAGGACGCCCCGCTGGTGCGGGACCTCGGCCGCAGGCCAGGACCGTCCACCTACGACGTGTACGACCACGGGGCGCGGGCGTCGACCGGGCAGCGGTTCGCCGTCGCCGCCCGCCGGGGCGACTGGACGGCCATCTGGTACCTGGGCCGGATCGCCTGGTTCCACGACCCGCCAGAGGCGCCGACGGCGGTGAACGCGAGCGGGCCGGTCGTCACGCCGCGGCGGGGCCTGGCGAGCGTGCCGGTGTACGGCAGGGCCTACCCCGAGCCGGAGGCGTATCCGAAGGGCGTCCCCGTCCAGGACATCGTCCCGCTCCAGTACGAGATCCCCGAGGGGCAGCGGTACGCCGTGGGCCTGTCCACGCGCGGGGAGTACTACTACGCCACGACCTTCGACCCCGCCGACCACCGGGTCGTCAGGGGCCGCACGCTGTACTACCAGATCCAGTTCGGTCACCGGGTGGCGTACGTCATGGCCGGCGACGTGGACCTGCTGCCCTCGACGCTGAGGGCGTCCCGGTGATCGGGGTCAGTAGTCGGGCAGGACGCCCTTCAGCCCGGCGTGGGCGGGGGCCTCGGCCGGGTCGTCGAAGGCGGCGCGCACGCCGGTGAGGCGCTCGGCCAGCGCGAGCGCGGCCTCCACTCCGGCCCGCGGGCCGTCCTCGCCGTCCTCGGCGATCAGGCCGAGGTCGCGCATCTCGGCGAGGTGGCGGTCGGGGTCGGCGCCCGAGCGGGAGTCGCCGGGGAACTGGGGGTCGAAGCCGAGGATCTCCCTGCCGTCCTCGTAGTAGAGGAAGGTCTGGTCGAAGTCGACGTTGCGGAACACGCTGGCCACGGCGGTGCCCGCCGACAGGGGACGCAGCAGCTCGTCCATCGTGCCCGCGTAGCCGTTCTCCTCGACCAGCAGGGCGCCCCCGTCGGCGGTCTCGCCGCGGAGCACGCCGCCGAGGACGTCCTCGTCCTCCTCCTCGTCCTCGCTCAGCACCTCGACGCCGATGCGCCGGAAGGCCTCCTCGGGAGTGAGACCGCGCACGAACGTGAGGCAGAAGCCGAGTTCGTGGGTCGAGAACCAGTCGTATCCGTCCAAGGTGACACCACTCACGTGATCTCCCGGCTTGTCCTCGAATGAGCCCGCCGAGTACCGGTCGAGCCGACCGACAATTTTCGACCGCACCGGTGTCCACGCCGTGACACGCCCATGGCCTGGCCATGACGGCCCGGTTGCGGTGCGGGGACACCCCCTCGTGCCCCGAAACAGCACACCGGAAAAAACACACTTCCGGTGATAATGCGCCACTTAGGCGGATATAACCGATATCGCGACCGAGATACGCGCCGTCGCTTCTCGCAATATTACGGAGTTGTACCGGATCTCACGAGATCCCACGAGAAGATATTCCCCGGCACTCCTATTCGCTAGCTTTCCAGTCAGGGAACAGGGGGGTGGCATGGGAAGGCGGCGCGGCGGCCTGGCGGCGCTCGTGCTGTGGGCCCTGCTGTGCCTGGGAGCCGCCGCCCCGGCTTTGAACGACGACCCCGCGGGCGACATGAAGGCCGTCTACTGCCTGAGCCGGCCGCACCGCGCCGAGCTCATCGACGCCGCCGTCGTCCTCAAGGCCGGCGCCCGCGACACCGCCACCGGCGCCGAGGCGCTGAAGACGCGGGACAAGGTCTACGCGACGCCGGAGCTGTGGCGCGAGGGCGACTCCGCCGCGTTCGACCGGGTGTGCTCGGCCCTGGTCGCCACGGTCCCGCAGCTCACCGCCCCCGGCGGGTCCAGCCCGCTCGCCGACATGGCCGCCGTCGTCCTGCCGCTGCTCCTCGGCGCGGCGCTCACCATCGCCGGTCAGCGCGCCGACGCCGCCCTGGCCCGCCGCGCGCAGGACCGCGACGAGGCGCGCGGCGCGGCGGCCCGGTTCCAGCGCGCCGCCCGGGACTACGTCGACGCCTGGGTGGACGACGAGACCGCCCCGAGCGCCCAGGCGTCGGAGGCGGCGCTCGACCTGCTCGCCGCGGTGGCGCGCCTCGGCGGCGGCGGCGCGCGCCGGACGGCGGCCGCCCGCGTCACCGCCGCGCTGCCGGTGCCCTACGACCTGAACGTCATCCACGACGGCGAGCCCGGCCACGAGCGGCGCAGGACGCTCGGCGCCGGCGAGCTCGCCCGCCTGGCCGGAATCGTCCACGCCACGGAGGTGCTCATTCGTACGCGCGCGTTCCCGCTCATCCGGGCCGCGGATCCGGCGCCTCCGGGAGGCGGCGCGGCGGGCGGCCCCGCGACGGCCCCGGGCACGGGAGGAGGCGCCGCGTGATCGAGAACAGCTTCGGCATACCGGAACTGCGCGAACAGCTCCTCGGCGACGGCCTGGAGCTGGAGAACGTCACCGACGTCCCGCTGTGCCCGTGGCGCATCCGCGGCCACCATCTGCTGCGCGTCGAGGTGGACGACACCGAGGAGGCGTTCCAGAGCTTCCGCCGCCGGCTCGGCGGCGTGCGCGACCTGCTGGAGGACGGGCGCCTGGTGGTGGTCAACGGCATCGAGGGCAGCGGCAAGACCACGCTCATCCACCGCTGCGTGGACGACCTGCAGAGCAGGATCGTCCAGGCCCTCGGCCGCACCCCCGACGACACGCCCACCGGCGAGCCCGGCGACTGGGCGCTCCGCTCCCACGAGGACCGCGTCTGCATCGCCGACCTCAGCGACAAGGCGTCCAAGGTCGCCTACGTCAACGGGCAGATCTGCCCGATCGCCGTCATCAACCGGAGGATCTTCGAGCGGGTGGTGGACGCCCTGATCCGGCGGTTCGGCCCGTCCGAGAAGCTCAGGGCGCTGGCCGCCAACGAGCGTGACTCGCCGGAGATCCTGTACGAGAAGCTCAGCGAGGAGTTCCTGCAGGACCGGAAATTCTTCCTGCTGGTGATCCTTCCGTCCATCAAGCTCGGCCCGAGGCTCGCGCACCTCGAGTTCTTGAGGTCCTACGTCAACTTCACCGACCCGCGCCTGGTGTTCTTCGGAGAGACGACCGAACGCGATATCGCGGGCGAGCTGGGGCCGTTCGATTATCGTAAGAAGGACGTCCTGGTGAACGTTTCCGTGGGCGAACTCAAGGACATCGACCTGGACAAGTTCGTCAAGACCCGGACCAGCCGCAAGGGACTCGCGAAGTCGCACGTCATCATAGCGCCGCGGACGTTGTCCGAGGCCAGGCCCGATATCGAATATAAGACCGTGCGCGTGCTGCAGAACTGGCTGTTCGAGGTCGGCGAGATCGCCCGCGGGGCCTCGCGGGAGGAGATCCTGCCGGACGACTTCACCGTCCACCAGGAACGGCTGCTCGGCACGTTGGTCCGCCACAGGGGCGAGCCCCGACCCGGAGGGGATGGCCAGGGTGAATCCCAACGATGACAGGGTGGATCCCCGGGACAACCCGTTCCCTTCCGTCCCCATCGCCCGGCTGACGGGCAGCTCCGACCTGCTCCCCGTCGGCCTCCAGGGCGGCCGGGTGCCCATCACGGTGGAGACCGGCGCCATCGCGGCCATGCGCGCCCAGCTCGACGCGTGGCGGCGCCAGAGGCTGAACGTGCCGTCCGTGGGCCGCGCCCTGGCCGTGGTGGGGGACCTCGGCACCGGCAAGAGCCACATCGCGCGCGACCTCGCCCACACCGTGATGACCGGGCCCGGGCCCGCCGCGCCCGTGCTGTGGCTGATCGACGAGCCCGTCTGGGACTTCGGCCAGATCTACCGCGAACGGCTGGTCACCGACCTCAAGGACCAGAAGAGCGTCTTCTACGAGGTGCTGCTGGACTACTACTCCGACGTGACCGCGGAGAGCCTCGCCGGGTCCCGGTCCCTGGACTCGATCGCCGCCGGGCTCAAGGGCCGCGACCTGGACCCGCAGGCGGTCATCGACGCGCTCAACCTGTCGGAGGCCGCGATCCGGGCCGACCTCGAACGGCGGCTCCAGGGCCTCACCGAGCACGGCAAGTTCGCCTCCGCGCTGGCGCTGCTCCAGATCCCGGGGTTCCAGAACGCCGTCTGGGAGTGGTTCATGGGCCATCCGCCCAGCGACATCCTCAGGGAACGCGGCATCGACTCCCCCATCGACGACGTGAGCTCGGTCTTCGAGGCGCTGGCCGTGTTCGCGTTCCTGTACGGGCGGGCGGGACGGCGGTTCATCCTCGTCGTCGACATGCTGGAGAAGGTCCTGGAGTGGCCCATCGACCGGCGGACCGCGTTCGTCCAGGCCTTCGAGAAGCTCGTCAACGTGTACGTCAGCGTGGGCGGCCTGCTGGTCTTCTGCGTGGTCCCCGACGCGCTCGGCATGCTCGGCGAGGGCGTGCAGGAACGCATCCGGCCGATCCGCACCACGGCCCTGACCGACGAGGAGACCGTCGAGCTGACCCGCCGGTACCTGGAGCGGGCCCGCGGCACGGAGCGGCCCGCGCTCGACGCCCCTGACCCGGAGCCGGTCGCCGCCGACCCGCCTGCGCCGGACCCCGGCGCGCCGGAGGAGGCCCCCGCCGACCTGGCGCCCTTCACCGTCGGCTCGCTGCGCTACATCCGCTCGCTGGCCGGGGGCGTCCCGCGCCGGATGCTCAAGATCTGCCATCACGCCTGGGCGCAGGCGGCCCGGCGCGCGCCCGGCGACGGGCCGCCCGTCGTGGACGAGGTCATCGTGCGCGACGCGGTCCGCGCCACCTTCGAGACCGCCACGCTGGAACAGGTGCGCGCGTCCATCCGCAGCGTGCTGGAGCTGGAGTCGCGGCGCTTCGAGCCGAGCCCCGTCCGGTTCAGCGCCCGCCCGGCGGGCGAGGCGGGGAAGGTCGACTTCTGGATACCCGTGGGACGGCAGGGCGCCGCGATCGCCGTGCTCACCACGGACTCGGTCATGCAGGCGATCCAGGTGGAGCGGCTGGAGCGCATCGTGTGGGCGGCGCGCAAGGACACGGGCGCGGCCCCCTGCCAGCCGCTGGTGGTGGTCAACGGCTACCTGTCCCCCGCGCTGCGCCAGCGGATCGCCGAGCTCACCGACGCCCAGCCCGTCGTCTACAGCGACCGCGACTTCACGGTCACGCTGCGCGAGGCCGTGCGGGAGCTGGCGCGCCGCCTGGAGGCCGCCGACCGGGACGGCGTGCTGGAGGTCATCCGCAGCCGCGTGGAGGACATCACCTACCAGCAGACCACCGTCCTGGACTACCTGCAGCGGATCGACGGCCGCGTGGAGCAGGCCGACGCGGCCTCCGCGCGGCGGCTCGGCGAGCTGCTCAGGTCGCTGCCCGCGGACCCGGAGCCCCCGGAGCCACGTGCCCACCGTCCCCGGGCCGCACGGCACCGCATGCCGGAGGACGTCGAACGGCACTTCGACCGGGCCTTCGACGCGATCGGGCTGATGAGCGGCGTCCCTGCCACGTTCCGGGACGTCTTCACCGTGGACGAGACCGCGGCGGGCGACCTCCGGCCGCGGCGGCTCGGGTTCACCATGGACGAGTTCCAGGCCGTCGGGGTGGCGGTGCTGCTGGAGAAGCTGCTGGAGGCGTTCCGCGACAGCGTGGCCACGTGGCTGGAGCAGGCGTACGCCACGCGGTCGCTGCCCGGGGAGGCGGTGCCGACGACGGCCCAGGAGCGCCGGCTGCGCACCATCTGCCGCAGTTACGAGATCACCGCGGAGATGCTGCCGGTGTTCCGGCTGGAGAGCATGGCGGCCTTCGGGCCGTTCACCGAGGGGCCCGAGCCGATCGAGCACGCCTCGCGCACCTTCCGCAGGGCGGAGGCGGAGGACGCGCTGTCCCGGCTCGGCGAGCGGGTGCTGGCCGCGGCGATGGCCAGCGTGCGGGCGTAGGGCCGCGACCGGCCTGGGGGCGTGGGACGGCCTCCGGGGCCGGCGTCACCGCTTGCGCGTGTGCGAGCCCATGGCGAGGACGTGGCGGACGGCCAGGGGGCGGAACGTCGGGAACGGCGCGGGAACGGGCGCGGGCCGCGGCGCATGGGCGCCGCCGCGAACCGGGACGGGGACAGGGACGGGGATCCTGTCCCACACGGCGTTGGCCACGATGTGCAGGACGTTGACGGTCAGGATGGCCGGGGCGATCACCCGCACGGCCGCGGGCACGTGCGGTTGCAGGGCCAGGGCCAGGATGATCGCGGTGATGCCGTTCTGCTGGCCGAGGGCCAGGCGGACCCGGTCGGCCGTGTCGAACCGGCGGCCGATGAGCAGCCCGGCGACCACCTGCGCCCCGAAGGCGGCGAGCCCGAGCACCAGCCCGAGCCCGACGTCCACGCCGCCGATGAGCAGCATGCCGAGCACGAACGCGGCGAGGTAGAACGCGACGGAGGTGACGCGGCCGACGAGCGCCTCGACGCCGCGGGGGCGGTAGAAGAGGCCCACGAGGGCGACGCCGAGCATCAGGAACTGCCAGGCGGCGAGGGCGAGCAGTCCGGCGAGCAGGACCGTGGCGACCACGGGGAAGGCGGGGTGCTCCTTCAGCGGCCGGCGCGCCGGGCGGCGCGCGGCGAGCCACCAGGCGGCCCCGGCCGCCGCGGCGAACGCGGCGTTGGCCGCGAGGCCCGCGCCGTACGACGCCAGCCCGCCCATGGAGCCGCCCGCGGCCGGGCTCAGGGTGGTCGTGACGAGGTAGACGGTGAGCAGGGCCGTGACGGGGTCGTCGAAGGAGGCCCAGGCGAGCAGGAGCGAACGGGCGCGGCCGGACATCTTCGAGCGGCCGATCATCGCGGTCACCGACAGCGGGTCGATCTGGGCCACGGCGACGCCGAGGATCATGGCCGTGGTGCTGCCGGAGGCCAGGTACATGACCGCGGCGATCAGCGCCGCCTTGAGCGCCACGCCGACGGTGACCGCGGCGACGACGATGCGGACGTCCTCGACGGCGTCGCGGGTGATGCCCGAGGCGCTGCCGTACAGGCCCACGGCCAGCAGCGCGTTGACGCCCCACAGGTACCACGGCGAGGTGACGGCCAGGCCGTGCCCGCCGGGGCCGGTGAGACCGGCGGCGGCGAGCCCGAGCGCGGTCACGAGGAGCACGGCCACGAGCCGTCCGGAGGATCGCTCGACGAAAGCGGTGAGCACCTTCACCACGGTCCTCCACATCGACACCGCAGCCCCGTATTAATTAGTCACGGCTTATTTTAGTGCGTTCTCCGGCCGCGGTCACCGTCTCGCGCGGGCGAATCAATGATCGAATACGATTATGGCCGGGACATTAACCGCCTTTTCCGGCGTCCATCTCATGGGCGGATATATTGGCTTTATCAATGATTTTTCCCGGCGGACCATTATCCGGCGACCGCGCCCAGCGCCTCGGCGAGCCGGCGCAGCCGCAGCTCGGCCTGGTCCACCTTGTCCTGCAGCAGAGTGACGCCGAACAGAAAGTCCCCGAGGCCGGCGCCGAGCCAGTGCACGTAGATCGCGCCCTCCTCGACGTCCAGCACGAGCCGGGTGATCGGCGAGTCCCCTGCGCGGCGCAGGGTCTGCCGCAGACGCGCGACGTCGGTGCGCAGCCGTCCGGCGACCTCCTGGTAGAGCTCCCTGCGCCGGCGCACGCCGACGTTCCTGAACAGGGGGGCGAGCGCGAGGTCGTCGAGCACGTCGCCGGTGTGGACCGGCCACCAGCCGCGGTGGAGGGCCGCGTAGTTGAGGTCGCCGGCGTTGACGGCGTGCGCCCACAGGTCGAACAGCGTGGCCTGGGGCACCTCCGCCATGCCGGGCTCGCCGCGGGTGTAGGGGACGCTCGGCGCGTCGAGTCCGGGCAGCTCGGACACCGGAACGCCGCCGGGGTTCTGGCCGCCGAGGCGCAGGTCCACCACCCGGGTCTCGGTGACCAGGGCGTTGACCGCCCAGTCCATGGAGGGGGCGCGGTCGGCGGCGAGCGTGGCGCCGACGAGGTACTCCCCCGCGCGGACGCGCCCGCAGTGGAAAGCGGCGTCCTCGGTCTGCACCACCGTGCGCACGAGCGCGCCGGAGTCCAGCGCCTCCAGCAAGGCGCCGAAATCCTCCACGCGGCTGATGAGCTGGCGGGTGACATTGCGATGATCGTCCCGCACCCGGTGAACGGGTTCTGAAAAGCGCCCCGCGTATTCGCCGGATTCGAAGGCGTCCACCGAGAAGTCGAAGACGCCGCTGCCGTAATGCGCGACATAATCCAGGCCCGGCCCCGCGGCCACGGCGTCCCTGCACCGGTCGATCAGGTCCGTGTACGCCTGCCCCACGTGCGGGTCGCGGGTCACGGTCACGGCGGCGTCGCGTGCCGCGCGCGTCTCCGCGCCGAGAGCCTCTGCCATCGTCGTCCCCTTCCCATCGGTCCAGCGGACCGGGCTTCCCCGCCGTCGCCTCACAGTCCCGGTATCTCAAGGTCGATGTCCGCGCGCACGGCGCGGCCCGTCAGCCCGGCGCCCGCCAGCCTGCTCCGGGTGTCGGAGAGGTTCTTCTCCACCAGCAGGGCGTTCGGGTGGCCGGGCAGGCCCGCGTCGCGGAAGCCGTCCAGCGCCGCCTGCTCCAGGCCCGCCGCGCGGGCGTGGTCCCCGCGCAGCACCAGCGTGTTGGCGTAGGCCACGCTCGCGGCGATCATCCAGGGGTGGTGCGGGACCAGCCAGCGTCGCAGCCGCCCGAGGGCCTTGGCCCCGATCTCGGCGGCCCCCACCAGGTCGCCGGAGTTGCGCAGGTACGCCGCCAGCCCGACCTCGCACACCCCGGCGTACGGGTGGTCGGGGCCGAGCGTGTCGCGCAGCCCGGCCAGGCACGCCTCGGCCTCGTAGGCCGCCGCCTGGTGCTTGCCCAGCGCGTCCAGGTCCGCCGCGAGGCTGGCCCGGCAGATGAGGGTGACCAGGTCGCGGTCGCCCTGATGGGCGCGCAGGTCGGCCAGGATGCGCTCGTCGCGCTCGCGGGCGTTCTCCGGCCTGCCGAGCCTGCGCTCGGTGACGGCGAGGCCGCTCTCGGCCCGCAGCACCTCCAGGCTGGGGCCGCGGCGGCCGGCGCGGCCGAGCGTGCCCCGGTGCGGCAGCACCCGTTTGAGCAGCGTGAACGAGTCGTCCAGCCGGCCGAGGTCGCGGTGGTAGCGCGCCATCGTGATCGCGGTGCGCACGGCCGCGGGGTCGCCCTCGCCGGCCATGCGCACGCGCAGCTCGTAGCGCTGCTGCGCCAGCTCCAGCGCGCGCCGCGCGTCGCCGACCAGGGCCTCGGAGATCGCCAGGTTGTGCATGGCGTTGCCGGTCAGCGGGTGGTGGGCGCCGAGCAGCTCGCGCAGTTCGCGCAGGACGTCGCGCTCCATGTCGCGGGCCTCCTCGAACTCGCCCATGGCGCGCAGCGCCGTCGCGTGGGCGCCCGCGGTGAGCAGCGTGCGCGGGTGGTTGATGCCGAGCACCACCCGCTGGGACCGCAGCGCCTGGAAGCTGTACCGCAGGTGGTCGTGGTGGTCGCCCCGGCTCCGCGAGACCTCGGCCAGCAGGTCGAGCAGCCGCAGCCGGGGCAGGGACTCGTCGTCCCAGGCGGCGAGCACCCGCGAGCCGATGTCCTTCACCCGGTCGACGGCGAGCTTGTCGTCGGCGCGCAGGACGAACGAGAGCTGGCGCAGGACCCACCGCCGCACCTCGGGCCGCGCGTCGTCCCACGCCCGGACGGCCTCGAAGTGGCGGTCCAGCTCGGCGTGGAGCGCCGGTCCCGACTCGTCGGCGTCATCGGACGGGGAGAGGGCGGCCAGGGCGCCGCGCAGGTCGCGCAGCAGGCCGCGCACCCCGTCCTCGCCCATCCTCTCGCGGACCAGGGCGCGCACCAGGCCGTGCGCGCGGACCGGCTGGTCGGGCCGGCCGAGGTCGACCTCGACCAGGCCGTACCGGCCGAGGCTGCGCAGCATGACGTCGACCATGAGGGGATCGTTCAGCTTGTCGGCGTCGGTGAGCAGCCCGAGCATCGGGGCCGAGCGGAGCACCCGCAGGGCGACGCCGCGCGGCGACAGGCAGGCGCACACCCCGAGCAGGCGCAGGGCGGCGTCGCCGCCGAGGTTGTCGCGGCGCAGCGCCCGCCCGCCGATGTCGCCGGGCAGGGTCTCCAGGGCGAGGTCGAGCATGACGCGGGAGGCAGGGGTGGTCTGGCCGCGGGCCTGGCACTCCCCGAGGACGCGGTCGTACTCGTCGGCGAAGCGCGCCACCGCGTGGCTGAGCGCGTCGCGGAAGCGGACGCTGTCCTCGCGCACGCGCGAGCGCGCGGCGGAGATCCAGGCCCCCGCCACGTCCAGGACCAGGGGGACGCCGCCGACGCGCGCCACGACGGGCTCGGCCTGCTCTTCGGTGAGGTCGGGCACGTGCCGGGCGAGGAGGGCCAGGGCCTCGGCGCCGGCGAGCGGCCCGATCGGGAGCCCCGGCCTGCGGGAGTCGAGCGGGGCGGCGCGCGTGGTGACGACGACGTCGCAGCGGTCGCGGGTGAGGGGGATGTGGGGCGCGAGGTCGTCCTCGCCGGTGACGCCGTCGTAGAGCAGGAGCCAGCTTCCCGACTCCTCGGAGCCGAGGTGGCGCAGCACGGCCTCGGCCGCGTCGGCGCCCGTGGGGATGCCGAGGGCGACGGCGAGGTCGGCCAGGCCCTGGCGGACGTCGGCGGCGCCCTCGCCGGGGATCCACCACACCAGGTCGTAGGCCCCGGCGAAGCGGTGGCCGTACTCCAGGGCGACCTCGCTCTTCCCGATGCCCGGGGGGCCGTGCAGCGTGCACACGCGCTGGTCCTCACGCGCCGCGGCGAGGGCGTCCCGCAGGGCGTCGATCTCGCGGTCGCGGCCGACGAAGCCCGGGTCGCGCGGCGGGAGGCCGGCGGTCGCCGGCGTGCCCGGGAACCTGGCCCCGCCGGCGGCGTCGGCGCGCGGGCCGGCGACGCGCAGCTCGCGCCGCAGCGTGCGCAGGGCCTCGGCCTCGCTTCGCGCGGGCAGTTCGAGCCGCGGCAGGTGGGTCAGCCCCTCCGGGATGCGCCGGCCGTCGACGAGCACCAGGCGGATGCCGGACTCGGGCACACGGCGCAGCCACGCGACCTGCTCGGGCGGCAGGCCGGCGGGCGAGATCACGAGGATCAGGGCGTCCCCGACGAGGGCCTGCCCGTCGATCGCGCCTGAGGCAAGGACGCGGACACGGACCCCGAGGCGTTCGAGCTGGGCCTGCGCCCATTCGGCCCAGGCACGGTCGCGGGGCGAGTACACCAGCGTCACGCGGCGCAGCGCGCCCGCCAGGCCGCCGGTCAGCTCCTCGGCCAGCCGTTCGTAGGCGACGCGCAGGCCGTCGGCCTTGCCGGGCGGCTCGTTGAGCGTCGCGAGCGTGTCGGAGAAGGAGTACACCGGCGCGTAGGGGATCTCGACGTAGGTCGGCTCGCGGCCGGCGCCCAGCTCGGCGAAACGGCGCGTGACCACGTTCCTGGCCTGTTCCAGGGGGGCGGCGACGCTGGTCTCTGCCTTGATGCCGAGCGCCAGCACCGCGACCGGGCGCCCCGCGCCGAGCTGCACGCGGCGGGCGACGTCGGCGCAGCTCTCGATGCTGCGGATGTTCAGCGGGAAGCAGGCGACGACGACGTCGGCGAGCCCGGAGAACGTCTCGGGGGCCGGGCCGTACCCCTCGCTGGGAGCGTCGATGAGCACGTAGTCGAACGCGGCGGCGGCCTCGCGGATCGCGCGGACCTGGTCCTGCCCGCCGGCGGAGAGGTCGAGCTGGAGCAGGCTCATGCGGCCGGAGAGGCTCACCCCGTCGTCGTCGATGGAGACGCTCCACGGGGCCCCCGGCGGGTCGGCGGGCGGGGTGAGGTAGGGGCGCAGGTAGTGGTCGGCGCGGATGCGGGAGCCGTGGGCGTCGGCGACGAGGACGTTCAGGCCGTTTCCCGCGAGGATCAGCGCCACGTTGACGATCGCCGTGGTGCGGCCGATGTTGTCGCTGGTCGAGCAGAACAGGATGACGCGGCCGGCGCCGGGGGTGTCGGCGACCTCGTTCATGACCCACCACTTCCGCCCGCCGTCGCCGGAAAAGCGGAAACGGCCGCAGCTTTTGTCGAGCGCCAGATGGGGGATTAAGTATAGGCACCGGGCGTGCGCGACCGGCGCCGCGGGATGCCGCGTCCGGCATCACTGCGCGGGAGGCGGATCTCCCTCTCGTTCGTAATCGACGGGGTGGGTTCTCTCGTAATCAGTGGAAAACGCGGCCACTCCCCGAATCGCCTCGGCGCGGATCCTTCGCAAGGCAAATATCAGGGCGGATTCGGACATTTCCGCCACAATGTCGAGAGGGACTCCGGAAAGGTCGACGAGGTCGGAGTCCAGGCCGCCGTCGAAGGCGTCCCCGTCGCCGTCGCTTTCCCGCCTCATTCGAGGCGCCCCTGCGGGTATGGGCCGGGCATGCGGGACTCCTGCCGCTGGTCGGGATCACTGCCAGGTGGATTCATAAGGGGGGACCACCGCGGTTCTCGTACGCCCCGACGGGCTTCACCATCATAGCCGGGTAATCTTCCCACGGTCCCGCCGGCCGAAGCGGTCCGATCATCGGACTTGACGGCGGATCGGCGCCGTGAACTACTGTGAAGTGCCGGAGCTGATATCCATGGGGCATATGTGACTGTCAAGCCAGGTGCGGAAGGAAGGGCCGGCGACCCGGGCGACGCGATAAAGCCAGACCATATCAGGGCTTCCGAATGGCCCTATACCTTGGACGTCGGCGCGCGGATCGCGAAAGGCTGGACCCCCCGGCCGTTCACGAGTTTCATCCTCAAGCTGCACAGCCGATGCGATCTCGCCTGCGGGTACTGCTACATGTACCGAGCCGCCGACCAGAGCTGGCGCCACCGGCCCCGCGCGATGCCGAGGTCCACCGTCGCCCACGCCGCCGCCCGCGTCGCCGAGCACGCCGAGGCGCACGACCTGGCCGAGGTCGGCATCGTCCTGCACGGCGGCGAGCCCCTGCTCGCGGGCCCGGACCTCATCGCCTGCGCCGTCCGCGCCGTGCGCGAGGCCCTCGGGCCGCGCAGGCGGGCGCGGTTCGCCGTGCAGACCAACGGCATGCTGCTCGACGAGGGCTTCCTGCGCCTGTTCGCCGAGCTCGGCGTCACGGTCGGCGTCAGCCTCGACGGCGACGCGCAGGCCCACGACCGCCACCGGCGCCGCGCCGACGGACGGGGCAGCCACGCCCGGGTCGCGGCCGCGCTCGACCTCCTCCGCCAGAGCCCCTACCGGCACCTGTACGGCGGCCTGCTGTGCACCGTGGACCCGCGCAACGACCCGATCCGCGTCTACGAGGGGTTGCTGCGCTTCGACCCGCCCGCGATCGACTTCCTGCTCCCCCACGGCAACTGGTCGTCCCCGCCGCCCGGCCGCTCCCCCGGCGACGCGCGGACGCCGTACGCCGACTGGCTGATCGCCGTCTTCGACCGCTGGTACGCCGCCGAGACCCGGCCCACCGGCGTCCGCCGCTTCGAGGAGATCATGCACCTCCTGCTCGGCGGCGCCGCGCCGGCGGAGAGCCTCGGCCTGGAGCCGATGAGCTGCGTGATCGTCGAGACCGACGGCGCCATCGAGCAGTCCGACGTGCTGAAGACCGCCTACCCCGGCGCCCCCGGCACCGGGCTGAACGTGGCGAGCGCGTCCTTCGACGACGCCCTGCTGCTCGCGCCCATCGTCGCCCGCCAGATCGGCCCGGACGCGCTCGCGCCCGCCTGCCGGTCGTGCGAGCTGCGCCGGGTGTGCGGCGGCGGCCACTACGCCGACCGCTACCGCGCCGGATCGGGGTTCGCCAACCCCAGCGTCTACTGCCCCGACCTGTACAAGCTGATCGCCCACATCCGCCGGCGGCTCGCCGCCGACGTGGCCCGGCTGCGCCGCTCGCTCCGCCCCGTGGCCTCGTGAGCCCGCGTCGGCATTCGCTGCCGGCCGGACTGTTCGACCGTCTCGCCGCCGGGGGCGGCGGCCCCGCGGCGGTGCGCGCCCTGGCGGCGGCCGAGCACAGCAAGCGCCTGGTCCTGCTGCGCGCCGTCGTCGACACGGCCGCGGCGGCCGGCCACCCCGGGGCGCGCCGGGCCGCCGACGCCTACGCGCTGCTGGCCCGGCTCCAGCGGACGGTCCCGGCCGCCGTCCGCGACGCGGTGACCTACCCGGCCGTCGGGTTCTGGGCGCTGCGCGTCCTGCGCGGGCTCATGCTCGGCGACCCCCGGGCCGATCCGGCCCAGCTCGCCGCCGTGGCCGCCGTCGCCGCCGTCCGGGGCCGGGTGCCGCTGCGGGTGGGAGTGCCCGTCACGCGGGGCCGGGTCACGCTGCCCTCGCTGGGCGTCGCCCTGCTGCCCGGCGCGCCGGAGGCGTGGGCGGTCGTGCGGCCCGACGGGCGGGGCGGCGCCGTGGTCACCGCGGCCGGGCGGGCGGTCACCGTGCCCCGCGACCCGCACACCGAGGCCGGCGCCTGGCTCGGCCTGCGCCGCCTGAGCGCCGGTACCGCCGAGGCCGCGGTCACGTTCCTGCTGGACGACACCGACCCGCTGCGCTTCCCGCCGCACCCGCGGGTGGGCCCGCGCCTGTCCCCCGGCGAGGTCGCCGCGTGGCAGGCGGTGATCGGCCGGGGCTGGGCCCTGCTCGGGCGGGCGCATCGCGGGGTGGCCGGGGAGGTGGCGGCGGGGCTGCGGGTGCTCGTCCCGCTCCAGGCCCCGCCGGACGGCGTCGCCAGCGCGACGTCGGCGGAGGCGTTCGGCTGCGTCGCCATGTCCCGCCCGCCCCGCCCGCTGGACCTGGCCCGGGGCTTGGCGCACGAGGTGCAGCACGCCAAGCTGGCCGCGCTCGGCACGATGTTCCCGCTGATCGCCGGGCCCGGCGGCGAGAGGTTCTACGCCCCCTGGCGCGAGGACCCCCGGCCCGCCGAGGGCCTGCTGCAGGGGGCCTACGCCCACCTCGGCATCGCGCGGTTCCTGCGCCGGCAGTGGGACGCCGACAGCGACCCGGCGGCCCGCCTGGAGGCGCAGACCGAGTTCGCCCGGTGGCGGGAGGCGACCTGGGACGTCGCGCACGTGCTGCTCGGCGGCGGCCTGCTCACCGGGCACGGCGAGCGGTTCGTCACCGGCATGGTGGCATCGCTCGCCGAGCTGCGGGCCGAGGACGTCCCCCGCGCGGCGGTCGGCCGGGCCGGGCGCCTCGCCGAGGAGCACCTGACCCGGTGGCTGAACCGCGCCCGGATCGGCGTCAGTCGTTGAGGTGCTGGCGCAGGTAGGAGTCGACCTGGTCCAGGGCGATGCGCTTCTGCGCCATCGAGTCGCGCTCGCGGATCGTCACGGCGTTGTCGTCCAGGGTGTCGAAGTCGACCGTGACGCAGAACGGCGTGCCGATCTCGTCCTGGCGGCGGTAGCGGCGGCCGATCGCCCCGGCGTCGTCGAACTCGACGTTCCAGCGGCGGCGCAGCAGGGTGGCCAGGTCGCGCGCCTTGGGCGACAGGTCGGCGTTGCGCGACAGCGGCAGGACGGCCGCCTTGACCGGCGCGAGCCGGTGGTCGAGGCGCATGACCGTGCGCTGCTCCATGACGCCCTTGGCGTTCGGGGCCTCGTCCACCGTGTAGGCGTCGATCAGGAAGGTGAGCGCGCAGCGGTCCACGCCGGCGGCCGGCTCGATGACGTACGGCACGTAGCGCTCGCCGGAGTCCTGCTCGAAGAACGACAGGTCGGTGCCGGAGGCGGCGGCGTGGGTGCTGAGGTCGAAGTCGGTGCGGTTGGCGACGCCCTCCAGCTCACCCCACTCCGAGCCGGTGAAGTTGAAGCGGTACTCGATGTCGACGGTGCGCTTGGAGTAGTGCGACAGCTTGTCCTTCGGGTGCTCGTACAGCCGCAGGTTCTCGGGGGTGATGCCGAGATCGGTGTACCAGCGGAAGCGCTCGTCGATCCAGTACTGGTGCCACTCCTCGTCGCTGCCCGGCTTGACGAAGAACTCCATCTCCATCTGCTCGAACTCGCGGGTGCGGAAGATGAAGTTGCCCGGGGTGATCTCGTTGCGGAACGACTTGCCGATCTGGCCGATACCGAACGGGATCTTCTTGCGGGAGGACTGCTGGACGTTGAGGTAGTTGATGAAGATGCCCTGCGCGGTCTCCGGGCGCAGGTAGGCCAGGCCGGACTCGTCCTCGACCGCGCCGAGGTAGGTCTTCAGCAGGCCGTTGAACATGCGGGGGGCGGTGAAGGCGCCCTTGGTGCCGCAGTTGGGGCAGACCAGGTCGGCCAGGCCGTTCTCGGGGGCACGGCCGCCGTGCTTCTCGGCGTAGGCCTCTTCGAGGTGGTCGGCGCGGAAGCGCTTGTGGCAGGACTGGCACTCGGTCAGCGGGTCCACGAACTCCTTGACGTGGCCGCTGGCCTCCCAGACCTCGCGGGCCAGGATGACCGAGGAGTCCAGGCCGACGACGTCCTCGCGGCCCTGCACCATGGACTTCCACCACTCGCGCTTGACGTTGTTCTTGAGCTCGACGCCGAGCGGGCCGTAGTCCCAGGACGCGCGCAGACCTCCGTAGATCTCGCTCGACGGGTACACGAGCCCCCGCCGTTTGGCGAGGCTGACGATCGTGTCCATGATGTCGGTACGGCGGGCCATCGAGAATCTCCATCCGGCTGGCGGTCGGGGTTGGGTCGTGCGATCACAGGGCGCGTCACCTGCTCGATCACACCAAGCTTAGGGGAACGCGCGACGCGACCCGCCCACAATCGCCGGTCAGGCGATCTCCTCCATGATCTCGTAGGCGCTGGGCTCGTTGACGACCATGTCCATGGTCGGATACATGTCCATGCGCGCCGCCGACAGGGCGCGCCGGTAGAAGCCGGCCCCGTCCCACTCGCTGACCACCGCCCACAGGTTCGGCTCGTCCACCGATCTGCCGATCCTCCCGGAGCGGAACCCGGACTGGGCGGCCAGCACGGCGAGGACGGATCGGGCGGACCGCGTGAACTCTTCGGCGCGCGCCTCGGGAACGGAGTACCGGATGACCGCGAACATGCCGTTCAGCATGCCAGCACCCGCGGGGTGCCGCCGCGCGGGTCCGCGCCGATAGGCTCGAACCGTGGCCGACAAGCACGACTCCGCCTCCTCGTCCGCGCCGAACTCCTCGCACAAGCGCTCGGTTCCGGCGCATCCTCTGGCGCGCAGGCCGCCCGGCGGGAAGGCGCGTCCCGCGGGCCGCCCGCTGCCGCGCGGCGAGCACTTCATGACGCCCGGCGCCACGGGCCTGCGCCGCGCGGTCGAGCGCGGGAGCGCGGCCCCGCTGGTCTACCTGTACGGCCTGCCGCGCTGGATCGCCCCGGTGCTGCTGGTGGTGCTGCTGCTGGTGGCGCTCGCCGTGCCCGACTGGCGGGGCGGGCTGGCCGCGCTGCCGGTGCTCGCCTTCGTGACCTGGCTGGCCTACATGTCGTGGCCGTCGCTCGGCGCGGGGGCGAGGATCCTGCGGGTGGCGCTCGGGGTCTTCCTCGTCCTGCTGGCGGCGGAGCGCTTCGGCCTGATCTTCTGAGCGCGCCCGTCCGGTCTCCGGGTATTCCGGTCGTCGGCGGGTGATTTTGACAACCGTTTTCATTCTGCAGCATACTCGACTTCGTGCTGCCCTTTTCGCCCAAAACCCGCCGAGCCGGACGGCTGTCGTGGCCGCGACGGCGCGCCGCCGCCGTGCTCGGCGCCGCCGCGCTGCTCACCACGGCCGCCTGCTCGGGGGGCGTGACAGCCTCCGCGGACCAGGCCGAGGGCAGGCCGGCCGTGCTGGCCGCCTTCTACCCGCTGGAGTGGATCTCCGTGAAGGCCGGCGGCCAGGACGCCGCGGTGACCGGCCTCACCCAGCCCGGCGTCGAGCCGCACGATCTGGAGCTGACGCCGCGCCAGATCGCCGACATCGAGCGGGCCGACCTGATCGTCTACATCAAGGGCGTGCAGCCGGCTCTCGACGAGGCCGTCATGGAGCACGCCGCCGGCAAGGCCTTCGACGCCGCCTCGGTGGTGACCACGGTGCCGGCCACCACCGAGCAGCGCTCCGCGGGCGACGGCGTCTCCTACGACCCCCACCTGTGGCTGGACCCGTCCCGGCTGGCCACCGTCGTGACCAAGCTCGGCGAGCGGCTCGCCGCGATCGACCGCCCCCACGCCGACGGCTACGCCTCGCGGGCCCGCACCGCGGCGGGCGAGCTGACCGCGCTGGACGCCGAGTTCCGCCGGACCCTCGCCGGGTGCACCACCCGCACCATGGTCACCAGCCACACGGCGTTCGGCTATCTGGCGGAACGTTACAACCTGCGGCAGGTCGGCATCAGCGGCCTGGACCCCGAGGCCGAGCCGGACCCGGCCCGCATCGCCCGCGTGGCCGCCACCGCCCGCGAGGAGGGCGTGACCACGATCTTCACCGAGGAACTCGTCAGCCCCAAGGTCGCCGAGGTCCTCGCCGGCGAGATCGGCGCCAAGACGGCCGTGCTCAACCCGATCGAGAGCCGTCCCGCCCAAGGCGACTACCTGTCCGCCGCGCGCGCCAACCTGTCCGCGCTCCGCACCGCACTGGGATGCCCATGACCCGATCCGCACAGGCGACCGGCGTCGCCCCGCCGCCGGTGACGGCGGACACCCCGCCGGCGTTCGCCATGGCCGACGGCCGCGTCGCGCTGGACGGGCGCCCGGTGCTGCGGGGCATCGACCTGCGCGTCACCCCCGGCGAGGTGGTGGCCGTGCTCGGGGCCAACGGCTCGGGCAAGTCCACGCTGATCCGCGCCCTGCTCGGCCTGACGCCCCTGTCGGGCGGCTCCACCGAGTTGTACGGCGTCCCGCCGGCCCGGTTCCGTGACTGGTGGCGCGTCGGGTACGTCCCCCAGCGGCTGTCGGTGGGCGGGGGCGTGCCCGCGACCGTGCGCGAGATCGTGGCCTCCGGCCGCGTCGCCCGGCAGCGGCGCCTGCGCCGCGCCGGCGCCGAGGACCGCGCCGCCGTCGCCCGCGCGCTGGACGCGGTGGGCCTGACCTCCCGCGCGGGCGAGCCGGTGGGGTGGCTGTCGGGCGGCCAGCAGCAGCGGGTCCTGATCGCCCGCGCGCTCGCCGGCGACCCGGACACCTACGTCATGGACGAGCCGACGGCGGGCGTGGACGCGGAGAACCAGCGGCACCTGGCCGCCACGCTGGCCGCGCTGGTGGAGCGGGGCAAGACCGTCCTGCTGGTCGCGCACGAGCTGGGGCCGTTGGCACCGCTGATCACCCGGTCGGTGGTCCTGCGCGACGGCCTCGTCGTCCACGACGGCGCTCCCCCGCACGGCGAACCCGTCCACCCGGCCGTCCACCATCCCGCCGACCTGCCGGGACCGGGGGCCGCGCGATGATCGAGATGCTGCGGTACGACTTCATGTGGCGGGCGCTGGCCGCCGCGCTGCTGGTCGGCCTGTCGGCCCCGGCGGTCGGCACCTTCATCGTCCAGCGCCGCCTCGCCCTGCTCGGCGACGGCATCGGCCACGTCGCGCTCACCGGCGTGGCGCTCGGCTTCCTGACCGGCACCGCCCCCGTGCTCACCGCCGTCGTGGTGGCCGTGCTGGGGGCGGTCGCGATCGAGCTGGTGCGGGCGCGCGGCCGCACCACCGGCGACGTGGCGCTGGCGCTGCTCTTCTACGGCGGCATCGCGGGCGGCGTACTGCTCATCGGGCTCGCCCCCGGCGGCAGCAACGCGACGCTGACGTCCTATCTGTTCGGCTCGATCTCCAGCGTGAGCGGGCAGGACGTGTGGGTGATCGCGGTGCTGGCCGCCTTCGTGCTCGGCGTGGTCGCGGTCTTCGGCCGCGAGCTGTTCGTGCTGTGCCAGGACGAGGACGTCGCCCGGGTCAACGGCCTGCCGGTGCGCTTCCTCAGCCTGCTGGTCGCGGTCACCGCCGCGCTCACCGTCGTGATCGCGATGCGGGTGGTGGGGCTGCTGCTGGTGAGCGCGCTGATGGTCGTGCCGGTGGCGACCAGCCAGCAGATCACCCGGGGCTTCGTGACCACCATGCTGCTGGCCATGGGCCTCGGCGTCATCGCGACGGTGGGCGGGCTCACCTCCGCCTTCTACGCGGGGGTGGCGCCGGGCGCGGCGATCGTTCTGCTCGCCTTGTCCGGGTTCGTCATCGCCCTTGGCGTGGGTAGATTCGTACGGCGGGGCCGCGCTCAGCAGGCCGGCCCCTAACCGCGCGCTCGCGCCGTACACAGGAGTGCAGCCCATGACGAGCCGCCGTGACGCCGTACGGGACATTCTCCAGCTAAGCGAGGGATTCCGCAGCGCTCAGGACATCTACGCAGAGATGCGGGCCGGTGGGGCGAAGATCGGCCTCACCACCGTGTACCGTGCGCTCCAGTCGCTGGCCGACTCCGGCCAGGTCGACGTCCTGCGCACCGACGACGGCGAGTCGGTCTACCGCGCCTGCGCCACCGGCACCCACCACCATCACCTGGTGTGCCGGCGCTGCGGCCACACGGTCGAGGTGGCCGGGCCCGCCGTCGAGCGGTGGGCCGAGGCGGTGGGCGCCGAGCACGGCTTCACGGCGGTCACGCACACCGTCGAGGTGTTCGGCACCTGCGGCTCCTGCGCGCAGGTCGCCTCGGCGGGCTGACAACGGCGGGACGCGCCCGCGCGAAGTCGGGATACGCTTCCGGGAAGGGGAAACGGGAGGGCCTCGCCGCCCTCGACGTGGAAACCGCCGTGCGCGCGGCCCGCCCGCGCCCCGCCCGAGGGGGAGCCCATGCCGTTGAGTCATGACATGGTGTGCTCGCTCGCCGCGGCCGCCGATCTGGTCAACTCCGCGCCCGAGACCGGCGGCCCTGACTGGCTCACCGACGTCGCCGCCCTGCACGCCTACCTGGAACGTCACCAGGTGAGCGGCCTCGGGTCCGTCACCGAGGCCGACCTGGCCGAGGTGCGCGCCCTGCGCGCGACCTTCCAGGAGGTGTTCGCCGCGCCCGACGCGGGCGCGGCGGTGACCCTGCTGAACGTCCTGCTGGAGCGCACCCGCATCGCGGCCCGCCTGACCGAGCACGACGGCTGGCCGCTGCACGTCCACTACTTCGCGCCGGGGGCGTCGGCCGCCGAGCACCTCGCGGCCGACTGCGGGGTGGCGCTGGCCCACCTGCTGGTCGAGAACGAGTGGGAGCGGCTGCGCACCTGCGCCGCCCCCGACTGCGACAAGGTCTTCGTGGACGAGTCCCGCAACCGCTCCCGCGTCTACTGCGACAGCCGCACCTGCGGCAACCGCATGCACGTCGCCGCCTACCGGGCCCGCAGGAGGGCTTGAGACCTCAGTCGAGGTCGAGGTCGGGGTCGGGATCGGCCACGGGGTTGGGCACAGCGCCGCCGTACCTTCTGTCGCGCTTGGCGTAGACCTCGCAGGCCTGCCAGAGGTCGCGGCGGTCGAAGTCGGGCCAGAGCCGGTTGAGGAAGACCATCTCGGCGTAGGCGGACTGCCAGAGCAGGAAGTTGGACGTGCGCTGCTCGCCGGAGGACCGCAGGAACAGGTCGACGTCCGGCATCTCGGGCTCGTCCAGGTAGCGGGCGAAGACGCGCTCGGAGACCTTGCCGGGCTTGACCCGGCCGGCGGCGATGTCCTCGGCCAGGCGCACGGCGGCGTCGACGATCTCGGCGCGGCCGCCGTAGTTGACGCAGAACTGCAGGTTCAGCGTGCGGTTGCCGCGCGTCATCTGCTCCGCCTCCTGGAGCTCGTTGATGACGCTCTTCCACAGCCTGCCGGGCCGTCCGGCCCAGCGGACGCGCACGCCCATGGCGTTCAGCTCGTCCCTGCGCCTGCGGATCACCTCGCGGTTGAACCCCATGAGGAAGCGCACCTCGTCCGGGGATCGGCGCCAGTTCTCGGTCGAGAAGGCGTAGGCCGACAGGTTGGGGATGCCGAGCTCGATGGCCCCCTCGATCACGTCGAACAGCGACGCCTCCCCCGCCCGGTGTCCCTCCGTCCTCGGCAGCCCCCTGGCCTTGGCCCACCGCCCGTTGCCGTCCATGACGATGGCGACGTGCCGGGGGATCAGGTCCCGCGGGATCGACGGGGGCACGGCCCCCGACGGGTGCGGGCTCGGCGGACGGACGTTCACGATCTGCTTCTCCTGTGGGTGTCGGGAGTGCCGCGACGACCGGGCGGTCTCAGACCCGCTCGACGTGTCGTAGCGAGCGTATTCCGTGTTCGAGGTGCCATTGCAGGTAAGCCGCGACCAGGCCGCTGCACTCGGCGCGGTGGCGCTGCTCGGAGGCGTCGGCGGAGGCCCAGTCGCCGCGGGTGAGGGCGATCATGAGGCCGATGGTCTCGGCCGCGGGGACGGCGGCGCCGGGTGGACGGCAGCCGCCGCAGACCACGCCGCCCGCCGCGATGGCGAAGGCCCGGATGGCGGGCGTGGAGCAGCGCGCGCAGGAGTCGAGCGCGGGGGCGTATCCGGCGACGGCCAGCGAGCGCAGGAAGTAGGCGTCGAGGACCAGCCGGGCCTCGTGGTCGCCGTCCGCGAGGGTGCGCAGGCCGCCGACCAGCAGCAGGAACTGCCGCAGCGCGGGTTCCTTCTCGCCCATGACCAGACGGTCGGCGGTCTCCAGCATGGCGGTTCCCGCGGTGTAGCGGGGGTAGTCGGAGACCAGGGCCTCGCCGTACGGCCTGAGCGTCTCGACCTGGGTGACCACGTCGAGCGAGCGCCCGGTGTGGAACTGCACGTCGATGTGCGTGAAGGGTTCGAGCCGCGCGCCGAACCTGGACATGGTGCGCCGGACGCCCTTGGCGACCCCGCGGACCTTGCCCGTGCGTCTGGTCAGGACCGTGACGATACGGTCGGCCTCGCCCAGCTTCTGGGTGCGCAGCACGATGCCCTCGTCGCGGTAGAGGTTCACCCGCCCAGTCTAGAGATGCGCGGACGCGCCGCGACGGCCCCGATGCCGTTCGGGGGGCTGAATCCCGACATGCGACGCCTACAAATATGGACAAACATCGTAAAACCGCTCAAAATTCAATAAAGGTGATCTGACACCGCCAAGCGACGAATCGATCTCGGGTCAACCCTCGATGGCATCCTCCAGGCGAACAGTCACTAAACTTTTTCCCCTGGCGACGCCCTGAGATGTCCGCCGCCGGTCCCCGCACGCTGCCTGAAAGGGTGACATGACCCGCGTGGTCCTGCTGGGCGCCTCGCCCGGCCCGATCGCTTACGACGAGCCGAACGTCCCGCCCGCCCGCCTGGCGCTGACGTCGCTCCCCGGCTCCCCTACCGTCCTGGCACGGCTGTACGGCCAGCTCACCGCCATGGACCCGGAGCCCGTCGCCATCGTCCGCCCCGCCGACGCCGACGATCACCGCCGGCATGCCGCGCGGGTCGTCGAGTCCGCCGACACCGCCGCCGACCTGCGGGCGCTCGCCGACGCCGCCGAGACCGCGGGCGACAACCTCTTCCTCATCCCCTCCGGGGCCGTCGTCCACGACGAGCTGATCTACCAGATCATCAAGTCCAAGCGCGGCGCGCTCGCCCTGGTCGCCAAGGAGCCCCGCGAGGAGGACGAGAACGGCGAGCCGGTCGGCTACGACGTCCCCATCGAGGAGGCCGAGCCGGAGATCGGCGACCGCGACCTCGAAGGCCTCATGGTCCGGGCCCGCGTGAGCCGCACCCGCGTGGTGTCCGTGGGCTCGGCCTTCCACGCGGTCACCCGCCCGAACGCCGTCCTGCTCGGCCCGGTGCACGTCCACCAGCGGCACGCCGCCGTCCTGGCCGAGGCCGCGCGCGAGCTGGCCGACATGGCGCACCTGTTCGGGCCCGAGGACGATCTCGTCCAGCTCCTCGTGCTGGGCCTGGTCCGCAGGGGCGTGTCGGTCGGCATCCGCGGCCGCAGGGACCTGTTCTACGCCCGCGTCCGCTCCCAGGCCGAGACCGACGCCGCCGTGGCCGCCATGGCCGGCATCGACGAGGACCGGGCGCGGCTCAACAACGCGGTCAAGGGCGCGGACGGCTTCTTCACCACGTACTTCGTCAGCACCTACTCGCGCTTCATCGCCCGCTGGGCGGCCCGGCGCGGCCTCACCCCGAACCAGGTCACGCTGATCTCGATCGCGCTCGGCGTGCTCTCGGCGGTGGCCTTCGCGACGGGCACGCGCGCGGGCGCGGTGGCCGGCGGCCTGCTGATCTACTTCGCCTTCGTGTTCGACTGCGTGGACGGCCAGCTCGCCCGGTACGCCCGCAAGTTCGGCGTGCTCGGCGCCTGGCTGGACGCGACCTTCGACCGCGCCAAGGAGTACGTCGTGTTCGCGGGCCTCGCCGTCGGCTCGCTCGTCGCGGGCCAGGGCGACGTCTGGACGCTGGCGCTGGTCGCCCTGTCGGTGCAGTCCGTGCGCCACCTGCTGGACTTCTCCTTCGGCGTGGCCAACCGCCGCAAGCCGCCGGTCCCCCTGCCCACGCTGGCGCTGAACGTCCCCGACGACCGTCCTCTGCGCGACGCGCTGGAGAAGCGCCGCAACACCCGCACCGGCGGCGTGCGCGGCCTGCTCAAGCTCTGGACGCGCGCCGGGCGGTTCCGCGCCGTCCACTGGGCGCGCAAGATGATCGTCTTCCCGATCGGCGAGCGGTTCGCCGCCATCGCGATCACCGCGGCGATCTTCGAGCCCCGCATCACGTTCCTCACGCTGGTCATCTGGGGCACGATCGCCGCCGCCTACACGCTCACCGGACGTCTCATGAGGTCGCTCGCATGATCACCCATCCGCAGGCCGCCGCCGCCCCCGTCCCCGACCCCGACGAGGAGCGCCGCCGCGTGCAGACGGCGCGCCTGCTCGCCTACCGGGACGACGGCCCGCTGGTGGCGCTGCTGCGCGGCGCGATGGGGCCGGGCCTGCCCCCGGTCCCCGCCACCCTCGTGGCGCTGGCCGCCGTGATCGCGATCGGCGCGAGCGGCCTGCTCGGGGACGGCACGGGCGCGGTCATGCTGCTGCCGGTGGTCGCGATGCTCGTGCTGGTGATCCCCACCGCGCCGCGCGACCACCTGGGCCGGTTCGACTGGCTGGTCCCGCCGCTGCTCCGGGGCGCCGAGTTCCTCACCGTCATCCTGCTCGGCCTGGCGGCGGACACCCCCAAGTGGCTGCTGTTCGTGCTGATCTACGTGGTCGGCTACCACACCTACGACACGGTGTACCGCACCCGCCAGGGCATCTGGCCGGCCCCGTGGGTGTTCCAGGCCGGCCTCGGCTGGGAGACCCGCCTGCTCCTGCTCGGCGTGGGCGCGGCCCTCGGCGTGCTCACCTGGGTCGTGGCCGCCCTGTGCCTGTACCTCGGCGTGCTGTTCGCCGTCGAGAGCGTCACGAGCTGGGTGCGCCTGGACAAGCAGGCCTCTCCCGCCCAGGCCTCCGACGACCTGGAGGCCTCCCCCGAGGAGGCCATGGAACAGGCCACCGGCGAGGCCGACAAGGCGTGAGGGCATGACCAAGGAGGCGGGAGCGGTCGCGCTCCCGCCTCCTTGGTCTTTCGGACGTCAGGCGTTCTCGTGGTGGAAGCGGCGGGTGGCCAGGGCGAGGGTCAGGACGGTGAAGGCGAGGGTGACGGCGGCGCCGACGAGGGCGGGGGCGGAGGTGTAGGCGCCGGCGTAGAGGGCGCGCAGGGCGTCCACCGCGTAGCGGAACGGCGTGAGGTGGGACAGCACGTCCAGCCAGGCCGGGGCCAGGGTCATGGGGAGCAGCGCGCCGGAGAGCAGGAGCAGCGGGACCAGCACCGTGCTCATGATGGGCGCGAACAGGTCCTGGTTCAGGGTGAGCGCGATCGCGTACGACAGCGAGGCCAGGCCGATCGCGAGCAGCAGGACCAGCAGCGTGCCGAGCAGGACGCCGGGGAGCGGCGCGCGCAGGCCGAGGGCGTAGCCGAGGGCGATGAGGCCGGCCGCCTGGATCAGCAGGACCAGCGCGTCCTTCAGCACGCGGCCGAGCAGCAGGGAGACGCGGCCCGCCGGGGTGACGCGCAGGCGTTCCAGCACGCCGAAGCGCTGGTCGAAGACGATGCCGAAGCCGCTCATGCCCGCGCTGAGCAGCCCGAGCTGCATGAGCAGGCCGGGGACGAGGACGTCCCAGGACCCGACGCCGCTGCGTGCGAACAGCGGGCCGAACAGGAACAGGAACAGCACCGGCTGCAGCGCGCCGAACACCAGCGCCGCCTTGGTGCGCATCGTCTGGCGGATGTAGAACCTGGCGAGGATCAGGGCGGTCATGCGGCGGGGGTCTCCTTCAGAGGACGGCCGGTGAGGGTGAGGAAGACGTCGTCGAGGGTGGCGGCGGGGCCGATGCGGCTCTTCAGGTCGGCGGGGGCCCCCTCGCCCGCGACGCGGCCGGCGTTCATGATCAGGACGCGGTCGCAGAGGGCGTCGGCCTCGTCCAGGTAGTGGGTGCTGAGGAAGACGGTCAGCCCGGCCTCCGATCGCGACCGCCGGATGTGCTCCCAGAGCCCGGCGCGGGCGCGCGGATCGAGGCCGGTCGAGGGCTCGTCCAGGAAGAGCAGGGCGGGCTCGTGGACGAGGCCCATGGCGATGTCGGCCCGCCGCCGCTCCCCGCCCGACAGCGACCCCGCGGGGCGGCCGGCCATGCCGTCGAGGCCGAACTCGGCGAGGGCGGCGGACGCCCGGGCGCGGGCCTCGGCGCGGCCCATGCCGTACAGCCGGGCCTGGAGTTCGAGCTCCTCGCCGAGCAGCCCGCCGGGGCCGATGGCGCCGCCCTGGGGCACGTAGCCGATGCGGCGCCTGACCTCGGCGGGCTCGGTCAGCAGGTCGTGGCCCGCGACGGTGGCCGTGCCTCCGGTGGGGCGCAGCAGCGTGGTGAGCATGCGCATCGTGGTGGTCTTCCCCGCGCCGTTGGGCCCGAGGAACCCGACGATCTCACCGGGCGAGACGTCGAGATCCACCCCTTGGACGGCGTCGATCGTGGCGGTCTTGGTGGCGAAGGTCCGGCGCAGACCTCTGGCGCGAATCATGCCGAGTAGAGTAACACCAAACTTGGAGTCACTTAAACTTTGAGGTGACCCCGGAAAGTGTGCGGGTGGCGGACGGGCTGTATACAGGTGCCCGTGGAGCTGGATGCGCTTGATCGTGCGATCGTCGGGGCCCTGGTCGAGGACGCCCGCTCGACGTACGCGGAGATCGGGCAGCGGATCGGCCTGTCGGCCCCCGCGGTCAAGCGCCGGGTGGACCGCCTGCTGAGCACCGGCGCCATCACCGGCTTCACCGCGCGCGTCGACCCCTCCGCGCTCGGCTGGACCACCGAGGCGTACGTCGAGCTGTTCTGCCGGGGCAAGACCTCCCCCGCCGAGATCGGCGCCGCCGTCGCGCGGCACCCCGAGGTCATCTCCGCCTGCACGATCACCGGCGAGGCCGACGCGCTGCTGCACATCCGCGCCACCGACGTCCGGCACGTCGAGCAGGTCATCGAGCGGGTGGCGGCCGAGCCGTTCGTCGTGCGCACCAAGAGCGTGATCGTGCTGTCCCGGCTCATCGACACCCCGCACGCCCGCAACGGGATCGCGCCGTGAAACCGGAACGCCGGGGCACGCAACAAATCGCCGTTTCGGCCCGCTACTACGCAACCGATCCCCGATGCCGCGCAATCGCCGCGCCTGGCAGGGCCCGTTACCCGTTTCTAGGCTGATCTCATCCCTGACCAGCCGTTTTCCGACGGAGTGATAGATGGCCCACACCCGGCATTACCTCATGTGCCGTCCCGAGTACTTCGCGGTCGAGTACGCCATCAACCCCTGGATGGACCCCGCCGCCGGCGCCGACACCACCGTCGCCGTCCACCAGTGGGAGAGGCTCAGGGACGTCTACGAGGAACTGGGTCACACCGTCAGCCTGATCGACCCGATCGAGGGCCTGCCGGACATGGTCTTCGCCGCGAACGGCGCCCTGGTGACCGGCGGACGGGTGTACGGCGCCCGGTTCGCCAGCGTCGAGCGCGCCCCCGAGGGCCCCGCCTACCTGCGCTGGTTCCAGGACAACGGGTACGGCCCGGTGATGCAGCCCACCCAGACCAACGAGGGCGAGGGCGACTTCCTCACGCTGGACGACGTGATCCTCGCCGGGACCGGCTTCCGCACGGCGATCACGGCGCACAAGGAGGCCCAGGAGTTCCTCGGCCGCCCCGTCGTGACCCTCCAGCTCGTCGACCCGCGCTACTACCACCTCGACACCGCGCTGTTCCCGATCGACGGCGGCAACGTCGCCTACTACCCGGGCGCCTTCTCGCGCGGCAGCCAGGAGGTGCTGCGCCGCATGTTCCCCGGCGCCGTCCTCGCCTCGGCCGAGGACGCCGCGGTGCTCGGGCTCAACGCCGTCAGCGACGGCCACAACGTGGTGATCAACATGGAGGCCGCCGAGCTGTCGCTAGAATTGAAACGCCGGGGACTGAACGTCATCCCCGTCGACCTGAGCGAGCTGCGCAAGGCCGGCGGCGGTCCGAAATGCTGCACCCTGGAGATCCGCGTATGAGCACGCCGACCACCCGCGAGCTCATCGAGCTGAGCGAGCGGCACAGCGCCCACAACTACCACCCGCTGCCGGTCGTCGTGCGCGAGGCGCGCGGCGCGTGGGTCACCGACGTCGAGGGCACCCGGTACCTCGACTGCCTGGCGGGCTACTCCTCGCTCAACTTCGGCCACGGCAACCCCGTGATCCTGCGGGCCGCCCAGGAGCAGCTCCAGCGGGTCACCCTCACCAGCCGGGCGTTCTTCCACGACCGGTTCGCGGCCTTCTGCCAGGGCCTGGCCGAGCTGTGCGGCAAGGACATGGTCCTGCCCATGAACACCGGCGCCGAGGCCGTGGAGACCGCGATCAAGGTGGCCCGCAAGTGGGGCTACGAGGTCAAGGGCGTCGCCCCGGACCAGGCGAACATCGTGGTCATGGAGGACAACTTCCACGGCCGCACGACTACGATCGTGAGCTTCTCCACCGACCCCGACGCCCGCGACGGCTTCGGCCCGGCGACGCCGGGCTTCAGGATCGTCAAGTACGGCTCGGCCGAGGCGGTCCGCGAGGCCATCGACGAGAACACCGTCGCGGTGCTGCTGGAGCCGATCCAGGGCGAGGCCGGCGTGCTGGTGCCCCCGGCGGGCTACCTCGCCCAGGTCCGCGAGATCTGCGACGAGCACGACGTGCTGTTCATCGCCGACGAGATCCAGTCGGGGCTCGGCCGCACGGGCGACACGTTCGCGTGCGACCACGAGGGCGTCGTCCCGGACATGTACGTGCTGGGCAAGGCGCTCGGCGGTGGGGTCGTGCCGGTCTCCGCGGTCGTCGCCGACGCCGGCGTGCTCGGCGTGATCAAGCCGGGGCAGCACGGTTCGACGTTCGGCGGCAACCCGCTGGCCTGCGCCGTGGGCGAGGCGGTCGTGGGGCTGCTGGCGACCGGCGAGTTCCAGGCCAGGGCGCGGGAGCTCGGCGCGCTGCTGCACGAGCGCCTGCGCGGCCTGATCGGGCACGGTGGGCCCGGCGGGCAGGGCGTGGTGGCGGTGCGGGGCCGCGGCCTGTGGGCCGGGGTGGACATCGACCCCTCGCTCGGCACGGGCCGCGACGTCTGTGAGGCGCTGATGCGGCGCGGCGTGCTGGCCAAGGACACCCACGGCTCGACGATCCGGCTGGCGCCGCCGCTGGTGGTGTCGGAGGAGGAGCTGAACTGGGCGATCGACCGCCTGGCCGAGGCGCTGGCCGAGCTGGCGGCCCGCGCCGGGCGCGCGTAGGGCGGCGGACGGCGGCCACCGGCTGTCACTGCGCGCCGCCGGTGGCCCGTCCGGCTCAGGGCGCGAGCCGGACGGCGGTGAGCTCCTCGAAGTCCGGGCGGGCGGTGTGCCAGCGGACGACGGCCGAGCGGCCGTCCAGGTCCAGCGACGCGAGGGCGTTGGGGAACCACGGGCCGTCGGTGATCTTCCAGCGGAGCGTGCGGCGGGGCAGCTTGGCCGTGCGGACCAGGACGATCCCGGCCAGGCTGGCGACCCCGAACGAGCCGATCACGTTGGCCAGGCGCAGCACCCGGCTCAGGGGGTTGCGGATGGGCGAGCAGACGGCCTGGTAGATGCGCGCGGAGTCCAGGTCGGCCGAGACCGGGCCCGCCGCCGCCAGGTAGGAGTAGTGCACGTCCCCCGACATCAGCACGATGGTGGCGGGGGCGCGGCCCTTGCGGCCGGAGGCGACGTCGACCAGGACGTGGCCGAACTCCTCGAACGAGCGGCGGAAGGCGCCCCAGTGTTCGAGGTCGAGCGCCTGGCGCAGCTTCTCGGCCCAGCGGGCGGCCCTGCGTCCCCAGGCGCCGTCGGCGACGGCCTCGTTCCAGCTCTCGACGTCGAAGATGCCGCTCGGCAGGAAGACCGGCACCGAGGAGCCGACGAGCAGATGGTCCACGTCGCCGGTGGCCAGCTCGGTGAACCAGTCCCACTCGTCCTGGTCGAGCATCCTGCGGTCGCCGGTGTCGAGCTTCCTGGCGCTGCGGGTGTCCAGCATGACCAGGCGCGTGCCGGCGATGTCGCGGGAGTAGCTCCACCGCGTCGAGGCCGGGTCCTCGTCGGCCTTGGCGGCGAAGGCGTCCAGGATGGCGCCGCCGTCGCCGTCGCGGCCCTCGGACACGACCGCGGCGTAGACGGGGTCGGCCTTGCGCTCGGACGGCGAGAGGTTGCCGATGTGCTGGTACACCCAGTAGGCGCCGAGGGCCGAGACGATGCGGGTCTGCCACCAGGGCACCTCGGCGATCTCGCGGCGCCAGGTCTCGGAGGTGTTCCAGTCGTCGCGCACGTCGTGGTCGTCGAAGATCATCGCGGTGGGGACGGTGGACAGCACCCAGCGGACCACCGGGTCGGTCCACGCCTGCCGGTACAGCTCGGCGTACTCCTCGTAGTCGACGATCTCGTCGGGGCCGTCCTGCCTGCGGGCGTGGATGAAGTCGAGCATCTCCTGCGACGGCTCGTCGGCGTAGACCTGGTCGCCGAGGAACAGCATGAGGCTCGGCAGGTCGCCGCCCTCCATCAGCTGCCGGCCGTAGGCGTGCAGGATGTCGACGCCGTGCGTCCTGACGTGCTCGTCGTCGTGGGGGACGCTGGTGCGGCAGGAGCCGAAGACGACCCTGCCGAGCTCGCGCAGCGGGCATATGCGGCTCGGCGGCGCGTCGTCCAGCGGCCAGACCGTCTCGCCGTCCAGTTCCACGGTGTAGGCCCCGGTGGCCTCGATGTCGACGAGCGCGTAATGGTGGCCGTGGACGGTGAAGGTGCGGTCGGCGGCGCGCAGGCCCCCGGCCTCGATCGTGACCTCGCACGGCGCGCTCGTCTCGACCCACACCGAGGCGACCGCCTCGTCGACGTACCGCAGCAACGGCCCTACCAGTAGTTCGGGCACGTGGCCTCCCCTCGTGAGCATGCGATATGAACCATATGCACGAACTCGCCCGGGGTCAGCCTCCCAGTGCCTCCACCAAGCGCTCCAGCTCGCGCATGAGCTCTTCCGTCCGGGCCGCGCCATAGGTCGCGAGGATCGCCCGATGGTGCTCGGCGATGCCCGCCTCCAGGCGGCCCAGAAGCTCACTGCCCCGATTTGCCAGGAAAACCGCTACTTTGCGGCGATCTGCCGGATCATGCCCGCGGTAGACCACCGCCCGGTCCACGAGGCGGTCCACCGCCTTGGTCAGCGTGGGGTGCGGCATGAGCGCGGCCTCGGCAAGGTGGCCCATGGAATGCCCGCGCCCGTCGGCCAGCGCCTGGAGGATGCGCCACTGCTCCACCGTGACGTCCTCGGCCGCCAGCGCGGCCGCCAGCCCGCGGTTGACGCCGCGCTCGGCGCGGGTCAGCAGGTAGGCCAGCGACGAGCCGAGACCCCCGGACGCCGGCGCCTCCTCATGCCTGGCCGGGAAATGAGGTGTCGTCGTCATCGCCGAACTCCCTTCGTGCGCGGGTGCCCGAGAGGATACTCTTACGCGTGACCAATCCCGTCACGGTCGTCATCGACCCCCTCGAAGCGCATCTGCTCAAGGCCGAGGCGTTCCGCGTCGGTCTGGTGGTTCCCGTCTCCGGGGTGCTCGGCCTGCTCGGGCCGTGCGCGATCAACTGCGCCATGCTCGCCGCCTCGGAGGTCAACGCGGACGGCGGCGTGCTCGGCAGGCCGGTCGAGCTGGTCCTGATCGACGCGGGCGCTCCCCCGGCCGAGGTGGCGCGCGAGGTCGCCGGGCTGACCTCCGCCGGAGCCGTCCAGGGACTCGTCGGCACCCACACCAGCGACGTCCGTGTCGCCATCGAGCGCGTGGTCGCCGGGGTGGTGCCGTTCGTCTACACCCCGCCGCACGAGGGCGGGACGCGGCGGCCGGGCGTGTACTACCTCGGCGAGCCCGCCTCGCGCCAGGTCGGCCCCGGCCTCGACTGGCTCATCGACAACCGCAGGGCGCGGCGCTGGTTCCTGCTCGGCAACGACTACGTCTGGCCGCGCCTGGTGCACGCCTCCGCCCGCGCCCACCTGCGCGCGCGGTCGGCCACGGTGGTCGGCGAGCGGTTCGTCCCCTCCGGCACCATCGACACCGGCCCCGTCATCGAGGAGCTGGCCGCCGTGCGGCCGGACGCCGTGCTGGTCAACCTCATCGGCAGCGACCTCGTCGCCTTCAACCGGGCGTTCACCGCGAGCGGGCTCGGCTGCGCGCGGCTGTGCGGCGCCCTGGAGGAGCACGGGCTGCTGGCCATCGGCGGCGACACCACCGGCGAGCTGTACGCCGCCATGGGCTACTTCGGCACCCTGACCACCGACGCCAACCTCGGGCTGGCCGAGCGCTACACGCGCGGCTTCGGTCCCGCGGCGCCGCTGCTCAACGGGCACGGGCACGGCTGCTACGAAGGCGTGGCGATGCTGGCGGCCCTGGCGCGGCGCGCGGGCTCCCCGTCCGTGCGCGCCATCGAGGCGGCCGCGGACGGCACCACGATCACCGGCGGCCGTGGCCGGGTCACCCTGGCGGGCGGCCAGGTCAACCAGCGCGTGTACGTCGGACGGGCCGACGGTCTGGACTTCGATGTGGTGACCTCCGTCTGAAGAGGACGGGCCGGAGCGACATAACGGTCAGCACGACCGGGCGGCGCCCGCCGGCCACGCCGCCGCGCACGCCCGGGGAAACCCGTACGAAACCGCAGGTCATCACGGCGGCACAGCCCCCGGGCCCGCCGTCACGCGACCGTGTGTCCCTTTTGTAAAACTTTCTCGGGAAACCTTTTCGGTTTCAAGGTTTCGCCCTATCGTACGGCTCTGCCCTGCGTTTGAAGGAGCCCTTCATGACTTCCCCCTTCGATGCGCCGCCGTCAAGCTCCCAGGCGTCGCCCGCCGACTCCGGCGTCGAGCGTTTCGGCTACAAGCAGGAGCTCCAGCGCTCGCTGAGCTTCACCGACCTGCTGATCTACGGGCTCATCTTCATGGTGCCGATCGCGCCGTTCGGCATCTTCGGCAGCGTCTTCCAGGCGTCGGGCGGCATGGTCGCGCTCGCCTACGTCATCGGCATGGTCGCGATGGCGTTCACGGCGCTGTCGTACGCGCAGATGGCGCGCGCCTTCCCGATGGCCGGCTCGGTCTACACCTACGCGGGCCGGGGGATCGCCGCGCCGGTGGGCTTCCTCGCGGGCTGGGTCATCCTGCTCGACTACGTGCTCGTGCCCGCGCTGCTCTACCTGGTGGCCAGCGCGGCGATGGCGTCGTTCGTCCCCGCCATCCCGATCTGGGGTTGGCTGATCGGCTTCATCCTGCTCAACACGGTGGTCAACTACTTCGGCATCGAGATGACCGCCCGGATGAACCGCGTCATGCTGGTCGGCGAGCTCATCGTCCTGGCGATCTTCATCGTCATCGGGCTGTTCGCGCTCGCCCAGGGCAAGGGCCACGGCGGCGCGCTCACCCCCCTCTTCGACTCCTCGACCTTCTCCTGGCCGCTGGTCTTCGGCGCCGTGTCGGTGGCCGTGCTGTCCTTCCTCGGCTTCGACGGCATCTCGATGCTCGCCGAGGAGAGCCGCGAGAGCACGCGCAAGCTCGGCCGCTCCATGGTCTACGCGCTGATGCTGGCGGGCGCGCTGTTCATCGTGCAGACCTGGGTCGCCGCGCTGCTCGCGCCCGACCGCGCCGGGTTGATCGCCAACGGCGACCCGGCCGGCAGCGCCTTCTACGACACCGCCGAGTACGCGGGCGGCCACTGGCTGAGCGTGCTCACCGCCGTCGCCACCGCCGTCGCGTGGGGCTTCGCCAACTCCCTCGTCGCGCAGGCCGCCACCTCGCGCCTGCTGTTCGCGATGGCCAGGGACCGGCAGCTCCCGCGCTTCCTCGGCAAGGTGCACCCCAAGCACAAGGTGCCGGTGAACGCCACCTTCCTCGTCGCCGCGGTGTCCCTGGCGCTCGGCCTCTACATGAGCACCCGCGAGGACGGCATCCCGGTGCTCAGCTCGCTGGTGAACTTCGGCGCGATGACCGCCTTCCTGGCCCTGCACATCTCGGTCGTCGTCCACTACGTCGTGCGCAAGCGCAGCCGCGCCTGGTGGCCCCACCTCGTCGCCCCGGCCATCGGCTTCCTGATCCTGCTCTACGTCGTCATCAACGCCAAGATCGCCGCACAGACGGTCGGCCTCATCTGGCTGGCCGTCGGCGTGCTGATCCTCCTCTATATGCGCATATTCGGCCGGAATCTCCACCTGTCCGGCATGAACACGGAGGTCCACAAGTGAACGTCATCTCCTACCGGCCCGGCCCTGACGAGCTGTCCTACACGTTCGGCGGGCGCGCCGCCGTCGGCTCGGTCAAGCCCGGGACGATCGTGGAGCTGTTCACCGAGGACTGCTTCGGCGGCCGCGTCCGCGGAGTGGGCGACCTGCCGTCCCAGGTCTGCGAGTTCCCCTACCTCAACCCGGTCACCGGACCCTTCCACGTCGACGGCGCCGAGCCCGGCGACACGCTCGCGCTGCACTTCGTCTCCATCGAGCCCGCGCGCGACTGGGCGGTCTCGACCACGTTCCCGCACTTCGGGGCGCTGACCGCCACCCACACCACCGCGATGCTGCACCCGCCGCTCGACGAGGTCGTGTGGATGTACGAGGTGGACCGGGAGCGGCGGACCGTCCGCTACCGGGCCAGGCGCGGGGACTTCAGCGTCGAGATGCCGCTCGACCCCATGCACGGCACGGTCGGCGTCGCGCCCGCCGCCTCGGAGGCGCGGATGACGATCACGCCCGACGCGCACGGCGGCAACATGGACACCCCCGAGCTGCGGGCCGGGGTCACCGTCTACCTCGGCGTCAACGTCGAGGGCGCCCTGTTCTCCATCGGCGACGGGCACTGCCGCCAGGGCCACGGCGAGGTGTGCGGCACCGCGGTCGAGGCGGCGATGAACACGGTCGTCGCCGTCGAGCTGATCAAGGGCGTCGCGACGCCGTGGCCGCGGATGGAGGACGACGGCCACCTGATGTCCACCGGCTCGGCGCGCCCCCTGGAGGACGCCTACCGCATCAGCCAGCACGACCTGGTCACCTGGACGGCCTCGCTCACCGGGCTCGACGAGCTGGACGCCTACCAGCTCGTCAGCCAGGGCGGCGAGGCCCCGGTGGGCAACGTCTGCGACACCAACTACACGATGGTCGCCAAGCTTCCCAAGGCCTACCTCGGCGCCCCCGACCCGTACGAGTTCGCGCACACACGGCTGCGCGGACTGGGCCGGGAGTACCTCTCCTCCCGCTGAGACCGCGGCCCGGGGACGCCCGCCGGATCCCTGAGTTCTCGCGAATCCCTGATCCGAGGACTTCCGGCGCGGCGTCCCCGGCGCCGCCGAGGCCGCGGGCCGGGGACGCGCGGCTCGTCCACTCCCCCGCGCCTCCCCGGCCCGCGTACACCGGCGTCTTCCCACGCGCGTCTCACCACGGGGGCGGAGACGCGCGTGGGACGGCTCCCCGACAGGCCGCGCGGAACGGACCGCCCCCGCCGGACGTCGCGGACGACTAGCCGGCGGCGGTGACGACGCGCTCGCACAGCTCGTGGGTCAGCAGGGCGTCACGCGCGGAGATGACCCGCCCGGCGCGCACCGCGGCGAGGAACTCGGCGCAGAGCTGCTCGATGCCCCGCTGCCGCCCGACCGGCGTCCAGTCCCCGCGCCGTGCCAGCGTCTCGCCGCCGGAGTAGTCCACCACGTCGCCGAGGTTGACGACCCTGCGCTTGCGCCCGCCCCCGATGACCTCACACGTCTCCTCGGCGGCCCCACTGACCCTGCTCATCATCCCGATCGCCGTGAACGCCCCGGCCGCGTGGTCGCCGGTGAGGCGCAGGACCACGTGCTCCAGGAGTCCTTCCCGGACGCGGACGTCCACCGTCACGCCGGAGACATCGCCCGGCGCGAGGAACCGCAGGGTGTCGACCACGTGGATGAAGTCGTCGAAGACGACCCGCCGGGCGACGTCCGGCTGCCCCGTGCGGTTCTTCTGCATGACGACCAGGTCGCGCGGCCCGTCGAGCAGCGCGGCGTACCCGGGGGCGTGCCTGCGGTTGAACCCGACCATCAGCGACCGCCCGCCCTCCTCCGCGAGCCGCGCCAGCTTCTCGGCGTCGGGCAGGTTGTCCGCCAGGGGCTTGTCCACGTAGACGTGCACGCCGGCCCGCAGCAACGTCTCGACGATCTCGACGTGCGCCTCGGTCGCGGCGTGCACGAACGCCGCCTCCACCCCGGCGGAGACCACCTCGGCGACGGAGGTGACCCGCTCCGGGAGCCGGTAGGCGTCCCCCAGGCGGTCGAGCGTGGCCCGGTTCCGCGTGCAGAGCAGCAGGTCCACCCCCGGCGTCGCCGCCAGCACCGGCAGGTACGCCTTCTCCGCGATGTCCCCGAGCCCGATCATCGCCACCCGCGTCACGTCCATGCCGAGAGCCTACGCGCGGGCGCTCAGCGGATGACCTGCAGGAGGCCGAGGTTCTTGGCCTTGGCGGGCTCGGCGAGGGTCTGGAGACGCTTGCCCGTCGCGTCCAGGACCACGAGGTCGTTGTGCGTGCGCCCGGCGACGCGGACCACCAGGCGTCCGTCCGCCAGGTACAGCGCGCCGACGAGCCGGCCCTTGACCGGGATCGGCAGCTTCTTGCCGGTCATCGTGTCGACGATGGTCGGGGTGAACAGGCTCGGCCAGCCGCCGTCGCCCTGCGGCTCGCCCCTGCGCACCATGTGCACGATCACGTTGCGGCCGTTGGGCGACAGGCTCTGCACGTGGGTCGGGTAGGAGATGCCCTTGGCCTTCACCGCCTTGCCGGTCCGCAGGTCCAGCTTGTGGACCCCGTTGGCCGAGCCCGCGTAGCCGGCCAGGTAGCGGCCGTCGCCCGACCAGGTCAGGTGGCAGACCCCTTCGGTGACGCCCGCCTTCTGCCGGCCGGTGCCGTCCAGGTTGACGATCGTCACCGGGGAGGCGTCGGTCTTGCTCGGGTTCACGAAGGCCACCCGCCGGGAGTCGGGCGACCACGTCGGCGTCAGGCAGGGGCCGCCGTTCACCGCGCCCTTGGCGATGGTCGTCACCTTGCCGCCCTGGCTCACCTTCACCTCGCCGCGCGGGGTGATCCAGGCGACCTTCCTGCCGTCCGGCGAGGCGGCGAACTCGAAGTTGTCCGAGGGGGTGCTGATCCGGGTGAAGCCCTTGCCGGGCTCGTACCGGTCGATCCCGATGCGGTCGGTGTAGGAGTAGAAGACGGCCGCGCCCGTGAGGGGGCGCACGGCCGTGGCGGCGGGCTGAGTGGCGGCGCTCGCGGAGGCGAGGGCCGGGGATGACAGGGTGGCCAGCGTGGCGGCCGTCGCCGCGGCCAACGCCGCGGCCGCCGGTACCCGAAGCTTCACGGGGGTGTCTCCGTCCATGGGTGCGTGCTCGTGCTCGTACTTGGGATTGGACGCCGCCGGGCGCGGCATTGTTCGCCTTCCCCGGCCGCCTCCTCCCAGCCGAGCATGATCCCATCCCGGCTCCGCGCCGGCCGCGCCCGGGATCGCCCGTCATGCCGCCCTGGTCGCGCGCATCCACGTGATGGTGCGCACAAGCGCCTCGTCCAGCGGCGTCGGCCGGACGCCGAACGTCGTCTCGAACGCCGTGGAGTCCACGACGAACGGGCGCACGAACTGGTGACGCGTCTCCTCCAGCTCGCGCAGCAGCGGCGAGAAGAGCCCGCCCGCGCGCATCACCCAGTGCGGGATCGGCTTGACGCGCGGGGCGGCGACCCCGGCGATGGCGGCCGCCCGATCGGCCACCTCCTGGATCGTCAGGGCCGGGCTCGTCGGGACGTGCCAGGCGCGGCCCCAGGCCCGCTCGTCGGACCCGGCCGTCGCCAGGGCGCGCGCCACGTCCGGCAGGTAGGTCATGCTGTGCGGCTGCCCCGGGTCGGCGGGAATCCGTACGGTCCTGCCCGCCAGGACGGGGCCGAGGAACCGGTCCCCGAAGAAGGACTGGCCGGTCGTCTCCGGGCCGAAGTAGTCCGATCCGCGCACCTCGGTGGCGCGCAGCCGTCCGGCCCGGTGGGCGGCGAGCGCGTCGGCCCACATGCGCGCGCGGACGCGGCCCTTGGCGCCGGTCGAGGCGAGGGGCATGTCCTCGGTCATCGGACGGTCGACGGGGCCGTACCCGTACAGGTTGCTCAGGGTGACGAGCACGGCCCCGCTCGTCTCGGCCGCCTGGAGCAGGGCGGCGGCGATGGGAGGCCAGTCCTGCGGCCAGCGGTGGTAGCGGGGGTTGGCGCAGTTGTAGAGGGCGTCGGCCTTCCGCGCGACCTCGGTCAGCCGACCGGCGTCCCCGGCGTCGGCCGCGACCCGCGTCACCCCGGGCAGCTCCGGGCCCGCGCCCGAGCGGGTCACGATGACGACCTCGTGCCCCTCGCCGGCGAGCAGCTCCACGAGCCGCGCCCCGACCTGCCCGGCCCCGACGACGACGTGCTTCCCCATGGTGATGTCCTTTCCGTGACGGCGGCCCCGATGGCGCGCCGCCGAGTGTTCCGTGAGGGATTTCGAGCCTTTGCGGCTTCTGGCGGGTCGTGGTGCGGACGACCCGGCTATGCGACCTGCGCCCAGGCGACGCGCAGGGCCGCGTTGACGGCGAAGGCCGCGGCGAAGACGAGCGAAGCCGTCGTGAGGCCCGCGGCGGCGGCCGCCGCGACGCCTCCGCCGAACCAGAGCACCTCCAGCACCGCACGCGACGGGCCGCGGAGGGGAACGCGCGCCTTGGGCGACCCGAGCAGCCCCCAGACCACGGCGAACATCACCGGCGCGCCGAGCCCCACGAGGATCCCGACCGGCCACGCCACCCCCAGCGTGAACCCCCAGTACCCGACGGCCAGATACACGGCCAGTTCGAGCACGAACATCAGCCCCATGTTGGCTCCCCTGGCCACGCCCATCGTCCACCCCGCAAAAGCTCGATCCCTGCTCTCTTCCGAGAGCAATGCTCTCGCACAAGCACGGCAACGGTCAAGAGCAGTGCTCTCACTCATGTCCATCGCTCTCACACCTCCCTCCGAGGCGAGGCGACGAGGCATGAGCGGTGGATGGAGAGGCACGGGAGGACCGCGTCCGCGCGCGCATGCGGCCGACGAGCGCGTATGCGGGCCGACGCCCTCGCATGCGGGCCGACGCGCTCACCGCCCACCAGGGGCCGTCGCAGAGGGGGCGCAGGCATCGAGTAGACGCGAGGGGGCGCGCGTCGAGAAGACGCGGAGGGCCGGGTGTGGAGAAGGCACGCCGCCGTCCCCGAGGGGGTTACGATCCGCCATACGTGCTGCAGGCGACCCCCTTCACCTCTCCCCCGGAGCCGATGTGAGCGAGCTCATGCGTATGCCCCTGTCCGGCGGCGGCCACGTCATCGTGGAACTGCCCGAGGACGCGCCGGGAGTGCGGCGCGCGTCGCGTCCCGGGGAGCGGATCGAGGCGGCCGTGACCTCCCTGCAGTCCGCCCTCCAGCCGATCAGGGAGGCCGCCGAGGCCGCCCTCGACACCTTCCGCGCCGCCGGACCCGACGAGGTGGAGATCGAACTCGGCGTCAAGCTCAACGCCGAGGCCGGCGCGCTGATCGCCAAGTCCTCCGCCGAGGGCCACCTCACCGTGAAACTGGTCTGGCACCGCGCCACGGAGTCCTGACATGCGCCCCTGGTCGGTCCGCGTCCACGGCCCCCGAGGCATCTGCGGCGCCGGCGTCCTCCTCGACCCCCACCACGTCCTCACCTGCGCCCACGTCGTCAACACCGCCCTCGGCCGCCCCCCGGACGCCTCGGAACCTCCCGCCGACCCGATCGAACTCGACTTCCCGTTCACCGCGGACGGCCACCGCGTCAGCGCGTCGGTCGCGGCCGGCGGCTGGTTCCCGATCCAGGGCGACGAGCGCGGCGACGTGGCCGTCCTCACGCTGGCCGCTCCGGCCCCGGACGGCGCCGCCCCGGCCGTGTTCCACGAGCGGGCCGAGCGCGGCACGGCCGTGCACGCCTACGGCTATCCACCCGGCGTGGACACCGGCGTCTGGGCGGTCTCCTACGAGGTCGGCGACCCCGGCGGCCCGGAGTGGATCCAGCTCGACGCGACGAGACCGATCGGCCGGCGCATCGAGCACGGCTTCAGCGGAGCCGCCGTCGAGCGTCTGGACGACGGCCGCGTGGTCGGCATCGTCGTCACGGAGGACCCGACCGGCACGGCCAAGGTCGCCTGGATGCTGCCCACGTCGGTCCTGTCCACCCGCTGGCGATTACCGCACGTGGAGCGCTCGCCGCACGACGGACTCCGCGTAACCGCCTCACGCCCGGCCGGCCTGGCGGACGCGGCGCCGGAGGTGGCCGGGGTGCTCCGCATCATGCGGCAGGTCGCCGACGACCTGCCGTACCCGCTGCGCGGCGGCCACGGCCGTCTCCCCCTGTCCGGCGTCTACGTCCGCCAGAGCGTCACCGCCTCCTCCGAGCCGCGCCGGCCATGGGAGGACGGAATCGAGGACGGCCCGGAAGAGGAGCGGCGCCCCGGCTCCGGGCTGTCCCAGCCCTTCGAGCAGGTCTTCGAGCGGCACGATCACCTGGTGATCGAGGGCGCCGCCGGGCTGGGCAAGAGCACGCTCGGCCGGGTGCTGACCCGGCACATGGCCGAGCGCGTACTCTCCTGCCAGGACGCTCCCGTCGACAGCGACACGGCCCTGATTCCGATCATGCTGCCCGCGCGCGTGCTGGCCGCCCACCTGGACCGTAGCTGGCCCGAGGCGCTCCAGGCGTCGGTGACCGCCGAGTACGGACGCCCCGACGGCGAGGTGCCTGCCGGCGTGTTCTCCCGCCCCCTGCACGGCCTGCGCTGGCTGATCGTCGTGGACGCCCTCGACGAGATCCCCGACCAGGACGACCGGGAGCGCCTGCTGACCGCGCTGGCCGCCCGCGTCCCCGACGGAGACGGCCCGGCCCGGTACCTGATCACGACCCGCCCCCTCTCTCCTGGGGAGATCGACCGGCTGCGCGGGCCCCGGGTCGGCTTCTACGCGCTCCAGCCCTTCGACGACGAGGCCCTGCGCGAGTTCGCCCGCAACTGGTTCGACCCCGGGAACACCCCCTCGGGCGACGCGGCGGCCGAGGAGTTCCTGCGGCAGGTGCGGCTGGCCGGCCTGGAGGAGATCCTGGAAGTGCCGCTGCTGGCCACGGTCGCCGCGCACGTCCACCAGTCCCGCCGCGACCGCCCGCTCCCCGCCGGCCGCTACGAGCTGTACGAGGAGTACATGGCCCAGTTCGCCCGGGCTCGTTCCGGGACGGCCGCCACCACTCTGGCCCCCCTCGACGCTGTACCGGACGGCCCGGCCCTGGCGACGTGGCTGCGCGAGCACCAGGCCGACCTGATGGAGGCCCTGGCGACCGCGTACACGACGAGCGAGACCGCGCTCATCGAGGTGGCGCGACGCTACCTCTCCGAGCACGCCCCGACGCCCGCGCGCCTGCCCCACGACTGGGACGACGTCCTCGCCGAATGGCTGTGCCACTCGGGCATCCTCGGCAGAAGCGGCACACGCCTACGCTTCCTCCACCAAACCTTCGCCGAACACCTCGCCGCCACCGCCCACGCCAAGATCCTCCCGGAGTTCCATCCCGGCGAGCCGCCGTGGGATGCGCTGATCCGCGACCTCCTTTTGGAGGACGAGACCGCCGAACGCGTACTCCTGCACCACCTGCACCTGACGGGCCCGGACGGAGGGCCGCTCGACTGGCTACAGCGGGGAACGCTCGACCAGCGTGCCTGCGCGGACCAGCTGGTCGACATGGGCGCGCCGACCTCTGAAGCCCAGCTCGACGCCTACCTCGTCCGAGCCGAGGACAGGGCCCGCACGGACTCCGCCGACCTGGGTGGCCTGTTGGGACTCACGCGCCACGCCGAGGTCCGCCGGCGCTTGGAGGCCCTGGTGCATGACTCGTCCGTCGGCGAGGAGGCGAAGATCCAGCTCATCGACGTGCTGCGTGAACGGTCCGACGATGTGCGCCGCGACGGCCCGTTCCTGCTCCGGGCGCTCCTCGCCGCCGATCGTCCTGCGCGAATCCGCTGCCAAGCCGCCACGGCCCTCGCCCGCTTCGGCGGCGAGCACCGCGCGCGGGCCGCAGAGACGCTCATCACGCTCGGCGGCGACCCGGCAACCGGCATCGGGCAGCGCCTGAGCGCCGTGGAGAGCCTCAGCCGACTCGGTGGCGACCACCGCACGCGCGCCGGCGCGATCCTCCACGACCTGGCGACCGATCCGGCCGTGAACCACTGGTCGCGCATCCATGCCGGGGAAGAGCTGGCCAAGCTGGGCGGTGAGCACCGTGTCCGAGCTGCCGAGGCCCTGCGGGAGGTGGCGAGTGATACGGGTGCCCAGGACTGGTTCCGCCGGGCGGCCGCGCAAACCCTCGCCGGACTGGGGGGTGCCTACTATGGCATGGCGATGGACCTGCTCCGCGGGCTCGCGAACGACTTGAGGACGGACAAACACGAACGGGGATCCACCCTGGCGATCATGGCGCTGCTCGACACGGCCTACCGCCGGGAGGCCGCCGCCGTCCTCACCGAACTGGCCACCGACCTCGGCAAGTACCCCTACTACCGCCGCGTCGCAACCGAGGAACTGGCAGATCTCGGCAGGGACGAACGGTGTGAAGCGGCCCGGATCCTCTTCGAGCTGGCCATGGAACCGCACCCCGACGCTGACGAGCGGTTCCGTGCGGCCGAGGCGCTGAGCGAGTTGGGGCACGAATTCAGGTCCAAGTGCGTGGAAGCCCTTGACCTGCTGGGCAATGACCTCGCCAGCACGGCCGCCTTCCCGGCTGCTTCCAAGCTGGCCGTGCTCGGCGTGGACGGGCAGGCGCGGGCGGCTGGGATCCTTCTACGCCTCGCCGCCTCTCCCGCCGTTGCGGTCGAGGATCGCTTCGAGGTGGCGACCACGCTGGCGAAGCTCGGGGACGAGCACTCAGCGAGCGTGCTCGGGCTCGTGCGCGCGTTGCTGGAGGATCCCTTCACCTCGACCTCCCACCGTGTGCTCGCCGCCGCGGTCTGGGCCGCGCTCAGACCCCAGGACGGACCCGCCACCACCGCCCTGATCCACCAGCTCGGTACCGCCACGACGACGGAACCGAAGGCTCGTCTGCTCGCCTCCCGGGTCCTGGGCGGCATGGGACATCGAGGTGCCGCCCAGGCTGCGGGACTGCTCCACTCCGTGGCGACCGATCAGCTGGTCGACGCCTACGATCGCAGGAAGGCCGCCGAAGAGCTCGCCTCGTTCGGGAGCGAGCGTCGCGACCAGGCCGCCGCGGTTCTCGGTGAGCTCGCGGCCGATCCGACCGACGAGTCGATGGATCAGCCACAGGCCGCCGAGACACTCGCGGCGCTGGGGGGTGTGCACCGTGAGCGTGCCATCCGGGCGCTGCGGCGACTGGCCGCCGACCCTACGCGACGACAAGGATGGGAACGATCTTATGCCGTCCGCGTGTTGCTGAGACAGGGCACTGAACAGGCCGACGAGGCAGTCGCGTGTCTACACGACCTAGCCACCGACCCGGCTCAGAGCATCGACAGCCGGGGACGGGCGGCGAAGGAGTTCGCCCAGCTACGGCCCTGGTACCGCACGCGGGCGATCGAGATCATCCGCGGACTGGTGGACGACCCCATGGGGGACGACCTGGATAAGCCGCATCTCTTGGCGACCATCAGCGAGTTGGACAACAGCCGACGTGCGGATGTCGCCGAAGCCCTCCACCTCATGGCGACGAACCCGCTGATGACGAGCACCGTACGTGAGGCGGCGGTGTGGCATCTGATGCGGCTGGACGACAAGCGGAAGTCCTGGGCCGAGGCCGCCCTGCGGGCGCTGGCCGAGGACTCCGATCTCGGTTCCTCCGCTCGCCGGAGGGTGGCCAAGGAACGAGCCAAGCTGGGCGGGGAGTCCAGGCGTAGCGCAGCGACCCTTCTGTACCGGATCGCGCTCGACCCCGGAGTCGATCCAGGGGAACGAGCGGAGGCGGCGCAAGACCTGGCGACGCTGGGCGGGGAACACCGGGACCAGGCCGCGGACGCCCTGTTCGTCATAGCCACAGAGGCGCACGCGGCACCGGACGTGCGATGCTCGGCCGCCTGGCAGCTCATCGTGAACGGCGGCGGGCACCGCGGTCGGGGTATCGAGATCCTCGACGAATTCGCCCACGACCAGGCCCTCGACCCGGACGACCGGTTGAACGCCTTACGTCGTCTCGCGAGGCTCGGCCCGGCCACGCTGTCCCGTGCCGTGAACGCCCTCGACCGGCTCGCGCGCGAGCCCGGTGCCGGAGGGTTCGTCCGCCGGTGGGCGGCCGAGTCACTGGCCCGGATGCCCTCGCCGCACACCGACGCCCTCGCCGTCGAGGCCCTTGGTGTGCTGGCCGAGGATGCGGAGGCCGACTCCTGGAACCGGTTCTGGGCGGTCGAGCGGCTGATGACCATGGGGCCGGAGGCTCGGCGCCGGGCGTTGCGTGTGGTGAAGTCGTTCTCCACGGTCCCGGCCGCAGCAGAACCCCTCGACGGCGATACGGAAGAGGCCGCCCACGCTCTCACCGACACCACCGATACGGCCGATACTGCCGGGCCGCTCGAGCACGCGGAGTTGCCCCGTGTACTGGCCGTCGCCTGTCTCGCCGACATCGGCGAAGGGCATCATTTCCGGGCGGTGGACCTGCTCATCCGAGTCTCGGAGGATCGGGCGCGCACGGGCCGCGAACGCATCCTGGCGACCCTGTCGCTCCTGCGCATCGGCCCACTCCATCACGAGCGGGGCGCGCTCCTGCTCCATTCGATCGCCAGCGATCGAGCCGTCCGGGCATGGGAGCGCCGCCAGGCCGCCGAAACGCTCGCGCGTCTGGGGCACCGAAACCGCGTGCGCGCGGCCAGGTTGCTTCGCGCGGTCGTCGGGGACGACTCCGCCGACCCGTGGGAACGCGGTGAGGCCGCCTTGGCACTCGACTCGCTGGACCTCACCGCACGACCTGACTCCGTCGCCGCGCTGCGGCAGATCGCCGGTGACCCCGCCGTTCCTATCGAACAGCGCCACCTTGTGACAGACGCTCTTCTGCTCCTCGGCCGCGAGGGACGGCGCACCGCGATCGAGACGCTGCAGGATATCGGCCTGGACGTAGGGGTGGTGGACGACGCGCGCAGAAGAGCCCTCCTTATCCTAGCCCGGCAGGAGGACGCGCCCCGCGAGGTCGCCTTCCGCGCGCTCGCGGAGATGGCGGGAAACCCCGGCCTCGCCGCCAGCACCCGTCGGCGCGCCGCGCTGGACCTCGCCGACATGGGCAAAGAACGGCGCACGGAGGCCGTGCGGGCGCTCCGCCTGCTCATCTCTGATCCTCAGACGGACACCGCGCACCGCGCGCTGGCCCTGGACGCCCTGAGTGCCATCGTGCCTGACGCCCCCGCACGCCCTCCGCTCTCCTCGGGGTCCCGCGACTCCGCCACCGAACCGTCCGAGGATGGCCCGCCGTCCGGCGGTGACGAAGCATGCGGCCCGTCCGCCCACTCGGCCGGTCGGCTGGGGCGCGAGGCGGGTGAAGCCCTGCTGCGGGCCGCACGGGATGCGTCGGTTCCTCCACCTCTCCGGTTTGAGACGACGCAGGCCCTTATCTCTCGTCACGCTGAGAGCCTGCCGCAGGCGGTCGAGGTGCTACGGGAGCTCGCGACGCTGCCCTCCACCTCTGCGCGAGAACGCCTAGCGGCCATCCAGGCTCTGGCCCGCCTAAAAGCCCACAACCCTACCCTGCCAGCCCTCCGGGAGTTCGCGGTCGGCGTGACCGGAGCACCGTACGAACAGGCCATGGTCCTGTTCGCCCTGGCGAGTGTGGACCCGTCCCAGAGGAGCGCCGCGGCCGCCCTGGCCATCCCCATTCTCGAACGGCCCGGCGTACCACCCGAGGATCACCTTGACATCGCCGTGGGACTGGCCGGTCTCGGCCCGCGGTACCTGCACCCGGCCGTCATGGCGTTGCACCGGCTCGCCACCGATCCCTCGGGGAACGATGTGAGCAGGTACCGCGCGGCCGGAGCGATCGCCGATCTGGTGGGCGACGAGGGGCGGGTCAGAGGGCCGCTCTGGCTCCGCGAACACGTCGAGTGACACATCGACCAAATTGGAGCAGCGCTCTCGATTTAATGCAGTGCTCTGATACAGTGGCAGGATGAACGCCAGTCGTACCGCGCGGGAGCGGGTCAGGGCCGAGTTGGTCGGGGAGATCAAGGAGGCGGCGCGGCGGCAGCTCGCGGTGGAGGGGGCCGCGGGGCTGTCGTTGCGGGCTGTGGCGCGGGAGCTCGGGATGGTGTCGTCGGCGATCTATCGCTACTTTCCCAGCAGGGACGAACTGCTCACCGCGCTGATCATCGAGGCCTTCGACGCCGTGGGGGCGGCGGTCGAGGAGGCGGACGCGGCGTGTCCCAGGGATGCGTATCTGGAGCGGTGGATGGCCGCCTGCCGGGCCATCCGGACGTGGGCGCTGGCCCATCCGCACGAGTACGCGCTGATCCACGGCTCGCCGGTGCCCGGCTACGTCGCCCCGCGGGACACGGCCGCGGCCGCCGCGCGGGACGGCATCGTGATGGCGGCGATCCTGGGCGAAGCGCACCGGGCGGGACGGCTCGCGCCCCACCCCCAGGGACTCCCCCCCACGCCGCCTTCTTTCGCCGAGGACGCGGCGGGGCTGCGCGAGTCCCTGTTCTTCGCGCTGCCCGACGAGGTCATCATGCAGGCGGTGATGGCGTGGACGTCGATCTACGGCGTGGTCAGCTTCGAGCTGTTCGGCATGTACAACAACGTCATCACCGACACGGCCGCCGCGTTCGACCACCACGCCCTGTGCCAGGCCCGCCTCTTGGGCTTCGGCGACTGACCGGGCGGTCCGGAACCCGGCACGCGCCGCACCCGACAACCGGCGCGGCGAGGGGCCCTCGCGCCATACGATGCGCACACGGGGCGAATGCCTGCGATCCGCCCAACGGCCGGTCATGGGGCGGGCGCGGGCGGCGGGCTTCGAGGACGAGGCGCGGACGCGGAACGGAGGGGCGGCGATGGGCGAGCCGGCGACCGAGCACGCCGAGGAGGCAGAGCGGGCCCCGGCCCAGCACGCCGGCCACCTCGGGCGCGGCCCTGGCCATGCCGGCGGCGCCAAGGAGGGCTCCGGGCACGCCGCCCTTTCCCCTGCGCAGGTGCCGCGTGACCGTCCGCGTGAGGGCGCGGCCGTGTGGCATCACCGGGGTGAGAAGTGGCTGGCGCTCGGGGTGTGGACGGAGCGGCGGGCCGGGCTGGGTGAGGACGCGGACCCGCTGCTGGTGCATCACGGCCCGACCCGCGAGGGCATCGTCGGGGTCTTCGACGGCGCGGGCGGCGCGGGCGCCGCGGTGGTCTGGCGGTCGCGTACCGGGCTTCCCCGCACCGGCGCCTGGGCGGGGTCGCGCATGGCCCGCGCGTGCGTGGAGTCCTGGTTCCTGGACGGCCTCGCGGCCGGCGCGCCGTTCGAGGCCGAGGACCTGCGCGGCAGGCTCGCGGCGGAGCTGACCGCGGCGCGTCCCCGCACCACGAGCAAGCTCATCAGCTCGATGCGCAGGGACCTGCCGTCCACGATGGCCGCGATCCGCTACAAGGCGGTGGACGGCGGGGTGGAGTGCGAGGCGCTGTGGGCGGGCGACTCCCGGGCGTACGCGCTCACGCCGGGCGCGGGGCTGCGGGCGCTCACCCGCGACCACACCGTCGAGACCGACGCGCTGGAACAGCTCCTGCAGGACCCTCCGCTGACGAACATGCTGTGCGCCGACCGCCCCTTCAGCGTCGAGGCCCACCGCGCGCCGCTGGACACCCCGTGCGTGCTGGTCTGCGCGACCGACGGCTTCTTCGGGTACGTCGAGACGCCGTCGGACTTCGAGCGCCACCTGCTCGGCACGCTCGCCGAGTCGCGGGACGAACGCGACTGGGCCGAGCGGCTTGCCGACCGCGTCTCGGGGTACTCGGCGGACGACGCGTCCCTGAGCCTGGCGGCGTTCGGGTTCGCCGGCCTCGACGAGCTGAGGGAGGGGTTCACGCCTCGCCTGCGCGAGTTGGAGGAGCGCCACGCGGGCGCGGAGGACGGCGACCAGACCGCGCGCACGCGGTGGCGGGAGCGTGCCTGGCAGGACTACCGGCGGTGCTACGAGGAGCTCATGCCGCCGCCGCGCGAAGGGACGAGATGAAGCTCGGCGCAGTGATCAGGGGTTACCACGTCGTCAGCGAGCCGACCAACGACGGCGGCGGCAAGTGCGTGTGGGCCTTCGCGGTGCGAGGCGGGCGCGAGCACTTCATCAAGCGCTTCCTGGAGCCGAAGCGGCCCCGCGAGGGCTCCACCGCGTCGGCGGCGAGCAAGGCGCTGCGGCTGCGCGAGTGCGAGGAGTTCGAGCGGCGCCAGCGGGCCATCATGGACAGGCTCTCCCACGACGTGACCGGCGCGGGCAACCTGGTCCTTGCCACGGACTTCTTCCACGAGGGCACGACGTACTACAAGGTGACCGAGCGCATCGTCCCCTCTCCCCTGGACGAGCCGCACGGCCTCACCCCGCGCGGGAAGTCGGTGCTGCTGAAGACCCTCGGGCTGAGCGTCGGGCTGCTGCACGGCATCGGCGTCGTCCACGGCGACCTGAAGCCGTCCAACGTGCTCATCCAGAAGAAGAACCCGCGCGCCTTCCACACCGCCAAGCTCATCGACTTCGACGACTCCTACATCTCCGGGGGGCCGCCCGACCGGGAGACCATCACGGGCGACTCGGTGTACGGCGCGCCGGAGTGGCGGCGGTACGTCCAGGGCGATCCGGACGCGCTTCCTGAGCACCTGACGACGTCGGTGGACGTCTTCGCGCTCGGGCTCATGGCGCACCGGTACCTGACCGGCGCGATCCCCGGGTTCGACGACCGGCACGACTCCCCCGCCGACGCGGTGATGGCGGGCGAGGCCCTGCGCATGGACGACCGGCTGAGCGCGCCCGTGCGCGCGCTGCTCACGGCCATGACGGCCCTGGATCCCGCCGCGCGCCCGCCGGTCTCCGCGTTCCTGGCTACGCTTGGCGATCCGGAGGCGTGCGTCCTGCACGTACGGCCACCCGAGGGGGCCGGCCCCGCCATGCCCCCTCCCCCGCGGCCGGGCTCGCGCGTGCGCATCAACCTCGGCGACGGCCGTCGCTGACCCCACGGCCCGGCCGGGACGGTCCCGGCGGGCTCGCGAACGATCGGAAGGGACCAACCGGCAATGACAACCGGCCAGCAGCACACCGGGAACCTGCGGTACGCGGTCGACATCGTGCTGTGCATCGACGTGACCGAGAGCATGCGCCCGGTGCTGGACACCGTCAAAGAGAGCGCCCTGTCGTTCCACGAGCGGCTGGAGTCCGTGATGACGCGGTCGGGCAAGGCGATCAGCCAGCTCCGGCTGAGGGTGATCGGCTTCCGCGACTTCGCCGACCGCGCCGACGACGCGATCGAGGAGAGCGACTTCTTCGTCCTTCCCGACCAGGCGCCGGAGTTCGAGAGGTTCGTGCGCCGTCTTGAGGCGACCGGCGGCGGCGACTTCCCCGAGTCCGGGCTCGAGGCCCTCGCGCTGGCCATCAACGCGCCGTGGGAGAAGGGCCTGGACCGGCGGCGTCACGTCATCGTCCTGTTCACCGACGCCCCCGCGCACCCGATCGGCACGCCGGAGGCCATGGCCGCGCACACCTACCCGATGCACATCCCGCGCACCATGGACGAGCTGTTCGAGGAGTGGGGGTACGCGAGCAGCCAGACGGCCGTCATGGAGCACTCGGCGAAGCGGCTCGTCCTGTTCGCCCCCGACACCGAGCCGTGGACCGGCATCACCGACGAGTGGAGCCTCACCATGCAGTTCCCGTCAAAAGCGGGCGAAGGTCTCCAGGACGTCGAAATGGATGAAATCATTAACACCATCGCGCACAGCCTCTGACGCCCGCGCCGCCCGCCCGCGAACCCGAGGACGTACCGTGAGGACGGAAGGCGACACCGAGGGGGAGAACGGTCCACGCCCTTGACCGCCGGCGGGACCGGTCCCCTGAGGGTGAGCGGTAACGTCCATGAGGACGGAAGTAGCGCCCCGGAAGACGGCACGCGAGCCGCCGGACGGGGCGCGTTCGGCGGAGTGGGTCGATCGGCAGGGGGTGCCATGGCAGGTACTACATGGCAGTGCGCGGCCTGCGACACCTACAACGACGCCCAGCAGGTCCGCTGCATGGTCTGCGACGAACGCCGCGCCCCCGACCCGCCGTCCCCCGTCGCCCCGCCCGGCCCTCCCCAGTGGAACACCGACCGTCCCGCGCCCGGCGACGGCCGTACCCCGCCCGGTCCCGCGGGACCTCCCGGCTTCGCGAGCGGCCCCGTGCCCCCGACCCGGCCGGTCCGCCCGGCCGGCCCCGGGTATCCGGGACGCCCGGCAGGCCCCGGCTACCCCGCGGGCCCGGGAGGGACCCCGTACGGCGGCCGTCCCGGCGGCGCGCACGGCGGCCGTCCCGTGCCGCCGTCCGGCATGCCGCCGCGACCGGGAACCCCCGGCCGCACCGGCGCGGCCTATCCCCCGTTCTCTGGCCCCCCGCGCACCGCTCACCGCCCCGGCCCTCCGGGCGGCGCCTCCCCCGCCTCCTCCGGTCCGGCCGGCATGGGGTATCCCCCCTCGGCCGCCTGGCCTTACCCCCTCACGCCGACCGGCCCGGCGAACCCCACCGGCCTGACGGGAGCGTTCGGGCGGCCGCCCGGCCACATGGCGCCGTACGTCCCCCCGGGCATGCCCCTGCGCCCACCCGGCACCATGCCTGTGGTCCCCGCCCGCTCCGGCTTGACGTTCGGCGGCTGCCTGGCCATCGGCGCGGCCTGTTTCGCCGGCCTCCTGATCATCCTCATGGTCCTCGCCTTCCTGTCCAGCCTTTGATCCGGGCGCCCGCATGCGATGACGCACCGGCCCGGCGGGGTCAGCGGCCGAGCAGGGCGTCGAGTTCGGCGGCGAACAGCAGGGCGGGGTCGAAGCCCATCCCGGTGAAGTGGCCGGCGAGTTCCAGGGACAGGACGCCGTGCAGGCGCGTCCAGCAGGACAGGGCGAGGCGCAGCGTCTGAGGGGAGACCGGCTTCCCGCCGTCCCACCGCCGGTGCTCGTCGAGGTGGTCGTCGAAGCCGGTCGTCGCGGTTCCGGCGGACGGCGCCTCGCAGGCGTCGAGCAGGACCGCCATGATCTCCCCGCTGATCGCGGTGATGTCGTCAGGGGCGTGGTAGCCGGGGATGGGCGTGCCGTAGATGAGCATGTACCGCTGGGGATCCGCCAGCGCCCAGCGGCGCAGCGCGTGCGCGAGGCCGTGCAGGTCGGCGCCGTCCGCGGCGGCGGCCAGGAAGGCGTCGGCGAGGCTGCGATAGGCGTCCCTGACCAATTCGGTGATCAGCTCGTCGCGGCCGGCGAAGTAGCGGTAGAGCGCCGGGCCGCTCATGCCCATCTGCTTGGCGATCGCGTTGAGGGACAGCGCGGACGCCCCGGCGGTGGCGATCTGCTCCCAAGCCCGTTCCTTGATCTCCGTACGCACCTGCGTCCGGTACCGCTCACGCGGAGACTCCGCGGTCTTCGCCATGCCACCACCTCGCCGTTCGGATGGTTACACCCTATCGCGGACGGGAGTCAATCTAACAGATCTCATCCGGCCGCCTTGACGGCGCACCGGAGCCGTGCCACGCTTCAGTTATAACCTCTAATCAACACAAGAGCATGTAACGGAGGTCATCATGGCAGAGCGCGTCGAGGTGGTCCTGCCGGGCAAGGTCGAGCCGGAAGGGCTCGTGATCCGGCACACCCCCGTCCCCGTACCCGGCCCGGGACAGGTCCTGATCCGCATGGAGGCGACCGGGGTGTCGTTCGCCGAGCAGCAGATGCGGCGCGGCCGCTACTACGACCAGCCGCCCTTCCCCTTCGTGCCGGGCTACGACCTGGTCGGCACCGTGATCGCGACCGGCACGGGTGTCAGGCCCGGCCTGGCCGGCGCACGGGTCGCCGCGCTCACCAAGGTCGGCGCCTGGGCCAGCCACGTGCCGCTGGACGCGGCGGACGTCGTCGAGGTGCCGGACGGCGTCGGCGCCGCCGAGGCGGAGACCGCGGTCGTCAACGGCGTCACGGCGTGGCAGATGCTGCACCGCAAGGCGCGGGTCCGCGCCGGGCGGACGATCCTCGTGCACGGCGCCAACGGCGGGGTCGGCATGATGCTCGTCCAACTGGCCCGCAACGCGGGCGTACGGGTCATCGGGACGGCGTCCGCGCGCCACCACGACACCCTGCGCGGTCTCGGCGTGACCCCCGTCGACTACCGCACCGAGGACGTTCCCGCCCGGGTGCGGGAGCTCGCGCCCGGCGGCGTGGACGCCGTCTTCGACCACGTCGGCGGGCGCGGCGTCGTCGACTCCTGGCGGCTGCTCGCCCCCGGCGGCACCCTCGTCTCCTACGGCAGCGCCTCCACCCGCGACGACACCGGCTCCAAGCAGTGGCCGGTCCTGAAGATCCTCCTCCGCACGTGGCTGTGGAACGCCCTGCCCAACCGCCGCCGCGCCTACTTCTTCAACATCTGGGCCGGCCGCGCCCTCGCCAGGACCCGCTTCCGCACCAGGCTCCACACCGACCTCACCCAGGTCCTCACGGCCCTGAAAGCCGGCGCCATCTCCCCCGCCATCGCCGCCGAACTCCCCCTCACCCAGGCCGCCGACGCCCTGCGCCTGGCCGAATCCGGCACGGTATCCGGCAAGATCATCCTCACCGCATGAGCCCGCACGTCCTTGAGCCGGTGACGGTCTGGCCGAGCCCGTCGCGAACCCGACCCGGCGACAGGTCCGGGGTGAACCTCGGGGTCGAAGGGGCGGAGCCCCTGGGAGAAACAGCCCGGAGCGGAGCGGAGGACCATTTCGGGGGACGACCTCCGGCTCCGGGTTCCGCGGATTGGGATGATGGGCGGATGGAACGAGATCTGCTCAGTGCCATCGCGCACCGGGATCATCCGATCGCCGCGCCCGTTTCTGAGGCGAACCTCGATCGGCTGCTGCGGCGGGCCGCGCTGCCGGAGGCGGCCCGGGTCCTGGACGTCGGGTGCGGCGAGGGCGAATGGTCGCTGCGGGCGCTCGAGCTGGTCTCCTCCGCGGTGGCCGACGGTGTCGACATCTCACCGCACGCCCTCGCCTCCGCCGGACGGGCGGCGGCCGCGCGAGGGTTGTCCGACCGGATTTCGCTCCACTCCTCACCCGCCGAGCGCTTCTCCGCCCCCGAGCCGTACGACCTCGTGCTGTGCATGGGCTCCACGCACGCCTTCGGCGGCCTCAAGCCGACGATGGACGCGATCGCCCGGTTCGTACGCCCCGGCGGGCTCGCGCTGGTAGGTGAGGGATTCTGGGAACGGCCGCCCACCCCCGAACTGGCCGAGGTCATCGGCGACTACCGTGACCTGGCGGGCACGGTCGAGACGGCGGAGTCCGAGGGATGGCTGACCGTCTACGCCCATGTGAGCACGCTGGAGGAGTGGGACGAGTACGAGTGGTCCTGGACCGGCTCCCTGTCCCGCTGGGCCGCCGAGCACCCCGGCCCCGACGGCGACCAGGCGCTCGCCGCCGCGAGAGAACACCGCGAGCTGTGGCTCAACGGCTACCGGGCCACCCTCGGCTTCGCCTCCCTGCTCCTGCTGCGCGTCTAGTCCTGGGTGAGGACATCGGCCAGCGTCGCGGCGAAATCGGCGGGCCTGGACCAGTAGCCGGTGTGGTCACCCGGGAAGTCGACCACATCCCGTCCCCACCGGTCGGCCAGGACGGCGCTGGTGCGGTAGCAGAACGACTCGCGTGCCTCGCCCCCGGCCATCACGATTCGTCCCTGCTGCGCGTCCAGCGCGGCCAGGTCGGGGTGGACGCACGGCGCCTGCCGGACCTCGTGCGCGAGGAAGAAGTCGAAGTTGCCCATGACCCGGCGGAGCAGCCCGGCATCGGCGTCGGCCGGTTTCCGCAGCTCACCCAGCCCGGTCCCGGCGGCGAACGCCTGGATGGCCGGGCCGATCCCCTCGCGCCGGTAGGTGACGTACACGTCCTCGAAGAAGTCCTGCCACCGGGCGGCGTCCGGCAGCAGGGGTGTCAGGGGCGGCTCGTGGGCGACCAGCCGCGTGACCAGGTCGGGGTGGCTCCCGGCCAGCGCGAGCCCGACGACCGCGCCCGCGCTGCTGCCCAGCACGTGGGCCGGGCCGGTGGCGACGGCCGCCAGCAGGCGCCGGGCGTCCTCGGTGTGCGTCCTCAGCCACCCGGCGGGGGTCCATCCATGGGGCGGTGGCTCCTCCAGCGTGCTGCGCGAGAAGCCGCGCCGGTCATAACTGATCACCGTGTACCGGTCGGCGAGCAACTCGGCCAGGGCTTCGTACAGGCCCGCGTCACCGTTGCTGCCGGGAATCAACAGAAGCGCCGGTCCCTGGCCACGCACCTGGTAGTGGAGATCGGCACCAGGCAGGCGCAGGGTGTCGGCGTACGGGTGGGGCATCGCGTCCTCCTGACGCTCGAACCAGCTGTCACGCACCGCGAACACACGCGGCAGGTCCGATGCGAGTTCCACGCGGGTACCCGTATCCGCAGGAAAAGAGCTCGTGCGCCACCGGGCACCTCGCACCTCAGCTGCCACGTTGGTTTAAGAGTAATAGCCGTTTTGTCGGGATGGCGGGCGGATTTCGGACCGTGCCGACCGGCGGAAAGAGCCTCATTCCCCCTCGCCGCCGCACAGTAGAGTTGAGTACGGGGGCGAAGTCGATCGCCGATCACGGCAGGGCGGGTGGTGGGATTGCTCTCCGAGACCATGAAACTGCTACGAATGCGATTATGGGTCGCCAGGCGTCACCGCCTGCCTCCGCGAAACGAAGCCTTGATGGCGCGGTACCGCGAACTGTACGAATCCGCCGGGCAGTTCTTTCTGCCGCATTTCGCCGACGACCTGGACGCGTTCCTCACCGCCACCGCCCGGACCGGGGGCTCCGACGCGGTACGACACCTGTACGGGCTCCGCTTCTCCTACCCCGACGATCCGCTGGTCACCACGACCGGGCTGCTCGGCCTGAAGCCGCCTCCCGACATCCTGATCGGCACCGTGCCGCGCACGATGCTGTACGACCCGCTGGAGGACGAGCACCGGGCGTTCCTGGTCCCGAACCTGGTCACCTACCAGGTGGACGAGGGCTGCATGATCATCGCCAGCGCCCAGTTCGTGCGCCTGGTGGACGAGTTCGCGGCGGTCATCTCCTCCACCACCCCCGGCCCGGACGGCCGGCCCATGTTCAACATCTCTCCCCAGCTCATCATCGACGGCCTCGCCTCGATCATCAGCGACCGGTGGATGGCGGAGTCCACCCCGCCCACCTTCGGGCACGGCTACCTGCCCGAGGACATCATGGCGAACCCGATGTGGACCGTCATGGTCACCATCGCGTCACTCGCCTGCTGGTCGTTCCTCATCCACCACGAGCTCGCGCACATCGAGCTCGGTCATTTCGACGGCGCCGTGTCACCCGCCGACGCCGGCCTGTCGGCCGCCCAGGAACTCGCCGCCGACGAATGGGCGTTGCGACGGTGCGTCGAACCGTTCCTCTCCTATATGGAGGCGCCGCTCTTCAAGCGGGGAACGGCCCGGGGCACGGCCGGTTTCTGCATCGGCACCGTGCTCAAACTGATCGGATTCCTGACGACCCTCGACGCCAGAAGGCCCTCGGCCCTGCACACCCACCCGGAACCGAAGGCGCGGATCGAGGCGGCGGAGCGGCTGATGGCGGAGGAGGCCTTACGGCTGGAGTCCTCCGACGGCCTGGCCAGCGCCTACTTCGGCACCGCCTCGGCGTTCCACCACATGATCGGCAACCGCCTGCCGGACCTCGACCGAGGAGATCACCCGTGATCGACGAGCCCGCCCCGGCGACGTCCCCCGTCCCGTTCGACGGCGCCTCGCTGAAGGAGGTGAGCGACGAGGCGGTGACCGCGTTCCTCGGAGCCGGGCACGACTCCTCGCGCCAGGTCATCGAGTTCCGGCACGTCGGCAACACCGTGGTCGTGCACAGCAGGTCATGGAAGAACGTCGTCTACAACTTCCGCAAGGACGTGCAGGCCGTGCTCGGCGCCGCCGGCATGGTCACCGCTCCCTTCTTCACCGAGCCCGTCCCCGGCGTGGTCATCACCGGCGTGCTCGCCTGTCTGAACTGCTGGCACCTGCTCGCCTCGACCCGCAAGATAGAACTCGCCGAACCGCACGCCCTGCTGGTCTCCCGTCTCTCGGTCGCCCGGCTGGCCGGCCAGGACGGCAACCCCGCCGTGCTGCGCTACCTGACCGGCGAGTTCCAGGCCAAGGGATGGGACCTCGACAGCGTCATCGACGACCTGCAGACCATGCGCATCCTCGCCGCCGACCGCGACCGCCGGCGCCTGGTCCTCCGCGACCGCGTCCTGATCACCCGCCGCCCCGCCCCCTGAAGCGGCCCCGCGCCGCCGACGCACTCCGCCCAACCCGCTCCGGCGACCTGTGCTTGGCCTGGCCACCGTTCTCCGAGGAGAGATCGCGACGCTCGGAGAACGGCGGAAGCGGACCTCGTCAGGCCTCGAACCGTCCGGAGCGGACGCCGTTCAGGAACGCCGACCACTCGGCCGGGGCGACGACCAGCGCGGGACCCGCCGGGTTCTTACTGTCACGCACCGCGAGAACAGCCGGCAGATTCGACGCGACTTCCACGCAGGTGCCCGTGTCCGCACTGAAAGAGCTCTTGCGCCAACGGGCACCTCGCAGGTTAGCTGCCACGTTGAGTCACCACTCTCTCTAGGAGCTTTACCGACTGCTTAAACGGTAAGGCTTCCGCCCTTATCGCGTCATACCGGGCAGTGAGCGCGGCGATTGTCCGCGGCTCGTCCACCGTGCGGCCATGTGGCTGCGCGCCTAGGTGGGCAGCGTATGGTGGCCGCCCGGTTCTAAGGTGGGCTAACGGCGAACGGCGTCCTTGCAAATGTCGACGCCGTCATGTATTCCGTCCCGCATTCCAACCCTCAGAGACGCCGGGAATAGCCCCCACCATGGCCTACAGCACTGACATGACCCATGTTGATGGTGTCGACGTCAGCGGTGGCCACGGCAGAGGGATCAGCTCACCCCTCCCACGACGGCTTTGCCGTCCCGCGCCGCCGCCGCGTAGAACGGCCCGAGGTCCTCGAACCCCTCATAGGCGCCGCTTCCTGGGGACTGCCGGGTGGCGCCGAAGCCCCATCCCTCGGCCATCAGGCCTTTCGCGATCGCGGCGACCTGGGCGGGGTCGAGGACGAACGCCGGGCCGTAGCCGAACTCGTATTCCTCGATGTCGTTCTCGCCCGTCTCGCCGATCGCCGCCGCGAACCAGGGATAGCAGGTCCGCCATCCCTCGCCCTCATGCTCGGCCTCGGCCCTGGCCTCCGCGATGACACTGAAGGCCTGGTAGTCGTATCCGAACATGTCGGTTTCGCTCGGCAAGCCGGCAGGCGCCTGCCCGTCCTCGGAGAAGATCGCGCCGATCAGATCGGGCTTCGCCCGCACGGACTCCAGCAGCTCGCCATCGATCTTCGCAAGGTTCAGCCACATCGACATGATCACGAATGGTAGCGGCCCCCACCGACACCGCGTCCGGCGCGCGACCACCGGGTGAGGACCGCGGCGCCGGCCGGGTCGGCCGAGAGGCACTCCAGGTGCGTGGGCGGGCCGCCGGCGGGGAAGAGCCGTTCGCCGGCGCCGAGGATGGTGGGGAAGGTCAGCAGCCGGTACTCGTCGATCAGGTCCTCGGCCATCAGCGCGTGGACGACGCTCAGGCTCCCGGTGACGACCACGTCACGCCGCTCGCGCTTGACGGCATCGACGAGGTCGCCGTCGATGAGCCGCGAGTTCGCCCATGCCGAGGCGTCGGTCAGCGTGCGGGAGGCGACCAGCTTCGGCACGGCGTTCATCCGCGCGGAGAACGGGTCATCGCGTCCCGGCCAGAGCCGCGAGAACAACTGCCAGGTCGTGCGTCCCAGCAGCATCACGCCGTCGTCGAGGATGCCGCCGAGCCGGAACTTGTCCCCGGCGACCGTTCCGGGCCCGTGCCGGAACGCCCAGCCGCCGGCCGGTGTGCCGGCGGAGCCGTCAGGATCGGACACGATCCCGTCCAGGGTGATGAACTCAATGACGATGACGCTCACGATGGGGGTCCCTTTCGATCGATGCTCACCCCTACGTACCGGCGGCATCGGCCCGACTCATCGCGGCCGGTCGAACTCGTTCAAGGGATCCGGTCAGGCAGGCCGAATGCCTCGAACACCGTCGAGTCCGCGAACACGACGTTGCGGGCGATCCGGCCACCGGTGACCGTGAAGACCTGGAGCGTGTGCGGGCGATGCCCGCCCCCGGGCTCAGGGACGTACGCGGCGAGGGCGGGCTGCCCGTTGGCGCGGAGACGCCTGAGAGCCCAGCCCGTCCCGCGCATGGCGAACAAACGGCGCATGAACCTGCCGTAGTCGTGGCCGCCCCGGTACCACAGCGGCACCGGCGGCATCTCCAGCACGGCGTCCTCGGTGAGGAGGCGCACGAGCGCGGGGACGTCGGCCGTCTCGAACGCCCGCATGTACCGCTCGATCACCTCGCGCACCTTCGGGTCGTCCGGCTCGCTGACCTCGGCGGGGTCGACGGCCTCGCCCGCCTCCGCCAGGGCGGCGCGGGCCCGCTGCAAGGCGCTGTTGACGGCCGGGACCGTGGAGCCGAGCTGGACGGCCACCTCGGCGGAGCTGAACTGCAGGACCTCACGCAGCACGAGCACCGCGCGCTGCCGCGCCGGCAGCGTCTGCATCGCCGCCACCAGCGCGAGCCGCATGTCGGCCCGTATCCCCACCTCGAACCGGGCGTCGGGAAACGGCTGGAGCCAGGGAACGTCGAGGGCGGGCGTGAGCGGCGCCTCGGGATCGTCGCTGGGCGCGCCCAGCCCGGACGGCAACGGCCGCCGCGCACGGCCCTCGAGCGCGGTCAGGCAGACGTTGGTCGCGATGCGGTACAGCCAGGTCCGCACCGACGCGCGGGAGGCGTCGTACCGCTCCCTGGCCCTCCACGCCCGCAGCATGGTCTCCTGCACGAGGTCCTCGGCCTCGTGGAACGAACCCACCATCCGATAGCAGTACGCCACCAACTCGGCTCGGTACGGTTCGAAGTCCACCGCCCCATCTTGGCGCACACCCGCGTACAAGACGCGTCCGCCGTACCCCGGCACCCCATGCCCTGGGACCACGCGAGGAGTGGCCGGCCGGGTCTACTCGTGGTCGGTGAACATATCGATCAAGCCTTGGGGGACGTCGTCGCCGAACAACTGCTCGCGGATGTGGGTGTCGTCGGTGGCGGCTTCGACGGCGCGGGGGAACATGGCCTGTTCGTATTCGGTGAGGGCGGTCTCGATGTCGCCCGGGTGCGCGGCGAGGGCCTTGCCGAGCTCGGCGCCGTCGTACATGGCCAGGTTGGCGCCTTCGCCGTTGGGGGCCGAGAGGTGGGCGGCGTCGCCTACCAGGGTCACCCCGGGCACCCGATCCCACCGGTGCCCGATCGGCAGCGCGTAGTGGGGGCGCAGGACCGGCTCGGTGTCGCCGTCGGTGATCAGCGCGGTGAGCTCCGGGGCCCAGCCGGCGAACTCCCGCGCGATCCGCGCGGTGGCCGTGGCGGCATCGGTGAAGTCGATGGCGGCGAACCAGTCCTGCGACCTGGTGAGCATCACGTAGGTGTGCAGGGTGTCGCCGCTTTCCCGGTGCGCGTGGATCTCCTTGCCCTGCGCGGGCGCCATCAGCGACCCGCCCCCGACCGCTTTCGCGGCGGCGGGATGCCGGGTGTCGGCGTCGAACAGGTAGAACTCGACGAACGACGTGCCGGTGTACTCGGGTGTGGCGGTGGAGAGCAGCGGCCGGACCCGTGACCACGCGCCGTCCGCGCCGACCAGCAGGCTCGTGGTGACGGTGCCCCCGTCGGCGAGGGTCACCTCGTGGTGGCCGTCGCCGAGGGCACGGGCGCTCGTGACCTTGTGGCCCCATCGGACGGCGCCGGCGGGGAGCGAGTCGAGCAGCATCCGTCGCAGCTCGGCGCGCTGCACCTCGGGGCGTCCGCCCGTGCCGTCGTCGGCCTTCTCGAACAGGACGGCCCCGTCCTGGTCCAGGATCCGCATCGCCTCGCGGCCCTCCAGGATGAGGCCGCGGAACTCGTCCATGAGGCCGGCCGCCTCGATGGCGAGCTGCCCGTTGTAGTCGTGGATGTCGAGCATCCCGCCCTGCGTGCGCGCGGCCGGGGACGCCTCCGCCTCGTAGACGGTGGCGGGGATGCCGTGGACGTGCAGGACACGGGCCAGCGTGAGTCCGCCGAGCCCGGCGCCGATGATCGTGACGGGAGTGTGCATCGTGGCTCCTTCGCGGTCGAAGCCGCCCGGCGAGGTCCGGTACGGCTTCCTCGTTGGAACAGTGCTCCATTCTGGAACAGTGCTCCATGTTGGAACGATGCTCCAGACATGTCAAGATGGCACCATGGCTTCGCGGACGCGCCCGGCACAGCGGCGCACAGAGGCGCTCTCCCGTGAGCGCATCGTCGAGGCCGCCGTCGAGTTGCTCGACGCGGCCGGCGAGGGCGGGCTGACGGTCCGGGCGCTGACCCAGCGCCTGGCCACCGGGCCCGGGACGATCTACTGGCACGTAGGGAACAGGGGCGGGCTGCTCGACGCCGCCACCGACGCCGTCGTCGCCGCCGCTCTGGCCACCGAGCCCGCCGGGGCCCCGGGCACGCCCCAGGACGAGATCCGCGCCATCGCGCTCGGCCTGTTCGACGCGATCGCCGGACACCCGTGGCTCGCCACGCAGCTCGCCACGCAGCTCTCCCGCAGCCCCTGGGGGCTGGTGACACCGCGGATCTTCGAGAGCATCGGCCGGCGGGTCCGCGCGCTGGGCGTGCCCGAGGGCGACTGGTTCACGGCGGCCTCGGCGCTGGTGCACTACATCCTCGGCGCCGCCGGGCAGAACGCCGCGAACGCCCGCGTACTGGCGTCCGACGCGGACCGCGCCGAGTTCCTCGACGCCGCGTCGAGGGCATGGGAGGAGCTCGACCCCGACGACTACCCGTTCACCCGGGCCGTCGCGAACCAGGTGCGCGAGCACGACGACCGCGAGCAGTTCCTCGCCGGGATCGATCTCATCCTCACCGGCGTCACCACACTCCACCCGCCCACCGGACAGGCGCCCGCCCCACCCGCCACCTGAGGCGGGCCCACCCGGGGGTCAGGCGCGGCGCAGCCGGCGGACCGGGGACGTCAGCAGCAGGGCCGCGCAGACCGCGAAGCTGACGCCGGCGGAGACGAACAGCAGGTCCCGAGGGCTGACGACCTGCGAGACCGGTCCGACCAGCGCCTGCCCGACGGCGATTCCGGACACCGACCCGGCGATCTCGTAGGCGCTCACCCGGTTGAGGACGTCGGGGGCGACCTGGGTCTGGACGCTCGTCGCCCACATCACCGACCAGAACGCCAAGGACATCCCGCCCACCAGGTGGCCCGCCATCAGCCACGGCAGCGGCGGTTCCAGCGCCACCGTCAGCGGCATGAACCCGAACCCGAAGATGGCCACGCCACCGGCGGCGAGCGGACGCGACGGCCGGAGCCTGATCGCGATCAGCCCGCCGAGAACGGTGCCACAGCCGAGGCCGGCCATCACCCAGCCGTAGGCGGCGTCGCCGAGGCGGTCGCCGATCAGGCGCGAGCCCAGCGGGATGTAGGGGCCGAAGACCAGGATGCCGAAGAACACCCAGATGAGGATCACCGACCACATCCAGCTGCGGGAGCGGAACTCCAGCCAGCCGCGGCGCAGGTCCACCAGGACCGTCGAGCGCGCCTTGGCCCCGGCGGCGGCGGGAGCCAGCCGGATGAGGGCCAGGCACAGGCCGCTGAGCAGGAACGTTCCCGCGTCGACGGCGTAGACGGCGCCAGCGCCGGTCAGCGTCATCAGCACGCCCGCGAGGACGGGCCCGCCGAGCTGGGTGGCCGCGTCGGCGATCTTCAGGGTGCCGTTGGCGTGCTGCGGGTCCTTGGCGACGAGGGGGACCATGCCGTTGACCCCGGGCTGGAACATCGCGGTCGCCGTACCGGACAGGAACGACGCCGACAGCAGCAGCCAGAGCGGCGGGGCGCCGGCGAAGAAGGCGACGGCCACCGCGGTCTGGGTGAAGATCCGGATGAGGTCGGCGCCGACCATCATGGTGCGGGCGCCCAACCGGTCGGCGAACACTCCGCCGAACGGGATGAAGAGCACGAACGGGGCGGTGTAGATGGCCAGCACGTAGCCGACGCCGGACACCCCGTAGATCGCGCCGACGGCCAGCGCGGTCGCGACGGGCAGCATCGCGTCGCCGAGCAACGACACCGCTCTGGCGCCGAAATACAGGACGAAGTCCCTGGTCCAGAGCCTGGCCGGTGCGGTGAGGGGTTGTTCGCACTCGGAAAGTGCGGTCATTTCCTGAACTCCATGACCATCTACTGTGAACATCCAGAAAGCCCGGCACAGGTGTCCACAATGACATCATTAGGTACATTCATGCCATGAAGCAGCGCGTGGTCGCCATGGTCGGTTCGCTCCAGGAGATGTATCCGGTGACCTGCGCCTCCGCGGTCTTCGGCTACCACGGCCCGGACATCCCCGAGCACTACGACTTCACGCTCTGCGCCGAACACCCCGGGCCGATCCGGACGACCATGGGCGTCGACATCATCGTCGAGCGGGGGCTGGAGGCCCTCGCCGAGGCCGACACCCTTCTCATCGCGGGCTGGAGCTCACCGGTGACGGTCTCCCCCGGCCTCGGCGCCGCGGTCCTCGCGGCCCACGCCCGCGGCATGCGGATCATGGCCGTCGCCTGCGGGATCTACGTCCCGGCGACCCTCGGCCTCCTGGACGGCCGCACCGCCGCCGCCCACTGGGAACTGACCGCCGATCTCGCCGTGCGCTTCCCCCGCATGCGGCCCGACGCGTCCGTGCTCTACGTGGATCACGGCGACGTGGCGACGGCCGGCGCCACCGCCACGACCATCGACCTCTGCCTGAACCAGGTCAGGCGCGAGCACGGCGCCGCCCTGGCGATGCGCATCGGCCGCCAGTTGGCGGCCGCCCCGCACCGGGAGGGCTGCCAGCGCCAGTACCCCGAACTGCCGACCACCGGCCCGGTGCCCGACTCGCTCGCCCCGCTGCTGGACTGGATCACCGCCAACCTGGACCGCCCGCTGACGATCGAGGACATGGCGGCCCGTTCCGGCCTGTCCTGCCGCACCTTCAGCCGCCACTTCGCCGACCAGCTCGGCATCTCCCCCGGCCGCTGGCTGCTCGACCGCCGCATAGCCCGCGCCCGCGCCCTCCTGGAAGAGACGGACCTGTCCGTCGAGACCATCGCCCAGCGCGTCGGCCTCTCCTCGGCGGTGAACCTCCGCCGCCGCTTCCACAACACCCTGAACACCACCCCCGCCGCCTACCGCCGCTCGTTCCGTTGAGACGGCAGGCCCACCGCACGTCGCTGGACAGCCGTGTGCCGAGGGGGTCGGGCGCCCCCTCGGCGGGTGGTGGCTCGACGGCTGGGCGAGGTCAGCGGGTGGCGCGGTTGACGGCGGAGAGGATGGCCTTCAGGCTGGCGGTGACCGAGTTGGCGTCTACGCCGACGCCCCACAGGACCTGGTCGCCCACCTGGCATTCGACGTACGCGGCGGCGCGGGCGTCGCTGCCGGCGCTCATGGCGTGTTCGGTGTAGTCGAGGACGCGGACCTCGACGCCGACGCTGCCCAGGGCGTCGACGAAGGCCGAGATGGGGCCGTTGCCGACGCCCTCGACCTCGCGGATCTCGCCGTCGAGGCGGATGTCGGCGCTGATGGCGTCCTTCTGGTCCACCTGGGAGACGTTGCGGTGCGCCAGCAGGCCGACGCGTCCCCAGGGCTTGTCGGGGTTCGGCAGGAACTCGTCGGCGAAGGCGTCCCACATCTCGGCGGGGCTGACCTCGCCGCCCTGGGCGTCGGTGCGCGCCTGGATGACGCCGGAGAACTCGATCTGCAGGCGGCGCGGCAGGTCGAAGCCGTACTCGGCCTTCATGATGTAGGCGACGCCGCCCTTGCCGGACTGGCTGTTGACGCGGATGACGGCCTCGTAGGTGCGGCCGACGTCCTTGGGGTCGATGGGCAGGTAGGGGACCTCCCACGCGAACTCGTCCACGGGCACCCCGGCGGCGACGGCGTCGCGCTCCAGAGCCTCCAGGCCCTTCTTGATGGCGTCCTGGTGGGAGCCGGAGAAGGCCGTGTAGACCAGTTCGCCGCCGTAGGGGTGGCGGGGGTGGACGGGGAGCTGGTTGCAGTACTCGACGACGCGGCGGATCTCGTCGATGTCGCCGAAGTCGATCTGAGGGTCGACGCCCTGCGAGAACAGGTTCATGCCGAGGGTGACCAGGCAGACGTTGCCGGTGCGCTCGCCGTTGCCGAACAGGCAGCCCTCGATGCGGTCGGCGCCGGCCTGGTAGCCCAGCTCGGCGGCGGCGACGGCGGAGCCGCGGTCGTTGTGGGGGTGCAGGGACAGGACGATCGAGTCGCGGCGGGCCAGGTTGCGGCTCATCCACTCGATCTGGTCGGCGTAGACGTTGGGGGTGGCCATCTCGACGGTGGCGGGCAGGTTGACGATGACCTTGCGGTCGGGAGTCGGCTGCCAGACCTCGGTGACGGCGTTGCAGACCTCGACGGCGTACTCCAGCTCGGTGCCGGTGAAGGACTCCGGCGAGTACTGGAAGTAGATCTCGGTGCCGGTCATCTGCTCGGCGAGCTTGCGGCACAGCTTGGCGCCCTCGACGGCGATGGCCGTGATGCCGTCCCTGTCCTGGCCGAAGACCACGCGGCGCTGCAACGTGGAGGTGGAGTTGTACAGGTGGACGATGGCCTGCTTGGCGCCGCGCAGGGACTCGAAGGTGCGCTCGATCAGCTCGGGACGGGCCTGGGTGAGGACCTGGATGACCACGTCGTCGGGGACGCGGCCCTCTTCGATGATCTGGCGGACGAAGTCGTAGTCGGTCTGGGAGGCGGCGGGGAAGCCGACCTCGATCTCCTTGTATCCCATGCGGACCAGCAGCTCGAACATCCGCATCTTGCGGTCGGAGTCCATGGGGTCGATCAGGGCCTGGTTGCCGTCGCGCAGGTCCACGGCGCACCACTGGGGGGCGCGGTCGATGACCTTGTCCGGCCAGGTGCGGTCGGGCAGGCGTACGGGGGTGAAGGGCTGATAGCGGCGGAAGGGCATCGGGGACGGCTGCTGCTGCGGGTACTGCGAATGCATGGACATGCTCCTGATCGGTATCGGTACCGGCGGCGGCGGCGCGCGTCAGGACGGCATGCCTGAACGTGCTGATCTCATGGGTTCCGTGGACGTGCACGGGAGGGAGGTCGCCACCGGGATTCTCATCCTCGATCGGCCGACGCGCATGGCTCAGCTCCGCGGCGAGGGAGCCGGCCTCTTACAGGCCCTCGCCGCGGCGGCTAAGAAGCAGCCCGCGCAGCATACGCATGACCGTACCAGACGGCGGACGGCCGGCGTGAAGGCGGGGGGCGATCAAGGGGTCACCCCGGTGCGGACCCCCACACCGTAAGCTCCCGTAGGGACATCGAGGAGGTTGGGACATGCAGGACGGCGAGATACTCGCGAAGATCAAGGATCTCATCGCGGAGGAGCACGATCTCCGGGACCGGACCGCCACGGGGGAGGTCTCCTCGCAGGAGGAGCGGGCGCGGATCAAGGAGCTGGAGGCGGCGCTCGACCAGTGCTGGGACCTCCTCCGGCAGCGTAAGGCCCGCAGGGAGTTCGGCGAGGACCCGGACTTCGCGAGTCCCCGCCCGGTCAACGAGGTGGAGGGCTACCAGCAGTAGCCCGGACGTCGGACGTCGGCGACGGCCAGGGTCGTCAAAGAAACCCTGGCCGTCGCCATTTGTGTCTTTGCTCGTCGTTTCTCCGATATAGGCGTTTTACGCGTTGTAATCGGATTAAACGGAGTAAGCAAGCGACGCGACGCCGGCGGGGGGTGCCATGCGAACGGTACGCGCCCCAGCGCGCCCGCTAACCGGCCCCGCCGGAACCGGGAAAAACGGCGGAACATCCCGCGCTGTACCGTGGCGATCGGGCCGTACGGCCGGCGTCGCGCGACGGCCCGGCCGTACGGTTGGGGGCGCCCCGTGATCTACACGAAGGAGCCCGAGGCTCCCACCGCCGAACACGCCCACCTGGGCCGGCTGCTGCTGCGATGGGCGAGCACGACCGACCACAAGGTGATCGGCAACCTGTACCTGGTCACCTCGTTCGTCTTCTTTCTCATCGCGGGCCTCATGGCGATGCTGGTCCGCGCCGAACTGCTGCAGCCCGGCATGCAGCTCATGACGAACAAGCAGTACAACGAGCTCTTCACCAACCACGGCGCGCTGATGCTCCTGCTGTTCGCCACCCCCCTGTTCGCCGGCTTCGCCAACGCGATCATGCCGCTGCAGATCGGCGCGCCCGACGTGGCCTTCCCCCGGCTGAACATGGTGGGCTACTGGCTGTTCCTGTTCGGCGGCCTGATCGTGCTCTCCGGGTACCTCACCGCGGGCGGGCCCGCCGACTTCGGCTGGACGGCCTACACCCCCATGTCGGAGGAGACGTACACCTCCGGGATCGGCCCGAGCCTGTTCATCATGGGTCTTGTCATGTCGGGCCTCGGCACGATCCTCGGCTCGGTCAACTTCATCACCACGATCATCTGCATGCGCGCGCCCGGCATGACGATGTTCCGCATGCCGCTCTTCACGTGGAACACCCTGTTCACCAGCATGCTCGTGCTGATGGCGTTCCCGGTGCTGGCCGCCGCGCTGCTCGTGCTGGAGATCGACCGCAGGCTCGGCTCGCAGATCTTCAGGGCGTCGAGCGGCGGGCCGATCCTGTGGCAGCACCTGTTCTGGTTCTTCGGCCACCCGGAGGTCTACATCGTCGCGCTGCCGTTCTTCGGCATCATCACCGAGATCCTGCCCGTCTTCAGCCGCAAGCCCCTGTTCGGCTACATCGGACTGGTCGGCGCGACGATCGCGATCACGGGGCTGTCGATGACGGTGTGGGCGCACCACATGTTCGTGACGGGCGTGGTGCTGCTCCCGTTCTTCTCGTTCATGTCGTTCCTCATCGCCGTCCCGACCGGGGTGAAGTTCTTCAACTGGGTCGGCACGATGTGGCGGGGCCAGCTCACCTTCCCCACCCCGATGATGTTCGCGGTCGGGTTCCTGGTCACGTTCCTGTTCGGCGGGCTGACCGGCGTCATCCTGGCCTCGCCGCCCCTGGACTTCCAGGCCAGCGACTCCTACTTCGTGGTGGCCCACTTCCACTACGTGCTGTTCGGCACCGTGGTGTTCGCGATGTTCGCGGGCTTCTACTTCTGGTGGCCGAAGTTCACCGGCAGGATGCTGAACGACCGGCTCGGCAAGGTGCAGTTCTGGATGCTGTTCGTCGGCTTCCACACCACCTTCCTGGTGCAGCACTGGCTGGGCGTGCAGGGCATGCCCCGCCGGTACGCCGACTACGCGCCCACGGAGGGCTTCGCCACCGGGAACATGATCTCGTCGATCGGCGCGTTCCTGCTCGGCGCCTCGACGCTGCCGTTCCTGTTCAACATCTGGTGGACGTGGCGGCACGGCACGAAGGTGACCGTCGACGACCCCTGGGGCTTCGCCAACTCCCTGGAATGGGCGACCTCCTGCCCCCCGCCCCGGCACAATTTCATCTCCATCCCCCCGATCCACTCCGAACGCCCCGCGTTCGACCTCCACCACTCCCACCTGCCCATCACCGCCGTGCGAACGGCACGCCGCGAGTGACCCTCCGGCGTCGCGGCGGCCGGGGCCGTCACGGAATGATCTTCACGTCGGGGTGGGACGGTGTGGGGCCGTCGAACAGGTGGGTCGGGTGGCCCTTCAGGTGCAGGTCGAAGAACGCGGTGACGTAGGCGCGCTGGGCCGCCAGTGAGCGGGCCGGGGCGATCGTGCCGATCAGGTCGCCGGAGGGGATCTTCCCTGACGTCGCGGCGAGCTGGGGCAGCAGCACCTGCAGGTCGGTGAACGAGCCGTGCGCGGCGCCCGCGAAGCGCAGCTCGCGCTTCCAGCCGTGTGATCCGCCCCAGAAGGACTTCCAGGTGGGGTCGGACCGCCGGGTGTGCGAGCCGGCCGCCAGGTGCAGGAAGGGCTTGGACACCCCGGTGCGGGCCACCGGGCCGACGTAGGAGCCGTCGAGGTTCACCCCCGCGTCCACCCGGCGGTCGTCGTGGGCGAGCTGCGCGGCCACCGAGCCGCCCAGGGACTGCCCGACCATCCCGACGTGGGACAGATCCGGCGCGCCGGTCAGCCCGGCGGGCAGCGGAGACGCCTCGGCGTCGGGGTTGCGTCCCTGGGCGAGGCCGGCGAGCCGGTCGAGCACGAACCGCATGTCCGCCAGGCGTGCCCGCGCGTGCTTTCTCAGCAGCCTGTCGATCACCGCTGGGGTGATCTTCCCCGGGAGCGGCGCGGCCCGTTCGACGCGACCGCCGGGGAACTCGACCTGGTCGGCCTCGAAGGTGTGGTCCACCGCCACCACCAGGTATCCCCGGGCGGCCAACTCCTCCACCAGCGCGGTGCCGAGGCTGCGCGGGCCGCCGTCCCCCGGGGCGAACAGCACCACCGGCAGCGCCCCCGCCCGCCGGTCGACCGGCGCGCCCAGCCGGGCGTGGGTCGTGGTCGCGGCCCAGTTCACCGTGCCCGGCGGGATCTCCAGTCCCGGCGCCGAGTGGACGTCCCAGTCGGCCGCGGCCCGGGGCGCCATGTGCGGCGCCAGGGGAAGGCGGGCGGACGTGCGGGCGGCCGGGTACCAGAGGCTCACCATGAGCTCGCGGTAGGGCCGGGACTTCACCAGCGGGTCCCGCCGTGACCGGTCCACCAGATGCAGTGCCACCGTCCCGATCGACCGTCGCACGCTCGGCGTGGGCAGGACCAGCCTGACCGGCCCCTCCCCCGCCATGTCGAGCCTGCCGGACATACCGGACCTGCTGGCACTGGTGACGATCCCGGCGTTCCCAGTGATCCCGGTGTTCCCGACGATCCCGGTGATCTCGGCGACTCCGGACGTGTCCGCGGCGGCCGGGGCGACGGTGAGGGGAGCCGCCAGGGCGGCGGTCAGCCCGAGTGCGGCGGCGGCCGGGATGGCGGTCATGAAGGCTTTTGCCATGAGGTGCTCCTGAAGGTGGTGGTGGTGCGGTTCAGGAGCCTTTCAACGACCCGCGGGCGCGACGAGCGCCCCGGGGATGATCCTCCCGGTACGACCCCAGGCTGACCTGCCAGGATGTTCATCCCGCGGGATGACGGCACGCGCCGGCACGGCCACTATGGTGAGCGGCATGTACCGGCCTGACCGTCTCCTGGCCGCGCTCGCCGGCAGGCCGTGGGTGCTCGACGCGCTGTCGGCGGCCGTGCTGTTCCTTGCCACCCTCGGGCCCGGACGGGTGCCGGACGGCCCTCCGTGGCTTCTCGCCCTCCAGGCCGCCCTGGTGCTGCCGCTGGTGTGGCGGCGGCGCGCGCCGCTCACGGTGTTCGCGGTGATCGCCGCGGTGGCCGGGGCGCAGTGGCTGGCCGGTGTCCAGCTCCCCGCGGACGTGGCGCTGCTGGTGGCGCTGTACACCGTCGGCGCGCACTCCACGTGGCGTCGCACGCTGGCGGCCTGGCTGGTGCTGGAAGGCGGGGCCGTGCTCGCCTCCGTCCGGTGGGCTCCGGAGGGGCGCCTCCTGCCGTCGGTCGCGGCGATGACGGCCTTCACCGTCGCGGCGGCCGTCATCGGCACGAACATGCGCACCCGGCGCGCGTACGTCGCGGGGCTGGAGCGTGACCGGGACCGGCGGGCGCGCCTGGCCGTCGCCGAGGACCGGGCCCGCATGGCCCGGGACATGCACGACATCGTCACCCACAATCTGTCGGTCATGGTCGCGCTGGCCGACAGCGCCCGGTACGTGCGCGACAGCGCGCCGGACAAGGCGGCCACGGCCATGGAGCAGATCTCCGCCACCGGACGGCAGGCGCTGGCCGACATGCGGCGCTGCCTGGGGGTGCTCCGCCCGGACGAACCGGACGCCGAGCGGCACCCGATGCCCGGCATCGCCGAGCTCCCCGCCCTGGCCGGCCAGCTCCGCGCGGCCGGGCTGCCGACCCGCGTCCATCTGGACGGCGACCCCGGCGGGATCCCGGCCACCGCTCAGCTCACCGTGTACCGCCTGGCCCAGGAGGCTCTGACCAACGCGCTCAAGCACACGACGCCCGGCACCCGCGCCGAGGTCACCCTGCGGGTGTCCCCCGAGGCCGTCACCGTGGAGATCACCGACGACGGCCGTCCCGCCCCGGCTACCGGCCACGGGCCGGGGTTCGGGATCACCGGGATGCGGGAGCGGGTGGCCGCGTTCGGGGGGACGTTGCGGGCCGGGCCGCTGCCGGGCGGGGGCTGGCGCGTGGTGGCGCGGCTGAACCTGGAGACGGCCGGGACGGGGGCGTCGTGAGCGTCCGCGTCCTGCTCGCCGACGACGAGTCGCTGCTGCGCATGGCCTTCACCATGATCCTGGACGCCCAGCCGGACATGACGGTCGTCGGCGAGGCCGGGGACGGCGTCGAGGCCGTGCGGCTGGCGGCACGGCTGCGCCCGGACGTCGTGCTGATGGACGTCCGCATGCCCGGCGTCGACGGCATCGAGGCCACCCGCCGCATCGTCAAGGACCACCCGGCGTCGCGGGTCCTCATCCTGACGACGTTCGACCTGGACGAGTACGCCTTCGCCGCGCTCAAGGCCGGGGCGTCCGGCTTCCTGCTGAAGAACGCGCGGCCGGAGGAGCTGCTCGCGGCCATCCGCAGCGTCGCCTCGGGGGACGCGGTGGTCTCGCCGCGGATCACCCGCCGCCTGCTGGAGACGTTCGCGCCCCAGTTGATGAACGGCGGCGGCCCGGGGGACGACGCGCGTCTCGACCGGCTCACCGCCCGCGAGCGCGAGGTGCTCGTCCAGGTGGCCCGCGGCCTGTCCAACACCGAGATCGCCGCCGCGCTGCACCTCGCCGAGGCCACGGTGAAGACCCACCTCGGCCGCGTCCTGGACAAACTGGAGCTGCGCGACCGGGTGCAGGCCGTGGTGTTCGCCTACGAGACGCGGCTCGTCCAGCCGGGCGGGCCACGCCCGTGACCGTCGAGCCGTGGGGTCAGTCGTAGAAGCCGAGGCGGCGGAGCTGTTTCGGGTCGCGTTGCCAGTCTTTGGCGACCTTGATGCGCAGGTCCAGGTAGACGTGGGTGCCGAGCAGGGCCTCGATGTGCCGTCGCGCCCGGGTGCCGACCTCCTTGAGCCGCGCGCCCTTGGGGCCGATGACGATCGCCTTCTGCGAGGGGCGTTCGACGAACATCTGGGCGTACACGTCGAGCAGGTCGTCACGGCCCTCGCGCGGCACCATCTCTTCGACGACGACGGCGATGGAGTGCGGCAGCTCGTCGCGGACCCCTTCGAGCGCGGCCTCGCGGATCAGCTCGGCGACGAGGACCTGCTCGGGCTCGTCGGTGAGCTCGCCCCCGGCGTACAGGGGAGGGGACACCGGCAGGCGGGCGGCGAGCAGGTCGCCGAGCAGGCCGAGCTGTTCCCCCGACTCCGCCGAGACCGGGATGATCTCCGCGAAGTCGCCGAGCTTGGAGACGTCGAGGAGCTGCTTGGCGATCTGTTCGCGGCTCGCCAGGTCGCACTTGGTGACCACGGCGATCACCGGGGTCTTCTTCACGGCCGCGAGCTTCTCGGCGATGAAACGGTCGCCCTTGCCGACGGGCTCGTTGGCCGGCAGGCAGAAGCCGATGACGTCCACCTCGGTCAGGGTGGACAGCACCAGGCTGTCGAGCCGCTCGCCGAGCAGCGTGCGCGGGCGGTGGAGGCCGGGCGTGTCGACGATGACGAGCTGCGCGTCGGGCCGGGTGACGATGCCTCTGATCGCGCGGCGGGTGGTCTGCGGCTTGGAGGAGGTGATCGCCACCTTCGCGCCCACAAGCGCATTCATCAGCGTCGACTTGCCGACGTTGGGCCTGCCGACGAAGCAGGCGAACCCGGCGCGAAATTCAGGGGCTGAGGAACTCACGCCCTCCATTGTCCCCGATCAGATGTAGCGACCCTTCACGGCGCCGTCGGGGGCCGCGAGGAACAGGACGGCCTCCCCCAGGTCTTCGATGGCGGCGAGGTCGGGCCGGCCGGGCTCGTCCTCGTCGGTGACGAGCGCGGCGGCCTCCAGCGATACGGCCCCGCTGGACACGGCCATGGCGACCGCGACCTGCACCGCGGACAGCTTCAGCGAGGGCAGGTCCACGTTGGTCGCGGTGTAGGTGCGGCCGGTCTCGTCGCGGACGGCGGCGCCCTCGGCCGTGCCGTTGCGCGCGCGGGCGGCGCGGGCCAACGTGATGATCTTGCTGTCCTCGGGGGCGAGGGAGGTCTCGGTCACGGGCACAAGGCTACTCGGCCGCCTGCCCGACCTTGGTGGCGAGCGCGGCGGCCAGGCGCTCGGTCCGCGCCGGGTCGAGCTTGGCGAGACCCGTGTGCACGAGCGAGATCAGGACGCCGCCCGAACGCACCACGACCAGGTGCATCTCGTACGGGTAGCCGCCGACCCGGCCCTTGTAGCGCCGCGCCTCCACGCCGTCGCCGAGGGCGCGCAGGGGCAGCGGCGAGCCGACCAGCCGGTCCCCTGCGCCCGCCGTGCGGACCGAGGCCACCCGGCAGTCGCGCATCAGGCCGCCGACGTCGCGCAGCGCGTCGCGGGCGCCGCCCGGGGCGTACGACGACAGGACGACGCCGGCGGTCTCGCCGAGCAGGTCCCCGCGGAAGGTCACCGCCTCCGCCGCGCCCCGCCCGTCCTCGTGCCTGCCCTCCGCCAGGTCGAACAGCTTGCCGCACTGTTCGCTCGCCGGGCGGAACGGGCGCTGCCACGCGGTGGCGGCGCGGTCGGTGAAGCCGGAGGAGGGGTCGTCCACCGCGTTCAGCGCCTGGCGTGCCCGCGACAGCTCCTCGCGCGCCCGGTACCCCCCGAACAGGCCGCCCGCCCCGCAGGCCGCGGTCGCGCCGACGATCAGGGCGCAGGCCAGGAGCACGCCGGTGCCGCGCATCGTCCACCCCCCGATATCCGGGCCGGCGGGGATATCTCCGCCTTGACCTGCGACTTTTCTGCCCGATCACGCAAAGGCGCAATCTCCTGACAACGGGTGAAGAAGGTCAGGGACGCGCGGGAACGGAGAAGAGTCCGGCGGAGTCGGGAACGGGGGAACGCGGACCCGCACCGCATGATCCCGACATTTACCTAAATATGCGATGGCACAGTGACTAGGCTTCTCGCGCGGAACGGATGGCAGGACGGGGCTGAGCCAATGGCAGGACGGGGTGTCGTCGCCGTCGCGCTGGCGTTCACGCTCGCCGCGGGCCCGAGCACGGCCGCGGCGGCCGTAGAACCCCAGAGGTGCGCGCCCCCGCGCGGCGGCGTGGAGGTCGGCGAGTCCTGGGCGCAGCGGCGGCTGGCCTTCACCCGCGTCTGGCAGCTCACGCGCGGCGAGGGCGTGACGGTCGCGTTCGTCGACAGCGGGGCCGACACCCGCCACCCGCAGGTGCGGGTCGCCAGAACCGTCGACCTGACCGGTACCGGGCCCCTGGACTGCGTCGGCCATGGCACGGCGGTGGCCGGGATCATCGGCGGCGCGGACATGAAGGACATCCCCTTCGCCGGCGTCGCGCCCGAGGCGCGGCTCGTCTCGATCAAGCAGTCCAACGCCGAGAACGGGGACGTGGCGCTGCTCGCCGAGGGCATCCGCCGGGCCGCCGACCTCGGCGCCCAGGTGCTCAACATCTCGATCCAGACCGGCGACCAGCCCGTCCTGAAGAGCGCCGTCGAGTACGCGCTCGCCAACGACGTGGTGATCGTCGCCGCGGCCGGCAACATCCGCAAGGAGGACGGCACGCCCGCCCCTTCCTACCCCGCCGCCTACGAGGGCGTGCTCGCGGTCGGGTCCGCCGGGCCGGACGGCAGGCGGACGGACTTCTCCAACGCGGCCACCCCCGTGTCGGTCCTCGCGCCGGGGGCGGGGATCACCAGCACCTGGCCGGGCGGCGCTTACCGCCAGGACCTGGACGGCACGAGCTACGCCGCGCCGTACGTCGCGGGGGTCGCCGCGCTGGTGCGGGCGCGCCATCCCGAGCTGGACAACGTCCGCGTGCGGCGGCGCATCGAGCTCACCGCGGACGGCGCGTCAGGCGCGGGCACCGGGGCCGGCATGGTGAACCCGCTGCTGGCGGTGTCGCAGATCCTCCCCTCCGAGGTCGTGGCGCTCGCGCCGGCGCGGCCCGCGCCGCTGCCGTCCGGGGTCGTCGCCCGGCCCGTGCCGCCGGACACGGCGGCGATGACGCGGGCGGGCGGGATCGCGCTGGCCGCGCTGCTGGCCGCCGGGCTGGTGACGGCGGTCAGCGTGGTGATCCCCTTGGGGCGGCGGCGCGGGTGGCGGCCGGGGCGTGCCGCCGTTCCCGGCGATTGACGTTTGTCCGGGTTTGCGGAGATAAAGCGGGAAATAGCCGTTTATGGTGACGCGGTGATCCTTCACGCTTACCGCCTGCGGTCACCGGCGAATGAACTTCTTCCGCGACCCGCATTCATTCGGACATGATTCACGGAAACGTAACAAGTGATGCACGCGTGACAAATTATGTCATGTGGTGCGTGATCATGTGGTGTCATGATGCGCGATGGCGAGCCGCAGGGGAAGGCGATGAGACGAATGCAGCCATTGCTTCCGGGGGATCCCGAGCGCATCGGTGAATACACACTTGTTGGACGCTTGGGCGAAAGCCCACGCGGAACCGCCTACCTGGCCCATCCGACCGCGGCAGGCGCCGCGCCCGGAGAGGAGCCCGTACCCTCTCCCGAAGCGTCCGGCGAGGCGGGCGCGGGCGTTCCCGAGCCCGGCGGCGTGGACGCGACCGGGGGGCGGTTCGTCGTCAAGCTGCTCCCCCGCCGGCCGGAGGCCGACGAGGAGGCCCGGTCCCGGGTCCTCGACGACCTGTCCGCCGCGCGGCGGGTGTCCAGCGCGTACGCGGTGCGCGCGGTCGACGCCGGATGGGCGGACGACCGCGCCTACGTCGTCCGCGAGTACGTCGAGGGCCGGTCGCTGCGCGAGGCCGTCGAGGCCGGCGGCGCGCTGACCGGAGACGCGCTGGAGCGGATCGCCGTCGGCACGCTGACCGCGCTCACCGCCGTCCACCTGGCCGGCATCTCCCACCGGGGCCTCACCCCCGACAACGTCCTGCTCGGCCCGGACGGGCCGCGCGTCGCCGACTTCGGGCTCGGCGAGACCGGCTACCGCTCCCCCGAGCAGGTGCGCGGCGAGCCGGCCGGCCCGGCGGCCGACGTGTTCGCGTGGGCGCGCACCCTGGCGTACGCCGCGACCGGCGCCGAGCCGTTCGCCGACGACCCGCAGGCCATCGCCACGGCCGCGCCGGACCTCGGCGCGCTCCCCGCGCCGCTGCGCGACGTGGTCGGCGCCTGCCTGTCCAAGACGCCCGCCGAGCGCCCGACCGCGCAGGGTGCGATGCTGTGGCTCCTCGGCGACGACAAGACCGCCTCGGCTCCGCCCGCGATCCCCGCCGCCCCGCTCCCGGCCGCCACGCCCGCGGAGTCGTCCCCGACGCCCCCGAACACCGCCCCGCCGGCCGGCTCCTCCCTGACGCCGCCCGCCCCGGCGCCCTCTCCGGGTTCCGGGCCGGCTCCCGACGCCGTCGTGCCCGGGCAGGTCGTCGTTCCCGGACCGGCCGTGGCGGGCCCGGTCATCTCCGGCAGCGTGGAACCCGCCGTCCCCGAGGCGCCGGCGCCGGACCGGCCGGGACGGGACGTCGCGGCGTCCGCGGCCACGCCGGCGGCGGTGTGGGAGGTTCCCGCCCAGGCGCCGGCGCCCGCCGAGCAGGTCTGGAGCGCCCCCGCGCTGCCGTCCGACGCCGGCGCGGCCGCTGCGCCGCGCACGCCCGCCGCCGGAGAGTCCGAGACGCCCGCCGCCGCGCCGCGCAGGAAGGCGCACTTCCCGGTCGGCCTCGCCGCCGGGGTGGGCGTCGTCGTGGGACTGGCCGGGCTCGGGCTCTGGGGAGCGGGACACTACTCGGCCACCCAGCAGATCGGCCGGGTCGCCGCCGAGGGCCAGGCGCCGGCGCCGGAGTCCTCGGACGGTCCGGTCGCCCCCGCCGAGGTCGGCGGCACGACGGCGCCGCGCCCGAAGGTCACCGCGCCGTGGGCCACCTCGCCCGCGCCGCAGGACACCGGCGTCTACCCGATGGAGATCACGACGGCCACCCCGTCGGTCGGCGGCGTGCCCACGCTGTCCCCGCCGCCGTTCACGCCGCCGCCGATCCCCACCCAGACGGGCTCGCCGACGCAGGGCTCGCCCACGCCGCGGACGACGGTCACGGTCACGCAGACCCCGACGCCCACCCCGACCCCGACGGTCGCCCCGTCCGGCGAGCCCTCCCCGAGCCCCTCCGGCCCGTCGCAGACGCCCGACCCTTCCGCGTCGCCCACCGGCTCCCCCACGGGATCGCCCACCGGGAGCCCGACGGGATCGCCGACCGGCTCGCCCACCACCACCGCCGTCCCCAGCGCGACCGCGAGCCCCACCTCCTCCGGCACGGCGCGGCCGACCGCGTCCGCCCCGGTCTACCCCAGGCCCACGATCACCAGGACCGTCACGCCGAACCCGACGGTCACCCGTCCCCGGCTGACCGCGGCCCCGCGCCCGATCACGACCCGGCCCGCGCCCACCGTGACCAGGACCGTCGCGCCGATCGTGACCGGCACCGCCGCGCCGCGGCCCACGGGCGGCACGCCGCCGACCACGACGCAGCCGCCCGCCGCCAACCCCTACACCCCGCAGCAGGTCTGCGGCGCCGGGTTCGCGGTCCAGCGGTCGAGCGCCTTCGACGGCGGCGTCGTGCACCAGCTTCGCAACGCCTCGACGGGCGCGGTGTGCGTGGTGACGATGAAGACCGCGCGGCTCGGCGCGGCCTCACCGGTGTCGGCGACGCTGGAGGTGCAGGGCGTGGGCGCCCGCACCGACAGCGGCTCCTACAAGTACTACGCCGGCCCGGTCATCATGCAGGCCAAGGGCAAGTGCGTCCGCTTCTCCGGCACCGTCGGCGACGGCTCGGGCGCGGCGCCGCTCGCCTGCGGGTAGGCGTCCCGCGCCGCGCGGTCCCGCCGGCGTGCCGATGACTGCTCTGCGGGGCCCGGTGGACGACCGGGCCCCGCGGGACGCCGCCGGGACCTAGGGTGATCGTCATGGGGGAATGGCGCCCCGAGGGGGCGTTCGAGGAGACGCTCGGGGCCGCGTACGCCGCGGGCGACCTGGCCGCGTGCCTGGCGCTGCTGCGCGAGGCCGAGCTGGCGCTCCCGATCGGGCCGCGGGCGGCGGCGGGCCACGAGCCGGTCGCCTGGCCCACGATGAGCGGCGAGGCGCGCACCTGGATCGTCGCCTGCACCTCCGCCGCGGCCGTCCGGGCGGTCGCCGGCGACGCCACCCGGAGCTTCCGCGTCGTCTCCCTGCCCGAGCTGGCCGCGGGGTGGCCGGACGCGCGCTGGGGGCTGGCCGTCAATCCCGGGCTGCCGGTGAGCCTCTACCTGGAGCCGGGGACGGTCGCGCGGCTGGCCGCGCCGTCGCCGTCCGAGGACCGCCGCGCCGTACCGGAGTCCGGCCCGCCGATCATGCAGAAGGCGCTCGACGCGGCCGGCCTGCGCGACCTGCTCGTGGACGGCGGGTTCCGGGTCTCGGGGTACTGCCATCAGGCGGTGGACGTGGCGCACATCGCGACCCCCGCCGTGCTGGCGGACGCGCTCGGCGCCGAGGGGACGGTCGGCGCGGACGGCTCGGTGAACCTGCTGCGGTGGCGCGCGGCCGGGCTGAACCTGTACCGGCCCCCGTACGGCGGGGCCGACGAGGAGTCCATGGCCGCCGTGGCCGGCTGGGTGGTCGAGGAGCCGCCGTTCACCGGCATGGGGTACGTCCCGAACGTCGACCAGGTGATCCGCGAGTACAAGGTCAGCGGGGTCGGGCTGCCGCACGGCGCGGAGGTGTGGGAGCTGACGGCGTCCGGCGTCGAGCACCGGCGGGCCGTGTTCGACGGGGACCTCGCGCGGTGGCTGCTGGTCCACGTCGTCGCCGCCGGCTCTCCGCCACCCGGCACGGAGCCGCACGGCGCCGAGCCGCCGGTCGTGGCGACGTCCGCCGGGGACCCCTCCCGCGCGGAGCCGTCTCACGGCGCCCGGCAGGCGTGGCATTCGTACCGCGCCCTCTTCGACGGTGTGGAGTACGAGGCGAGCCCCGACCCGCGCGCCGACGGGCTGTGGATGCGGCTGAGGAGCGACCGGCCCGCGGCGGGGTTCGTCCAGGTCGCCCCAGGGCGGTTCGTGCGCCCGGCGCCCGCGGAGGAGTGCGAGGCGGTGCGCTTCGTGACGACGGTCGCCGAGTGGCGCGACGCCCCGTGCCAGGTGCGCGGCGAGCGGGACGGCGAGTTGCTGCTGGAGTACACCGGCGGCCTGCTGCCGGTCGCGCGGCGGCTCGGGCTGGAGCGCGTCGAGCGGGGCGTCCACCGGCGGTGGGTTCCCCGGGACGAGGTGCGCGACCTGCGGGACCAGGTCGTCGACCTCGATTTCTGACCGCCGCGCGCCGCACACGGCGAACCGGGCGATTCACCAGCTTGTGAACATATTGCTTGCCCGCCATGAACGACGGATGCCACACTGATCACTCAAGTACGACTGTTTCCCTGAAGTTGAACCATGGTCGTGGTGCGGTTCAGCGCCGCGACCCTTGTGGGCAGGTACTCGGGGGAGGGTACGTGGAGCCTTTCGGGCGTCCGGACGCGGCCGAGATGCGCGCCTACGCCGACGAACTGCGGGCGACGTTCACACGCCTGCACCAGGAGGCGCCCGCGCTGCACGAGAAGGCGCGCGCCGTCCAGGTCACGGAGAAGTCCCGGGACGGCCTGATCTCCGCCACCGTCGGCCCGCGGGGAGACCTCATCCGGCTCGACATCGACCCCCGCGTCTACCGGCGGCCCGACTCACGGGAACTGGCCGACTCGATCACCGAGACCGTCCACCGGGCCGCCGAGAAGGCGCGCGAGAGGGTCGTCGAGCTGTTCGAGCCGCTCATCCCGGCGGAACAGATGGCGGCGCACCTCGACGGGGACCTCGAACGCGTGCTGGACCAGATGGCCGGCCGGATGCTCGGGAAGGGGTGACCCGCCATGTCCGAACATGTCGACATCCACGCGCCGGCGGCGCACAGGGGGCTCACGCAGTGGGACACCGCGACGAGGGGACTCGCGGCGGTCTGGAAGGACGGGACCGCACGCATCAAGCGGCTCACCGAGGCGGCGCCATGGGGCGGCGACTCGGCCGGGGCGGCGTTCCTGGCCGCCTACCAGAAGGACGGCGGCACGGAACGCATGATCAGAGAGGGCGACAAGGTCATCAAGGGCGTGGACGACCTCGGCGCCAAGGTGCGCCTCGCCGTCACCAGGACCCGCGGGACCGACGCCGGACAGGCCAGGACCATCCAGAGCATCTGACGGCGGCGTCGCGCGCTTCCGCCGCGTCCCCGGCGGCGAACGGGGTGCGGTGACGTGACGATCGACGTGAACCCGAACACCTCCCCCGGCGGATCGACCGGCGGAGGGGGAAGCTCCACCACCGACATCACGCCCGCGTGGGGCGAGAGCCTTCCCGGGTGGGTGGACACGCTCATCGCGCTGATCGTCTCCGGGCAGAGCTGGCCCGAGGCCAGCGAGCGCCTGCTGTGGGAGCTCGCCAAGGAGCACCAGGCGCTCGGCGAAAGCCTGTACGGGGCCGTCGAGCCCGGCGTCACCGCGGTCAGGACCGTCCTCAGCGGATGGGACGTCCCCGCGACACCGGGCTTCGTCACCGAGGCCGACCGGCTGTTCGCCGAGCGGACCGGCGTGGCCGGGCTCGGGGTGGAGAACCTCACCAAGGCGTTACAGGCCGACAATTTCGCGCGCGAGACGCAGTACTCGAAGATCTCCATCAACGTCGCCTTCTGGGTGGCGGTGACCGCCGCGTTCATCGCCCTGGTCTCGGCGTTCTTCACCGCGGGCGCGAGCACCCCGATGATCGGGCCCATCGCCGCCTCCGCCCGCGCCGCCATCGGGCGCATCCTGCAGAGGCTCGCCGCCGTCGCGGGACGCGACTTCGGCTCCGCCATGGTGACCCGGCTCGCCGCGACCAGGGCCGCCCAGGCCGGCGGCGCCGGACTGTTCCGTACGGCGCTGAGCGGCCACCTCGCCAGGGAGATCATCGAAGAGGTCGGCGAGGAGGTGTTCATCGACGCGTGGACCCAGCGGGAGCAGATGAAGCTCGGGACGCGCGACGGGTGGGACTGGAAGAAGACCGCGGCCTCGGCGGTCGGCGGGGCCGGAGGCGCGGTCATCGGCATGAAGGCCGCCGGGCCGATGTCCCGGCTCGGCGACCGGATCCCGCTGCTCAGGGCCCTGAACAACGCGGGGGCCGGGCCGGGCGTCGGCAACGCCTTCGCGCGGTTCCCCGGGCGGGCGATCCAGACCGGGCTCAACAACATGGCCGCGTCACCGGGCGGCAGCATCCTCGCCAACGGGCTCGTCTACGGCCAGTGGGAGCTGCCCGACGCGGAATCCCTGCTGGGGGCCGCCGTGGGCGGCGCGGGCCGCACCAACACGATCAGCCCCTTCAACCCGGACGTCTTCACCGCCGTAACCCACCCTTACACCAGCCTCGCGGCGGCGAACGCCGCCGCGGCCGCCACCGACGCCCAGCGTGCCTTCCCCACCTCCACCGACACCTCCCAACCCCAGAACCCGCCCCAGCCCACCCGATCCGCCACCACCGGGGCTCCGGGGCAGTCCTCGATTCCCCCCGACCTCACCGCCGCCGTGAACCCGCCCGGCCTCGCCGCTCCTGCGAACCCTCAAGCCCTCGGCACCTCACAGAACCCCTCCGGCGCCGGCCCCTCCACCAGCACGTCAGGCGGCAACACATCCGGCGGCAACGCGACCGGTCCCACCGGATCCCAGAACCCGGTCAGCACTACCAGCCCCGACACCTCCCACCCCGGCGTCCCTCAGAGAACCACCGAACCCGGAGGTCCGGGCATCGCCGCACCCCATACATCGGGGAACGGCACCATTCCCTCGGTATCGGAGAACCCATCGGGCCCTCCGGTGTCCCACGGATCCAACCCCACCGGCTCCCAGCCATCTGGCCCCACCGGCTCCGCTCCCGCCACCCCACAGACATCCGACCCCGCCGGTTCCCAGGGGACCAACCCCACCGGGACCACCGATACGGGAACAACCGGCACAGGAAGGCGTGGCCCGGAACCCGGTGGCATGGACGCCACGTCCACGTCGTCCACGCCGGCGGCCACCAACCCGCCCGACGGCCCGGCGAACAACGCACCGCCCGCCGCGAACACGACCGCCACGCCACCGACATCTCCCACCCCCCAGCCCGCGACACCTCCCACCCCGGCCGGCCCGGCGACGCCGACCGGCCCGGCGATACCGGTCACATCGGCCCTACCGGCGACCTCCGCCACGTCACCGGCATCGGCTCCGGCGACCACATCGGCCTCGTCGGAGACGACCTCCGAAAGCTCGGAAACCTCCGAGACAGAGGAGGCAGCCGAGACAGAGGCGCCCAAGACATCCGCGACTCCAGGGACCTCGGAAGCAGCCCAGACGTCGGGGGCGTCCGTACCCGGGCCCGCCGCGAACGCGGGCTCGAGCCAGATCGCCGCGCCGGTTGAGGAGAGAGCGCGGGCCGGAGAGGCGCTGGCCCGGGCGGTTCGTGTCACGACTCCGGACGCGTTGCCGTTGCAGGACGGCGGCCTGCGTCTCACCGCGCACGACGGCACGACCGTCCATGTCTCCAGGGACAGCTTGGCCGCGATCCACGACCACGTGACGGTGCGAGCGGGCGACGGCGCGTCGTCCGCCCGCCTGGAAGCCGAGGCCGCCGCCCTGCTCGGCATGGAGGCCGCTCGCCTCGCCCGCCGCTCCCCCATCGAGGGAGCGCTCGATACCCTCGCCCGGATTCCGGACGGCTCCCCCGACACCCACGCCGTCATCCTCGCGGTGACCCGCGAAGTGGTGACCGACAACCCGGCGGGATGGCCCCCCGACCGCCTGTCCCCGGCCGCCGGCCGGCTCGTGGCCGCGGCCGTCGCCGAGCCGGACGGCACGCTCGCGGCTCCTTCGCCGAGTCCGCTCACGTCCGAAGCGGCGCGCGCGATCGTCCGGGAGGCCGAGGATCTCCCATTGACGCTGCGCCTCGGCGACCCCGCTTCGCCGGAAGGGACTTCCGGCCGCTCCCCGTCTCCCATCTCCTCCTCGGCCAGTCCCTCTCCATCCACCAGTCCCTCCACGCGTTCCGCCGAGGTGGTGCCGGCGCGGCCCATCCGGCGGACGGCGTTCGTCGCGGACGGTCGTCCGGCCGGGGTGGCGGACCTGGGCGTGGAGGAGGCCCGCACCGCGGCGGCCGATCTGCGCGCCACCGATTTCGGACGAGGGGTCAGGGACGTCGAGTGGCCTCCCGGCAGCGGGGCGCTGCGCGTGGAGACCGAGGACCATGGTGTTCAGCACTTCATCGTGGGAGAGCGGAACGTGCCCCGGGGACGGCTCGCGCGGACGCAGGTGCGCGCCGGGACCGCCGAGGAACCGCATGTGGTGTCGTTCGCCCTGCGAGTGGCCGCCGATCAGGTGCCGAGGGTGTGGGTGCACGAGATCAGCCACACGATGCGACGGCTGGCGGCGCGCGACGCGGGCGCGGATCGGCAGGGCATCGTCCGGCGGTATCTGTCCGGGATGAACCCGGCGGGGCCCGTGCGCGCCTCCCGGGACGAATGCGTGGCGGCGCGCTACGACGAGCACCGATGGCTCGCCCGGAAGTGGGAGTCCGCCGCCACCGAGGAGGAGCGGCTCGCCCGGCGGACCGACATCGAGGGCATCGCCCGCGAACTCGCCCACCGCGGCCACACGCCGCCGATACCACCCTGGTCCCCAAGCCCCCTCCACCCCGACCCCACCTCACCGGCCGGTTCCCCGGTGACTCCCCTCGCGTCCTCGCAGGCCACGGGCGGGAGGGCGTCCGGTGTGGCCGATCTTGGTACGCCTGTGCCGGTCGCCTCGCTGGCCGCCCAGGTGCGAGGGCTCGTCGGAGCGCTGGCGGAGGCCGAGACGGCGCTGGGCGAGGCCAAGGCGGCCAAGACGGAGAGTGCGAAGGAGGCCGCGGACCGGGCCACCACCGCTGAGAACAAGGCCGCGAAGGCCGCCGGTCAGCGTGACCAGGGCGCGGGCGAGCGCCAACGCAAGTCCCTGGCGGACGCCGAGGCGGAGAAGGACGCGGCGGCCCGCTACACGGATGTCGCCGAGGCGTTCCGGCGCGCGGGCGAGCGCGCCGCCGAGGCCCGCACCGCGTACGAGAGGACCCTGCGCGCCCTCGACGACCTCGCCGCGCGCACCTCCGCGCCCGGATCCCCGCCGTCGGCGGCCACGCCCGCGGCAGAGACGACGGCCACCGACCCGGCGGAGCGAACCGCGCGGGCGGTCGAGGAGGTCGTGCGGGCCGCGCGGGAGGCGGAAGAGCGACTGGAGGCGTATCGGGGGGCGGTCAGGGAGACGGTGCCGCCGGCGATCGCCTTGTCCAGTGGCGTCCCGACGGGACGGCTTCCGCACCTGGGCAGGCTGACCGAGGTGATCAACGCGGAGGTCGGCCCCGATCACCGTTTCACCGAGGACGAGCTGAACTTCCTCCTCCGCGCCGAGTACCGCCGCGTCGTGTCCCGGGACGGCCTGGTGGTGCGCCGGGGCCCGAACGAGATCAACATCAGGCTGCGACCGGGAGACCTGGTCGAGGTACTGGATCTCCCCGTGAAGGCGTCCGAGCTGATGGCGGGCACGCTTCCGCAGGGCGGCGCGTCCGTGGCGGCCACCTTCGCGCGTGCCGTCGGCGCGTCGGGCGAGCTGGACATGGCGACGCTCGCCAAGCTGGTCGGCCCGGACCACGGTGTCTGGGCGCTGGTCAAGGCGGTCGCGCCGTTCGCCATCCTCAAGGGCGGCTACGGCCGCGGCCGCCAGGCGTCCACGACGGGAAGCTCCGCCGAGTACGCCCTGGCCGGCGCGGTCGAGGACAACCGCGGCGAGTCGTCCCTGTTCACCGCCCAGGCCCGCTGGGACGTCCGCCTCCGCACGGGCTCCCCGACGCCACAGATCCCTCCGTCGGGAGGCGCCACGGTCAGCCCGCCCGTGGAGACCACGGCCACACCGTCCGCGGAGACCACCGCCACCCCGTCCGGCGAGACCGCGGCGCTTCCGGCGGGCGACGCCCGGCCAGGGGCGGTCAGGCGAGAGGTGGAAGGGGCGCGTCCGCGGGAGGGCGGGCCAGGATGGCGGGATGTCGCCACGGTCGCGTCCGGGATACGGGGTGACGCGGAGGTGCTGCGGCTCTGGGTCGCGCACGCGTACACCGTGCACGGCCCCGGCACGATCGACCGGCTCCCCCCGCACGAGCGCGGCAAGACGCCGTTCCCCGAGCACGTCGTCACCGGACTGACCGGCCTGGAGGCACTGACCGACCGCGTGGCCGCCGCCCTCGGGTCCGGGCGCGCGCCGATCGGAGGCGACACCCGCGACCAGCTCCGCGTGATGCTGATCGACGAGTTGCCGAGCAGGCTCGGCGAGGCGATCGACGACCCGCACGATTTCCAGCGCGTCGTCACCGAGAACGGCCGCCCGCTGGCGAACGTCCGCGTCCACACCGAGGTCGTCCTGGAGCCCGCCCCCGCCACCGCGGCCCACCCCGCGCAGGACGGCCCGCGGGCCGTCGGGACGGCGAGCGCCAAGCACCACCTGGAGCGGCTGCGCGTCGGCTTCTCCGGCGCGTCCGGGACCGAGTCGGCGAGCCGTTCGACGAGCGTCGGCGCGTCCGCGGGCGCCAAGGCGAAGGCGAGCCTGCTGCTGGACGCGACGGGCGCGGACGAGCTGCTGGACGCCGCGGGGGTGGACGACTCCGCCGCCGCCAATTGGACGCCGAGGCTCGCGGGAGGCTTCACCCGGGCGGCGTCGCGGTCGCACGGGCAGAGCGCGGGCGGCATGGCCATCCACCCGAGCGTGCAGCGCTGGACGGGGCACACGCAGGGGTACCGGATCGCGTTGCGGCACACGGTGACCGTCCGCATGCTCGGCGACCACGCCCCGTTGCCCCCGGTCCACGGCGCGAGCGAGGGCCTGTTCCGGATCCCGGAGCCGGACGCCTACCGCTACGGCCTGCCGGTGGACGCCGCGGCGGTCGTCCGCGCCCCGGACGGCTCGGTGCGGCTGCGCGACGACCCCTCCCTGGCCCCGCCGCCGGGGCGCCTGCCGGTGCTGCCGCAGTGGCTCGGGGCGGGTCCCGGCCAGGCGCGCGGGGCCGGTCCGGCGCTGGTGCAGCGGGTCACGGGCATCGACGCCGTGCGCGCCCAGGTGGAGGGGCGGCTGCGCAAGATCGGCGTGCTGCCCGCGCTGGACGCGAACGGCGACCCCAGGCCGTCCCGCGACCGGGTGGCCGCGGCGGCGCAGATGCGCAACCTTCGGGAGGTGGCCGAGCAGTTCTCGGCGGCGCGGCTGGAGACGGGCTACGACCAGGCGACGCAGGACGGCATCCTGCTGGACCTGGTGCGTCACAGGACCGGCCAGGCGCCCCGGCACATCACCCTGCGAATCCGCCTGGACCAGCAGATGGAGGCGGCCCGGTACGCCGGGGTGACGCCGGCGGAGACGGTGGTCAACCTGGACATCGGCTCGGACACCTCGGCCCGTTCGCTCGGCAGGTCGGTGACGTGGTCCGGGCGGGGCGAGCTGGGGGCCGGCCACGACGCCGCCGGGCCCGGCGACTCGGACTGGATGTTCACGGGCGGCGGCGCGGGCCGCCAGGTGGCGCACGGGCGCAGCACGGGATGGTCGGCCGGGAACACGGTCAACCAGGTGCGGCTGGTGGAGACCACGGTCCCGGCGGCGATCTTCGAGGTCCCGCACACCGTGCAGGTCGAGCGCCTGCTCCCGAACGGGGGGACCACCCCCTTCCTCGACGGCGACCCGGACAAGCGCGAGGTCTCGGCCCGCATCCTGCTGGCGAGCGACCTGCTCCCCGCGGTGGCCCCGGAACGAACCCCTCCCGCGAGAAAGAGAAAGAGAGGACGCACGCGAACCGCGCCCTCGGCAAGGGCAGGGCAGGCGCGGACGGTCCCCGCGGAGGGGACAGAGCCGAAGGCGCACGCCGAGGCCGCCGCCGCTCCGGCGGCCGAGGGGTGGCCGACGCCCGAGGCGGTGCTGGCGCGGGCCACGTTCCTGCATCTGGACGCGGGGGACATGGTGGCGGCCGTCCGGTCCGTCCTGCCCCGGGGTACGAGGCCGGATTCGGCGGCCCTGCACCACCTCGCGGCGTTCTCCAACGTCCGCGGCCTCATCTCGCACCCCTGGTGGACCCACACCCCGTACGAGACCGAACTCGCCGTACGGCCCGGGGGCGTCCGCCCGGTCCGCTCGACGCTGTCGATCCGCGGCGAGCCGGGCACCTCGCGGTTCGTGGGCGCGGTGGACGCGGTGAACGGCCACATCAACCTCACGCTCGGCAGCAGCACCACCTCGGCGGGCCGCCAGCGCACCGTGACCTGGGACGCCTCGACGGGGGCGGGCGTGAACCAGGCCGCGGACCCGAAGGGCGGCCTCGGGCCCGGCGGCTCGGCGTCGCGGACGGACGGCTCGTCGCGGGCCGACACCGCCATCTGGGGCAGGGAGCGGCTGACGATCGAGGTGGGCAAGCAGTACGTCTTCCAGATGGACGTCGGCTTCACGGTCACGGGCTCCGAGCGCGGAACCCGTGACGCCCGCACCGTCACCCCGGAGAAGCCCGGCGGCGGGACGGTCGTCTACATGCTGCCCGAGCGCGACGCCCTGCTGCTGTACGCGGACGGCACGCTGCCGTTGCCGCTCCACCAGGTGTCCGACGCGGTGGAGCGGTTCGTGGACGACACGCTGGCCCTCGATCCGGTGCTCGCGCCCCTGCTGATCCGCCGCTACCTGACCGACCTGCACGCCGCCCGCACCGCGAAGGAGCCGCTGAGCCCCCTCGCCGGGCGACACGAGGCGCGGCTGCTGCTGCCGAAGCTGACCGCGATGTTCGGCAAGGACGCGGTCGTGCAGAAGGGCCAGAAGCGGCACAGGTTGTCCCGGCTGCTCGCGCACGCCTCCACCTTGGAACGGACGCGGGTCGCGCTGCCCGAACACTTCCGGCGGGCGATGGGCCAGACCTCGTTCGAGAGCGTCACGCTCCTGGACGGCGAGGGGCGGAAGGTCGAGCTGGCCGCCGCGGTGATGGACGCCGTGCGGGCCGTCTCGCCGAAGGCGCTGGACGCCGACCCCGCGTTGCGGCGCGCCATCATGGGCCAGTTCGGCGGGCAGAACTGGTGGGGCTCCGTCGACAACATGATCGACAATGTGATCGACGACGTGACCCGGGACACCGCCGAGGACGCCTGGCACTCGACCGAGTACACCGCGCGGATCGGCGCGCAGCGGGCCGAGAAGATCGTCGTACGGGTGCGGGCGCGCATCGACGAGGGCACGCCGGTCCTGGAGGGCCGCAGCGACGAGGTCGGGCACATCATCCAGAACTACGACTACGCGCAGACCGAGACGTCCCGTTCGACCGGCCGCTCGTTCGCGGGCGACGCGGGCGGGGACGCCGCGGTGGGCGACGAGTCCGGACGCGGCAGGCTCGCCACGCACCGGGAGCACTCCTCCTCGGGGTCCACCGGCGAGCAGCTCACCCACCTGCAGCGGGTGTCCTCGTTCGACGGCGCCGACCGGGTCCGCCACCCGATCAGGATCACCGTCGAGGCCGAGCGCATGCCCCTGTCCAGCGGCGACGCGCGGGTCCTCGCCGCGCGGGCCGGGACCCTCGTGCGCGGTCCCCGCGTCCACCGGGCGTCCGACCTGCACGGTGAGGTGGTCCGGCTGGTCCCTGACGGGCTGACGGCGCGGGCCGACCTCGTGCCCGCCCCTTCGCCGACGGCCCCGGACCCGCGGCCGGCGGCGCGGCCCGACATGTTCCACGTCGATGCCACCGAGGCCCCCACGCTGCTCACCGAGGTGGCCGACCGCCTCGCGGCGCGGGACATGCTCGGCCGGGCCGGGATGCGCGAGCACCGCACGCACCTGGCCCACCAGCTCTCCGCGATCGCCCGGATCGCGTCCTTCACCTGGATGACCGGCCAGGACGGGCACCGCATGGCGCGCCTCCCCGTGCCGGGCACCCGGGGGGAGGTCGTGGACGTGTGGGTGCGCGCCGTGCTGTCCGAGCCGCACGTGGTCGTCGGCGACCGGGCGCAGGTGGAGATCGGCGAGGTGTTCCGCCGCCAGGAGACCGCCACCGTCGCCACGAGCCGGAGCCGCGTCACCCCGCTGGGCGGCTCCGCGGGCGGCGGGCACGGCCCAGCGGGCGTCGGCGGCGGGCTGTCGGCCGGCGACCAGGCGTCCGAGCGCGACTCGGCGTCCGGGGGGAACCGCAACGAGACGAGCAACTTCGAGAAGGGGACCGCGGTGACCACGCGGTGGCGCGTGGACTACCACGTCCGGCTCGTCCGCACGACGCTGGAGCCCGGCGGCGGCGAGCGTCCCGGCCGGACGGTCACGCTGCCGTCCTCCATCGTCGGCAGCGCCCATCTGCAGCTCATGCGCGATCAGCTCGCGGACGTGTACATGCGCATGGAGAGCGGGTCGCCCGCCGGTGCCGGCTGGCACGTCCCCGGCGGCGCGGCGACCTCCCCTTCCACCGTCCTGCCCGCCGCGACCTCACCGTCCACCACCTCACCGGCCGCCGCCCTGCCCGCCGCACCTTCGCCGGCCACGACCTCGCCGCCGGCGGACCGGGCGCGCTTCTGGCCGTGGCGGCGCGCGGCGCCGGTCTCGACGTCTCTGGACGATCTGCTGGGCGACGCGCGCGGGCGGCCGTCCTTCGCGGCCGATCCCGGCGCGGCGATGGCCGAGGCCCTCGGCGGCGCCCGGGGCCGTCCAGGGACCCCTGTCCGGCTGCACACGGCCGACGCGGGCGCCTCGCCGGGCGTCGAGGCGGTCACCCACGCGCAGTTGCTGGCACGCGCGCTGCGCGCCGAGGTCCTCCTCGACGTGCACGAGACCGACCGTGACGTCCACCGCCGGTACATCGCCTCCCCGGACGGCGCCCTCGCCGGCGACCGCCCGGACGCTGGCTTCGCCTCGGCCCTCGCCACGCTGCCACCGGCCCTGCGCACGGCGGCACGCGACGCCGGCCTCGACCTGCGCGCCTTGCACGCGACCCTGGACGGCCCCGGCACCTCGGAAGGGGGCGTTCGGGGGGCCGCCGGGACCGGCACGTTCGCGGACGCGGTCCGGGCCGCGCTGGGGACCGACGACGTACCGCGGCCGGAGAAACCGTTCTGGCCCACCAAGCTGTGGGGTCCGGGCCCGGAGGCGGCCATGGGCTCCTACCTGGGCGGCGCGGGCCCGGTGACCGCCCCTCCGATCCCGGGGACGGCGTTCACGGCGGACGGACGGGCCGCCGACCTCTCCGACGTCAGCCCGCGCGAGCTGAAGGCCGCGCTCACGGGCGTCGCCGGGACGGACCTGCCGAGAGGGGTCGGGGCGCCGGTCCTCTCCCCCGACGGCACGACGGTGTCCGTCACCGTGCCGGGCCGGGGCGAACAGCACTTCGGCTGGGAGGTCGGCCACGTCCGGGGCGGCCGGCTCGCCAGGACGACCAAGGGCGACGGCACCCCCGAGAAGCCGCACGTCATCCGCTTCGCCCCCCGGGTCGCTCCCGACCAGATCCCCCGCGTCTGGGTCCACGAACTCGCCGAGATGACCCACCGCCTCGCCACGACACCCCCCGAAGCGTCCGGCGCCTCCACACCCGAGTCGCCGTCGACCGAGACCGGGACCGCGCAGCAGCCCACGTCGGAAAGCCCTTCGACGGAAACCCCGGCGGCAGAGGCGGCGACATGGGACGCGTGCCTCGTGGCCCGGTACGCCGAGCATCGGTGGCTGGTCCGCAAGCTCGGCTCCGCGCGCACCGACGCCGAGCGCGCCGGCTGGGCGCACGAGATCGAGGGCGTGGACGGCGAGATCGCGGCACGCGGCGCGGTACCGCCCGTCCCCTCGTCGCGGTCCGAGGAGGCGTCCGTCCTTCCCTCGCCGGCGCCGCCAGGTCCCGCCGCCGGGCCGCCCCCGCCGCCCGGCGCGGCGCCGTCGAGCTCGGGAGACGTCTCCTCCCCTGACGGCGGCCGGGAGTCGGACGAGGAGTTCTGGGCACGTATGCGGAGGTTGAGCAACTCCACCGGCTGGATTCCTCCGGAGGAGTGGCGGACCGGCGGGCCAGATGACACCGGCCCGGAGCCGGGCGTGTCCGCTCGGGGCCGGGCGGGCGAAACGGCTCGCGACGGGGCGGACGGAGCGGTTCACCGTGGGGCGGAGGGGTGAGGATGGCGTTCTCTGTGGCGCGGACCAGGGATGAGGCGCACCTGTATCTGGACCTTCATCCCTGCGGGTCCTGCGGCTCGGTGGACACCGAGTGGGACGACGGTCTCGTCAGCGTGGACGGGGAGACGGCCTGCCACTACGCGGGCACGTGCGCGGGCTGCGGCACGGAGCGGGAGTTCCTGTTCGGTCTCCCCCAGCGTGAGACGGCGTCCTCGCGGTTCCCGTCCTTCGGCGGCCCGGAGCCGTCCGAACTGCTCGACCCGGGCGAGTGGCTGTGGGTCGCCGACCTGACCGCGGGCAACGTGCCCGCCGACGACCCGCGGGCGGCACGACAGGCCCTGACGATCGCGATGGCGGCGGTCGAGGAGGTCGTCAAGTTCATCCCGCCGGGCCGGGAGGAGGTGCCCGAGGAGGCGTTCTGGTCGCTGACGGGCCGCCGGGTCCGCGGCCGTGAGCCCGGGCGTTTCCGCCTCGACCGGCTGCTGGTCGTCCGTGACACCTACCGCGCGCTGGCCGCGCGGGAGGAGGAACGTCTTTCCTGATCGCTTCCGGCGACCGATAGGCTCGAAAGGACCCGGCGTGGGACGTGCCGGTTCCGCCGGGACACGCGCACAGGCACCGGGAGGCGGCTGAGATGACGGGCGACGTGCCGATCCTGCGCGCGCGGACGCTGGTGGAGGCGTACCTCTACATCAACCTCACCGTCGCGGCCGACGACGTCGACCCCGCCGATGACGAAGCCGCGGAGGGCACGGCGGGCGGGGAGGTCACCGAGGACGCCGAGGCGACGCGGCGGCGTGCCGCCCGCCGCGTGATCGACTACGAGCGCTGGACGACGCTCACCGAGGGCCGCGCCGCCTGGACGCTGCTCTTCGACGGCCCCGACACCGGCCCGCGCCACAAGATCATCCTCGTGGTCCCCTACGAGACCGAGTTCGCCGCGCGCCGCGGCGAGCTGCGCTTCGGCCCCGGGCGCTCCGAGATCATCGACCCGGGGCAGTGGCAGCTCGTCGGCGCTGGGTACGCGCGCCGCGCCATGCGCGACGACCTGCTGTACGCCGAGAACCCCGGCGACCGGCAGCGCTTCCACGAGGTGATCCTGAACTGGACGCACGCCAGGGACGCGGTCGCCGAGGCCGCCAAGTTCCTGCCCGAGGACGGTGACGAGATCCCCGAGACGGCCTTCTGGTCCGAGGAGGGCGCCGCCACCCGCCGCGACGAGCCGGAGCGCTTCACCCGCGAGGGCCTGGAAAGCGACATCGCCCTCTACCAGCGCAACCTCGACCATTTCCTCTCCCTCCACGGCCCGCACACCCCGTAACACCTCGCGATTCCCCTTCCATGGGAGATGATCTCCGGCGACGGCGGTAGGGAGGCGGGCATGAGCGACGAGCCGCGGGTGAGGCCAGGGCGCGGATGGTACGCGCTACCCGTCTTGATGGTGGCGTCGCCGGGGCTGACCCTCCTGCCCGGCCTGCTTTCTCCAGAGAGGATCCAGGTCTCTCCGGAGTGGGAGATCTCCGCGTTCGGCACCACGATGCGCTTCGAGTTCGAGGTCTTGGGGGGCGTGCTCCCGCTGGTCGCCCTCAACGTGCTCCTCGCGGTCCCGGTCGCGGTGGGGCTGATGGTCACGCGCAGGCGGAACCGCCGTCATCTGCTCGCCCTGGCGGAGGCGCGCCCCCGGTCGGGGCCGACGCTGACGGTGACGCACGTGGAATCCGCGCCCCCGCGCGGGCGGCGTCAGTAGCCGACGTAGCCGGAGCCGTTCTTCCTGCCCACCACGCCGGGGACGTTGGAGACCGAGCCGTAGCGTTCGATGGCGTAGCGGACGCCGGCGATGATGTTGTCGATCGGGTCGTAGATGTTCTTGTGGCCGGGCAGCGACCAGCGCGAGAACGTCGGGTCGATGGTCTGCATGAGCCCTTTGGAGGGGTGGCCGGCGGCGGCGTTGGAGTCCCAGTTGTTGATGGCGTGCGGGTTGCCGCCGGACTCGTGCTGGATGATCATCCAGATGTCGTTCATGTTCATCTTCTCGACCGGATACCCGTGGGCCTTGAGTATCTCCACGGCCTGACGGATCCACTCGGCGACCTCCCCCTTGGGGGCGGGCCCGCCGCCGGGGGGCGGGGGGCCGCTCGGGCCGTACCCGCCGAAACCGCCGCCCGAGGACGTCCCTCCGTTGCGCGACACCGGGTCGATCTCGGCCGCGGGGACCGGTATCCACTGGGTGGTGTGCCCGGGCCCGGGGACGAACGACTGGTCGCCGGCGGCGGGGATGGACGCGAAGGTGGGCGTGGCGGCCTTGAGGTGCTCGCCGATCTCGCCGGACGCCGTGGAGAGCGCGGTCTCGGCGCTCTGGACGTACCCCTTGGCGAGCGACACGGCCTTGCCGACCTGCTCGGAGATGCCTGGCTTGAGCTGTTCGTCGCTGGCGTGCGGGTTGCGCCGCCGGTATTCGGCCACCCAGGCGAGCAGGTCGTCACAGACGTCCACGACGTCCCCCCTGGCCCGCTCGACGGCTCCCGCGGCGGTGTCGAGGGAGGTGGCGCAGGCGCCGAGCGCGTCGTGCAGCGCGTCGCCGGCCCGCACGTACCGCCGCATATAGGTGACGAAGGCGTCGGCTGACGCGCCCTTCCACGCCGCGTCCACGCGGGTGACGGCCGCGCCCAGCGTCTCGAACGGCTCGGCGGAGCCGCCCGCGGCCTTGCGCCACCGTGCCGCGATGCCCCGGATGGCGGCCGGGTCGCCTTTGGTCTTGTCGGCCAGGGCGACGAGCTCCTGCCCGCCGGGGAGCGCCGCTACGGCCCCCATGTCCGTCATATCGCCGGAAGTCCCGTCTCGGTGGTGCGGTGTGCCGTGCGGACGTTCTCCTCGATGAGGTCCAGGGCCCGCTCCACGCCGTCGAGCCTGCTCGAGACCGTGCCGAACTCGCCGTCGGCGTGCCCGTCGACCCGCCCGATCGCGGCGGCCAGCGCCTCGGCCCCGGCCAGCGTGCCGAACAGGGACGCGGACGGCGCGTCCTTGGGCGGGAATCCGTCGCCCACGGTCGCGAGCCGGCCCCTCTGGGTGCGCACGGCGCCGCGCAACTTCGCGAGCGCCTCGCGGTTGAGCTCGATACCCGACACCGGAACGGCCCCCTCCCGATGCGGCCGGACCCCATACCATCCGACCCACCGCCACCTTACCCACCACACCACCCATACGCGATCATTTCCCCCGTCGTCCCCGCACGGGGCGCGTATGCCGATCTTCGCGACGGTGATTGACGCGTTTCGGACGGCAGAAGAGGATGTTCTTCGTGACAGAGGGCACTTCCCCCAAGCTCGATCCGACGCGTCCCAACTCCGCGCGGATGTGGAACTACTGGGTGGGCGGCAAGGACTACTATCCGGTCGACCAGGAGGTCGGCGACAAGATCATCGAGGTGTTCCCGAACATCCTCGACGTCGCCCGGCATTCGAGGGCCTTCCTCGGCCGCGCGGTGCGCCACCTGGTCGGCGAGGTGGGCATCCGGCAGTTCCTGGACGTCGGCACGGGGCTGCCCACGCACGACAACACGCACGAGGTCGCCCAGCGGATCGCGCCCGACTGCCGCATCGTCTACGTGGACAACGACCCTCTCGTCCTGGTGCACGCGCAGGCGCTGCTGACCAGCAGCCCCGAGGGCAGGTGCGCCTACATCGACGCAGACGTCCGCGACCCCGAGAAGATCCTCGCCGGGGCCGCGGAGACACTGGACCTCGGCCGGCCGGTGGCGCTGATGATGCTCGGCATCATGGGCAACGTCGTCGACCACGAGGAGGCGTACGGGATCGTGCGCCACCTGCTGGACGCGCTTCCTTCGGGCAGCTACCTGGCGCTCAACGACGGCACCAGCGTCGTCCACGGCTCGGCCCGCGACGACGCGATCGAGATCTCCAACGACGAGGGCGGCGAGCCGTACGTCTCCCGCACTCCCGAGCAGATCGCGCGGTTCTTCGACGGCCTCGAACTCCTGGACCCGGGCGTGGTCCCGACCTCCCGGTGGCGCCCGGAGAACAACCCCTTCGGCGTCCCCGAGCCCGTGGACGCCTTCTGCGGCCTCGCCAGAAAGCCCTAGACCTCGGAGACGCGAAGGCGCGCCCGGCCCGGCGGAAAGGTCGCCGGGCGGGCACGCCCGAGGTGCGGGGATTACTGCTTTCTTTGCAGGGCGCGGTGCAGCTTGAGGAGGTTCGAGATCAGCTTGGCGACGTCGTTGTTCTCGGCGTCGGCGGAGTACTGACGGGACGAGTTGATGTCCTCGGTGCGCAGACCCCACTCCTTGGCGTGGTCCGGACCTCTCAGAGGCGCGTACGCCTTGCCCTGCCACGTGTGGCCGTATTGGGCGAAGAACTGGTCCATCGCTTGCGGTACGACCCCGGCGACCGCCGCGGCCGAGGGAATGGCCGTCCCGAGAACCGATTCCACGTCGGTGGTCTCAAGGCGGCCGGCGCCGAACCTGGCGATGCCCGCGTCCCCGATGAGCTGCCTGAGCAGCGCGAGAACCAGCTCGGCCAGCCTCGCCCGGGGCACGGTGACCGGTTCTTTCGTTTTCTTCTCAGGGGGAGGCGGTGGTTTGTCCCCGCCACCCGCTCCGGAGGCCGCCCCGCCTTCTGGCAGTATTTCCGTCATGTGACCCCTTCTCGGCTTTTGGGCATTCCCCCGAAGTCCCACAAGTAAACAGGCCCTCAATAAAGAGCGCCAACTTACCTTTGCGTCACATGTAGCATACTTCAAGATGCGATATGTTAATAATGCGGCATTCAAGAGCTTTAGAGGGGTATGCCGGATTTACTTAGCAAATTTCACCCCCGTACCCCCCGAAAAGCTCGTACAGCTGAATCCCGGGCATGTGGGGCGAATGGGTCAGCTCTGGGGAGCGGACGGGGCCAGGAAGGCGGTCTGGATCAGGCGACTGCCGGAGCGGCGGTCCACGTAGTACCCGCGGCCGGGCGGCAGCGCGTGCGGGCGGACGCCGAACAGCACGCCCTCGTCACGGTCGCCGGACAGGATGACGGCCGGGCTCGCCATGTCCTTGAGGCGCTGCATGACCGGGTCGTACATCGCCCGCCCCGCGCCGCCCATCGCGCGGGCGAGCACCAGGTGCAGGCCGATGTCGCGCGCCTGCGGCAGCAGGTCGAGCAGCGGCGCGATCGGGTTGGCCCCGGTGGCGACCAGGTCGTAGTCGTCCACGACGAAGTACAGGTCGGCGCCCTTCCACCAGGTGCGCGAGCGGAGCTGGTCGGGGGTGAGGTCCGGCGGCGGGAGCCGTTTGGTCAGCGCCTCGCGCGCCTCCAGGACCATCTCGGCCGCGGTGGTGCTGGAGGCCGCGTACCCGATGCGGTGCTCGGTGTAGGCGGCGTCCAGCAGCGAGCGGCGGTAGTCGATGACGATGAGCCGCGCCTGCGCGGGGGTGTGGCGGGCGACGATCCCCTCCGCGACCAGCCGCAGCAGGTTGGACTTGCCGCTCTCGGTGTCACCGATCACGGTTAGGTGCGGGTCGGTCTCGAAGTCGGCCGAGACCGGCGACAGGGTGGCCTCGTCGATGCCGATCGGGACGCGCGCCCCGGTCTGCTCGGGCCCCGGCAGCGCGTCGGCGGGCAGGACGGCGGGCAGCAGCCGGACGCGCGGCGCGGGCGGCCCCTGCCACGCCTCGCGGACGGCGTCCACGAGCGCGCGGACGCCCACGGTGAGGTCGTCGGTCTGCCGGACGCCGTCGATGCGCGGCAGCGCGCCGAGGAAGTGGAACCCGTCGCGGGTGAGCCCCCGCCCCGGCACGCCCTCGGGCACGGCCAGCGCCGCCTTGCGGTTCACCTCCGACTCGTAGGCGTCGCCGAGCCGCAGCTCCAGCCGGGAGCCGAACAGGTCGCGGATGCCGGGCCGGAACTCCGACCACTTGTTGGTCGCGGCGACGACGTGGACGCCGTAGCCCAGGCCGCGGGCGGCGAGGTCGGTGATGGTGGGCTCCAGCGCGTCGAACTCCTGGCGCACGGTCAGCCAGCCGTCCACGACCAGGAAGACGTCGCCGAACTCGTTGCCGGTGATCGCGCCCTCGGCGACCATGCGCCGGTAGGTGGCGAAGGAGTCGATGCCCCGCTCGGCGAACTCGCGCTCGCGGCGCTGCATCAGCGCGGTGACCTCGGCGACGGTACGGCGGACGCGGTCGCCGTCCAGGCGGTTGGCCACGCCGCCCACGTGCGGCAGCCCTTCGAGGGAGGACAGCGTGCCGCCGCCGAAGTCCAGGCAGTAGAACTGCGCCTCGCGCGGGGTGTGGGTGAGCGCGAGCCCGGCGACCAGCGTGCGCAGCAGCGTGCTCTTGCCGCTCTGCGGCGCGCCGACGACGGCGAGGTGGCCCGCCGCGCCGGACAGGTCGACGCCGAGCGGGTCGCGGCGCTGCTCGAAGGGCCGGTCCACGATGCCGAGGACGGCGCGCAGCTTGCCGCGCCCGGCCCAGCCGGTGGTGGACAGGCCGTGCTCGCGGGTGATGCTGAGCGGCGGCAGCAGGTGGCTGAGCGTGAGCGGCTCGGCCAGCGGCGGCAGCCAGATGCGGTGCGCGGGCGGGCCGTGGCCCTGGAACTGGCGCACCACGATGTCGAGCAGGCTGTCCCTGCCCACCGCCGGGGGCCGCGGCTCGGGCTCGGGCCGCTGGACGGGCGCGGGCACGGGGATGTAGGAGGTGCCGTAGACGACGACCTGGCGGCGGTCGGCGGGGGCGCGGCGTTCCTGGCGGGTCTCGGGGGCGAACGCGCCGGAGACGTAGGCGGCCTTGAAGCGGGTCATGCCGCTGTTGTCGAACTTCAGGTAGCCGTTGCCGGGCGCGGGGGGCAGCTCGTAGGCGTCGGCGACGCCGAGCACGACGCGGCTCTCCATGGCCGAGAAGGTCCGCAGGCCGATCCGGTAGGACAGGTGGGTGTCCAGGCCGCGCAGCCTGCCCTCCTCCAGGCGCTGCGAGGCGAGCAGCAGGTGGACGCCGAGCGAGCGGCCGAGACGGCCGATCATGACGAACAGGTCGATGAACTCGGGCTTGGCCGACAGCAGCTCGCTGAACTCGTCGAGGACGACGAACAGCGTGGGCAGGGGCCGCAGGTCGGCGCCCTGCTCCCTGGCGCGCTCGTAGTCGCGCAGCGACGCGTAGTTGCCGGCGGCGCGCAGCAGCTCCTGGCGGCGCACCATCTCGCCGTTGAGCGCGTCGTACATGCGGTCGACGAGGGGGAGCTCGTCCTCCAGGTTGGTGATGACCGCCGAGACGTGCGGCAGCGTGTCCAGGCCGAGGAAGGTCGCGCCGCCCTTGAAGTCGACGAGCACGAAGTTGAGGATCTCGGAGGAGTGGGTGGCCGCGAGCCCGAGCACGAGCGTGCGCAGCAGCTCGCTCTTGCCCGAGCCGGTCGCGCCGATGATCAGCCCGTGCGGTCCCATGCCGCCCTGGGCGGACTCCTTGATGTCCAGCTCGACCACGCGGCCATCGGCGCCGAGGCCGATCGGCACCCGCAGCCGGTTGCGCGCCGCGCGCGGACGCCACAGCCCCGGGATGTCCAGGCGCTGCGGGTCGGCGACGCCGAGCAGGTCGGTGAGCGTCATGTCGGCGCCGAGGACGTCCTGGCCCTCGCCGCCCTTGGCCGGGGAGGCGCGCAGCGGGGCGAGCTGGCGGGCCAGCGCGTCGGCCTGCAGGTACGTCAGCCGGTCGGGGCGGCCGAGGCCGCTGACGATCTCCTTGCCCGCGTGGTCGAGCACGACGCGGTTGAACCGGTCGGGCAGGACCTCCAGCCGCAGCGTGGCGCCCTCCTCCACCGGCGCGGCGGCGCCGCCGAGGTCGATGACGGTGACGCCCTGGATGGCGTCCGTGCCGAGCTGGGAGTCCTGCGGGACGTACCCGCCGTCCAGGATGACGACGTGGTAGGGCAGCGACTCGGCGGAGGCGCCGGGCCGGAACCGGCCGCGGTCCTTCAGCTCGCCGCCGAGGAGCCGGTCGAGGTCGCGCAGGTCCTCGGCGATGAGCCGGACGGGGCCCGCGGCGTCGCTCTCCTCGGGGTGCAGCGCGTGCGGCAGCCACTTGACCCACTCCCACTGGGCCAGCCACTCCTTGCCGGCGCACACGGCGATCCGCATGTCCTCCGGGGAGTGGAAGACGGCGAGCTGGCCGATCAGCGCCCTGACCAGGTCGCGCGCGGCGGCGGGGTCGCCGGTGGGCAGGATGCGGGCGAAGGAGTGCAGGGCCAGCGCGATCGGCAGGTCGTCCACGCTGGAGTGGGCGCGGACGAAGCGGCGCAGCGCGCCGGCGGCCATGGCGTCGAGGTCCTCGACGGGCTTGGAGTCGGGCGGGATGAGCTGGACGGCGAGCCGCTGGGTGCCGGTGCCGGCCCGCACGGTGGCGAAGTCGCCGTCGCGCGGGCGCCGCTCCCACAGGCGGGGGCCCATGACGAACGACCACAGCGCGTCGGGGTCGGGGCCGTTCCACTGGAGCGCCTCACGCTGCTGCCGCGCCGCCCTGCGCACCTTCCTGCGGGTCTGGGACAGGTAGCGGAAGTAGTCGCGGCGCAGGCCGTTGAGGCGGGACTTGCGCTCGCCGGAGGCCCGGCCGAGCTGGCTCAGGCTCATGCCGACCATGGACAGCGCGAACATGCCGCTGGCGACGTACATGATGGGGCTGCCGCCCCCGCCCGCGGTGAACATAAGGCCCATGGCGGCGCCGCCGGCGACCATCGGCATGAAGGTGAGGATCTGCCCGAACCCGCCGGAGGTGGTCTCGGGGATCTCCGGCGGGGACTCCAGCAGGATCTCGCCGCGGGGCGGCGCCGGAGGCGGCCGGCGCTCCGGACGCCGGACGACGACAGTTCCCACGTCGCTCCCCCTGTGTCGCGAACCTGGTGCTCCGCGGCCTCCGTGCGGCCCGGCCGCGGAGACCTCGTGTCTGGGCCAACCGTAGCGAATTCAGATCTTCGTCCCCGCCCGATCTCCAAGAAAGCGCGCATCACTCCCAAAGATGGAAATGTCGGCCATCGCCGAGCTTGTCGGGCCGCTACGGTATTGCGCGTGATGAAGGAGTCGGCGTGACGCTGAACCCCACGGCGGGACCGCCTTCCATGCCGGGCCCGGGGGCGCCGGCGGCCGGACCGCCCGCGCCGGACGGGGCGTCCCGCGCGGCCGTGCTGCATCCGCCCGGCCCCGCCGTGGCGATGAGCCGGGTCACGATCGTCACCCCCCGCAAGCGGGTCGACCTGGCGATCCCCTCCGACCTGCCGCTCGCGCACCTGCTGCCGAACCTCCTGGCCGCCGCGGGCGAGAGCCCCGACCAGGCCGCGTTCACCACGACCGGCTGGGCGCTCCAGCGCGTCGGCGGCAGGCCGCTCAGCCTGGACGCGGGCCTGTCGGCGCTGGGCGTGCGCGACGGCGAGGTGCTGTACCTGCTGCCCCGCCCGTCCGAGCTGCCCGAGGCCGTCTTCGACGACGTCGCCGACACCATCGCCACCGGCATCAAGGAGAGGTCCGGCCGCTGGCAGCCCCGCCACACCCGGGCCACCGGCCTCGGCGCCACCGCGGCCTGCCTGGTCGCGGGCGCGCTCGCCCTCACCGTCGCCGGACCGCCGTGGCGGCTCGCCACGATCGTCGCGGGCGCGCTCGCGCTGCTGCTGGTGGGCGCGGGGGCCGCGCTGTCGCGGGCGCTCGGCGACGCGGGGGCCGGCGCCGTCGCCGGGTACGCCGCCCTGCCGTACGCCTTCCTGGCCGGGCTCTTCGCCACGGGCGGGGACGCGGGCCTGACCTGGTTCGGCGCGCCCGGCCTGCTCGCGGCGTTCGCCGTGACCGCGCTCGCCGCCACGATCGCCGGCTGGGCCGTCGCCGAAGGGCTGCCCGCCTTCTTCGGCGTCGCGCTCTCCTCGATCATCGGGGCCGCGGGCGCCGCCGCCGTCATGGTGTGGCGCGTGCCCGCCCCGGGCGTCGCCGCGCTGATCGTCGCGCTCGTGCTGGCCTGCACGCCGCTGATCCCGACGCTGTCGTTCCGGCTGGCACGGCTGCCACTACCGTCCGCCCCCAGGAACGCCGAGGAGCTGCGCGCCGACGATCAGGAGCTCGACGGGCCCGACGTCAAGAGGCGCGCCGTGGAGGCCGAGCGGTTCGCCACCGGCCTCGCCGCGGGCGTCGCCCTGGTGGCGGTCGCCGCCGAGCTGCTCCTGCTCGGCTCCCCCGGGTGGACCGGCGAGGCGATGCGGGTCACGCTGGCCTTCGCCCTGCTGATGCGCGCCCGGGTGTTCCTCGGCGTCGGCCAGCGCCTCTGGCTGATCGGCGCCGGCCTCGCGGGCCTGGTGCTCCTGCTGGTCGCGGTGGCGCTGACCGGGGCGACCGCCGCGCTGCTGGCCCTGCCGGGACTGCTGGTCATGGCGGCGATCGCGGCGGGAATGGGGCTGTTCCTCCCGCAGCGCCGCCCCACGCCGTTCTGGGGCCGCGCCGGGGACATCGTGGAGTTCGTGCTGATCGCCGGGATGTTCCCGCTGGCCCTCGGCGTGCTGGACGTCTACACCTGGGTGCGCGGCCTGGCCGGGTGACCTCGCGGGCTCAGCGGTGGTCGTCCATCACGCGGGCGGCCTCCTCCAGCCACGCCTGCACCCCGTCGAGGTCGTAGGGGTCGAACGAGGAGGGCCGCTCCTCGCCCATCGCGCCGCGCAGCAGCTCCTCGTTGCGCCGCCGGGCGTCCAGTTGCGCCGCCCGCACGGCCTCGGTGACGGCCTGGCCGATCGCGTCGCTGTCCAGGCGCATGGCCCGGGGATCCAGCACGACCCGCTCCACCATGCCCCCGCCGTCCACCACCGCGCCGATCATGCCCCCGGCGGCCTCGCCCGTGCCCTTGACGGCCCTGAGCTCCCCCATGACCTCGCCGAGCCGGCGGACGGCCCGCCTGCTCTCCTCGGCGACACGGTCGAAGTCGTCGAGCTGGAAGTCGTCCGGATCGAACACGCGGGCCGCTCCTTCGGATGGCGGATATAGCGGATACAGCGGATATGGCGGATACGGATCTCAGGGCTTGTACGGCTGGGGCCGCTCGACCTTGGGCTCGCGCCACTCGAAGCCCCCGGACGGCGGCGGCGCCGGCGGGCGGCCGGGAGCGGGGGGCTGGAACGGGGGCAGGCCCCGCGTGTCGATGACCGCCTTGGTGAAGTCGACCTTGGCGGCGCCCGTCGGCTCCAGGTTGTACATCTGCACCAGCGCCTTGCCCGCGAAGTACACCGACATGCCGCCCGCCACGGCCGACACGACCTTGGCCAGCATGCCGGTGGCCGTGGCGATCAGCCCGTTGGCCATGACCCCGAGCGCCTGCAGCCGCGCGTACCCCGCGGCGGCACTGTAGGGCGTGGTGAGCATCGCGGCGGCCACGGCGATGCCCGCGGCCAGCGCCGCGGCGATCCTGGCCAGCGCCACCCAGTACGCGCGGTAGGCGTCGCCCAGCTCGTCCACGATGCCCGCGACGCTCTTGACGTACCCGCGCAGCGTCTCCAGCGCCTCCTGGAAGCGCTCGACGGCGTCGGAGAACGCGTCGTGGTCGGCGGCGATCCAGCCGTCCTTGCCCTTGTCGCCGAGGTTGCGCAGGAAGCTCTTGTTCGCCGTGTCCAGGCGCGCGTGGATGGAGTCCCAGTTGGCGTAGGCGTCGGCCATGCCGGGAACGTTGGCGACGGCGGTCGAGGCCATCGCGACGCCCACGGTGAGCGGGCGCGACAACAGGGCGGCCTTGCGCAGGTCGTTCAGCACCGAGGCCGCGCTGCCGCCCGCCATGCGCAGGGACGGGCCGTACGGAGTCTTCGCCATGGTCGTTCCCGGCTCCCTCGTTCTCGTGCGTCGTGCCGTCGCGGGAGCGCGCCTCAGACGTAGACGGCGGTGGAGGCGTCCTCGGCGGCCCGCCAGTTGGCGCGGGCCGTGTCGAGCTGCCTGGTCCAGGTCTCCAGGACGGTGACCGCCTCGGCGAGCTTGCCGCGCACGTCGTCCTGGACCTGGCGGTAGCGGAGCCCGATGATCAGCTCGCCGAGCGCGCCCCAGCCGGGGAAGCCGACCGTGGTCGTGTCGACCAGCCCGCGCCACTCGCGCACGGCCGGGACGACGTCCTGGTCGATCTCCTTGATGATGCTCTCGATGGCGGCCGAGGTGACGTACTTCTCCTGCCCCACTGCGGCCTCCCTGATCACGATGTTCCGCAGTGCCGTTCTTACCGGGTTTCCATGCTTTACGGATGATCTGTCCCGGATGTTCATCCGGACCTGGCCGACCGGCAACACCGGCGCCGATCATCGTTCACGCACGGGCACGCGGGGTGATCCACCGCTGTAGGGTCCTCGATGTCGGCTTTGCCGCGGCGGCGAAGGAGGCTTGCGCATGACCGAGTTCGGCGACTTCGCCGGCATCGACCTGGAGAAGCTGCTCAACCAGGCCCAGGAGCGGTTCGCCCACATGGAGGGGCTGCAACGGCGGCTGGCCGAGCTGGTGGGCCGCGCCCAGGACAAGGACCACCTGGTCACCGTCGAGTACGGCGCCGAGGGCCTGCGCGAGCTGGAGCTGAACCCGCGCGCCATGCGCCTGGCCTCCACCGACCTGGCCGCGCTGATCAAGACGGTGTCCGCGGACGCCGCCCGCGACCTGCGCGAGCAGACGAACGAGGCCATGGCGGAGGTCTTCGGCGCCGAGGACAACCCCATGCGCCTGCTGGAGGATCCCGAGGCCGCGATCGCCCGCGCCAAGGAGGCCGAGGCCGCCTACAACCGTGTGTTCGAGGACGTCATGTCCGAGCTGGACCGCGTCCGCCGCCGCCTCGACCTCTGAGGCACCCGGCGCGGACCTGGTTCGGCAGCGGCCTTAGTTCACCCGCGGGACGCCGGGGACGGTGCCGTCGGCGGGCAGGCCGGGGAGGGCCGGGAGGGTTCCCGTGCCGGGGAGGGCGCCGTCGCCGGTGGTGAGGTTGAGCGTGGCGACCTGGGTGAACATCGGCTGGCCGCCGCCGCTGGGGTTCATCCCCTTCTGCTGGAGCTCGCCCTGCTTGCTCTGGTTCCACGTGTAGACGCCGCCCAGCAGGACGGTGGCGGCGACCAGCGCGGCCATCTTGTGCTTCTGGGCCGCGGCGACCACCTTCTCGAGCCCGGTGGCGATGGCCCCCGCGGCGGCCTGGGCCGGGGCCGCGCCGACCCCGGTGGCCATCGCCGCGGCGACCGCCCCCACCAGGGCCAGCAGGATGCCGCCCACGGAGAACACGACCAGCGAGAAGGCGTAGTAGAGCTTGGCCAGGTTGTCCATGCTGTCGCCGACGCCCGCGTGCACCGCGCCGCTCTTCTTCAGCTCCTTCTTGAAGGCCGCGACGCTCGCCTCGAACGCCTGGCGGTCCTCGGCGGTCCATTTGTCGTCCGGCACGCCGTTGGTGAGGTTGGTCAGCTCGGTCACCAGGCCGTCGAAGTCGGCGGCGACACTGTGCCAGTCGCGCGCGGCCTTGTCCATGTCGCCGGAGTTGCCCAGCGAGGCGCCGGCCATGAGAAAGACGGGCCATCCGCGCGGGTTGAGCAACGCGAACGCCGCCATGCCCGCGAGCCCGATGGTGTGCAGCGTGACGCCGTTCTCGTAGCTCATGGGGGCCTTTCGCTAGGTGGACTTGGTGGTGCTGGCCTCCTCGGCCAGCGTCCAGTACCGGGCCGAGGTGTGCAGCATGTCCTTCCACTGGGCGAGGGTCTCGCGCCCCTCGCGCAGGTGGCCGGCCGCGCTGTCGCGGACCTGCGTGTGCACGCCGGAGACGCCCATGCCGATCACTCCGAACCCGGGGAAGCCGACGTGGATCTGGCTCGTCTTCTGCCGCGAGCCCTCCATCTTCCCGCCGGCCTGGGTGTCGATGGTGTCGCCGAGCCCGCGCAGCGCGGCGGGGTCCGCCTTGCGGGTCTTCTTCGCGTCGGCGGGCAGCGCGGGCTGCTGGGAGGTCCCCGGTCCCTGACCGGGACCGGCCGGCACCGCGGGGATCGACGGGAAGCCGCCTCCCCCTCCCGACGGCGCCCCGCCTCCTGGTCCTCCCCCGCCGGGCAGGTCCGGCACCGCGGGCCCCGCGCCCACCGGGTTCGCGCCGCCCGGCAGGTTCGGGTCCGGGATGGACGGAACCTTGGGCTCCGTGCCGGGCACGCTGGGGTCGGGCAGCTTCGGGTCGGGAACGTTCGGGCCGGGGACGTTGGGGTCCGGGACGGTCGGCCCCGGCACGTTGGGATCGGGGATGATCGGGTCCGGGGACGTGGGCCCGGGGACGTTCGGATCGGGGATGTCCGGCTCAGGAACGAACGGACCCGGATCGCCGGGCTGCCCTGGCTCACCCGGCTGTCCGGGGTCGCCGGGCTGTCCCGGATTCCCGGGCTGTCCAGGGTCCCCCGGGTCGCCGGGGCCGCCGATCACCTCGAACGCGTGCGGCCACCGCGGCTCCAGCGGATCGATCGGCCCCCCACCGTCGGGGTCGCCGCCGTCCTGATGGATCAGGTCGCGCGTCTCGGGCCGTGCCGGCCCCGTCACTTGGAAGAGCGTCCCGCCGCCGTCGCCGGGCGGGCCGGAGCCGACGGGGTCGCCGGTCGCGAACGGCATGCCCGAGCCGACCGGCCCTTGCTCTCCGTACGCGAATCCCTGGCCCCCGGGCGTCGCCGGGCCGTCCGGCGAGTAGGGGCCACCCTGGAACCCGCCCTCGGTGGCGGGCCCTCCGTGCGCCTGCCCGGCGGCCGCCATACCGGGGTCGTCCCCGTTGAGCAGCGCTTCTATGCGTCGTTCCCGGCTCGGTTCCCCGCTCATGCGCGCCCCCCGTGTCCGCAGGCCCGGTCGTGATCGGTGGATTCGCACACTAGTCCACGCCCCCGCGCACCGCACGCGCTTCTATGCTGGCGGCCATGATCCGCCAGGCAAGGCTGGGGTGACATGCAGACCCGTCGCGATCTCTACCAGGCGCACCGGCTGATGATGCAGCGCCTCGGCACGGCGCTGCTCCAGGGCGAGCCCGACGTCCCCGAGTCGCCCATGCGCAGGCACAACGTCGCCATGTTCTGCGGCGTGCTGCTGGCGGTGCTGGTGACGGCCGCGTTCGGCATCTGGGGGCTGATCAAGCCCGGCGGCGCCACCGCGCTCACCGAGCCGGGCACGCTGATCGTCGAGGAGGAGACCGGCGCGACGTACGTGTACAGCGAGCGGGACGCCAGGCTGCTGCCGGTGGCCAACTACACCTCGGCCCGCCTGCTGCTGGACACCCAGCAGGTCACGGTGCGCACGGTGTCGTCGGCGTCGCTGCACGGGTTCTCGCGGGGGACGCTGGTGGGCATCCCGGGCGCGCCGGACTCGCTGCCCCGGCCCGAGCGGCTCGTCCACGGCCCGTGGTCGGCGTGCGTCGCCGAGGCCGTGGAGCCGGACGGCACGCGCAGGCCGTATAGCACGCTGGTGGGCGGCATGGACGTCGGCGGCAGGCCGTTCGGGCCGGAGGCGATGATCGCCGACGACGGGCAGCAGTCCTGGATGGTGCTGGCCGACCGCCGTATGCGCGTGCCGGACTCCGTCGTCCGCGCCCTCGCGGAGGGCCGGGACCGCCAGGTTCCGGCGAGCTGGCTGAACGCGCTTCCCATCGGCCCGGACTTCCGGGCGCCCAAGATCCCCGGGCTCGGGCGCGCGACCCGGGGCCCCGACGGGCGGGCGTCGGCGGCCGGGCGGGTGTACAAGGTGCCGGGCGTGACCGGCGGCGGGGACCGCTGGTACGTGCTGCTGCGCGACGGCCTCGCCACGCTGACCCAGACGCAGGCCACCCTCCTGCTGGAGGACCCCGCCACCAAGGCGGCGTACGGCCGCGCGCCGGTGGAGCCGGTCGAGGTGGACGCCGCGCACGCCAACGCGGCGCCCCGGTCGGCCACCTCCCTGGCCGCCGAGGGCCTGCCCGCGACGATGCCGGTGATCGGCGCGCCGGACCGGTCGGCCCCGCTGTGCGCGGTGTACTCCGACACCGGGAAGGGGTCCACGCGGGCGCGGCTGACGATCGGCGGGCGGCTGCGGATGCCGGTGCCGCCCGCGGCGGGTTCCGACCAGGACCACTTCGACCAGGTGCTGCTGCCGCCGGGGGGCGCGGTGCTCGCGGGTCTGCTTCCCGGCGACGGGCAGCTCGACGCGGTGCGCGACTACTCGCTGGTCACCGACCAGGGCCGCAGGTTCGCGCTCGCCTCGGCCGACCTGGTGGCCAGGCTCGGGTACGGCGACGCCGACGTCGCGCCGGTGCCCGCCCACCTGCTGCACCTGATCCCGGAGGGCCCCGTCCTGGATCCGGCCGCCGCGCGCACGCCCGTGCCGATCACCGCGGCGGACGCCGTCAGACCGTGAGACAGGCGAGAAGGTTTTCTGTCAGATGTACGGAAAACCGTTATTGACTCGCAATGCGACACATGACCACCCTGTGGTGATTGATCCTAGTGTTTCAGACGATCAGCATCGCGGGGGCACGACGATGCGTTATCCGCATTGCGGGCCGCCGTGGGCATGGCCAGGCCGTACTCCATGGAGGTAACCCGTGGGCCAGCAGACCGCTGCGAATCTCCCCCAGATCGTCGAGGCCGCCAAGAAGACCGACACCGCGCACTCCCTGATCGGCGGCATCCAGACCCAGCTGCAGGGCCACGTGACCGACCTGCGCGCGGGGTGGGGCGGCCAGTCCGGAATGGCGTTCGAGTCCGTCTACAACCAGTGGAACACCGAGCTCGGCATCGTGCTGCGCGAGCTGCAGGAACTGGCGAGGAAGCTGCACGCCACCGAGACCCAGTACCGCAGGACCGAGGACGCGCAGGCCGCCACGGCCCACCGGCTCACCGCCGACATCAACGTCTGACGCCGCCCGGCGCGACCCGCGACCTGAACCGGAACTCCAGGAACGGAGATCATCATGGCTGGCATCAACAACGACGTCGACCGCACGCTGGTCAATTTCGGCTCGATGGCCACCGGGCGCCAGGACTTCGCCCGCCAGTGGCAGGCGATGGAGGGCACGCTCCAGCAGCTCGAGACCGACCTCGACCGCCTGCTCGGCGAGTGGGACGGCGACGCGCGCAACGCCTACTGGGGCGCGCGGGCGCAGTGGGACGCCGCCTCCGGGCGCATGGCCGCCCTGCTCCAGCGCCTCGGCGCGGTGATCGAGCAGGGGCACGAGAACTTCTCGCTCGCCGAGAAGGCCAACGTCGCGATGTTCGACGGCAAGTGACGGGAACGCGCACTCCCCGGCCGTCCCGGACGGGGCGGTCGCCGAGAACCTAGGGGACAGAGATGGGCGATCACGGAGAGAGCGGCTTCGCCTACAACGGCTTCCGTCTCGACGACAAGTGGCCGGGCCTGGAGGCGCCCAAGGACGGCGTCGACGTCCACCATCCCACCGTGAAGAACCTGATCAAGGCGCTGGAGAAGGACATCGAGCGGCTCAAGGGCTACGCCGCCGGCACCTCGGCGCACCTCAAGGGACATGGTCAGGTGACGGCGGGCCACCTCGGCGAGTGGGACGCGGCCCAGCAGCTCGCCGTGGTCTTCGGCAAGGGGCACACGGCGATCACGGTGAGCTACGACAAGCTGATCGCCCAGTACGAGGCCGCGGTGGTGGCGGCGAAGGCGGCGTTCGCCAACATCGGCAAGGCGGAGACCGCGAGCACGACCGACACGTGACGCGGTCGTGGCCCGCGGCGGGTGATCGACGCGGCATGTGATCGACAACGAGGCGATGGGTTGACATGGACCGGATCAGCGACATTCAGCCGATCAAGGCGGGGACGACGGCGCCGCACGGGGACTCCGGCTCCTACGGGGGCGTCGAGAGCGTGCGGAACAAGCTCCAGAACACCGACCCCGACGGCGTGGCCACGGCGGGCGCCGCCTACATCCGCGCGGCCGAGGTGCTCGGCGACACCATGTCGCTGCTGGAGTCGGTCGCCGGCACGATGGCCGGGGACTGGAAGGACAAGTCGTCCGCACAGGCGCAGCAGGCGCTGCGGATGCTGCACGCCTCCGCCCGCGAGCTGTCGGAGCGGGCCAGGCAGGTCGGCGCGGCGCACAACCTCTACGCCGAAGAGCTGCGCAAGGCCAGGGCGGACCTGCCGGACGGCGGCTGGTTCAGCTGGGACGACGACATCGGCGAGAACTGGAAGACCATCTCGCCGGTCACCATCATCTCGGGCGCCATCGCCGGGGAGACCGAGTCCGACAACGACAAGGCGCGCAAGCACCTCGAAGAGCTGAACAAGCAGATCACCGCGGTCTACGAGAAGCTTCCCCCCGACGTGACGACCGTCCTGCCCGCGCCGGGACCGCCGGTCACCCTGCCGGTGACCACGGTGGACTACCCGGGCGGCGGCGACCCGTACAAGGGCTCGCCGTTCACGGGTTCGCCCTACACCGGCGGCACCGGCATGCCGAAGTTCTCGGGCACGGGCGGCGACGGCACGCTGCTGAACCCGGACGGCAGCATCGGCGGGCCGAAGGTGCCCGGGCCGGACGTGACCGGGCCCGGCACCGGCGGCCCCGGTACCGGCGGCCCGGGCGACGGCGGCGTACCGCCCGTGACGGGCGGCCCCGGCGACCCGGGCGCCGGCGTTCCCGGCGGCACGCAGAACGGCGGTCAGCCGCCCGCGCTGGACCCCAACGACCCGAGGTCCACCAACCTGGCGGGCATCCAGCCGAACCCGACGACCATGCCGCCCGGCGGGACCCAGCTCAACACGCCCCCGGGGCTCAACCCCAACGGCGTCCCGAACCTGACCAATCCGACGGGCACGATCCCGCCGGGCGGCTACACCGCCCCCCTCGGCTCGGTCCCGTACGGCGCCGGCCCGCTCGGCGCGGTCGGCGGGACGTCGTACGGCGGCCCGGGCGGCGCCGGGTCAGGGGCGCCGGGGGTGAACGGCCGCGCGGCGGCGGCGAACGGCGCCATGGGCGGCATGCCGTTCATGCCGATGGGCGGCGCCGGCGGCGAGGCGAACCAGGAGCGCGAACGCTCGACCTGGCTCACCGAGGACGAGAGCGTCTGGGGCGGCGACGGACCCGTGGCCCCCAGCGTCATCTCCTGAGGCCCCGCACGGACCACCGCGTCGGACGTCCCGGGAAGGGATCGTCCATCGCTCGCGAACGGAAGCCGGCGCGCTCAGACGGCGGCCTCGTGAAACCCCAAAAGGGCGCCCCACCCACCCAGCCCGGGTGGGGCGCCCTTTTGGCGTGGCGCGCCCCGGCCGGTCTCCCGGCCGGGGCCGTCACGCCATCCCCCCGGCTCTGGCCGGCCTGCCGCGAACCCCTCCCCGGCACACCGGCCCTCCCCCTTACCGGCGCCCCGAGCCGTTGAGCGCCTGAGAAAAAGATCCCACGCCCCACTTGCAAGCCACTTAAAGGATGCTTGCCGCCAATAGCCACATAAGCCACAACCCGCCCGCACTTCGGAGACGCCGGCCCTCTGAACAGCACGGACGTACTCGGCCCGGCGATGGACGGAAATCCGACCGGCGAGAAGGTGAGCGTCCCGGGCGCACGGAAACCGGGCGGCGCCCGCCCCTCGGCCCCGCCGGCCGGAGCGGCGCGGTCAGGCGCCGGACTTCTCCTGGACCTCTTCGGCGGGCTCGGCGGGGTCCTCGGGTGGGGGGAGGCGGTGGACGACGACCGTGCTGATGCGGTTGCGGCGGCCGGCGGTGCTCTCGGCGGTGAGGGTGAGGCCGTCCACGGTGGCGCGGGAGCCGGCGATGGGCACGCGGCCGAGGGCGTGCGCGAGCAGACCGCCGACCGTGTCGACGTCCTCGACGTCCAGCTCGACGTCGAACAGCTCGCCGAGCTCGTCGACCGGCAGCCGCGCGGTGACCCGGGCGCCGCCGTCCTCCAGCCACTCCACGCGCGGCGCCTCCTGGTCGTACTCGTCGGTGATCTCCCCGACGATCTCCTCCAGGACGTCCTCGATCGTGACCAGGCCGGCCGTGCCGCCGTACTCGTCGATGACGATCGCCAGGTGGATCTGGCGCGCCTGCATCTCGCGCAGCAGCTCGTCGATCGGCTTGCTCTCGGGCACGTACGTGGCGGGGCGCATGAGCGAGGAGACCTTCTCGCCCTCGGCCTCGCCGTCGCCGCCGGCCTCGTGGACGCGCCGCACGATGTCCTTGAGGTAGGCGATGCCGACGACGTCGTCCTCGTTCTCGCCGACCACGGGGATGCGTGAGAAGCCGCTGCGCAGCGCCAGCGACAGGGCCTGGGACAGGGTCTTGCCGCGCTCGATGAACACCATGTCCGTGCGGGGCACCATGACCTCGCGGACGAGGGTGTCCCCCAGCTCGAACACCGAGTGGATCATCTGGCGCTCGTCGGGCTCGATGACCCGGCGCTCCTCGGCCAGGTCCACCAGCTCACGCAGCTCGGCCTCGGAGGTGAACGGGCCCTCGCGGAAGCCCTTGCCGGGCGTCAGCGCGTTGCCGAGAAGGATCAGCAGCTTGGGCAGCGGCCCGAAGATGCGGGTGAGCCCGTAGACGATGGGCGCGCTGGCCAGCGCGATGGGCTCGGCGTGCTGGCGGCCGAGCGTGCGCGGCGAGACGCCGACGATGACGTAGCTGATCACGATCATCACGCCGGCGGCCACGGCGTACGCCTGACCCTCGTCGCCCAGCCAGTCGATGAACAGCAACGTGGCGACCACCGTGGCGACCAGCTCGCAGCTCAGCCTGAGCAGCAGCACGAGGTTCAGGTAGCGGGGCGGGTCGGCGACGATCGCCTGAAGGCGCTGGGCGCCGCGCCTGCCCTTGCGGACGAACTCCTCGGCGCGCACGCGGGAGATGCGCGTCAGCGCCGTCTCCGCGCCGGCCAGCAGGCCACCGACGACGATCAGAAGGGCGGCGGAGATCAGCCACCCACCGGGGGAACTCACGGCTCCCGCCGCACCTCCCGCCACGCGTCCAGCAACTCGCCCTGGAGGCCGAACATCTCCGCGTGCTCCTCGGGCTCGGCGTGGTCATAGCCGAGGAGGTGCAGGATGCCGTGGGTGCACAGGAGCTCCAGCTCGTCGGCGGTGCTGTGGCCGGCCTCCGCGGCCTGCCTGGCCGCGACCTGCGGGCACAGCACCACGTCGCCGAGGAGCGCGGGGTCGAGCGGGGCGTCGCCCTCCTGGCGGGATCCGCCGGGGCTCGGCCGCAGCTCGTCCATGGGGAAGGCGAGCACGTCCGTCGGGCCGGGCTCGCCCATCCACTTCTCGTGCAACTGGGACATCGCCGGCTCGTCCACGACGAGGATGGAGAGCTCGGCGAGAGGATGGATGCCCATGCGCCCGAGCACATGTCCGGCCAGCTTCGCGAGCGCGGTCTCGTCGACCTCGACGCCCGACTCGTTGGCCACCTCGATACTCATCGCGTTCTCTATCTCTCCCGCGGGCGCTTGCCGCCCTTGATGGCGTGGGGCTCGGCGGTCGCGAGGTCGTGACGGCTGTAGGCGTCGATGATGTCGCTCACCAGCTTGTGCCGCACGACGTCCGCGCTCGTCAGCCTGCTGAAATGGATGTCCGGAATGCCATCCAGGATATCCTGGACGACCTTGAGCCCGCTTTGCTGCCCGCCCGGAAGGTCGATCTGGGTGACGTCACCGGTGACGACGATCTTGGCTCCGAAGCCCAGGCGCGTGAGGAACATCTTCATCTGCTCGGGCGAGGTGTTCTGCGCCTCGTCCAGGATGATGAAGGCGTCGTTGAGCGTGCGCCCGCGCATGTACGCGAGCGGGGCGACCTCGATCGTGCCGGCGGCCATCAGGCGCGGGATCGAGTCGGGGTCGAGCATGTCGTGCAGGGCGTCGTAGAGCGGGCGCAGGTAGGGGTCGATCTTCTCGTAGAGGGTGCCGGGCAGGAAGCCGAGCCGCTCGCCGGCCTCGACCGCGGGGCGGGTGAGGATGATGCGGTTGACCTCTTTGGCCTGCAGGGCCTTCACGGCCTTGGCCATGGCCAGGTAGGTCTTGCCCGTGCCGGCGGGGCCGATGCCGAAGACGATGGTGTGCTTGTCGATCGCGTCGACGTAGCGCTTCTGGTTCACCGTCTTGGGGCGGATCGTGCGGCCGCGGGAGGACAGGATGTCCAGGGACAGCACGTCGGCGGGGCGGCCGGAGCTCATGCGGAGCATGGCGATGCTGCGCTCGACGGCGTCGGTGGTGAGCTGTGCCCCGGACCTGACGAGCTCGACCATCTCCTCGAACAGCCGCACGACGAGGCTGCTCTCCTCGGGGCTGCCGCTGATGGTGATCTCGTTGCCGCGCACGTGGACGTCCGCGCGGAAGGCGCCTTCGATGACCCGCAGGAGCTCGTCACGGGAGCCCAGGATGGTCACCATGGAATGATCGTCGGGGATCACCACTTTGGCCTGGGTGCGGGACGGGCCCTTGGCGCGCGGAGGTTCGCTGGTGGGTGCGCCGTTCCTGGCGGCACCGCGGGGTTCTTGTGACTCGGACATGGGCGGCCTTTGCGGCCTGCTCGCCTCCCGGTCTGGATGTGCTGCTGTCGCGGGTTCGATGTGGATGGCTGGTCGCGCTCGCCCGGATGACCGTCGATGCCCGTCGATGACGTCTCGTGCCCGGCCCGGCCGTGCCGCCGACCCAGGCCCATCGTATCCGGGACGCGCCCTTCCCGCAGGCCAGGTGCGCGCCCCTCGGGGGCCCCGGAGGATCAGCCGGGAGGCCAGTGCATCGTCCGGCCGCCGAGCACGTGTCCGTGCACGTGGAACACCGTCTGGCCCGCGGCCGGGCCGGTGTTGAACACGAAGCGGTAGCCGTCCTCGGCCACGCCTTCCTGGACGGCGATCGCGTGGGCGGCCGTGAGGACCTCGTCGGCGAGGCCGTCGTCGGCCGCCGCGAGCGCCGCGGCGTTCTCGTAGTGGCCCTTGGGGATGACCAGCACGTGGGTGGGCGCCTGCGGGTTGACGTCCCGGAAGGCGACCGTGCGCGCGGTCTCGTGGACGATCGTGGCGGGGACGTCCCCGCTGACGATCTTGCAGAACAGGCAGTCTGTCACGGCGGAATGGTAGTCACCTCCGTTGCCAATCGGTAATCCCGAGGTGGTCCCGCCGAAAGATCCTCCCGGCTAGGGTTGATGTGCGACACTTCAGCGGCAGACAACGTTCAGTGTCGGCGAGGCCACCGTCGAGGACACAACTGGGTCATGCCCCCTAAAGAACCGGCAGAGCGTAAACCCTCTGGGAAGGCCGTGCGTCCAACAGATGTGACCACCGAGACCCTCGTGGCCGAAAGGTCGATGGGGGCGGTGCCCGTCGGGTGGGACGCCGACACGGCCGTTACGGCGCTTTACAGCGCCCACTATCGGTCGCTAGTGCGTCTCGCCGTGCTGTTGGTACGCGACACCGCGACCGCGGAGGAAGTCGTCCAGGACGCCTTCGTCGCCCTCCACGGTGCGTGGCGTCGCCTGCGCGACCCCGACAAGGCACTCGCCTACCTGCGCCAATCGGTCGTGAACCGATCCCGCTCCGTGCTGCGCCATCGCGCCGTCGTGGAGAAGTACGCTCCCAAGGGCCTGCCCGACGCTCCGAGCGCGGAGAACGGGGCGATCGGGGAGCTTGAGCGGTCGGCCGTCATCGAGGCGCTGCGCGGCCTGCCCACCAGACAGCGCGAAGCCTTGGTGCTGCGGTATTACGGCGACCTTTCGGAAGCGGAGATCGCTGATGCCATGGGCATCAGCAAGGGTGCGGTGAAAAGCCACACAGCCCGCGGAATGGCCGCACTACGCACTGTACTGGAGCAATTGTCATGACCGAGGCCCCCGACGAGTCCGGCGATATCTTGCGCCGTGTCTTGCGCGCGGAGGCGGAGTCTGTCGTCCCGTCCGCGGACGGACTGGAGATCATTCGCACCCGCATCGAGCAGCGCGGCACGCGCGGCCTGCGAGGCGTCTTCTGGTGGCGGGCCGGCGCGTCGGCGCTGGGCGCGGTCCTGGTCGCCGCCACCGTGGTGATGCTCGTGCCCAACCTGCGCGAGCAGTTCACCCCCGACCAGCACCCCATCGTGCAGGTCGAGTACAACACCGACCCGCCCGACGAGTCGAGCACGCGCAGGCCCTGGATCAATCCGAGCCGCCAGCCCGTGACCGGCACGCAGCGCGCGGTGCCGGGCGCGACGACCTCGGCGGGGCCGTCTCCCACGGCCAAGCCGACGCCGTCGCCCACGCCGGGCTCGGAGTGCCCGACGGCGGTTCCGTCCCCGGCCGAGCCGGGCGCCCTGGAGTCGGCGGGCCCCTGCGCCTCCCCCGCGCCGACCGGCGGGTCTCCCGAGGAGACCACCCGGCCGGGGCCGTCGCGCAAGCCCACGCCGAGCCCGACGCCCACCGCGACCCGGGTGCCGCCGCCCACGCCGACGGCGACCACGACACCGGAGACCTGCCACTCGTGCACGCCGGCCCCGACGGCGAGCGTCCCTCCCTCCGCCACCCCGCAGATGACGGCGGAGGGCTCCACCGGGACGCTCACGTCGGAGACGCTGCAGAGCTGATCGAAGGCCCGCACGCGCCTCCCGGCGACCCTGAGGGGCCGTAGAGAGGCGCCTGCGGGCCTTCGCGCTTTCGTGTCTACCAGCGGCCGGTGCGGGCCAGCAGCACGGCCGCCGCGGCCACCCCGGCCGTCGAGGTGCGCAGGACGGTCGGCCCGAGCAGCGCCGCGGTGGCCCCGGCCTCCCGGAACGCGGCGATCTCGTCGTCGGTGACGCCGCCCTCGGGCCCGACGACGATCACGATGTCGCCGCCGTCCTCCGCCGACGGCACCGGCAGCCGGGACAGCGGCTCGGCGGCCTCCTCGTGCAGCACCGCGGCGGCCGAGGCGTCCTCGATCAGCCGCGCGACCTCCGCGGTCGTGGCCTGCTCGGCGATCTCGGGCAGGTGGAAGCGCCTGGCCTGCTTGCCCGCCTCCCTGGCCGCCGACCTCCAGCGGGCCAGCGCCTTGCCCGCGCGCTCGCCCTTCCACTGCGTCACGCAGCGCGCCGCGGCCCACGGCACGATGACGTCCACCCCGGCCTCGGTCATCATCTCGACGGCCAGCTCGCCCCGGTCGCCCTTGGGCAGGCCCTGCACGACGACCAGGCGCGGCGCGGGCGCGGGGACGTCGTACCGGCCGAGCACCCGCAGCCGCAGCGCGTCCTTGCCGGCGGACTCCACGGCGCACTCGGCGACCGCGCCCCTGCCGTCGGTGAGGTCGACGCGCTCCCCGGCGCGCAGCCTGCGGACGGTCGCGGCGTGCCGCCCCTCGGGGCCGGACAGGAGGATCTCGTCGCCGGACAGGTCGCCGGCGAGGAACACGGGGACGCTCACCCGCAAACCTTAGTGCCGGGCGCCGCCCACGACGCCACGGGACCCGGCAGGACCGGGCCCGCGTCAGCGGCCGTTGAAGGCGTCCCTGAGCCGGGAGAAGAAGCCCTGCTGCCCGGGCGCGAACTTGCCGGGCGGGCGCTCCTCGCCGCGCAGCTTGGCCAGCTCCTTGAGCAGTTCCTCCTGCGCCGGGTCGAGCCGGTGGGGGGTCTCCACGTTGACGTGGATCAGCAGGTCACCCCTGCCCGTCTCGTTGAGCCGCTGGATGCCCCGGCTGTAGAGGGGGATGACCTGCCCGGACTGGGTGCCGGGGCGCACGTCGATCTCCTCGGCGCCGTCCAGGGTCTCCACCGTGAGGATCGTGCCGAGGGCGGCGGCCGTCATGGGGATCTGCACGGTGCAGTGCAGGTCGTCGCCGCGGCGCTCGAAGATGGAGTGCGGACGCTCGACGATCTCCAGGAACAGGTCGCCGGGCGGGCCGCCGCCGGGACCGACCTCGCCCTCGCCGGCGAGCTGGATGTGGGTGCCGTCCTCGACGCCGGCGGGGATGCGCACCTTGATCGTGCGGCGGGTGCGCACCCGGCCGTCGCCGGAGCACTCCTGGCAGGGGTGGGAGATGATCGAGCCGAAGCCGCCGCACTGCGGGCACGGCCGCGAGGTCATCACCTGGCCGAGGAACGACCGGGTGACCTGCGAGACCTCGCCGCGGCCGTGGCACATGTCGCAGGTGTCGGGGTGGGTGCCCGGCGCGGCGCCGGATCCCGTGCAGACCCCGCACACCACGGCGGTGTCGACGACCAGCTCGCGCGTGGTGCCGAACGCGGACTCCGACAGGTCCAGCTCGACGCGGATGGTCGCGTTGCGCCCGCGCCTGGCCCGGGACCGCGGCCCGCCGCGCGCGGCGCCGGCCCCGCCGAAGAAGGCGTCCATGATGTCGCTGAACGGGAAACCCGCGCCGAAGCCCGCGGCGCCCGCGCCCGCTGCCCCGCCCATCGGGTCGGCGCCGAGATCGAACATCTGGCGCTTGTTCGGGTCCGACAGGACCTCGTACGCCTGGTTGATCTCCTTGAAACGCTCCTGCGTCTCCGGGTCGGGGTTGACGTCGGGGTGCAGCTCGCGGGCGAGCCGGCGGTACGCCTTCTTGATCTCGTCCTGGCTGGCGTCACGGCGGACCCCGAGGATGCCGTAATAGTCGCGGGCCACCTAGGACCCCGCCAGGATCTGGCCGACATAGCGCGCCACCGCGCGCACCGCTCCCATAGTCACCGGGTAGTCCATTCGCGTCGGGCCCAGCACTCCGAGCCGAGCCAGTTCGTTGTCGCCCGAACCGTATCCTGCGGCGACGATCGAGGTGCCGTGAAGACCCGAGTACGGGTTCTCCGAACCGATGCGCACCATAAGCGCGGAATGTTCGTCCGCCTCGCCGAGCAGCCGCATGAGCACGACCTGCTCCTCCAGGGCTTCGAGAACATCGCGCAGGCCCACGGTGAAGTCGCCCGCGAGGTTGGCCGCCCCGGCGAAGATGATCTTCTCCTCGTGGCGGTCGACCAGAGTCTCCAGCAACACCGAAAGGATAGTGGCCGCCGCCGGTCGCTCTTCCTCGGGAAGCCGCTCGGGGAGATCGGCGACCGTGTCGGGCACGCGGCTGAGCCCGCACCCGTCCAGCGAGGCGTTCAGCAGCGCCCGCAGATGCGCGATGCGATCGTCCGCCACGCCCTCGGGAAGATCGACGACACGCTGCTCCACCCGGCCGGTGTTGGTGATCAGCACCAGCATGATGCGCCGCTCGGCGAGCGGCACCAACTCGACATGACGCACCGTCGAGCGGGTCAGCGAAGGGTACTGGACCACCGCGACCTGACGGGTGAGCTGGGCGAGCAGCCGGACCGTGCGCGTGACGACGTCGTCGAGGTCGACGGCGCCGGCGAGGAACGTCTCGATCGCCCGGCGTTCCGCCGCCGACATCGGTTTGATCTGGGACAGCTTGTCGACGAACAGCCGGTAACCCTTGTCGGTCGGCACGCGGCCCGCGCTGGTGTGCGGCTGCGTGATGTACCCCTGCTCTTCGAGCACGGCCATGTCGTTGCGGACGGTGGCCGGGGAGACGCCCAGATTGTGGCGCTCGGCCAACGCCTTTGACCCGACCGGCTCGTTGGTGGACACGTAATCTTCGACAACGGCGCGCAGGACGGCCAGCTTACGGTCGTCGAGCAACGTGCTCACCTCCTGCCTCGCGATCGTGCCTGCGTGAACAGCTGGCTGGCACTCTGTGTTCCTGAGTGCCAAGTGTACGGCCCCGGCCGTCGGCGTGCGATAACTCGTCGGCACGACCTCACCCGGTCAGTGACAAGCCACTTGCTATCTGATGACAAGACCCGTCGTCCACACTGGGATCATGACCGAGAACGAGCCAGGTCCGGGCGGCCCGGCACCCCGGATCCCGCGCCAGGGCACCCCGGAACACCACGGCCCGCCCCCTGTTCCCCCGCCCGGCGCCCCCCGTCCGCACGGAGGTCCCGTCCCCGGCGGCCCCGCGTACGGCCCTCCCCCGGCGGGCGGCCCCACGGTCCCGCCGCCCGGCGGCCCACCGCGAGGCCCGGGACCCGCCGGCCCCGGCGGACGTCCCGGGCCGTCCGCCGTGCCACCCCAGGGCGGCCCCGTGCCGGGACCGCCGCCCGGCGGCCCGGCGTACGGCGCCCCGGGCGTCCCGCGCTCCGCGGCGCCGCTGCGTCCCCGCAGGCGCTGGATCCCGCTCGCCTGGCTGGTCTTCCTCGTCAGCGTCGTCGTAGGCGTCTGGACGGGTTTCAGCGGCTTCGTGGGCGCCGTCGAGCAGATCGCCCCGACCCACGTCTTCCAGAGCGGCGGCAAGGTGTCCGCTCCCCTGAACCCGCTGGACCAGCCCGTCCTGTACGCCTCGGCGTCCGGGCCGACCAACGTGACCTGTCTCGCCCAGGACGTCGCGGGCCGGCCCGTGAAGCTCACCCCGACGTCCGTCCGCCAGACGATCACCGCGAACGGGCGCACCTGGGAGGGCATGTTCGACATCTCCGTGCCCGCCGCCGGCACCTACCAGATCGGCTGCGAGTCCCAGGGCGGGAAGGTCCTCTTCGGGATCGGCAAGCGCCTGACCGCCGGCGCCGGCGACTTCGCCAAGGGTGCGGCGTACCTGTTCCTGATCCCCCTCGCGGGCTTCCTGTTCGCGTCGATCGTCACGATCGTGATCGTCGTCCGGCGCCGCCGTGCCCGCGCCGCCCGCACGGCCGAGACACGCGGCGCGTGGCCGCAGGCGCCCCAGGGGCCCCATCCGCGGGTCTGATTTTGCTAGCGTGCCCGGTTATGCGGGACTACGGACGTGACGTGCTCGCCGGCGACTGGCGCAGGCCCCTGCGGGGGAAGATCCCCCAGGTGCCCGCCGAACCCGGCCTCGTGGTCGAGGACGCCGGCGGCGGCTTCTGCGGCGCCGTCGTGGCCTGCGACAAGGAGGCCGTGACGCTGGAGGACCGCTTCGGGCGGCGGCGGCTGTTCCCGCTCGCCCCCGCGGCCTTCCTGCTGGAGGGCAAGCCGGTCACGCTGGTGCGCCCGGCGCCCTCCGCCCCGTCCGGCCCGGCGCGCAGCGCGTCCGGGTCGATCGCGGTCGCCGGGCTGCGGGCGCGGGTCGCCAAGGAGAGCCGGATCTACGTCGAGGGCCTCCACGACGCGTCCCTGGTCGAGAAGATCTGGGGCCACGACCTGCGCGTGGAGGGCGTCGTCGTCGAGTACCTCGAAGGGGTGGACGACCTGCCGGCGATCGTCGAGGAGTTCGGCCCCGGCCCCGGGCGCCGCCTCGGGGTGCTGGTGGACCACCTGGTGGCCGGGTCCAAGGAGAGCCGCATCGCCGCCGAGGTCACCTCGCCGCACGTGCTCGTCGTGGGCCACCCGTTCGTGGACGTCTGGCAGGCCGTCAAGCCCTCGGCGGTCGGCATCCCCGCCTGGCCGCAGGTGCCGCGCGGCGTCCCCTGGAAGGAGGGCGTGATCGCCGCCCTCGGCTGGCGCGGCGAGCCCGCGGACGCCTGGCGGCGCATCCTGGGCTCCGTGCGCGGCTACGCCGACCTGGAACCCGAGTTGCTCGGCCGGGTCGAGGAACTGATCGACTTCGTGACCGCCGAGGACGCCTCCTGACCCTCGCCCGGCTCAGGCCAGGTCGCGGATCAGCGCGTCGGCGAGCAGGCGGCCCTTCAGGGTGAGGACGGCACGGCCCGCGCGGAACGGCCCCGGGTCGAGCAGGCCGTCGCCGAGCGCGCGGGCGAGGGTCGTGCGGGCGTCCGGGCCGATCTCGGCCACGGGGAAGCCCGAGTCCAGCCGCAGCTCCAGCATCAGCCGCTCGACGTACCGGTCCTCGGGGGTCAGCACCTCGCGGGCGTGGGCCGGGGAACGTCCCTCGGCCAGGCGCGCGGCGTACGCGGCGGGGTGCTTGACGTTCCACCAGCGCGTGCCGCCGACATGGCCGTGCGCGCCGGGGCCGACGCCCCACCAGTCGCCGCCGGTCCAGTACAGCAGGTTGTGGCGGCAGCGGGCGGGCCCGGAGGTCGCCCAGTTGGAGACCTCGTACCAGGAGAAACCGGCCGCCGCGAGCATCGCGTCGGCGACCAGGTAGCGGTCGGCGGCCACGTCGTCGTCCGGCATGGGCAGCTCGCCCCTGCGGATCCGGGCGGCGAGGCGGGTGCCGTCCTCCACGATCAGCGAGTACGCCGAGACGTGGTCGGGGCCGGCCTCGATCGCGGCGGCCAGCGAGGCCCGCCAGTCGTCGTCGCTCTCACCGGGAGTGCCGTAGATCAGGTCCAGGTTGACGTGCGCGAACCCGGCGGCGCGCGCCTCGCGGACGGCCTCGGCGGGACGGCCGGGGGTGTGGCGGCGGTCGAGGACGGCCAGGACGTGCTCGCGCGCGCTCTGCATGCCGAAGCTGATCCGGTTGAAGCCCCCGGCGCGCAACGCCTCCAGCGAGGCGGGATCGACCGACTCGGGGTTGGCCTCGGTGGTGACCTCGGCGTCCGGGGCGAGCCCGAACTCCTCGCCGATCGCGCGCAGCACCCGCGTCAGGTCCCCGGCGGAGAGCAGGGTGGGCGTGCCCCCGCCGAAGAACACGGTGCGGACGGGCAGGTCGGCGTCGCCGAGCACGCGGCGGGCCAGCCGCACCTCCTCGACGGCCGTGGCGGCGTAGTCGGCGCGCGAGGCGCCGGGGCCGAGCTCGGCGGCGGTGTAGGTGTTGAAGTCGCAGTAGCCGCAGCGCGTGACGCAGAACGGCACGTGCACGTAGAAGCCGAACGGGCGCGTGCCGAGCCCCTCGCGGGCGCTGCCGGGCAGCGCCCCCGACGCGGGGACCGGATCGCCGTCCAGGAGCGCGGAAGGCACGGGACTACTTCTTGCCGGCCTTGTCCGCGGCGGAGCCCTCGGTGGACAGCGCGGCCACGAACGCCTCCTGGGGGACCTCGACGCGCCCGACCATCTTCATGCGCTTCTTGCCCTCCTTCTGCTTCTCCAGCAGCTTGCGCTTGCGGCTGATGTCACCGCCGTAGCACTTGGCGAGGACGTCCTTGCGTATGGCGCGGATGTTCTCGCGGGCGATGACCCGCGCGCCGATGGCCGCCTGGATCGGCACCTCGAACTGCTGCCGCGGGATCAGCTCCTTGAGCTTCTTGGCCATCTCGACCCCGTAGGCGTAGGCCTTCTCGCGGTGCACGATCGCGCTGAACGCGTCGACGGCCTCGCCCTGGAGCAGGATGTCCACCTTGACCAGGTCGGCCTCCTGCTCGCCCGAGGGCTCGTAGTCGAGCGAGGCGTACCCGCGGGTGCGGGACTTGAGCTGGTCGAAGAAGTCGAAGATGATCTCGGCGAGCGGCAGCGTGTAGCGGATCTCGACCCGGTCCTCGGAGAGGTAGTCCATGCCGAGGAGCGAGCCGCGGCGGGCCTGGCACAGCTCCATGATCGCGCCGATGTGGTCGGACGGGGACAGCAGCGTCGCCTTCACCACCGGCTCGAAGATCTGGGCGATCTTGCCGGCCGGGAACTCCGAGGGGTTGGTGACGACGAGCTCCTTGCCGTCCTCCATGACGACCCGGTAGATGACGTTGGGCGCCGTGGAGATCAGCGACAGGTTGAACTCGCGCTCCAGCCGCTCGCGGACGATCTCCATGTGCAGCAGGCCGAGGAAGCCGCAGCGGAAGCCGAAGCCGAGCGCCGCCGAGGTCTCGGGCTCGTACACGAGCGCCGCGTCGTTGAGGCGCAGCTTGTCCAGGGCCTCGCGCAGCTCGGTGTACTCGTCGCCGTCGATCGGATAGAGGCCCGAGTAGACCATGGGCTTGGGGTGCTCGTACCCGCCGAGGGCCTCCCCGGCAGGGCGGACGACGGAGGTGACCGTGTCGCCCACACGGGCCTGGCGGACGTCCTTCACGCCGGTGATCAGGTAGCCGACCTCGCCGACGCCGAGCGAGGCGGCGGGCACCGGCTCGGGCGAGATGACGCCGATCTCCAGCGTCTCGTGCGCGGCGCCGGTGGACATCATGATCGTGCGCTCGCGCTTGGAGAGCTGCCCGTCCACCACGCGGACGTAGGTCACCACGCCGCGGTAGGTGTCGTACACCGAGTCGAAGATCAGCGCGCGGGCCGGCGCCGCGGCGTCGCCCACCGGGGCCGGGATGTGCGCCACGACGTGGTCGAGCAGCTCGGCCACGCCCACGCCGGTCTTGCCCGACACCCGCAGCACGTCGGACGGCTCGCAGCCGATGAGGTGCGCCAGCTCCTCCGCGTACTTGTCGGGCTGGGCGGCCGGCAGGTCGATCTTGTTGAGCACCGGGATGATGTGCAGGTCGGCGTTCATGGCCAGGTAGAGGTTGGCCAGGGTCTGCGCCTCGATGCCCTGCGCGGCGTCGACCAGCAGGACGGCGCCCTCGCACGCCTCCAGCGACCGGGACACCTCGTAGGTGAAGTCCACGTGCCCCGGAGTGTCGATCATGTTGAGCACGTGGCCGTCCCACGGGAGGCGCACGGCCTGCGACTTGATCGTGATGCCGCGCTCGCGCTCGATGTCCATGCGGTCGAGGTACTGCGCGCGCATCTGCCGGTCGTCGACCACACCGGTGAGCTGCAACATCCGGTCGGCGAGCGTGGACTTGCCGTGGTCGATGTGCGCGATGATGCAGAAGTTGCGGATCAGCGCGGGGTCGGTCTGGCCAGGCTGGGTGCGCACCGGGGTCCGTTTCGGCAGGTAGACGATGATCGGGCGGCTGGCGGGCCAGCCGGTGTCCGTCGTGACGCGCCGGGTCGTCCCCGGGAGGCGTCACCCCGGACAGCAGAGCAGCGCGGTTCGCACACCGGCGTCGCATCGCCGGGGCGCCGGGGCCGCGCTCTTCCCCCCAGTTTACCGGGCACCAAGAGCGACAAGCTCGTCGCCGGGTTAAGATGGACGGCGCAGGTGTGTGCCACGGTCTCTCGGGTCGTTGATTTGAGGGCTCACTCGGCATGTTGGTAGCCTGTTCCTCTGCGTGTGGCGCGCCCTCTCTGCCCGCGCGTCCACCAATCCGACCGACTTTCACCGAGGCTTCTTCGTGGCGAACATCAAGTCCCAGATCAAGCGCAACCGGCAGAACGAGAAGGCCCGGCTGCGTAACAAGGCCGTCAAGTCGTCCCTCAAGACGGCAGTCCGCAAGTTCCGCGAGGCCGCCGACCAGGGCAACGCGGAGGAGGCCGCCGCGTTCATGCGCGCCGCCGCCCGCCAGCTCGACAAGGCCGCCAGCAAGGGCGTCATTCACAAGAACCAGGCGGCCAACCGCAAGTCGGCCATCGCCAAGCGCGCCGCCGCGCTGCAGGCCGCCAAGTAGGACCGGCAGCCCCGAGTTCACGCGAACGCCGCGCCCGTCACGGACGCGGCGTTTCGTCATGTCCTCACCCGGCCACGCGATACCACAGGTTCGTCGCCGGCGATCCCTCGCTCACGCCGACGCGTTCGAGCCCGACCGTGGCGCCGCCCGGATGGTCGAAGAGGCGTACGCCGTCGCCCAGCATGACCGGCACGACCATCACCAGCACCTCGTCCAGAACGCCCGCCTCCAGGCACTGGCGAGCGACATCCGCGCCGATGATGTTGACGTACTTCCCGCCTGCCGCCGCCTTGGCCCTGCTCACCGCGTCGCCGAGATCGGTCACGAAGGTGACGTCCCGCACGGGCGTCGCGGGCGGATTGTGGGTGAGCACGAACTGCGGCCCACTCCACCCGCCCCCGAACGCCTTGCCCTCCGCGGGCGTGCCGCGGTGCGGGTCATCGCCGCGGAAGGTGCGATTCCCCACCAGGAGCGCACCGATGCTCGCGATGAGTTCGGGCACCAGGGGGTTCGGCCCGAGGTACCCGGTAAGCCAGGACATGTCACCGCCGGGACCGGCGATGAAGCCGTCCACCGACATGGCGGCCGAGTAGAGCATCTTGGACATGGTCCACCTCCGTCGAGGTCGTTGCGTTTCTCCCCCTGTCATGACACCGGCACCGTGCAGAACTCATCGGCCGACGCGGCCCACCCGCCGTCCGGCGGCGTAGGGACCCGGCCGAAGACCGGGAACAGGCCGCGATCGCGCACGCTACGCGAGCGCACCGACCAGCACGGCCAGGCCGCGCCACACCGGCACCGTCCTCACGTACGGTAATCGATGTCGTCGAATTCACGGATCAGCGTTGTCACGCGAAAGCATGAAGTCGCTCACGGAATGCGATTCTCCCGGCGCCGGCGGCGTTACCGATCACACGCACGGTACTGCGCGCCACTTCTCTTCGTGACCACGGGGACCTTCGCCGTAACCGAACAGGATTCTCGGCCGAGCCAGGGCCATCGATCATTCGTGACCGAATGATGGGCCACACGTCGACAAATGTGCGCGATTACGCGGATATGTCGGCATCGGCCGAGGTGGCAGGTTTCATCGCGGCCGTAACACGCGATGCTATGAAGCGCCGATATGGCGATGAACACGGCGAATCCGGAAAGCGACAATCCGCCCCCACGACGCCGCCGCCGATCGAGGCCAACGTCATCAAGAAATCACCCGACCATCCAAGAATGACGTTCCACTGGAGGTCGGATTCGTTTTCACGACCTTTTCAGCCGCTTTTGAGATGGCCGTAGCCCCGCCATTTACATTACAGTTCGGCAACATACCGTCACACGCGACCTGCGCGTTTGACGCACCGTCACGGACACGCACCGTCACGAAATCCGTCCCCTGTGCGAGGCGCACGTAGACAGACGGCCTCCATCCAGTCATTCGATCCTATGTTCGAACAGCCGTGCCGTCACGCTGCGTGGACCTTGACCGTCCAGCTCACGGCCTGGCTTCATCAGGGCGCTCATATCGTTTCCCGTCCTCCAAGAGAGCGGAGCGCCTGTGAGATCCCCCCGTAGCGATCGCCGCGGCATGCCCCGGACGACCGGGACCCCGCCCGATCCGGACCGAAAAGTCCCCACACGAGCCCCGTACCCCGGAGGCTCCCGCTCCCGAGGCCCGCGATCACGCCGTGCCCTCGCCACGGTCGTCGGCCTGACCCTGCTGGCCACCGCCGTCCCCGCCCTCCCCGCGCGGGCGGACGGTTCCGCCGCCGCGCAGGAGCCGAACGCCCTCACGCGCCTGACGAGCTGGGTGACGCAGGGCATCACCGGCCTGTTCACCGACGACCCCAAGGGCGAGGCCCGGCCGGGGCCCGGCACGATCACCCTGCCCGGCGCGCGGCCCGCGTCCCAGACCGTGCGGCCTCCGGGCAGGCGGGTCAAGGAGCTGACCGCCAAACGGACGGCCCAGGACCGCGTCTTCCAGCTCGACGACGGCCGATTACAGGTCGAGTCCTCCGCCGTGCCCGTGCACTACCGCGACAAGGCCGGCACGTGGCAGCCCATCGACACCCGGCTCCAGGCCGTCGGCGACCAGGGCTTCCGGTTCGGCAACGACAGGACCGGCTTCTCCTCCCGCTTCGGCGAGGACACCGCCGCCCTGACGAGGATCGCCGCCGGCGACCGGAGCCTGACCCTCGGCGTGGCCGGGCAGGCCCGGCGCGTCACCCCCGAGGTCAAGGGATCGGTGGTCACATACAGGAACGTCTGGGACGGCGCCGACCTGGTCTACAAGCTCACCCCCGGCGGGGTGAAGGAGTACCTGGTGCTGGCCAAGCCCCCGGCCGCCGGCGCGTCCTACACCTTCACCGTGAAGACCGGCGGCGTCCGCGCCCAGCCCCGCCCGGACGGCTCGGTCGCCTTCGTGGCCGACGGCGCCGACCGCCCGGCGTTCACGATCCCCAAGCCGTTCATGCTGGACGCGCGGCCGGACACGACCTCGCCGTACGGGAGGCGGTACTCCGACGCCGTCACCCAGACCGTCGCCCAGAAGGACGCCGAGGCGACGATCACGCTGACCCCGGACGCCGGCTGGCTGGCCGCCCCCGACCGCAAGTGGCCGGTGGTGATCGACCCGACGATCCGCATCCAGCCCGCGGAAGCCGGCGGGTTCGACACCTACGTGAACTCGGCCGCCAAGACCACCAACTACGACTCCTCCTGGAAGCTCCCGGTCGGCAAGATCTCCGCGGCCGGCGTCAACCGCGCCCTGCTGTACTTCAACATCACCAATGACGAGGTGCCGATCGGCGCCCACGTCGACTCGGCGCGGCTGGAGACCTACTTCGACCAGGCTCTCGGCGAGGCGGGCCCCGTGACCATCGAGGCGCGTGAGATCACCTCGCCCTGGGACTCCTGGGAGGTGAACTGGAACACCCAGCCCTCGTTCTCCCCCACGGTGGCCGCGACGGTGACCCGCCAGCCGGGCGAGCTGTCGCGCCGGCACTCCTTCGACGTGACCGGCATGGTCAACGGCTGGATGTCCAGCATCGAGGCGCCGATGTACGGCCTGATGCTCAAGGCCGCGGACGAGACCGCCACCGGCAAGATCGCCGGCCCGGTGTACGAGTCGGCCGAGGACGTGTACGGCGGCGACGGGATGACCGGCGAGACCGCCAACATCCCCAGGCTGGTGATCACCTACGGCGACCCGGGCGTGACCCTGAAGCCGGTGACCACCGCGACCGCGACCGGCGCGTCGCTGTCCTGGACGCCGTACGCCGACCCGACCCCCGGCGACCCGTCCGACGACGTCGAGGAGTACCAGGTCCACCGGGAGTGCCCGTCGGGCTGCCAGGTGCCCTCCGCCGACGGAGTCGTGGACACGCTGGTCGCGCCGCTCTCCCCGGACACCACCTCCTACACCGACACCACCGGCGGCGGCGACCCCGAGGCGATCGCCGACCCGTCGTACGTGCACGAGGCCACGTACTGGATCGTGGTGAAGCTGCGGAACGGGCAGGAGATCGTCTCGCAGTCCCAGCGGGTGATCCTCCCCCGCCCCGGCCTGATCTCCAAGATCCTCTACGGTGGCGCGGACACCACGCTGTCGTCCGGGGAGCCCGCCGCCGGGCACGACACGGTGTCCGGGCAGAAGTGGCTCCAGGTCGGCAACACCGCGACCACGCTGGCCAACACCCGCGCGGTGGTGAGGTTCGACGACTACACCACCGAGATCCCCGCGGACGCGCAGATCAGCGAGGCGACGCTGTCGCTGTGGGCCGTCAACACCGGCGGGTCCGGCGCGACGTTCAACGCCCACAAGCTGACCAGGCCGTTCACCGAGGCCGCCACCTGGGCCACGTCCGACGGCACCGCGAACTGGACCACCGCGGGCGGCGACTTCGAGACCACCGCCCTCGGGTCGGTGAGCGGGGTGAACGCCCAGCCGCAGTGGCGCAAGTGGAACGTCACCGCCGCCGCCAAGTCCTGGACGGCCACCCCGGCGTCCAACAACGGCCTGCTGGTGAAGGTCGCCAACGAGGCCGGAACCGCCAAGCAGTCGGCCCAGTTCCTCGCCACCGAGGCCGAGGGCGAGAGCGTGCTGCGCCCGAGGCTGCGGGTCACCTACCTGGAGAAGACCTCCGAGTCGTCGGCGTACTACGCGCCCGGCACCCCTGAGCTGGTCGAGGCGGGCGCGACCGACACCGTGACGGTCACCGTCACCAACACCACGACCCAGACGTGGCCGGCCGCGACCACCGCGCTGTCGTACTTCTGGAAGCGGCCCGACGGCACCGACCTGACCACCGCCGACAACCAGATCATGACCGAGCTGCCGTACGACCTGGCCCCCGGTGAGACGGCCGCGGTGGCCGCGGAGATCAAGGCCCCGGCCGCCACCGGCGACGACAACGGCGCCGAGGCGGTCGACCTGGTCTGGGACGTGCGGGACACGGTCGCAGGCACCTGGAAGTCCACCACCCACGGGCTGCCCCGCTTCCCGCAGCGCACCCGCGTCGTGTGGCCGACCTCCGACTTCCTGGGCTCGGAGAAGTTCTACTCCTACACCGGCAAGAACACCGGCGCCGGGTCCACCGCGCTGGTCAACACCCACACCGGGAACCTGGTGTGGAACTACAACGCCTTCTCCAATCCCTCGCGCGGGCCGCAGACCTTCGTCCGCACCACCTACAACTCGCTGGACACCACGGCGTCGTCGATGGGGTACGGGTGGTCGCTGCAGACCTCCACCCTGCAACGGCTCGGCTCGCCGCTCACCTTCGGCCCGCGCGGCGACCGGTGGCCCTCGCAGGTCAAGCTGACCGACGGGGACGGCACCACGCACGTGTGGACGCTGGACACCCACGGGCAGAGCTCGCGAAACTGCACGCCCGCGACCTGCGACTACGCCAACCCGCGCGGCGTCCACCTGTACCTGCAGCGCGTCGCCGACCCGAACAACCCCAGCCGGATCTCCGGCGACGCCAAGCGCCAGTGGGTGTTCACCAACCCCGGCCGCACGCGGTTCTTCTTCGACAACGAGGGCTACCAGACGGCCGTCGCCGACGCCAACGGCAACACGATGTCGTTCGCGTACGAGCGCCGCAACTCGTGCAACAAGCCCACCAAGCTGCTGAAGTACATCACCGACGCGGCAGGGAGGCGCACGCTGACCCTGGACTACTACGTCAAGGGCCAGCCGTACACCTACATCGACGACACCACCGGCAACGAGGTCACCGCGAGCCGGCTGTCCAACTCGCACCTCATCGACAACGTCGCCTCGCTGACCGACATCGCCGGGCGCAAGGTCGTCTTCCTCTACACGCTCAAGGGGCAGATGGCCAAGCTGGTGGACGGCTCCGGCGACCCGGCGGCGAAGAAGTTCAAATTCGGCTACGACGCCGCCTGGGGCAACAAGAACGTCAAGCTGGTCAAGGTCACCGATCCGCGCGGACATGAGACCTCGCTGAGCTACTCGCTGTCGCCGTTCAAGTGGCGGGTACGGGAGCTGACCGACCGGCTGTCGGGCGTCACCCGCTTCGACTACCTGAGCGGCCCGCAGTCCGGCTCGATCCGCACGACCGTCACAGACCCGCTGGGCAACCAGACCCGGTACGCGCTGGACGGCTACGGCCGGCCTGAGTCGGTCACCAACGCCAAGCAGGAGACCACGAGTCTGCAGTGGGATGGCGACCACAACGTCACTCGGCTCACCGAGGCCAACGGCGCCTACGCGACGTGGATTTACGACCAGAAGACGGGCTACCCGCTGGAGCTGAGGGACGCCGAGGCCAACGCCAACGGCACCCCGGCCACCACGCTGACGTACCAGACCTACCTCAACGGCCACGTCGCCGACCTGACCGGCAAGACCAGCCCCGAAGGCCGGGCCTGGAAGTTCGGCTACGACACCGTGGGCAACCTCAAGACCGTCACCGACCCGCTCGGCGTCGCGTCCCCGGCGGCCGACGACTACACGACCCGGTACGACTACGACGGCCTCGGGCAGCTGCTGAAGTCGACCGACGCCAACGGCAACGCCACGCAGTACGGCGGCTACCACGCCACCGGCTACCCGGCCAAGATCACCGACGCGTACGGCAACGTCACCACGACGTCCTACGACGCGCGCGGCGACGTGCTGTCCGTCACCGACGCGCTGGGCAAGAAGACCACCCAGGCGTACGACGTGTTCAAGCGGCCCGGCGAGAACAAGGTCCCCAAGGACCAGGCGGCGGGCGTCTTCATCACCACGCCGGCCCCCGTCTACGACCCCAACGACAACGTCACCACGGTCACCGCCCCCAACGGCGCGGTGTCCACGGCGGTGTACGACAAGGCCGACCAGCTCGTCGAGTCACTGCTGCCCAAGGACACCCCGGCCGGGGAGGAGCGCAGGACGTCGTACCGGTACGACCTGGCGGGCAATCTGACCCTCGAACGGCAGCCCAAGGGCAACCTCACCCCCGGCGCGCCCGACGACTTCACCACCACCTACTCCTACGACCCGATCTACCAGCTCACCGACATCATCGACGCCGAGCAGCACAAGATCACGTACACGTACGACACCGTCGGCAACACCGTCAAGGTCGTCGACCCGCGCAAGAACGCCACCGCGGACCCGGCCGACTACGCCGTCCAGTACACCTTCGACCGCAACCACCGGGTGACCTACGTCAAGGACGCCGCCGGGAACCAGACGGCGACCGACTACGACCTGGACGGCCTCGTCGAGGGCCAGACCGACCAGGAGGGCAACAAGACCCTCATCGGCCTGGACAAGCGCGGCGACGTCGTGGAAGCCAAGGTCCCGCACTCCTCGACCGACGGCGTGGTGAAGTACACCACGACCCGGTTCGTCTACGACCAGGTCGGCAACCGCACCAAGGTCATCACCCCGCGCGGCGTGGAGACCACCGACGACCCGGACGACTTCGTCTCCGAGACCAAGTACGACAAGCTCAACCGGAAGATCGAGGACGTCTACCCGTACGACCGGGACGACCCCACGTACAACACGCCGGACTCGGTCAAATACGTCTACGACGCGGTCTCACGTCTGAAGGAGATCTCGCAGCCGCCCTCGCACGGGCAGACCGTGCGCAACGTCACCTCGATGACGTACTGGGACAACGGCTGGTCCAAGACCACCACCGACCCGTGGGACATCTCCACCAGCTACGACTACAACGAGCTCGGCCTGCAGACCAACCGCACCGTCACCAGCGCGGGAGGTTCTTCGCAGCGGGCCCTGACGTGGTCGTACTTCCCTGACGGCAAGCTCAGGACCCACGCCGACAACGGCACCCCGCTCGACGTCGAGGTGGTCCTGGCGGACAACTCCGACACCGGGCAGACGGTGGCCACCGGCACGTGGTCCACGGGCGGCGCCGCTCTGGCCGCCGGTCCCGTCACCGGCCGCGCCTTCACCGGCTACGACTACGTGACCGCCCCGGCCGGGACCGGTTCGCGGAGCTTCACCTGGAACCTGACCATCCCCAGCGCGGGCGAGTACAAGACGTACGTCCGCTACCCCGCCGGGGCGACGGCCGCCGACGCCCCGTACACCGTCAAGCACGACGGCGGCCAGACCACCGTCAAGGTCGACCAGACCAAGAAGGCCGGTGACTGGGTCGAACTCGGCACCTACGCCTTCGCCGAGGGCGGCGGCCAGTCGGTCACCCTGACCGACAAGGCCGGCGGCACCGTGGCCGCCGACAGCGTCAAGCTGGTCCGCCACATCCGCGGTCTCGCCGACACCGAGCAGAAGGACTTCGTCTACTCCTACGACCCCAACGCCAACCTCACCCAGATCATCGACAACTCCGCCACCGCGAAGATCGACACCTGGGACGTCACCTACACGGGTCTCAACCAGGTCCAGAAGATCGTCGAGAAGCTCGACTCGGTCGTCAAGAACACGACGACGTACGACTACAACGAGAACAGCGCGCCCATGAAGCGCACCCACGACAAGACGATCGCCACTTACGCCTACGACGTGCGCGACCTGGTCAGCACCGTCACCAACGCCAAGTCGGCCACCGACACCAGCCCGAAGACGACCCGCTACACCTACACGCCGCGCGCCGAACGGTTGAAGGAGACCAAGGCCAACGGCAACACGGTCGACTACGACTACTTCCTCGACGGCCTGTTACGCCACTCCCTGGAGAAGAAGCCCGGCGGCACCGTCGTCGCCGAACACACCCTCAACTACCAGAGCAACCTGAACCGCTCCCGCGACCAGGCCAAACTCCAGAACGCCGACAACCCCGGCTCCTACCTGGAACACGTCTACGACTACACCTACGACCCGCGCGACCGCGTCGCCAAAACCGTCAAAACCCCGGCCGCCGGCGGAACCCCCGAAACCGAAACCTACAAACACGACGCCAACAGCAACGTCTACGACCAAACGGTCAAGAACGACCGCACCCAGTTCACCTTCGACCGCAACCGCCTGCTCACCTCCGCGGTCGGCAGCGCGACATCGACCTACACCTACGACCCCTCCGGCCGCCTCCGCCAGATAACCGGCGGCGGCAGAACCCTCGAGAAGTACACCTACGACGGCTTCGACCACATCAGCCGCCACGACAAACTCAACTCCGACGGCGCCACCAGCACGGTCACCAAGTACACCTACGACCCCCTCGACCGCACCGCTAGCAAAACCGAAAAAGACGGCACCGCCACCGCCAAGACCACGACCTACTCCTACCTGGGCCTCTCCGACGACGTCCTCGACGAGGAGGTGGCCGGCAAAGTCACCAAGTCCTTCCAGTACAGCCCCTTCGGCGAACGCCTCTCCCAGGTAAAGATCAAGCCCGACAACACCGAAGAGTCCTCGTACTACGGCTACAACCCCCACACCGACGTCGAGCAGATCACCTCAGAGTCCGGCGACACCCGCGCCACTTACGGCTACACGGCGTACGGCACCAACGACGACAAGCTGTTCACCGGCGTAGACAAGCCCGACCCAGCGGACCCGACCGCCAAGGACGAATACAACCCCTACCGCTTCAATGCAAAGCGCTGGGACAACTCCACCGCCACCTACGACATGGGCTTCCGCGACTACAGCCCGAGCCTGAACCGCTTCCTGACCCTCGATAGCTACAACGACGCTCTGGCGGACCTGGACCTGAACCTCGATCCCTGGACCGCCAACCGTTACGCGTTCACCGGCGGAAATCCCATCGACAAAATCGAGATCGATGGTCATCGTGTCGACACTGGCACACCCGAGTCCGACAAGACGTTCTCCGAGACCCATCACGCGAACGGCAAGAAGAAGAGCGCCACCTGGATAAAGCGTGAGCGGGAACTGGCGGCCGAAACACAACGGAGGCGGAACGAAGCCGAACGGGCCCTCAAGAAGGCCAGCGCACCAGAAGATACTGCCCAGAGAAATGCGCCAGGTTTCAACGAAAGCATTTATTGCAGCGGCGAAACCACGCACCTCTGCGATGCGGCAAAGGAAATCGATGCACGCCTGAACCAGAACGGCGTCACACCACTGGAGGGCTTCGGCCAGGGACCCATGCATGGCTGGGAGATCCCCATCGGCCGTACGCCCCGCCGAGGAGTTCCATGGCGCCCATGTAAAAACAGCTTCGCGCCCAGCACCGAAGTGCTGATGGCTGACGGCAGCCGTAAACCGATCGAGGATGTCAAGGTCGGCGACGAGGTGCTTGCGGCCGATCCCGAAACTGGCGAGAGCGGTAGGTATAAGGTCACCGCACTGCATCGCAACAAAGACACGGAAATGGCCGACGTCACCGTCCGCACGAAAGACGGCCGCGAGGCCACCATTCACACCACTCAAGAGCATCCCTTCTGGGAAGCCAACAGCGGCGCGTGGACCGACGCGGCGGACCTTGACCCCGGAGATGCCGTCGAGTCGCCGAACGGTAGCACCGCCTTGGTCGTCAAGGTTCACCGCTTCACCAGCACTCGGTACATGCACAACCTCACCATTGCCGATCTGCACACCTACTATGTACTGGCGGGCGCGACTCCGGTCCTCGTCCACAACAGCGGCTGCTTCTTCGACACCACTGCAGGCGAAGCAGTTAATTTCCTGAAGCCAACTCAGAAAACGCGAACCTGGGAGCAGGAGGCAGCGCTTACAAATCTTTCCAATGAAGATCTGCTCAAGGCGATCCAGGATCCGGCAGACGGCGATGAGATTCTCGTGCTACGCGACGGCCGTCAACTGGGCGGCCATCACCGTATTGATGAGCTTAGGCGCCGGATACTAAACGGAACAATCGACCCGAAGACACCAGTTCGACTCAAGTGGTATAACGCGGACGAGGACGGTTAGAGACGGAAATGACGCCAGACGGGCCACGGATTCGCCGCCAGACGAAAGTACGTTGGAGCGACGATGATTTCACCGTACGTACCATCACGGTAGACCACCTGGTTCAGATACAGCGCGATGACGCGGCGCACGGATGGAGTCGGCGGTGGTCATCCGAGGAAGAACTAGTACGGCAGACATCCCCGGACCGTGAAATGTTTCTCTGCCCGCTCTTCAGAAATGGCGGCCCCGCTGACTCACCCGAGTCTTACCGTTGCTGGCTTTGGTTCACGCTAGAGCAAGAGCCGAGCCGCAAAGGGGTAACCCTTCTAGACGTCGGAAAGGCGCTTTATGAGACCCTTCCTGAGGTGTCTGAGCCGGGCGACTTGAAAAGAGTCATCGCCGCCATGTTCGGTGGCATTACCGCAGGATGCCAGTTCGAGTCTATTTGGTGAAGCACGCAGCCCCGGATAGAACGATAATTTCGAAGATGCGCTAGCAACCTGATAGCCCCGCCGTGATTCCGGCGGGGCTATCAGGTTCGATTGCTGTTCAGTGATGTGGGGAGACGAGGCCGGCGTCGTAGGCGGTGATTACCAGGTGGACTCGGTCGCGGGCGTTCAGTTTGGTGAGGAGGCGGGTTACGTAGGTTTTGACGGTGGCGACGCTGATGTACAGGTCGCCGGCTATTTCGTGGTTGGAGAGGCCGCGGCCTACGAGGGTGAGGACTTCGCGTTCGCGGTCGGTGATGCCGTCGAGGGGGCGGCCGGGTGGGGTCGCCGGGGGGCGTTCGGCGAAGGCTTCGATCAGGCGGCGGGTGACGCTGGGGGCGATCAAGGCGTCGCCGGCGGCCACGACGCGGATCGCGGCGAGGATGTCCTCCAGGGCCATGTCCTTGACGAGGAAGCCGGAGGCGCCAGCGCGGAGGGCGCCGTAGACGTAATCGTCGTCGTCGAAGGTGGTCAGGACGATGACGCGGGCGTCGGTGGGGCCGCTGGTGATCTGCCTGGTGGCGGCTATGCCGTCCATGCCGGGCATGCGGATGTCCATCACGACGATGTCGGGGCGGGTCCGCTCGGTGAGTTCGACGGCCTCCGTACCGGTGCCGGCCTCGCCGACGACATCGAGGTCCGGGACATCGGCGATGACCATGCGCAGGGCCGCCCGGACCAGCGGTTGGTCATCGACGAGAAGGACGCGCACGGTCGTCGGACTCGCTTCGGTTTTAAGCATCGGACCTCCACCGCCGCCGGTCACCGGAGCCCCCCACGGCCTCCGGCCACCGCGCCTCCATCGCTACCGGCCACCACCGCACCGTTGCCACTATCGGTCACCCGAGCCACCCGCGGCCATCGGTCACCGCGTCTCCGCCGCGATCGGTCATCGGACTCCTGCCGGTGCGGGGAGGCTGGCCGTTACCCGGAAGCCGCCTTGGGGGCAGGGGCCTGCGGAGAACTCGCCGCGTAGCAGGGTGACGCGCTCGCGCATTCCGACCAGGCCGTAGCCGTGATCCGGCGGTTCGTTCCCCGCTGCGGACGGTGCCGTGTCACCGGCGTGCCATCCGGGCCCGTGCGTGGCCGCATCAGGCGCTGTGTGCCCGTTCGGGGAGAGGGGGGTGTCGGGGGCGTCGTTGTGGACGTCGATGGAGAGGTCTTCGGGGTGGTAGGCGATGGACACCAGGCAGGTTCGGGTGCGGGCGTGGCGGATGACGTTGGTGAGCGCCTCTTGGATGATGCGATAGGCGGATATGTCGATCTCGGGAGGTAGTGGACGTCGTTCGCCATGCCACCGGACGTCGACGCGGACGCCGGCATCGGTCGTCGTCGCGATGAGGCGTGCGACCTCCGCGAGGCCGGGGGCCGGGGAGAGGGGCGCGGTCAGGCGTTCCACAGATCGCGGGTCGGTCTGGCCGAGCGGCGGTCTGGCTGGCGTCTGGTAGGTCCGGCCCAGCGGCAACATGGCTGATGTCTGGTCAGTCCGGCCCAGCGGCGACATGGCTGATGTCTGGTCGGTCCGGCCGAGCGTGGACGCCACTGGTTCGCGGTCGGTCTGGCGGAGGGCGCCGACCATGCGCCGGAGGCCGGCCAGGGCATCGCGACCGACGGTTTCGATCTCGCCGAGTGCCTCGCGTACCCGGGCCGGCTGCGTGTCGATGACCCGGCGTGCCGCGCCCGCTTGCAGGGCGATGATGCCGATGCTGTGCGCGACCATGTCGTGCAGTTCGCGGGCGATGCGGAGGCGCTCGCCGGTGACGGCCTGGGCCGCGGCCTGGGCGCTCAGCCGCTGGGCGTACTCACGGGCCTGGCGCATCGAGTCGCCGGCGAGCCAGGCGATGACGGCGGTCAGCGCGACGGCCAGTTCGGCGGAGGTGCCGATGGTCCAGCCGAGCAGCAGTCGTACGGTCACGTAGCAGACGAGCGTGGTGAGAGCGACGGTCACGGCGAAGACGCCGGTCCGGCGGGAGCGGGTGGCCGCGATGAAGTACAGCACGACGTCCACCGCCAGGAACTGGGCCATGGGGATCTCTCCCACGCCGAGCGAGAGCGTCGCGACGGCGGAGGCGGTCAGCGTCAGGGCGAGCGCCGGGAGCGGGCGGCGTCGTAGCAGGACCGCGCCCGCCAGCGCGAGGGCTGTCGCCAGCGCCAGATACGACAGGCCGTCCCACCGGTAGACCAGATGTCCGGGGCGGATGGCGGGCTCCTCCTCGCCGGGCAGCCTGACGCGCATGAGGAAGGTCAACACGGCGCCCGCGCACCAGGCGAGCGCCGCCCAGGCGCCCGGCGGCACACGCTTCAGCAAGGGAAGCTGCGGGGTGACGTGCATGAATGCATCGTAGGGATGCGGATTCCCGTCCGGCATCAGACCACGGTCGTACATCCGTGGCGTACCGGCGGGCCGGTGATTGCAGGCGACGGTCCGATGCGCCGGACGGCCGCCGCGCGACACTGTCGGTCAGGTGACCGGTACGAAGCAACCGCCCGAGATCGATGGCCGCGCCCGCGCAGGCGCCGGCCGCCCTGGCCGCTCCCTGTCGGCCGGACGTCCGTCAGGCGGATGGCCATTATGGGCCCGGCGCGCGAGGGCACGGCGTCTCTCGCAACTCTGCGTGAAGCGGCTGGGCACAGAGCAGCTCAGCGTGGCCCGGCTTGTCACGGCGCGTCTCAGCGGGGCCCGGTTCAGCACAGCGCGGCTCAGCGTGACCTGGCTCAGCACGGCGCGGCTCGGGCTGGTACGGCTTGTTGGTGGGCGGTTGGGGCGGGTGTTGTTGGGTGGGGTTGTGGTGGCGTCGGTGGCGGTGCCGTTGTCGGGGGCCGCGCGGGCGGCGGGTGTGCGGGCGCCGGAGCCGGTCGCGGTGTCGCCGTTGCGGGCCGCGAGCCCGGCGGCGCTGGCCGAGCGGTACGCCGCCAGCCGGACGTCCATCCGGGCGGCGGAGCGCGTGGCGGCCGGGGACGGTAACCGGTGGCGGGCCTCGATGCTACGGGGCATGGCGGATCCCGCGCGGACGTTCCTGTCGTTCGACGGGCGTGACGGGGGCCGGGCCGTCGAGGTCTTCGGTGATCTGTCGCGGGCCGAGCGGATCGCCGTGATCGTCCCAGGGGCGGATACCAATCTCGACAAGTACGGACTTCTGCGGGGCGGGTCGCTGCGGCTGCGGGCGCGGCTCGGTGACCGGTCCGCCGTCATCGCGTGGCTGGGGTACCGCACACCGAGCACGGTGAGCCTCCCGGCGATGACCGTCGGGCGTGCGGACGAGGCGGCGCCCGGCTTACGGGATTTCATCCGTGAGTTGACGGAGGCCAAGCCGGCGGCGCGGATCTCCTTGCTGTGCCACTCCTACGGGTCCGTCGTCTGTGCCCGGGCCGCCGACAGACTCGACGTCGCCGACATCGTCCTGTACGCCAGCGCCGGCGTCGGGGTGGACGACGTGGCCGCGCTGCGCACCCGGGCGACCGTCTGGGCCGGACGGAGCCGCGGCGACTGGGTCGGAGGCGTGCCGCACACGCGGCTTCCCCTGCCATTCGTCACGGTCGGGTTCGGCGCCGACCCGGTCTCCCCCGAGTTCGGCGCGAGGGTGTTCGCCACGGGAAACGGCGGCCACAGCGATTACCTGAGACCCGGTGCGGCCCTGGAGAACATCGCCCGGATCGTCTCCGGTTAGATCCCGCCGTAAGCACCGCATGAATGGACACGTCCCGAAGCACCACATGGGTAGCACGAATGAGCACGACCGAACCGCCACACGGGTCGGCCTGGGCCTCAGCTGCTTGCCCGACGCACCGATCCGGGCCGCCGCTCCAACGGCGGCGCCGGTGTCTCGGCCGAACACCTGGCCGATCCGCACGGCCACTGGCTCGCCAGATCCCTCTTCGAGGAATGGCTCCGCCTCCGCTCCACCGGCCGTCATGACCGTTGATCGGGGCCTCCTGGGCACTGGTCAGCACGAAGTTCGAGGAGGTCTCAATGTCGTAGATGTCGAGGCCACGTGTTGGACGGGCGCACCGCCCTTGGGGCAGGTATCGGAGATCATCGGATCGGTCTCTGCGTGGTCGATCTCGACCTTGGCTGGCGGGCTGGTCCTGCTGCTCAGAGGGCAGGGGCAGTGGCCGCTTCCCTGAGCGCACCGGGGCATCGTCCGGTCTCAGAGGCCGTGGCGCGAGAGGTGGTCGGCGTGGCGGAGGGGGTCAGGGACGCGGTATTTCGGGGTGAGGGTGAGGATGTGGTGGCAGGCGGTGTCCAGGGTCATGCGGTGGCCTTGGGAGATGAAGATGGGTTTGACGTCCTGCCTGGTGCGTAGGGCTCTGCCGAGGATCTCGTCGTCGTCCTTGATGGGGGACCATGCGCCGCGGGACGGGGCAGGCATCTCGTAGGCGCCGATGAACGGGGTCTTGGCGACGCCGATGGTGGGCAGGTCGGTGAGGACGCCGAGGTGGCAGGCCAGGCCGAACCGGTACGGGTGCGCGACGCCGTAGCCGTCGCAGAGGAGGAGGTCCGGTGTCGTCTGGAGCTTCTCCAGAGCGTCCACGAGGGACGGCAGCTCGCGGAAGGCGAAGAGGCCGGGGACGTAGGGGAAGCGCACCCGGCCGGAGACGGTGACGCGCTCGACTACCTCCAGCGTCGAGGCGCGGAGCACGGCCACGGCGGCCGTCAGGTGGTCGCCGTCGGGCGCGTACCCGACGTCCAGGCCCGCGACGAGTTCCACGTCGCGCGGGCCGGGGTCGGTGAGGTCGGCCAGAGGACGCAGGCGCTCCTGCACGGCCCTGGCCTCGGGGATCGTCGCGGGCCAGTCGTGAAGTCTCCGGACGCGCACCCGTGGAGCATAACGAGATCGCCCCGCCGAACCACCTCCGGCGTCGAACCGGGACACCACGAGACGTCCACCGTCGGCGTCGGCAGTCCCCCGCGAGGCCGTCCGTGTCGGTGGTCACCGGCGTGGCGTCACAGTGCCTCGTCGCGGGACAGGATCGCGTTGTAGACGATCGGGGGGACGAACAGGCGGTCGTCGTCGTGGTAGAAGGCGCGCAGTTCGGCGAAGGTGGAGTCGGGGGCGCGGGTGAGGGTGGCGAGGCGGTCGAAGAGGGGGAGCAGTTCGTCCTTGATGGGGGTGTGGGGGTCGGGCATGGCGCCCCAGACGTCCCATGGGAGGAGTTCGACGCTGAGCAGGGCGGCGGCGTCGCGCATCAGGTTGCCGGCGATCCACCAGTCGCCCGCCTCGTCGATCGTGGACAGTCCGAACCGGGCCGGGTCGAGCGCGCCGGCGCGACACTGGAGCCAGGCGTCGCCGGCGGTGAGGAAGCGGTCGCGGGGGACGTCGGCGACGTCGAAGTCGATGGGGAACATGCCGAGCTGGAGATCGTCGATCTGCGGGTCGACGAGGACCCATCGCCGCTGCCCGGAGTTCCAGTACTCGCAGACCCAGTGGTCCTCGAACGCGCCGGTGCCGAAGTAGGAGCCGAAGCCGCAGCGCGCCCGTGCCGGGACTCCCCTGGCGCGCAGCATGGCGACCATCAGGACGGCGAAGTGGCGGCAGTTGCCCGCGACGCGGGTGGCGGGCGGCCGGGCGATGGCGAGGGGGCGGTCGTCGCGGGCGACGATCTCGTCCAGCAGAAGTTCCACCGGGCGGATGTGGACGGTGGCGCGGTCCTCGCCGGACAGCTCGACCCCGTACATCGGAGCGATGTGCTCGTGCACGAGCAGGCCGTGCCCGACGGCGGCCAGCCCGGCGATGTCACGGGGCGACATGGCGTCGAGCAGCGGCTTGTGGCGGCCGACCGACGTCATCACGCCCGGCATCGCGTGGAACGTGGACGTGTCCTGCTCGTGGACCTGCATCCTTCACCTCGGGTGTGGGAGAGACATGGGAGAGGAGAGACGTCGGCCGGGGGTGCCGCGGTGATCCGTCGCCGCCGGCGAGTCTGCCAGACGGCTCCGACATTTTCGGTGGACGGATTCACGACGGCCTCACCGACGGCACAAGGGATGGAGGGGGCGGCCCCACTGAGGGCATAGGGGACGCGGCCTCATTGAGGAGGGCGCGGGGGGCGCGGGGCGGTGGGCGGCACAGGAGGGGGCCGCACGGCGAGCGGCACGGGGTCCGCGAGGGCGGGATAGAGGTCCGCGCGGTGGGTGGCGTAGAGGGTCGCGCCGTGGGTTGCGCCGTGGGTGGCCTAGAGGGTTGCGCAGTGTGAGTGGCGTAGAGGGTTACGCCCTGGGTGGCGTGGAGGGTTGCGGGCGATGACGGGGCGGCGGGCGGGTGGGGGCTTCGCCGGGGGGTGGGGGCCCGTTCGTCGCGGAGAGTCGACCGCTCGTCGGGGGGTGGGGGCGCTGGTCGCTGACGCGGGACCGTCCGCCGATCCATGTCTTTCAGTCAAGGAGTACTCAGCGGATGCTCAACTAAATGCGCACAAGCGCCTTAAGGCGAATAGAGACGACATTCCCCTAAATAGTCACCCATTTCCTGATTTATCGTCACCGAAATCCCATCCGACCAGCTCCCTGACCGAGCCGCGTGGCCTTACTCCCTTGTTCCATTCCCCGCATATCCGCCATGCAAGGAGGTCCCCACCGGATGAGAAGATCAAGAACGACGACAGCACTGGCCCTGGCCGGCCTGGTGACGGCCACGGCGGTGGCGTCGCAGTCGCACGCGTCCGTCGGAGAGACGGCCAAGGCGAGCGAGGCGGCGCTGACCTACGTCCCCGACGAGCCGCTGCCCATCGAACCCGTCCCTCCGCAGCAGTCCCTCGACGGGCTCGGCATCAGCGGCTACCCCGACCGGCTCAGCGTCAGGCCGGGCGAGTCCGTCAAGATCATGGTGAGCACCAAGGCGCCCACCTTCACCTCCTCCATCGTCAGAGTGACCCACGGGGACGCCGACCCCACCGGGCCGGGGCTCAAGGAGCAGGTCATCGACTCCCCGGTCAACAAGACCTACCCCGGCGCCGACCAGAGGCTGCCGCTCGGCTCGTACGTGACGGTGCCGGACGACCGGCGTCTGAACCCCTCGGGTGATTTCACGATCACCGCCTGGATCGCGCCGTCCACGATCCCCGGTTCGCCGTATAACCGGACCGCGCTGAAGCGCACCCCGGTCGGCACGCCGCGGCTCCAGGGCCTGGTGACCAAGTGGTCGGAGGCGGACAAGCGCGGCTACGGCCTGTTCATCGACGAGCAGGGCGCCGTCGCACTGCGCCTCGGCACGGGCGATGGGCGCGCCGAGACCATCACGACCGGGGTGAAGCTCAAGCCGTGGGCCGCGGCGATGGGCGGCCCCGAGGCGTACTTCATCAACAGGCCCCGGCCGCAGCACGTGAACAGCTCCGGCTGGTACTTCGTCGCGGCCTCCTACGAGGCGAGGTCCCGCACGGTGACCGTGACCCAGCAGCCGGTCTCCACAATTCCGGACGATTCCGGCGCGACCGTCACCACGCGCGTCAACTCCGCGCAGGTCCGGCCGTCGAACGACCCGCTGCTGATGGCGGCCTACTGGAACCGCTCCGGCGACGCCCATCCGACCGGTTTCTACAACGGCAAGATCGAGTCGCCCGCCGTCTACGGCCGGGCGCTGAGCGCGGACGAGCTGAAGGCGATCGGCGCGGGCAAGGGCAGGAACCAGCGGCCGGTGGCGGCGTGGGACTTCTCCCGGGACATGTCCGGCGACCACGTGGCCGACGGAGGGCAGAACCGGCTCGACGGGCGCGCGGTGAACCTCCCGGTCCGTGCGCTGACCAGCCACGACTGGGACCGCAAGACGATGGACTACCACCAGGACCCCCGGCAGTGGGGGGCGATGCACTTCCACGAGGACGACCTGGGCGACGCCGGGTGGAAGCCCGCCTTCACCTGGAAGGTCCCGGAGAACGCGCGCAGCGGCGTCTACGCCGCCCGTCTGGAGGCGGCCGGCAAGGTCTACCACGCGACGTTCGTGGTGCGGCCGAAGAAGGCCACCGCCAAGATCGCCATGCTGGTGCCCACGCTGACGTACCTGGCGTACGGCAGGACGGGCGCGAGCCTGAGCCAGTACTCCACGCACGCCGACGGCAGCGGCTACGTGTACTCCAGCCACCGGCGGCCGATCGACAACCTGCGCCCGCTGACCACCGGCCCCACCGGCGCGGGCAGGCCGTGGGCGTTCGAGGCGGACACGCACATCTTCGACTGGCTGGAGACCAAGAAGTACGAGGTCGACTACATCACCGACCACGACGTGGACCGTGAGGGCCGCAAGATCCTCGACCCCTACCGGACGGTGATCACCGGCACGCATCCGGAGTACATCTCCACGACCGAGTCGGAGGCGATCAAGGGCTGGCTGGGCGACGGCGGCCGGCTGATGTACCTGGGCGGCAACGGCTTCTACTGGGTCACCGCGCTGGACCGGGCCAGGAACTACACCGAGCTGCGCCGGCACGACGGCACCGAGGCGTGGCAGGCCGCGCCGGGCGAGTACTACCACAACACCGACGGCGAGTACGGCGGGCTGTGGCGGTTCCGCGGCACGCCTCCCCAGGAGCTGATCGGCGTCGGCTTCACCGCCCAGGGCTTCGGCCACCCGAAGGGCAGCGCCGACTACAACAGGCCGTTCGACCGCACCGAGGCCAGCTACTCCGAGGCCGGGGCCTGGGTCTTCGAGGGCGTCACGAAGAAGGTGGGCATCGGCGGCGACCTGCCGAGCCTGCAGAGCCAGGGCGGTCCGATGGGCGAGGAGGTGGACCGGGTGGACTACTCGCTCGGCACGCCGGCCAACACGATCCTGCTCGGCAGGTCCCAGCCGTTCGGCGAGCAGTACATGCACGTGGTGGAGGAGATCAACACCTCGGCGCTGTTCGAGGGCGGCGACACCAACCCGATGGTGCGGGGCGACATCACGCTCATGCACTACCCGAACGGCGGCGCGGTCTTCTCCGCCTCGTCGATGGTGTGGAGCGGAGGCTTCTTCTCCAACAACTACGTCAACGACATGACGCGGATCACCGAGAACGTGCTGAACAGGTTCACGTCGGGGGCCCCGCTGCCGGGCGCGCAGGCCCGCTGAGAAGAACGGCCCCGGACCCGGGAGTGGCGTGCGGACCGGCCGCATGCCACTCCCGGCTCCCGGAACTCGACGCGAGAGAGAGGCACCGTGTACATATCGGTTCGCAACATTCCGGCCGGCACCGGTTCGCGTCCGGCCGGGCGGGTGGCGAAGACCGTCGTCGTCCTCGGAATGGTCAGCCTGCTCACCGACATCTCCACCGAGATCGTCACCGCGGTGTTACCGCTGTTCGTCACGGTGGGGCTGGGATTGCCGGCGCTGGCCTTCGGCGTGCTGGACAGCGTCTACCAGGCCGGCACCGCGGCCGCCAGGGTCGCCGGAGGCTACATCGCCGACCGTTCCCGCCGGCCGAAGGCGGTCGCCGTCGTGGGGTACGGCCTGGGCGTGGCGTCCAAGGCGCTGCTGCTCCCGGCCGCCGGGGTGGCCGCCCTGTCGGTCGCGATCGGCGTGGACCGGGTCGGGAAGGGGCTGCGGACCGGGCCGCGGGACGCGCTGATCGCCGGGTGCAGCGAGCCGGGCATGCTCGGACGGTCCTTCGGGGTGCACCGCGCGCTGGACACGCTCGGCGCGGCGATCGGCCCGCTGGCGGCGTTCTACCTGCTCATGGCGATGCCCGGCGACTTCGACGCGGTCTTCACGGTGTCGCTGTGCGTGGGGGGCCTCGGCGTGCTGCTGCTGGTGAGCAAGGTCGCCGAGGCCCCGAGGGCGCCGCGGCCCGCGCGGATCACCCTGGCGGGGGCGGGGCGGCTGCTCGCGGGGCGCAGGCAGGTGCGCCGCCTGCTGGTGGCGGCGACGGCGCTGTCGGCGCTGACGGTCAGCGACGCGTTCCTCTACCTGGTGCTGCTGGACCGTGGCGCGGTGTCGGCGCACCTGTTCCCGCTGCTGTTCCTGGGCACCAGCGCGGTGTACCTGGCCGCCGCGGTCCCGTTCGGGCGGCTGGCCGACCGGCTCGGCAGACGCCGGGTCTTCGTCGCCGGGCACGTGGCGGTCGTCGCCGCGTACAGCGTCACCGGCCTGGCCGGCGGGCTCGTCGCCGTCCTGCTGACCCTGGCCCTGCTCGGCCTGTACTACGCCGCGACGGACGGCGTGCTGCCCGCGGCGACCTCGGTGCTGGTCCCGGCGGAGTGGCGGGCGACGGCGATCTCGACCCTGCAGACCGGCGTGGCGCTCGGCCGCAGCCTGGCGGCGCTCGCCTTCGGCGGCCTGTGGACGGTGGCCGGGCCCGCGGCCGCGCTGGGGACGTTCGCGACCGGACTCGCCGTCGTCCTGCTCGCCGTCTCCCCTGTCCTGCTCCGCACCCGATCGGAGGTCTGAGATGCGTTCACGGATCACGTTGGCGTTGGCGGCCCTGCTGGTGGGGGTGGCCGTCACGACCGTGCTCACCTCGGTGCTCGGAGGAAGGACGCCGTCGGCGGCGGGCGAGGTGGACACCGGGCTGTTCGGGTCCGAGCACGTGGTGTTCCGCTCCCTCAGGCCGGGCGCGGACCACGGCAGGATCGGGTACGCGGCGGTGACCGGCGGCGTGCCGGGCGCCTCCCGGCTCGCGGGCCCGCGCTGCCTGCGGGTCGCCGCGGCGGCGGGACAGGCGATCTGCCTGCGGGCGGGGCGCGTGCCGACCCAGCCGTACGAGGTGGTCCGGCTGGACGGGCGGCTCCGCGAGGCCGGGGACGAGCCGTTGAACGGCGTGCCGAGCAGGGGCCGGGTCGCCCCCGACGGCCGGCGTTTCGCGACAACGGTGTTCGTCAGCGGGCACGACTACATCTCGCTCGGGTTCTCCACCGAGACCGTGATCTACCAGAGCGACGGCGAGCCGGTGGCCGACCTGGAGGACTTCACGTTCATGATCAACGGGACGCGGGACGAGAGCGCCGACCGCAACGTGTGGGGCGTCACCTTCGCCGCGGACTCGACCACGTTCTTCGCCACGGTCGCCGCGTCGGGCCGCACCTACCTCGCCCGGGGCGACCTGGCCGCGCGCACGCTGACCGCGTTGCAGGACAACGCCGAGTGCCCGTCGCTGTCCCCGGACCAGACCAAGGTCGTCTACAAGAAGCGGGTGAACGACACCTCCGAGGACGCCTGGCGTTTCTCCTGGCTGGATCTGCGGACCGGCCGGGAGAGCCCGCTGGGCGAGAAGCGCAGCGTGGACGACCAGGTGGCCTGGCTGGACGCCGGGCACGTGATGTACGCCGTGCCCAAGGTGGCCGACGGGCGTACGGCGGCCGACATCTGGGTCGCCCCGCTCGACGGCGGGCCGCCGCGCAAGTTCATCCCGGACGCCGACTCGCCCACCCTGGTCGGCACGTCCGCCGGCCGGTAGCGGCGCGGCCGGTGAACCCCTCGGAGGTGACCGAATATCGAGGATGCGGGAATGTCACAATTTCGATATCACACGGTAGTTTCCGCTGCATATCGGCTACATCACCGTGATCCCCGGCCTCTTCCCTCGCCCGAAACCATAACTAGGGTGTGCGAAACGGGATAGGGCGGCAGGAGGCGGTTCATGCGGGGGCGAACACCGCTGGTGCTGAGACGTGCGTTCAACGAGCCGCTTCTCATCTTCGCCGCCTTCGGCTCGATCCTCCTGGCCACGACCACCCTGGTCGCGCTCACCATGTACGCGTCCTCGGTCGCGGACGTCGGCGTCCGGCGGGCGATGGAGACGGCCTCCACGTCCGTCACCGCGACCAAGATCACCGTCCCGGTGCAGCGCGGCGCCTTCGCCGACGTCGAGAAGGCGGTCCTCAGCCGCGTCGACGCGCTGAAGAAGGACCAGACGGTCCCGCACCAGGTCACGCTGAGCGCGCGCTCGGACTCCTACGCCCTGCCCGGCCAGGAACGCCTGAACCGCCCCGAGCTCACCCGGTTCGGCACCTACGACGGCCTGGAGCGGTACGCGCACCTCCTCCAGGGACGCTGGCCGCGGGCGGCCACCGGCGGCGCCGTCGAGGTCGCGGCCTCCCAGACCGTCGCCCAGGCGCTGAACCTGGCCGCCGGGCAGACGTTGACGGTCACCGGCCGCCTGGACCGCAAGCCCGTCCAGGCCACGCTCACCGGCGTCTTCCAGATCAACGACCCCTACGCCGAGCGCTGGGACGGCGAGGAGCTGCTGCGCAGGGGCGTGGAGCGCGGCGACTACACGACCTACGGCCCGCTGATGGTGCCGCGGGAGACGTTCCTGGCCCGGTTCACCTCGGCGTCGAGCGTCACGATGAGCTGGACCGCCGTCCCCGATTTGCGCGACCTGCGCCAGGAGCGCCTGCGCCCGTTCGCCGCCCAGGTGGCGGGCCTCGGGCAGGACCTCAGGCGCGACTGCCCGTCCTGCGAGACCTCCAGCCGCCTGCCGGAGATGCTCACCCAGCTCGACCAGGCCGCGCTGGTGGCCCGCTCGACGATGCTGGTCCCGGTGCTGCAGCTGCTCCTGCTCGCCGCGTACGCGCTGATCCTCACCGCCCGCCTGCTGGCCGACCACCGCCGCATGGAGGTGGCGCTGCTGCGCTCGCGGGGCGCGGGCAGCATGCGCCTGGCCGTCCTGACCGGCACCGAGGCGCTGCTGGTCGCCGTGCCGTGCGCGATCGTGGCGCCGTTCCTGGCCCCGCCGCTGCTCACGCTGATCAACGCGCTGCCGTGGATCCGGGCCGCCGGGGTGCGCATCGCGCCCGAGCCCGGCCCCGCCACGTTCGCGGTGTCGGCCTCGGTGGCGCTGGCCTGCGCCGTCCTGCTGGCGCTGCCCGCGCTGCGCGGCGGGCGCAGGACCTACGTCGAGGAACAGGCGGCGCGCGGCCGCGGCGACAAGCAGGGGCTGCTGCAGCGCGCGGGCGGCGACGTCGGGCTGCTGGTCGTGGCGGCGCTGGCCATCTGGCAGCTCCAGCACTACGGCTCCCCGGTCACCGCGACGGCGGGCGGCGAGCTCGGCATCGACCCACTGATCATCACCGGGCCCGCGCTGGCGCTGCTGTGCGGCGGCATGCTCGGCCTGCGGCTGGTCCCGCGCGTCTCGCGGATCGCCGAGCGCTTCACCTCGCGCAGGCCGGGCCTGGCCCCGGCGCTCGGGGCCTGGCAGGTGAGCCGCCGCCCGCTGCGCTACTCCGGTCCCGCGCTGCTGCTGACCATGGCGGTGGCGATCGGCGTGGTGTCCATGGCGACGGCGGCGACGTGGCGGGGCTCACAGACCGACCAGGCGCGCCACCAGGCCGCGGCCGACCTGCGCGTGTCCGGCCCCGTCGAAGGCGCGGAGCTCGGCCCGCTCGGCAGGGGCGGCGCGTACGCCGCGCTGCCCGGCGTCACGGCGATCACCCCCGTGTACCGCGGCTCGGCGACGTACGCGGGCGGCACCGGCACGCTGCTGGCCGCCGACGCGACCAAGGTCGGCCAGGTGCTCATGCTCAGGCAGGACCTGGCCGACGACACGATCGGCGCGCTCGCCTCCCGGGTCGCCGCGGGACGGCCGGACACGCGGGCGATCCCGCTGCCCGGCACCCCGGCCAAGCTGACCGTGGACGTGCGGCTGCGCTTCGACGCGCCCGCGCCGAGCCCCGACTACCGGGAGACCGGCCTGCGGATGGTGGTGGCCGACGCGCTCGGCGTGCAGCGCGAGGTGACGCTCGGCCCGCTCGTCCCGGACGGCCGGCCGCACCGGGTCACCGCCGACCTGGCCGCGCTCGGCGGGCGTGCGGGACGGCTGAGCCACCCGCTGGCGATCCGGGGCTTCATCCTGCGGGTCCCGGTGCCCGCGCGCGGCGGCAGCGGCCTGGAGGTCGCCGTCGAGTCGCTGGCCACCGACACCGGCGCCGAGGTCACGATGCCGGGCGGCGTCCAGTGGGGGCACATCGTGCGGGGCGAGGGCAACCTCACCGGCGAGCGGGTCGCCACCGGCGCGTCGCTGTTCACGCTGACCGTGCCACGGCCGCCCACCGTCGACGGCACGGCCGACCCCGAGTATGTCGCCCTGGTCGCGGCGCCCGCCGGCGCCGGCAACCGGGACCTGTTCCAGCCGCTCACCTCGGGCGGGTCCAGGGCGTCCATCTTCAGACCGCTGCCGGTGGTGGTCACCGAGGACATCGCCGCCAAGGAGCGGCTCGTCCCGGGCAGGACCGGCACGCTCACCCTGGACGGGCAGCCCGTCACGGTGAGCGTCGCCGGGATCGTCCAGGCCATGCCGGGGACCGCGCCCGGCGTGCCCGCCGTGCTCGCCGACCTGCCCTCCCTGCTCGCCCGCGACCTGGGCGCGGCGCGTGAACCACGGGCCCCCGGCGAATGGTGGATGTCGGCGCGCGGCGGCGACCCCGCACCGGCCGCGCGGGAGCTGTCCCACCACCCCGAATGGGACCAGACCGTCGTGGACCTGGCCTCGCTGACCCGGCAGTTCCGCGACGACCCGCTCGCCAGCGGCCTGCAGGGCGCGCTGATCCTCGGCTTCGTCGCCGCGCTGATCTTCGCGGCGCTGGGCTTCCTGGTGAACGCGGCCGTCGCGGCGCGGGAGCGGGTGTCGGAGTTCGCGATCCTGCGGGCGCTCGGGCTGAGCTTCCGCCAGATCTTCGGGCTGCTGGCCGTGGAACAGGCGTTCCTCATCGGGTTGTCGCTGGTCGGCGGCACGGTGCTCGCCGTCGGCGTGGCGGCGCTCGTCGTCCCGCACATCGTGCTCACCGGGCAGGCGGCGGCGGTGACCCCGGACGTGATGCTCGACATACCGTGGCCGGCGACGCTGGCGATGCTGGCCGGCATGGGAGCGGTGCTGTTCGGGATCGTCGCCGGGCTCGCCCGGTCGCTGCGGCGCCAGGGGCTCGGACGGGCCCTGCGCATTGGGGAGGACCGATGAACCCTCTGCTCCTGCTCAGGGTGCACCGGGGCGCGGCCGCCGTGCTCGCGCTGCTGACGCTGAGCGCCTCCCTGCTCGTCGCGGGGCTGCCGCGCGGGTTCGAGGCCGCCTTCGACGAGGCGCTGCGCGGGATCGTCGACGACACCGGCGCCAACCAGACGGACCTGGCGGTGCGGCTGCGGGCGGGGGCCCCCGACCAGGCCATGGCGTCCGAGGACGACTTCCGCGCCAAGGACGTGTGGTGGCGCTCGGCCGTCCCGCCGTCCCTGAAGCCCCTGCTCGCCACGGGTCCCGGCGCCGACAGCCACTTCTCGGCCAAGACCGTGGGCACGCCGGTGGCGGGACGCCTCGAGGACGGCCAGGTCCCGCGGCAGTACGTCAACGTGGGCTGGCTGTCCGGGACCGCCGCACGGATCCGCTACGTGGAGGGGACTCCCCCCGGCGATCCGCGGCGGCTCGCCTCCGTGCCCGGCCACCCGGAGATGAAGGACATCGACCTCTTCGAGATCGCGCTGGTCAGGAGCGCCTCGGAGAAGATGCGCGTCCCGGTCGGCACCACGCTGATCCTCGGCAACAGCAACCCCATGCTCGCCCGGGTCACCGGCCTGTTCGAACCGGTGAACCCGTCGGACCGGTACTGGGACCACAACCTGGACGCGCTCAAGGTCACCGTCCGCCAGGACCCCGCGTCCGACACCGAGGAGAACCACATCACGGCGATCTCCTCGGAGAGCTCGCTGGCCGGGCTGAACAACTCCGCCCGCGACCTCACCTACAACTGGGTCATCGGCGTCTCCCCCGCGGCGCTGAACGCCCGCAACGCGGCGGACGCGATCAAGGGCGTGGACGACTTCGAGCGCGAGGTCAGGGCCGTCGTCGGGCGGTCCATCGGCACCTACTCCCAGCCCAGCGCCTTCGCCCCGTTCCGGGTGGAGACCGGGCTGCGGGAGGTGCTGGGCGGCTTCCTCGGACGGCTGGCCACGGCGCAGAGCCTGATGGTCCTCCTCCTGGGCGGCCTGGCGGTCGTCGCGGCCGGGGTCATCGCGCTGGCCGTCCAGCTCCTCACCGAGCGCATGCGCGCCGCGCTGTCCCTGACGCGGGCGCGCGGGGCGTCGCTGGCGCAGGTGGTGCGGACGGCCGCCGGGACCGTCGCGCTGGCCGCCTTCCCCGCCGCGCTGATCGGCTACGGCCTGTCGTACCTGCTGCCCGGCCCGCTCACCCCCATCGTGCACCTCGGCCCGCCGGCGGCCGCGGCCTTCGCCACCGTCTTCGCCGCGGCCCGCGTCGCGCTCTCCCACCGCACGCCGCTGCGGGAGCGCCGCGACGACGTGGTGGCCCGGCGGGCGTCGCCGCGCCGGACGATGCTGGAGGTGCTGGTCGTCGTCCTGGCGCTGGCGGGCGCGTACCTGCTGCGCACCCGCGGCCTGACCACCGAGGTCGCCGCGGCCGGCGCCGACCCGTTCCTGATGCTGGTGCCCGCCGCGCTCACCGTGGCCGCGGCGCTGATCACGCTGCGGTGCTACCCGTACCCGCTGCGGCTGGTGGTGTGGCTGGCCGGGCGGGCGCGCGCCGCGGTGCCGTTCGTCGGGCTCACCCTGGCGGCGCGGGCGCGGTCGGTCACCGCGCTGCCCGTGGTGATCCTGCTGCCCGCCCTCGCCGTGTCGGTGTACGGGGCCGTGGTCGGCGGCACGCTGGACGCCACGCAGCGGCTCGCCGCCTGGCAGGCCACCGGGGCCGACGCCCGCGTCGAACGCGAGGCCGAGCTGCCCGCCGACGCCGTCGCCAAGGTGCGGCAGGTGCCCGGCGTCCGCGACATCGTCCCCGCCGACAAGGGGAAGGCGCAGATCGGGTACACCGGCAAGACCGCGACCATCGTCGCGGTGGACCTCGACGCCTACCGGCGGCTCGTCGCGCACGCCCCGTTGAGCGTGCCCGCCCCGCCCCCGGACGCGCCGGCGCCCGCCATCCCGGCGCTGGTCTCCCCCGACCTCGGCCACCTCAGCACGTTCGAGATCGGCTGGCACGTCCGCATGAAGATCGCCAAAGCGGGCGTGATCACCGAGGGACTGCCCGGGATCAGCCTCAGCCCGATGAACCTGATCGTGGTCCCCTACGACGCCTCCCAGCGGGCAGGATCCCGTGTCTACACGAACATGCTGCTCATCGGCGGCACCGGCTCGGGCGGCGGCATCGACGCCCGAGCCCTGGCCGCCGCGACCGGGAACCGCCCGGACGTCTTCGTCGAGACGTTCGACCGCGCGCTGGAGCGGGTGATCAAGACCCCGCTGACCGGCACGATCAAGAACAGCTTCCTGATCGTGACGATCGCCCTGGCGGTGTACGCGCTGCTGACCGTCGTCATCGCGCTCGTCGTCGGCGCCGCCGACCGGGCCAGGGCGTTGTCCTACCTGCGCACGCTCGGCCTGTCAGAACGCCAGGCCGCCAGGCTCACCGTCCTGGAGATCGCTCCGCTGATCCTGCTGACCGCGTGCGCCGGGCTCGCCCTCGGCCTCGCCCTCCCCTCGGCCCTCGGCCCCGGCATCGACCTGAGCGCCTACGCCGGCGACATGGCCATCGACGACTACCGCCTCGACCCGACCACACCGATCCTGCTGGCCGCCGGCCTCGCCGTCGTCGCTCTGGCGGGGGCCTTCCTCCACGCCGTGATCGGCAGACGCCGGTCCCTCGGCTCGACCCTGCGAGTGGGTGAGTAAGTGAACACGCCGACCCTGTCGGAGCTGGAGGCGCGGGCCGGCAAGGCCCAGCCCGCCTTCGGCGAGAGCGCGCACATCCTGTGCGACAACCTCGTCCGCATCTACAAGACCGAGGGCGTCGAGGTCGTCGCCCTCCAAGGGCTCGACCTGCTTATCGAGGAAGGCGAGCTGATCGCCATCGTCGGCGCGTCGGGCTCGGGCAAGTCGACGCTGCTCAATGTGCTGTCGGGGCTGGACGTGCCCACCGCCGGGCTCGCCCGGGTCGCCGGCACCGACCTGCTCGCCATGTCCGCCAAGGACCGCCTGCGCTACCGGCGCGAGGTCGTCGGGTTCATCTGGCAGCAGACCGCGCGCAACCTGCTGCCGTACCTGACCGCCCGCGAGAACGTCGAGCTGCCGGTACGGCTCGCGGGCATCCGCGACCGCAAGGCCGCCGCCGCAGACGAGCTACTGGAACTGCTCGGCGTCGGATACTGCGCCGACCGCAGGCCCGCCCAGATGTCGGGCGGCGAACAGCAGCGCGTCGCCATCGCCGTCGCGCTCGCCAACGCGCCGCAGGTCATCCTGGCCGACGAGCCCACCGGCGAGCTCGACAGCGAGAACTCCGAGCAGGTCTTCGCCGCGCTGCGCCGCGCCAACCGCGAGCTCGGCGTCACCGCCGTCGTCGTCACGCACGACCCGCTGGTGTCGGAGCAGGTGGACCGGACGGTCGGCATCCGAGACGGGCGGACCAGCAGCGAGACCCTGCGCCGCGAAGGCTCCGACGGCGGGATCATCGCCGAGGAGTACGCGGTGCTCGACCGGGTCGGACGGCTGCAGTTGCCCAGGGACTTCACCCAGGCGCTCAACATGGAGCGCCGCGTCCGGCTGGAGCTGGAACGCGACCACATCGGCGTGTGGCCCGACAGGCCACGGGCGGAGGACGGGGAGTGAGCGAGCAGGTGGAGACCACGGCGCGTCCCGAGGCCGCGCCCGACGGCGAGCCGCTGGTCGTCGTGCGGGGACTGCGCAAGGTGTACCGGACCGGCCCCAAAGAGGTCGTGGCGCTGCGCGAGGTGTCGTTCGAGGCCTATCCCGGGCAGCTCGTCGCCATCAGGGGACGCTCGGGGTCGGGCAAGACGACGCTGCTCAACCAGGTCGGCGGACTCGACCGCCCGGACTCCGGGCGCGTGCTCGTGGCGGGGCGCGCGGTCACCGAGCTGCCCGAGGCGGGGCTGCTGGAACTGCGGCGCGACGTGATCGGGTTCATCTTCCAGTCGTTCGGGCTCATTCCCGTGCTCTCGGCGGCCGAGAACGTGGGCGTTCCCATGCGCCTCACCCGCACGCCGGCCGCCGAACGCGAGGAGCGCGTGCGCATGCTGCTCGCCATGGTCGGCCTGGAGAAGCACGCCAACCAGCGTCCCTACGAGCTGTCGGGCGGGCAGCAGCAGCGCGTCGCGGTCGCGCGGGCCCTGGCCAACCGGCCACGGCTGCTGATCGCCGACGAGCCGACCGGTCAGCTCGACTCCGGGACGGGACGGCAGATCATGGAGCTCCTGCGCGCCGTGGTCCGCAGCGAAGGCGTCACCGCCCTGGTCGCCACCCACGACCCCAACCTGATCTCCCTGGCCGACACCGTCCTGGAACTCCACGACGGCACCCTGACCCTCACGCCCGCCCCCGCGACGACCTGATCCCGCTCGCCCGCCCCGGCGACGACCTGACCCTCACGCCCACCCCGGCGACGACCTGATCCCGCTCCCGGCCGGCGACCCCGAGCGTCACGAGGCGATCGAGCTCCGCCGAGCGGCCGCGCCGTCCTCGTCCTGCGGCCGGTCAACGACCACCGCGCGACTGCCGGGCGGTCAGGGGTCGGTACGGTCAGCGGCCGGTGCGGCTGGCGACGATCGTGTGGATCGTGCGCTCCAGGGCGTAGGCGGGGTCGGTGCCGCCGCCCTTGACCTGCTCGTCCGCCACGGCGACCGCCTGCACGGCGCGGGCGATGCCCTCGGGGGTCCAGCCGCTGAGCTGGCGCGACACCCGGTCGACCTTCCACGGCGGCATGCCGACGTGGCTCGCCAGACGGCCGCCGCGCAGGTTGCGGGGAGCGCTGCCCACCTTGGCCAGCGATCGGACGCCTCCCGCGAGCGCGCTGACGATCAGCACCGGGGCGACGCCGGTCGACAGCGCCCAGCGAAGCTGTTCGAGCGCCTCGCCGAGCCGGCCCTCGACGGCCGAGTCGGCGACCGCGAAGCCGTTGACCTCCGCGCGGCCCCGGTAGTAGCGGGCCACCGCCGCCTCGTCCACGGTCTTGCCGGGAGTGTCGAAGGCGAGCTGATTGCAGGCGGCGGCCAGCTCGCGAAGGTCGTTGCCCACGGCGTCCAGCAGCGCCTGGGCGGCGTCCCCTCCGATGGAACGGCCGGCGGCGCGCATCTCGCCCCGGATGAAGTCCAGGCGCTCGCCCATCTTGGTCAGCTTGGCGACCGTGACCACGGCCGCCCCGGCCTTCTTGACCCCGTCGACCAGGGCCTTCCCCTTCACACCGCCCGGGTGGACCAGGACGACCACGGCGTCCTCGGAGGGCGCCTTGGTGTAGGCGACGACCTCGGCCGCCACGTCCTTGCCGAGATCCTGAGCCGACCTGAACACCACGATCGCGCGATCGCCGAACAGCGAGGGGGACGTCAGGCGGGTCAGCTCGCCCGGCTCCACCTTGCCGCCGAACAGATCGTGCACCTTGGCGTCGGGGTCGGCGGCGCGCGCGGCCGCGATGACGGAGGTCACCGCACGGTCGGCGAGCAGCTCCTCGTCGCCGATCACAAGCGTCACAGGGGCTGGGTCGGTCGCCATGCGAGCAGCATGCCACGTCCCGGGACTCCCACGGCAATCCGCCGGCGAACCGGGCACGGTCCTCATCGACCCCATCCCCCACAGGCGACACACAAGTTAACGCGGAGTCAGACTGCAAGTAACCAGCAATCCAACTGCAGGTATGCTCTGGGAGTCTTAAGGCACGAAGCCCGAAAGAGGAGGTGAGACCCACAATGAAGACCAACACACGCAGCCACGACTGTCCGCGTTGCGGAGCCATGCTCGACGAAGGTCCCATCCTCTTCCGCTGCGCCGTCTGCTGCCGCTCCCTCTACGCCGCCGACCTCAACACCGAGTTCCGCGCCCACCGCCCCACCACATCCCGCTAACCCGCCCATCCAGTCCCAACTCCACAGATGCACCGCCTCACCGCCTGACGCCCCACCAATGCGGACGGCTCACCCAGGCGAACGGCTCACCGAGGCGGACACGACCAACCCGCCCCCCAGTTCCGCCACCCGTGATGACTCCGCGGAAGCGCCGCCTCACCACCTGACGGCCCACCAAGGCGGACGGCTCACCCAGGCGGACACGACCAACCCGCCCGCCCCGGTTCCGCCACCCGTTATGGCTCCGCGGGAGCACTGCTCACCGCCTGACGGCCCACCAAGGCGGACGGCTCACCGAGGCGGACACGACCCGACCCCATAGCCATCAGGCCCTGTGGTCCATGGGACAGCGGGCGTCCGCGTCTCTCCCACCCGCCACCGCTCGCGCCGACGAGATCGCTCGCCGGGTCGGTGAGCCTCGGTGATCTTGGTGCGAGGGCCGCTGGTCAGTGGTGTCGGGGGACGATGGATAAATGGTCTTGGTCGGCTGTGACGGCCAGGTCGCCTTGGGTGTCGGTGCGGTAGACGCGAATGCCCAGGGTGCGCAGGCGGGTCAACGTCAGTGGGGCCGGGTGGCCGTAGTCGTTGTCCTCGCCGACGCTGACCAGCGCGGCGCTCGCGCGGACCGCGGCGAGGAAGCGCGGGTCCTGACGGGCGGAGCCGTGATGAGGGATCTTGAGGATGTCGGCCTGTGGGAGGCCGTGCTTCAGCAGGGCCTCCTGGGCCTCGGTCTCGACGTCGCCGCAGAGCAGCGCGGAGCCGGTCCGCCAGCGGGCGTGCAGGACGATGCTCGCGTTGTTCGTCACCGAGCCTTCTCCGGGGCCCGCCATGATCGCCTCCTCGGACGGCCCCAGGACGGTGAGCGCCAGCGGGCCGAGGTGCCACGCCATGCCAGGTGTCGCGACCCATTCAGGCGTCCGGCGCTGCCGGAGCGCCGCCGACACCCGTCCCGCCTCCCCTCGGGACCGCTCCCCCGGACTGACCAGGACGGCGCCCACCTGACGTGCCCGGAACACCCCGTCCAGCCCGCCCACATGATCGAAGTGCGGGTGGGTGAGCACCAGTAGCGGCACCTGCTCGACGCCCAGCTCGCGCAGACACCTGTCCACTAACGCCGGTTCCGGCCCCGTGTCCACGACGATCGCCCGCCCCCGCCCCGCCGCCAGGACCAGCGCATCGCCCTGGCCGACGTCGCAGGACACCAGCAGCCAGCCGTCCGGCGGCCACGACGCCACGACCGGACGTACCACCAGCACGGCGATGATCAGCCCGCCGGCGATGGCGCATGCGGCCAGACGCAACGTCGGGCGGCGCAGGAGCAGCCAGAGCGCCACGGCGCTGAGCACGAGCAGGAGGAGCCCCACCGCTCCGCCCGGCCATGACAGGGTGGCCGCGGGCAGACCCGCCGCCTGCCGTGCGACCCAGATGATCCACCCCACGGCGTACCCGGCGGGCCAGACCAGCCAGCGGGCGATGTCGACGCTGACGGGCGCCACCAGCGAGGCGGCGAAACCCAGCAGCGTGGCCGGAGCCACGGCCGGTCCCGCCAGAAGGTTGGCCGGGACGGCGACCGCCTCCAACTGGCCCGACATCAGCACGAGAAGAGGCGTCACCGCCGCCTGGGCCGCGCACGGCACGGCCAGCGCCTCGGCGGCGATCGTGGGCATGCGCCGGGCCAGGCGGTCGCGCCACCGGGGCGCGAATACCAGGATGCCTCCGGTCGCGAGCACCGACAGGGCGAAGCCGTACTCGCGTGCCAGCCCGGGATCGAAAAGGATCAGCGTGAGCACGGTCGCCGCCAGGGCGGCGAGGCCGTCCCTGGAGCGGCCGGTCCCGAGCGCGACGGCCGCCACGGATCCCATCACCAGGGCCCGCAGCACGCTGGGCGAAGGACGGGCGACCACGGCGAAACCGATCATGCCGGCGATGGCCAGCGCGGCGCGGGCCGCGAGCGGCAGCCCTGCCAGGCGGCCCATGACGACCACCGCGCCCGCGACGATCGCCAGATTCGCCCCGGAGACCGCGGTCACATGGCTCAGCCCGGCCGTGGCGAGGTCCCGCCTCACCTGCTCGTCCATCAGCGACAGATCGCCGACGACCAGCCCGGGCAGCAGACCGCGCTCCGCCGGAGGAAGGATGCCGGCGGCCTCGCGCAGGCCGGACCGGAACATGCCCGCGACGCGCTGGGGCGTGGACGGTCCGGACAGCACCTCCGGCGCCTTCGAAGCCAGTAGCACCGCGGCCGTGAGCGTCCCCGGCTCGGCGGGACCGAGCCTGCCGCGCACCCGCACGCGCTGGCTGGGCAGCAGCGCGCTCCATCCCGGTCCGTTGGCGAATACGACGACCGGCGAATCGGTCCTGTATCTCGTCCCCGAGACGGTCTCGACCAGCTCGACGGAGCCCTGCACGATCACTCGTTCACGCCGTGCCGTGCCGTGCTGCCCCGGCAGCGTCCTCGGATCGCCGGTGACCCTGATCTCGGCCGTCACCGGCGATCGTGTGGAGGCGAGTTCGGCCACCGGACCGGTGGTGACGCCGTGAACCCGGAACCCCACCGCACACGCGGCCGCCGCGACACACCCCAGGACTCCGACGGCGACACTCCCCCACCATGCCTGAGCGACCCGCCCCCACCCGGTATGAGCGACATTCCGCGGCCCGGCCTGTCCGAAGACGTCCCGCTCGCTCGCACATCCGCCGACGACCGGGGCGATCACCCCACCGCGTCGATGAGGATCGGCGGGAGCCGAACAGCGAGTCGGACGCCCCATGCGGCGGAGCACCTCGCTCACGTGGCGCATCGCATGGCCCAGGCGGCGTCCTGGTGAACCTGGCCGGCGGACACCATGGGCTTCGTCCCTCGCCATGCGTGCGAAGGCGATCGCAGCCACGCCCGACAGAGCCGTGACCGCTGTGATCACGCTCGTTCGTACCGAGCAGTCCAGCAGTGCGAGGGACGTCGCCCAGGTGGCGACGGCGGGCGCGACAAGCCGGAGGTCTCCGCTGAAGCGGCCTTTCTCCGCCGCGAGCCCCGACTCGGACGCGGGCTCGGAATCCGTCGGAGTACGCGAACTCCACGAGTGCGAGGAATTCGACGACACCGCCGTCCGGATCGTCCGGCTCCACGTGGACACAGCCCGAAGGCCGCGCGGCATGTCCAATGACTCAGGCCACCACCTCACCTGCCCACCCCCTGAACGAGGCGAGCGCCGTGATCAGGCGGGTGCGGGCGGAGGAGCACCGGCGGGCGCCGTCCGGGGACGGGCGCCTGTTCATACGCGGACCCTGTCGCGGAGATCGGCGAACTTGCGGTCGCCGATGCCGGTGACGTCGCGGAGTTGGGCGACGCTGCGGAAACCGGCGTGGGCTTGGCGGTATTCGACGATGCGGGCGGCGAGGACCTCGCCGACGCCGGGAAGGGCGTCCAGCTGGCCGGCGCTCGCGGTGTTGAGGTCGATGACCTCAGGCTGAGCGGCGATCGGACCGGGCGCGGGCGCGACCGGGGCGCCGCCCAGCGCGCCGGGAACACCTGGAGCGCCCACGACGATCTGCTCGCCGTCGACGAGCTTGCGCGCGAGGTTGAGCGCGCCGGACCCGCCGGACTTCACTCCCCCTGCGGCGTTCACCGCGTCGGCCACTCGCGAGCCGATGGGAAGGAGGACGATGCCGGGTTTCTTGACCTTTCCGGTCACATGAACGACGACCTGGGCGCCCGGCGATGGAATCGCGGCCATCGGCGCCGCGCCTGGAGCACCGCCCACAGAGAGGGACGGTCTGCCCGAAAGCGGCAGCCCGGCCGGGCCCGGCCCGGACATCGGCCCCGCCAGAGGCGGACCGGACAAGGGCGCACCGGACAGTGGCGGACCAGACGGAGGCGGACCGGACAGGGGCGGCGGGCCGGACGCGAGAGGTGGAGGCGTCACGGCTTCCGCCGTAGGCCGTGACCGCCAGACGGTGACGCCTCCCACCAGCGCGGCCAGCACCCCGAGGACGATCAGCAGGCGCAGGCCCGGCCGACCCGGATCGAGCGCCGGGCCGCATCGGGCCGCCACGTCCCGCACCTTGTCACCGAGAGAGCGAAACGGCACCGGCTCCGACCGGAGACGGCTCGCGGGGGCGGCGTGCCCCTGACCTACGGGGCGGGCGTACTCACCCTCCTCAGCGTCTTCGCCCAGATAACCCGCCTCAGTCTCTTCTCGCAGGTAGCCGGCCTGAGGCCCTTCCACCGAGTAGCCCGCATAAGCACCTTCCCCCAAATGGCCCGCGTGAGGCCCTTCCTTCAGGCGGCCCGTATGAGGCCCTTCCTTCAGATAGGGGTCGGTCGTGAGCCGCATGCTGGAGGAGGCACGGTCGGTCATCTGACCCGGTTCCTCGGTCGCGGGACCATCGCCCTCTCGTGGACGCGCGTGGCCACGTGCCCAGGCGTGGGTGCGGTGTTCTTCGACATGGCGGGGGGCGCCGGAGTCTTCGGCCGCTGCGTCCTCGTGCCGCGGCCTCGGACTGGGCGGGCGTACGGGCACATGTGGATCGGCCTCGGCGAGCGGCGGCCGGTTCTCGACGTCAGATGGGCTCGGCCGGTGTGACATGTCCTCCCCCGAGGGTCGTGAACGAGCTGTGTGGACATTTGCGTAGGACCGCCACGGCCGGCCCAAGGGGGTCAGCGCGCGAAGCCGGTGCGCGGCGGCGGCGCTTTCCGGGATGGGCCTGTCGGTCGTTCGCACGAGCGCGACGGTATGCCGCCGCCGGACCCACCCAAGGAACCGAACGGGGTTCTGTGGATAAGCCGGGTCGACGCTTGCCCGGGTGTCCGGTCCCCCCGCGTGGCCGATCCGCGTGTTCACCGGATGACGGTGATTCTCCGCCGGATCACCGTCCGGCATTCGCCGGCTCGCCCTCCGGCGTTCGTCGGCTCACCGTCCAGGGATGGTGCCGCGAGGCAGAGGATGACCTGGTGGGGAATGTACGGCCGTGTCTCAGCGGGCGCTGGAGCGGTCGGGCGAAGGCAGGCCGGGTAGGCCAGGGGTGACGGCGACTCCGAGCATCTTCGGGCCCACGTGGACGCCGACGACCGGGCCCACCTCCACGGTCCGGATCTCGATCAGGCCGGGGATCCGCCGAGCGAGGTGGTCCGCGAGCGTCGCGGCGCGCTCCGGGGCGGCGAGATGGTGCACCGCCACCTCCACCGGGCCGTCGCCCGCCGCCCGCACGGCGAGTTCTTCCAGGCGGGAGATCGCGCGAGTCGTCGTCCGCACCTTCTCCAAGGGGGCGATCGTCCCGTCGGTGATGTGGAGCAGCGGTTTGATGGAGAGCGCGGAGCCCACGAGTCCGGCCGCCGCGCCGATGCGCCCGCCCCTTCTCAGGTGTTCGAGCGTGTCGAGGGAGAAGAAGCTCTTCGTCGCCTCGGCCCGGGCGCGCGCCGCCGCCGCCACTTCGGCGCGGGGAGCACCGGCGCGGGCGGCCACGGCCGCGGCCAGCACCGGGAAGCCCAGGCCCATGGCCAGGGAGCCGCTGTCGACGACCTCGACCGGGATGGGAGCGTCCCGCGCCGCGATCCGCGCCGAGTCGACCGTGCCGGACATCCGCCCGGAGATGTGAACGGACACGACGCCCGTGGCGCCGAGGGCGGCGGCGCGTTCGTAGGCCTCGGCGAAGCGCTCCGGAGCGGGGCGGGAGGTGGAGGCCCCCGACCGGGCGTGGAGGACGGCGGCCAGCACTTCGGGGGTGATCGGCGCGTCGTCGTCCAAGGTGCGCTCGCCGATGACGACGTGCAGAGGAATGACGACGACGCCCAGACGCGCGATCTCGCGGGACTCCAGGTATGCGGTGGAATCGGTGACCACAACGACCGCGCGCGACATGTGCGAAGGCTACGCGACCAGGCGCGGAACCTGCTCTTCGTCGTGACCGGGCCGGCGTGACACCGCGACGGCGGTCGGCATCGTCCGGCCGCGGCGTGAGAATGCCCGCGACCGCGGGTCGACCTGGCCGATCGGGCGAGTACGGCCGCATGACAGGGATGACCGTCGCCGCGCCGGCCCCGATCTCCGTCATGCTCGGACTGCCAGGGCTCGACGCAAAGGTTTCTGTGGTCACGGTAAGCCGAGCGAGCCCGTCACCTTTCAGGCCGGCGACTCCCGGGACGTGGTTCCGGGGTGTCTGCTCTTGCGGACCGTGTTCTTTTCGCGTTATCCGACGGCCACGGAACGAAACATTTTCTTCTGGGGATCGACGGGATGCCACTCAAAGCGACGCGGTCGTTACCACGGCGGTAACGGAAGATGGCCGGTGAGGTGAGCGAGGTAGGAGCACCCCAAGTGGCGCCCTCACTTACCCGATTTCCCAGAAGGATGATCTTCCATATTGCGGAGTTCCGCCGCCGACCTCCTCAAAGGTCCGGCCCTTGTGAGACGATCCATGCCGTGCGGGACGAGGCGGAGATCGTCCGGGCGAGTGGCGCGCCGTCGGCGAGGCTTTACGGGGGAATGCGCCTGTTCACGGTCGCCTTCCTGCTGCTCATCCTCAGCTTGTGGCCGGATTTCGCCGCCCGGTCCCCCGCTCCGGTCCAGTGGTTCGCGGCGGCGGCCGGCGTGCTCGTCTTCGGCGCCAGCTACGTCCGCGTGGTGTTCAGTTCGATACCGCGGTCCAGGCGCGTCCGGACGCCGTGGGCATTCGCCGCCCTGATGGCCAGTGGATTCGCCCTGCTGGCCGTCCTGCCGTATAACTGGATTTACTATCTCCCGTTCTACCTCCTTACCTGCCTGGTCATCACCCAGCGCCCCACCACGGGACTGCTGTCGGCGGCGGGATGTGTACTCGTCGTGATATTCGTCGGAATGGCGCGGGGAACGACTCCGGTCCGGCTGGGCATGCTGGCGCTTCAGTTGGGGGTGTTCGCCCTGACCATGACCGGCATCCACCAGCTGATCGACTTCACCGTCACCCAGTGGGAGACCCAGAAGGCGGCCGAGCGCGTGGCGACCGAGCGCGAACGCCGGCGGCTCTCCCGGGACCTGCACGATTTGGTCGGGCGTGACCTGGTCGCCCTGGTCATGCGGGCCGAGGTGGTGGCCCAGGAGCAGTCCGGTGAGCCGGTGGAGGCGCACCTGCGCCACATCGCGGCGCTGGCCCGCACGACGTTGAACAACACCCTCGCCGTGGTGGAGGAGATGCGGGCTCCGGACGTCGCGGCGGAGCTGGACGACGCCCGGGAGCTGCTCGTCTGGGCGGGGATCGACCTCGCCGTGTTCGGCGGGCCGACGCAGGTCCACCGGCGGGCGCCGTTCGCGTGGTTCCTGCGCGAGGCCGTCACCAACGTCGTCAAGCACAGCGGCGCCCAGACGTGCAGGGTGATCTTCGGGCCAGACCGGCTGACCGTGGAGGACGACGGGCGGCCCCGGGGGCCCCTGGTGCCCGGCGCCGGCCTGACGGGGCTGAGGGAACGGCTGGAGCAGGCCGGCGGGGAACTGCTCGTGGAGGCGTCGCCGGACGGCGGCGTCCGGGTGATCGCCCGGTTGGTCAAGGGGGGCTAGAACCGTGCCTGCACGACCGCTCAGCGTCCTCATCGCCGAGGACCACAGCCTGATCCGCAACGCGCTCGAACTGCTGCTGTCCGGGTACCCGGACCTGGAGGTGGTCGGCACCGCGGCGAACGTCGAGGAGACGGTGTCGGTGGGCACGCTGGTGCGGCCGCAGGTGGCCCTGGTGGACCTGCAGATGCCCGGCGCGGCCGGGCACGCGGGGAACGCCGAGGACGAGGTGCCGAACGGCGTGCGGGTGGTGGCGGCCCTCGCGAGGCTGTCGCCGGAGACCAGGTGCCTGATCCTGTCCGCGTACCGCGAACCGGAGGCGTTGCGGGCCGCGCTGAACGCCGGAGCCCGCGGCTACCTGGTCAAGGACACCTCGCCCGCCAAGCTGGTCATCGCGATCAAGCAGGTCGCCGCCGGCGACCTGGTGATCGACGACAAGCTGGCCGCCCGCATCGCGCTGGCCAAGCCGTGCCCGCTGACCCGCCAGGAGGTGGCGGTCCTGCGGCACGCCCGCGATTTCCTCACCGTGGCCGAGATCGCCAGGACCATGCGGCTGAGCGGCGGCACGGTGCGCAACTACCTGACCCGGGCCATCCAGAAGACCGGTGCGCGCAACCGCCACGAGGCCGTGCGGATCGCCGCCGCCAACGACTGGCTCTGACGGGTGCTCAGCGGGCGGGGCTCAGCGACTCCGGGCGCAGCCGCGCCAGCGCGGCCATGCCCGCCAGCGCCGTCCAGCACGCCAGCACCAGCAGCGGCACGGCCACCGGTCCCGAACCCTGCTCGGCGCTGATGCCGAGGCGGTAGAGGGCGCTGGTGGGGAGGTATTCGACGACGCGCCGCACGGCCTCGGGGAACGCCGAGGTCGGGAACCAGAGGCCGCCGAGGATGGCCATGGGGAAGAACACGCCGAGACAGGCGAACTGGGTGGCCTCTCCGGCGACCAGCAACCCGATCGCCACGCCGAACACCGCGAAGCACAGGCTCCCGCCCCACGTCGCCGCCAGCGTCAGCGCCCAGTTCGCCGGGGGCATCGTCACCCGGTTGAGCAGGACCGCCAGGAGGAAGATCGCCGCGAGCGCCGGCAGCGCGAGCAGCCAGGCCGCGACCAGCTTCCCGAAGACGTACCGCCGCGGCGACAGCGGCGTGAGGGTGAGCTGGCGCGCCCAGCCGCTGCCGCGCTCCTCGCCGAGCCTGATGCCGCCGCCGGTCAGCGCGGCGTAGAACGCCCCGGACACCCCCAGCGACACCATGTAGGTGGCCGCGAACCCGGACGCGGAGGTCCAGCCCTGCACGGTGAACAGCTTGGTGAACATCACGTAGAACCCGGCCGAGAAGAGCACCGAGAACACCAGGAAGTAACCGCTGCGCACCATGCTGACCACGTCGAGCCGTATGTAGCGGGCCATTACTGTCCGGTCTCCTTCGTCAGCGCGAGCAGGACGTCCTCCAGTGAGGTGCGGGAGATCTCCAGGCCGCTGATCCCCGACCGCCCGGCGCCGTACAGGGCGTCCAGCGTCGCGTCCTGGTCGGAGGTCACCAGCTCCCAGTGGCCGGCGGCCGCGCCGCCGGCGTCCACCCGCACGATGCCGGGCAGCTTGGCGAGCTCTTCCTCCTTGGCCTCCCGCGTGCTGAAGCGGATGGTCACGTCGCTCACCCGGGTCATGATCTGCCGGGCGGGCCCGTCGGCGACCACCTTGCCGTCCCGCAGCACGACGATGCGGTTGGCGTAGGCCTCCGCCTCCTCGATGTAGTGGGTGGCGAAGACGATGGTCCTGCCCCGGCCCGCCCGCGCGAGGATGTCGCGCCAGAAGGCGTGGCGTGCCTGCACGTCGAGCGCGGCGGTCGGTTCGTCGAGGAACAGCAGCTCGGGGTCGCCGGCGATGGCCAGCGCGAACTTGACCCGCTGCCGCTGGCCGCCCGAGAGCCTGCTCACCCGGCGCGTCTCCAGGCCGGTCAGCCCGGCCTCGTGCAGGATGTCCCCGGTGCCGGCGGCCCGGCCGTACTGGGCGGCGACCAGGCCCACCAGCTCCCGTACGGTCACGTACCGCATCAGGCCGGTGTCCTGGAGCATCACTCCGACGCGGCCCTGCGCGACGGCGTCCTCCGGGGAGGCGCCGAACAGGCTCACGCGGCCGGCCTGTGGGCTCAGCAGCCCGAGCATGATGTGGGTGAGGGTGCTCTTGCCGGCGCCGTTCGGGCCGAGCAGCGCGACGATCTCCCCGGCGCGGATGTCGAGGGTGACCCCGGCGAGCGCCCGCACCTTGCCGTAGCTGAAGGCGACGTCCCGGATGCTCACGTGTGCGGTGTCAGGTGTCATCGCGGTCAGGGCCTCCCGATGCCTCTTGCGGACGCGGTCAGCAGGTCGGCGGAACCTCCGAGTGCCGCCGACGCAGCACTTTACGAGCGTGCCGGACCGCCCGGGAGCCCGCTTCCGCATCATTGCCCGATGACATTTGTCACCATCGTTCGCCGTGAATTCTCATCATTGACACAAAAACCAATTATGTGATGATCGGTGCGTCCGATCCCAAGAAAAGGGGCCTTTCGATGGATCGAGCGCGGCGCCAGGGCCCGGCGGCAATCCGTGCCCTCGATCTCACGGGGGGACTCCCGTTCACCACCCATGGGAAGGGGGTGAACACGGCATGAAACTCGAGAACACCGCCACGATCGACCACCGCAGCATGACGGCTCAGCCGCTCGGCGCCGGCCTGTCCGGCACCGGGTTCGGCGTCGTGCTTCCGGGCGCGTCCTCGTGCTGCGCGGGCTGCACGTCCAGCTCCTGCGGCACCATCGTGCGTCCGTAGTGATCAGCGGCGGGGCTCGGCGGCTCAGCCCCGGGCCCCGTCCCCCGCCCGTCACCCACCGAGTCGGAAAGCGTGGTGCCCGCCATGGACAACAGCTCGCAAATCGACGCGTCCGCCATTCCAAAACCGGTACTGATCAACGTTCCCGTGGACGACATGGATCGCGGTCTCGCCTTTTACGAATCGTTTCTGGGAATGCCGCTCGCCCGTTCCCTCTCGTATGAGATCTCCTACCACGCCCCGGTGTCCAGCGACGGAATCCTGCTCACCGTGAACAAGCGCAGGTTCCCCGGCGAGATAATCACGGTCTACTTCCACGTCAACGACCTGGACGGCGCGCTCAAGCGGATCGCCGAGCGGGGCGGCGAGGTCACGGCCGGGCCGTACGACCTGCCGCTGCCCAAGCAGATCAAGCCCGAGTTCCAGGAGCAGTTCCGCGACAGCCCGTTCTACCGCGGCGAGGCGGGCGACTCGATGGGCCGGGGCGCCAGCGTGGTCGACGCCGACGGCAACCGGTTCGGGCTCGTGCAGTTCAGCGAATGGGCCCACGCCACGTTCCGGGTCGGCGAGTACGCGGCCCCGGTCACCGGCGAGCAGCTCATCGACCAGTCGATCGCCCTGAACCGCGAGGTCCCGCCGCCCACCGAGATCTTCCAGGAGTAGGCGCCTCCATGGACAACGTCATCGATCCGCAGCTCGCCGAGGCGAGCTGCGGGGTGAACGCGTACCGCATGCTCAGCCCGGACCTCGACACGGTCGGCCTGGTCACCCACCAGGCCCACTACGACAACCTGGGCGAGACCCGCCTCCCCCGGGTCGCCGAGGAGTTCATCGTCGCCGGCCGCTACGCGCCGTGGGACCGCGAGGCCCAGCTCTCCGGCTCCGACTACTTCGGCGACGTGATGGCGACCACGCTGTCCATCATCGACGACGAGACGCCGGTCGCCGCCGACACCGTCGCGCTGCCGCCGCCGGTGGAGCTGGGCATCGCGCTCGACGAGGCCGTCATCCGCCGCCGCAGCGTGCGCAGGTACACCGGCGACCCGGTCGCGCTCGCCGAGGTCGGCACGATGCTGCGCTTCGCCGCCGGCGTCACCGGTGAGGCCGACGCCGAGCTGATGCGCGGCGGCACCGCCACCTTCCGGTTCCGCGCCGTGCCGAGCGGCGGCGGCCTCTATCCGGTCGAGGTGCACCTGGCCGCCCTGGACGTGCCCGAGCTCGCCGTGGGCACCTACCGTTACAGTCCCGTCAAGGACGTGCTGGTCCGCACCGGGGACCGGGCCACGGTGGACCGGCTGCGCGACTCGTTCGCCATCCCCGGCGGCGTCATCTCCATCGAGAGCGCCGCCGCGATCGTCATGCTGGTGGCCAGGCCCTGGCGGTCCATGCGCAAGTACGGCCCGCGCGGCATGCGCTTCGTCCTGCACGAATGCGGCGGCATGTCGCAGAACGTCCACCTGGCGGCGACCGGGCTGGGCATCGGGACGACCGACTGCTCCAGCTATGTCGACGACCTGTCCAACGAGGCGCTCGGGCTGGACGGCGTGCTGTCCTTCCTGGCCCACACGATCTTCGTCGGATGGCCGGGGTGAGTGAGGCGCGGCCGCTGCTGGTCTACGTGCACATTCCGTTCTGCAGCTCCAAGTGCCACTTCTGCGACTGGGTCACCGAGATCCCGACCGCCGAGCTCCTGCTGCGCCCCGCCGACTCCCCGAGGCGGGCCTACATCGCCGCGCTCTGCCAGGAGATCAGGGAGCGCGGCGCGGAGCTGGCCGGCCGGGGGTACCGGCCGGAGATCATGTACTGGGGCGGCGGCACGGCGAGCATCCTCGCCGAGCACGAGATCGAGCAGATCGGGGCGGCGCTGCACGAGGTGTTCGACCTGTCCTCCGGCATGGTGGAGGCGACCATCGAGTGCAGCCCGGAGAGCCTGACCGCGGCGAAGCTCGCCGCCTTCCGGCAGGTGGGCTTCCGCCGCTGGAGCAGCGGCGTGCAGTCGTTCGACGACCGCCGGCTGCGCAGGCTCGGCCGCAGCCACGACGCGGGCGAGGCGCGACGCGCCGTCGAGCTCGCGGCCGAGGCCGGATTCGACGACCGGTCCATCGACCTGATCTGCGGGCTGCCCGGCGAGGACCTCGACGAGGTCACCGCCTCGGTGCGCGCCGCGCTCGAACTGCCGGTCACCCACGTGGCGCTGTACCCCTACCGGCCCGCGCACGGCACGGTCCTGCGCCGGCAGGTGACCCGGGGCACCACCGCGATGCTGCGCTCGGAGCAGAAGGCCGCGTACGCGCGCGGCGCCGCCATGCTCGTCGAGGCGGGCTTCCCCGAGTACGCGATGAGCCACTTCGGCCACCGCCGGTGCCACAGCGACATGGCGTACTTCCAGCTCCGCATGGACTGGGCCGGGTTCGGCTCCGGCGCCACCTCGCTCATCGCCGGGGAGTACCTGGCCCATCGGCGCGGCTTCCTGGCCGCCTACAACCGGGATCCGCTGCGCTTCGACGAGCACTACCCCGCCGCGTCCCCGGCCATCGCGTCCCGGCTGCTCTACCAGTCGCTCACCACGTTCGAGGGCGCGTCCCGGGCGCTGTGGGAGGAGCGGACCGGCGTCCCGTTGGAGGAGGTGCTCGCCCTCGGGCCCTGCCGCCACCTGCTCGGCTTCCTGGAGCGGGTGGCCGAGGTCCGCCGCGACGCCGAAGGCGTCCGGCTGCGCCGTGACCAGGTGAGCGACGCCTTCATCGACCTGCAGTTCGCCGGGATCGCGGCGGCGGGCGGCGACGAACGCAGGGCGGCGGCGCTGCTCGGCTGACGAGGCGCGGCGGATCAGCCCATCCAGGCAGGACCAGGAAGGACCAGGAAGGAGAGGCATCCATGCAACAGAGCAAGAACGTGCGCATCAAACCGTCTTTCAGCGTCGTCGCGCACGACGCGGACACGGTCGAGCTCCGGCACGGCGTCTGGAACGTCCGCTCGTACACCCTCACCGACCACGCCCGCACCGGCCGGCTGTACGGCCTGCTCACCGGGCTCGACGGCACGACCGGCCGCGCGGAGGTGGCCAAGGCCAACGGCGTCACCCGGGCCGAGGTGGAGGCGCTGGTCGACCACCTCGACCAGCTCGGCGTCATCGCCCGCGGACCGGAGACCGCGCTGGACGCCTACATCGAGAACGCGGGCGCCTACGTCGCCGAGGCCCCCGCGCCGCCGATCGTCGTCCTCGGCGGCGGTCCCCTGGCCGCCGCGACCGCCCGGGTCCTGGAGCCGAGCGCGCCCGGCGGGGTGGAGGTCGCCGGCGAGGACTCCGCGCCGTACCGGGCCCTGCTGGAGGCCGACCTGGTCGCGCTGGAGGACGGGCTGGCCTTCGAACGGTTCGCCGAGCGGTTCGAGCCGTGGCGGGGACGGCTGCTGGTCCACGTCGCCGAGGAGCCGCACCCGCTGCGGCTGTCGGTCCTCAACAGGATCGCGCTGACGCTCGGCACCCCGTGGATCCAGGCGGCCATCGACGGCCCGATGGTGCTGATCGGCCCCTCGTTCCACCCGCCCACCTCGGCGTGCTTCGCCTGCTTCGAGACCCGGGTGCTGATGAACCTGCGCGAGTCCGCCGGTTACCAGCGGTACAAGGACGCCCTGGTCCGCCGGGCGGTCCGGGCGGGCGAGCCGCCCACGCTGGAGGCGCTGCGCGCGATGGTCGCGGGCCACGTGGGCCTCGAGGCGCTGAACCTCGCGCTCACCGGGTACACCCCGACGCTGGGCAAGGTGCTCGGGATCTACGTGCCGAGCATGGAGGTCGCCTACTCGGAGGTGCTGCGCCTGCCGGGGTGCCGGGCGTGCGGTCCCGTCACCCAGCGAGAGGCGACCGAGCTGTACTTCGACGTGCGGCGGTGGATCGATGGGTGAAGTGCTGGACGCGCGTCTCGCGGAGGCTCCCGACCAGTTCACCGCCCGGTTGCGGGCCCGGATGCACTCACCGCTGTGCGGCCTGATGACGTCGATGGGCTTCCTGCAACGCCAGCGGGGCGCCCCCAGGCTGATGGTCGCCGGTGGCGAGCTGACAGGGGTGCACGTGCTGCGCGGCCTGCCGGCGCCCAAGATCGGCGCCTACCACATCGGCGGGTACGGGCTGCGTCCCTTCGAGGCGCACGTCAGGACGCTCGGCGAGGTGGTGGAGCGGTACGGCGGCTACATCGCCCCGGTGAGCGGGCGGTTCCCCGTCCGCCACGCCTCGGTGAACGAGCTGCGCGACGCGGGCGAGCTGTGCGACGCCGGACCCGCCGCGCCGTACACGCCCGAGCAGTACGCCCGCCCCGGGTTCCCGTTCCGGCCGCGCCGGGACGACGACGTGATCGGCTGGGTGCGCGCCACCCTGCTCGCCGGCGGCGCGGACTGCTGGGTGCCCGCCCAGATGCTGCTGGTCGGCTACGTCGTCCAGGACACCAGGGGCGAGCCGTGGCTGTCTCCCGCCGTGTCCACCGGCACCGCCTCCCACACCGATCCCGACCGGGCCGCGCTCAACGCGCTGGAAGAGATGGTGCAGATCGACGCGGCGCTCAGCCACTGGTACGGCGGCAGCCGCTCGGCGCGCATCACCGCCGGGTCCCGCACCGCCGCGCTGCAACGGGTCATCCAGAAGTCGTTCGACGCCAAGGGCGACCGGCCCGAGTTCCACCTGCTGCCGAGCGCCGATCTGCCGGGGTTCACGGTCGCCTGCCTGATCCGCAGCCCGGACGGCCGGCTGCCCGCGATCGCGGTGGGGCTCGGCATCGACGGGGTGCTCGAACGGGCCATGTACCGGGCGCTGCTGGAGGCGGCGGGCGTACGCGGGCTGGCCACCTGGTCGGCGCTGCGGCAGCGGTTCGAGCAGGAACCCGCCGCGGGCGAGGACATCTTCGACCTGGAGTCGAACGTGTCGTTCGCCGCCCAGCCGGAGGGCGCCCGCGTGGTGGAGCGGCGCTTCGCCGACTGCGACGAGGTGTCCGCCGACGACCTGCCGCCCGACGACGAGCGACAGGCGGGCGTGCGGGTACGCGAGCTGGTGCGGGCCTTCCACGCCACCGGCAAGCGCCTGTACGCGGCCGACTTCACCACCGTCGACGTCGCCGCCCTGGGGTTCGTCGTGGCCCGGTTCTGGTGCCCCGACCTGGTGACGCTGCCGTTGCCGAGCGCCCCGGCCGCGGCGCACGAGCGGTTCGCCGCCTACGGAGGGTTCCGCCGCCATGACCCCCACCCCTATCCATGACACCAGGGCGTACGCCCTCACGGCGCTCGCCCTGCTGTCGCTGGCGTGCCTGACGCTCGCGGCCCACCTGCACACCCGGTGGGCCTGGGTGCGGCGGCTGCCGCTGCTCGGCGTCCACGTGCTGCTCATGGGGACGCTGGTCGCGGCGGCCGCCGCGCTGCTCGGGCCGGTCGCCGTGGTCGCGCCGGTGCCAGGGCATGCCGCGGGCTGGTGGGGGGTGCCGGCGGGCGTGGTGCTGGGGTTCGCGCTCGGCCTGGCCGTCATCCGCGTGGACCGGGCGATCACCACCGCGGGGCGCGGCCGGCGTCCGGCCCCCGGCGGGCCGCCTCCGCCCCGGATGAGCGCGGCCAGGCCGGCCGGGTTCGCCGCCTCCGGCACCGCCGCGGCCGAGCGCCGCCGCACCGGCCTGGTCCGTGCCCGCAACGACTACTCCCCCACCGGCAGCGACCTTCAGGTCCGGCTGGAGCTGCTGGTCGCCGTGGCCGTCGGAGAGGAGCTGGTCTTCCGCGGCGTGCTCACCCGGCTCGCCCTGCTGCCGTCCGACGTCCGGGTCGCCGCGGCGGGCCTGGCCGTGACGGCGGCGGTGTTCGCCTGCTCGCACGTCTTCTTCGGCTGGGTGCAGGTGCTGGCCAAGACGCCGCTGGCGCTGCTCACGTGCGCGGCGACGCTGCTGACCGGCAATGTGCTCGCGGCGGCCGTCGCCCACGTGGTGTTCAACGTCTGGGTGTGGCGCTACCGGCGCAGCGAGCCGGTGTCCCGGCGGACGCCCGCCCGAGGGGTGTGGGGGGTGCCCGCGTGAGCGACCTGCCCTGGCCGGTGCGCGTCCTCGTGCTCGGCGTCCTCGTCGTCCTCTACTACAAGTACGCCAAGGCGGCCCTGTTCGCCGCCTGCCGCCGGGCCGCCCACCTGCTGCCGTTCCCCCGCCGCTGGGACGCCGGCGAGCGCAGCGGCGTCCTAGAGCTGGCCGCCGCCGGTGCCAGCCACGTGCTGGTCGTGGCCCTGCTCGCCATGGTCACCGGCATCGACATCCTGGCGTTGCCGACCGGAATCGACCGGCCCGAGCTTCTCGCGCTCGGCGCCGCGATCGGCGTCGGGGAGGTCGCGCTCGGCTCGCTGCTGTGCCGGGTGCTGATCGAGGGGGCGCAGGCGATGGGACGGCGGCGGGCCGCCGCCGGACGCGCCGCGGAACGCGCCTCCGCCCGCACGATGCCCGCCACCGCCGCCGCCACCGCCGAGGGCGCCGAGCGGATGCGCCAGTGGCTCGGCCTGTCCCGGGGCGGGTGGATCCGGCACCACCTCAAGACCATGGAGGTCGTCTCGCTGCCCCTGGCCGTCGCCCTCACCGCCGTGCAGGTCGGCAGCGAGGAGGTCGTCTTCCGGGGACTGGTGCTGACCTGGCTGCGCGACGCCGGTCCGGCCGTCGCCATCGGCGTCTCCTGCGCGCTGTTCACGGTCATGCAGATCTTCCTGATGTCGTCCTGGCGGGCGGCGATGTTCCCCGTCGTCGGCGCGGTCGTGATGGGCCTGACGCACAGCCTCCTGTTCTGGCACTACCCGGTACTGATCCCGCTGATGGTGGCGCACGTCACCTTCTTCCTGTTCGCCGTGGCCTGAGCGCCGCGTGGAGAAAGGAACGCATCATGTTCCACGGCCTGTCGCTGCTGCCGGACTGCGCGCCCGCGACCAAGGCGCCCGAGGAGTACTTCCGCGACGTGCTGCTGCTGAGCCGTCTCGCCGACCAGGGCGGGATGAGCCACGTGAAGATGACCGAGCACTACCTCGGGGCCTACGGCGGCTACTGCCCGAGCCCGCTGGCGTTCCTGTCGGCCGTGGCCGCCGCGACGACGCGGATCCGGTTGATGACGGGGTGCGTGCTGCCCGTCTTCCACCATCCCGTCCAGCTCGCCTCCGAGGCGGCGATGGTGGACGCCATCAGCGGCGGACGGCTCGACGTCGGGTTCGCGCGGGCGTACCTGCCGCAGGAGTTCGCCACCTTCCAGGTGCCGCTGGACGGCAGCAGGGAACGCTTCACCGCGACCGTGGAGACGGTGGTCCGGCTGTGGACCGAGGAGCGGGTCGGCGCCGACACGCCGTTCTTCCGGTTCCAGGACGTCACCACCCTGCCGCGGCCGGTGCAGCGCCCGCACCCGCCGGTGTGGATCGCGGCGGTGCGCTCGCGCTCCAGCTTCGCCTGGATCGGGGAGCAGGGGTACAACCTGCTGGTCACCCCCGCGCTGACCCCGCTGACCGAGATGAGCGACCACATCGCCGTGTACCGCGAGGCGCACGCCGACGCCGGCCACCCGCACCCGCCCCGGGTCGTGGCGAGCCTGCCGCTCTACGTCGGCGACAGCGACGAGGAGGCGCGGCGCACCGCCGACCCGTTGCTGCGGGCCTACCTCGAGGTGTGGGCCGAGGCCACCGACCCGTGGAAGTCGGTCACGTCGGACGACTACCGCGGGTACACCGGCATGAGCCGGGCGATCCGGGCGCTGGACCCGGCGACGTTCCGGACCATGGGCAGCGCCGTCGTCGGCGGCCCGGCCACCGTGGCCGAGCGCGTCCAGCAGATCTCCGAGGCCCTCGGCGCCGACGGGTTCCTCTGGCAGATGGACTTCGGCGCGGTGCCCGGCGAGGTCGCCGTGGCGAGCCTGGAGCGGTTCCTGGACAAGGTCATGCCGGCTCTCGCCCCCGCCGGTTCCTGAGGAGGCCATGATGCGCGTCTCACGTCTTCTCGTCGCCGCGGCTCTCGCGGCGCTGACCCTCGTCGGCCTGCCGGCCGTTCCGGCCGCCGCGGTGACCGGCGGAGCGGGCTGCCGCCTGGTCTCCGTGCCGGTGGACGTCGCCGGCCGCTCCCTCACCCTGCGCGGGACGCTGTGCCGGCCCGCGGGCCCGGTCCCGGGGACCGTCCAGGTGCTGCTGGCCGGCGCGACGTTCAACCAGGTGTACTGGCTCACCCCCGCGACGGCGGACGCCCGGCCGTACGTCACCGCCATGACCGACGCCGGGTACGCCGTCCTCGCCCTGGACCGGCCCGGCAGCGGGCTGAGCGACCGCGCTCCCGCGGACGCGCTCACCCTGGGCAGCGAGGTCGAGGCCGTCCACCAGGTGGTGGCGCGGCTGCGGGCCGGCGCCGTGGACGGCACCGCCTACCGGCGGGTGGTCGGCGTCGGGCACTCGTTCGGCGCGAGCGTCCTGATCACGGACGCGGCCCGGCACGCGGACCTGGACGCCGTCGTCGCGACCGGCTTCGTCCACTCGGTGGGGCCCAGGCTGGACGCGCTCAACGCCGCCCTCGTGCCGGCCGCCGGCGACCCCGTTCTCGGCGTGACCCGCCCGCCGGCCGGTTACCTCACCACCGCGCCGGGCTCCCGGGCCGGCTTGTTCCTCGACGCGTCCGGCGCCGCGCCGGCGATGTCGCCGGTCATCGAGCTGACCAAGTCCACGATGACGACCGGCGAACAGGCGACGATCGCCGAGGCCGGTGATCCGGCGATCTCGGCGGCCGTGCGGGCGCCGGTGTTCCTCGCGGTCGGCGAGCACGACGACCTGTTCTGCAACGGCCTCTACCTCCAGTGCACCGACGCGGCGGCCGTCAAGGCGTGGGAGAGCTGGTTCTGGGCTCCCGGGGCCGGGCCCGCGACGTTCGTGCTCCCGGGCGCCGGGCACGCCCTCAACCTGCACCGCAACGCCCCCGCCCTGTTCGCCGCCGTCCGCGCCTGGCTCGCCGGTCTGCCCGGCTGACCTTCGCGGGACGCCGCCGCCGGCGGCATGGCGGGCCGCCCGGCGGCGAACGGCGCGGGAGGCGTCAGGGGCGCCGGGCGGTCAGCATGGACGTGCGGCCCTGCGGGCCGCCGTACCAGAAGCGCCAGCCGAGGTCGCGCACCTGGACGTCCGCCGCTCCGAGCTCGCGCAGCACGGCGGCGTACGCCTCGGCGTGCCGGAAGTCGGCGATCCGCAGCACGCCGCCCGGCTTCAGCACCCGGAACGCCTCGGTGATCGCCCTGGCGCGTCCGTCCGCGTCCGGGATGTTGTGGACGGCGAGGCTGGAGACCACCAGGTCGAAGGCGGCGTCGTCGAACGGCAGCGAACGCATGTCGCCGGTGGCCAGCTCGACCCGGCCGGCGACGCCCTCGGCGCGGGCGTTGGCCAGGGTGGCGTCCTGGCTGTTGCCCGACTGGTCCTTGGTGCTCCACAGATCAAGGCCGGTGGCCTTCCCCTGGGGCACCCTGGCCGCGGCCTTCAGCAGCACGAGGCCGCGGCCGCAGCCGAGGTCGAGGACGTGCTCGCCGCCCGTCAGGCCGAGCGCGTCGAGCTCGGCGTCCCACACCCGGAACTTGCCCCGCAGGGTCGTGTGGGCGAAGAACGCGGCCCCGGCCAGCAGGATGAGACCGCCGGCGAGGAGGATCACCCCCAGGATCGTCCAGCCGACGGCGAAGCACACGACGGCGAGACCCAGCTCCGCCACTCCGCCCAGGGCCAGCCCCGCCAGCACCGCCGGAGCGTCCACACCATATTTCGCACGCGGCTCGACCACCCTACGTTCTTACCGGTGATCACCCCGCTCTGTACAGGGCCCCGTGACGGCGGTCGTTTCCGGAGTTCCGGGCGTGCCCACCGCCGATGATCGTCAACGGGAGGACGGCGACGTGCCGGGTGATGGGGCGCCGGACGCCGCGGGGTGGCGGCGCCGGACGCGGTTACTGGACGGGGGTGCCGCCGCGCCACACGCGGCGGGGCTTCAGGCCGAAGCCCCACGCGAAGGCGCCCTCGTGGTCGGCGTCCCACTGGACGATGTCGGCGAGGCGGCCCGGGGCGAGGACGCCGCGGTCCGGAGCGCCGAGGACGGTCGCGCCGCCGAGGGTGGCGGCGCGCAGGGCGTCGCCGACGCTGATGCCGAAGGCGGCGACGGCGAGGCTGATGACCAGCGACATCGAGGTGATGCCGCAGTGGCCGGGGTTGTGGTCGCTGCCGAGGGCGATGGTGACGCCCTGGGCGAGCATGCGGCGGACCGGGGGCAGGTTGCCCTGCTGGAGGGCGGTGCCGGGGCAGACGACCGCGGGCACGCCGTAACGTCCGAGGAGGGCGATGTCCTCGTCGGAGGTGTTGTAGAGCAGGTCGGCGGAGGCGCAGCCGAGCTCGGCGGCGAGCTGGACGGCGCCGCGCCGCTTGTGGGCGCCGGCGTGGATGCGCGGCAGGAGGCCGACGTTGCGGCCGGAGGCGAGGACCCACCGGGCCTCGTCGGTGGTGAAGTGCCCTTCGTCGCAGTAGACGTCGACGCTGTCGGCCCCGGCCGCGGCGGCGTCGGCGCACCACGAGCCCACGGCCTCGACGTAGTCGCGCTGGCGGCCGAAGTACTCGGGCGGCACGACGTGGGCGGCGAGGAAGGTGACGTGCACCCGCGGCATCATCGGCTCTTTCTCCAGCTCGCGCAGGAGCCGGACGTCGGCGAGCTCGCCGTCGCGGGTGAGGTGGTAGCCGGTCTTGGCCTCGACGGTGGTGGTGCCGTTGAGCAGCCAGTCGCGCAGGCGCTCCCTGACGCCGTTGCACAAGGTCCACGGGTCGGTGCCGCGGGTGACGGTGACGGTGGAGCCGATGCCGCCGCCCGCCGCGGTGATGGCGCTCAGCGTGGAACCGCCGGAGCGCATGGCCAGCTCGGCGTAGCGGTTGCCCGCGTACACCGGATGGGTGTGGGCGTCGATGAGCCCGGGCGTCACGAGGGCGCCGCCGAGGTTCTCGACGTGATCGACGTCGACGATGTCGTCGACGACACCGGGGACGCTCTGCGGCAGGTCGGCGGCTCGGCCGACCCAGGCGATCCTGTCGTTGTGGACGAGGATCGCGGCGTTGCTGCAGACGTCGTTGCCGGTCCAGAGCCTGCCGATGTTGGTGAGAAGCCGCACCGTCATGGCATCACCACCCGGTTCTTGGCCACCGGAGCCCGCTCCGGGGCGGCCACGGGGACATCCTGGAACGCGAAGAGGGCCCAGCGCGAGCCGGGCGCCACGCCCGCTGGGTCCGCTCCGTTTCCGGACGTCATTGGGGGGTCTCCTGATCTCATCCGCACGCGATGTGCGATGACGGTACCGTCCGGATCATGGCCGGGCGATTTCAGTTCAGTTACGTTATTTCACAGGTCGGCTCGCTGTACAGGCTTATTGAGAAGAACGCCGGTTCGTCATCCCCTGCGTCAGGCCGGCGATCTCCACACCCCGCGCGTCGATATCTGCCCAAGGGTCACGCCTGGTGTCGACCCGGCCTCTGCTGCACCAGCAGTCACACACGTCATCATGCGAAACCAACGCCAGAATGTCTCGTCAGGGTTTCCATATCGTAGCAATATTCAAGCCTCGCGGGCCACAGCGGTTTTCCTGCACCGATGCGAGGTTTTCCCTGCCACAAGGTGACTACTACACGTTTGCCCTGATCATCCGGATCTAGAACGAGTGTCGCATATGTCCGGAAGGCGGGATGATCTTGGTGTACCCAGTGTAGCCTCTCTGGAGAACACCGTATTCGCTAGCCACACGTGTGGGTTGGCCGGGGAGCCGTCTTGACCTTGCAGGACAATACCAGCAGGCATCACATCGAACAGCTGCTTCGTGAACACGAGAGCCGCATTCTCGACCGCTGGGTGAAGATCTCGAACGAGCCGCTGCTCGGCCGTGTCAACGAGACCGAGACCCGGAAGGAGCTGCAGGAGCTCTACCGCGCCTTCCTGCAGACGCTCGTCCAGCCCGAGACCGTCTCCGAACTGCGGGGCCTGCTGGGCGAACTGTCCCGCTCCCGCGCCCGCCAGGGCTTCACCCCCAGCGAGACCGCGGTCGCCGTCTTCGGGCTCAAGGAGTCCGTCTACGAGATCGTCGAGGCCGACGGCAGCGAGCAGGCGCTGCGCGGCTTCGTCTGGCTCTCCCGCACGATCGACGGCCTCGGCCTCAACACCTTCGAGGCCTACACCGCGGCCCGCGAGAAGATCATCAGCGAGCAGACCGAGCAGCTCCTGGAGCTCTCGACCCCGGTGGTCAAGCTGTGGGACGGCATCGTCTCGGTCCCCCTGGTCGGCACCCTGGACTCCGCCCGCACGCAGGTCGTCATGGAGAAGCTGCTCCAGACGCTGGTCGACACCGGCTCGGAGTACGCGGTGATCGACATCACGGGCGTGCCGGCGGTCGACACCCAGGTCGCCCAGCACCTGCTCAAGACCGTGATGGCCGCCCGCCTGATGGGCGCCCGGTGCGTCATCTCGGGCATCCGCCCCCAGATCGCTCACACGATCGTCACCCTGGGCATCGAGTTCGGTGACATCGTCACGAAGGCCACGCTCGCGGACGCGCTGGCGTACACCCTGAAGCAGAGCGGGGTGGAGGTCGTGAACAAGAGGCAGACCCGCGTGGCGATCCGGGCCGAGGAGGCCTGATGGACCGCGTGCCCATCCTGAAGATCGGCGACATCCTCCTCGTCTCGATCCAGGGCGATCTCGACGACCACGCCGTCCTCACCCTTCAGGAGGACCTGGCGGACCGCGTCGTCGCGACCAGCGCGGTGGGTGTGATCATCGACATCACCGCCGTCGAGATCGTGGACTCGTTCGTCGGGCGCATGCTGTCGACGATCGCCGGAATGGCCCGCATGCTGGACGCCGACACGATCGTCGTCGGCATGCGCCCCGCCGTGGCCATCACCCTGGTCGAGCTCGGCCTGTCGCTCGGCGGCCTGCGCACGGCGCTCGACCTCGAGAAGGGCATCGCCATGCTCGGCCGCGACGCCCGTGCGGCCGCGGACGAGCTGTCGCCGGTGAGCCCGTGAGCCATCCCCCGCCCCGCATCGTCGAACCCACCGAGGAGCTCACCATCGCGTCCAACGACGAGGTGGTGATCGTCCGTCAGAAGGTCCGCGCCGTGGCCATCGAACTCGGCTTCTCGCTCATCGACCAGACGAAGGTCGTGACGGCGGCGAGCGAGCTCGCCAGGAACACCCTCGTGCACGCGGGCGGCGGCCACGCACGCATCGAGACCCTCGACCGTGGCGGGCGTCGCGGGCTGCGCCTGGTGTTCGCCGACAACGGTCCCGGGATCGCCGACCTGAACCTGGCCCTGACCGACGGCTGGAGCAGCGGAGGCGGCCTCGGCCTCGGCCTGAGCGGCAGCCGCCGTCTCGTCGACGAGTTCGAGCTCGATTCCGAGCCCGGCCGCGGAACGGTCGTGACGGTGACGAAATGGACCCGCTAGGAGGCCCCGAGCGACAGGACTCCTGGCTGAGGCTCGAGGACGCGAGCGCGATCGGCGCGGCCCGCAGGATGGCCACCGCGCTCGCCCAGGACCGGGGGTTCGACGACGAGCACGCCGGCCAGGTCGCCGTGGCGGTGAGCGAGGCCGCCTCGAACCTGGTCAAGCACGCCCGGGTCGGCATGATGCTGATCCGCCCCCATCCGGGGGTCCCCGGGACCATCGAGGTGATCTCCATCGACAGCGGTCCCGGCATGTCCGACACGGTTGGACCGATCCGGGACGGCTATTCCACCACCGGGACGCTCGGCATCGGCCTCGGCGCGATCACCCGCCTGTCGGACTTCTACGACATCTACTCCGTGCCGGGCAAGGGAACCGTGCTGAGCATGCAGTTCACGGCGCGCGGCGCGACCGGCCCGGACTCCATGACGTGCGGGCTGGGACGGCCCGTGGGCGACGAGATCGTGAGCGGTGACGCGTTCGCCTTCCAGGAGACCGCCGACACGGTCACGGCCATCGTCTGCGACGGCCTCGGCCACGGCGTCGGGGCCGCGGAGGCGTCCCGCGAGGCCGTCCGGGTGTTCCGCGCCGACCCGGAGGTGACGCCGCTCTCGGTGATCGAGCGCACCCACCGCGCCCTCGGGCACACCCGGGGAGGCGCGGTGGCGGCGATCCGCATCGACAGGAGGGCACGCGCGGTGACGTACGCCGGCATCGGCAACATCTCCGGGTGGATCGTCACACCCACCGGACGCCAGGGGTTGCTCTCCCTGCCGGGGATCGCCGGGCACAACGCCCGCCACCTCCGGGAAACGCGCTACGAACTCCCCCCGCACGCGGTGGTCGTGATGCACTCCGACGGGCTCACCGAGCGCTGGGACCTCGCCGCCTACCCCGGCCTGCTGCGCCACTCCGCGCACGTCATCGCCGGCACGCTGTTCCGCGACTCGGCCATCCGCCGGGACGACGCCAGCGTGCTCGTCATCCGGACCGGCCCGTGACCCGCGACCTGATCACCGTCGTCCTGGAGGACGACCACGCCGTGTTCGCGGTCCGGCAGGTGGGCCGCGACGTCGCCGAGGCCGTGGGCCTCGACGAGCTGGACCGCATCCGGGTGGGCACCGCGCTCAGCGAGGTGGGCAGAGAGATCGTCGCGGGCGGGCGCCAGGCGACGATCTCGTTCCGCCTGGACGACGGGGTGGGGCTCGTGCTGGACCTGTCCTACTCGGAGGGTCCGCGCAAGGTCGCGGCCGCGGGGGTGCTGCTCGCGGGACGTCTCATGGATACGGTGGACCATGATGACGGGACACGCCGGATAACCATGGTGAAGAGGGTTCCCGGGTCTCGAGACCTCGCCGAGGGGGCGCTCGGTGAGATCCGGGCGAGACAGGGCGAGCTGACGCCCGCGGGCGTGCTGGACGAGCTCCGGCAGCAGAACCGCGAGCTCGCCTCCGCCCTGGAGGACTCCCAGCGGCAGCGCCAGAACCTGCTGCGGCTCAACGCCGAGCTGGAGGAGACCAACCAGGGCGTCCTGGCGCTGTACAACCAGCTCTCTGAGGAGCTCGAGGAGACCAACCGGGGCGTGGTCGCGCTGTACGCCGAGCTGGACGAGAAGTCCGCCCAGCTCCGCGAGGCCAGCGAGGCCAGGAACCGCTTCTGGGCCACGATCAGCCACGAGCTGCGCACCCCGCTGAACTCCGTCATCGGCCTGGTGCGGCTGCTGCTCGGGCCGGGCGGCGAGGAGCTGAGCCAGGAGCAGCAGCTCCAGGTCGAGCTGATCGGCAGCTCCGCGCAGACGCTCCTGGCGCTGGTGGCCGAGCTGCTGGACATGGCCAAGGCCGAGTCGGGCCGCCTGACCCCGCAGCCTGCGGCCGTGGACGTCCCCGCGCTGGCCGACCGGCTGAGCATGACGCTGGACCCGACCAGCGCCGACCGGGTCCGCCTCACCGTCGACGTCCGGCGGGCGCCGCGGACGCTGACGACCGACGAGGTCCTGCTGTCGCGGGTGCTGCGCAACCTGATGTCCAACGCGCTGAAGTTCACCGAGTCGGGCGAGGTGAGCCTGACGGCCTACACCGACGGCGGCGAGGTGGTGTTCGTGGTCGCCGACACCGGCATCGGCATTCCCGACGAGCTCCAGCAGCGCGTGTTCGAGGAGTTCTTCCAGATCCCCGGCCCCGTGCAGACGCGGGCGCGCGGCACCGGCCTCGGCCTGCCGTACGCGCGCAGGCTCACCGAGGCGCTGGGCGGCACGCTGCAGCTCACCAGCGTTCCGGGCGAGGGCACGACCGTCACCGTGCGGCTGCCGCTGACCCCGGTAACCGACAATCCGCAGACGGGTTAGCCTCGGCGTTCCGGAGGCAGAACCCACCCGGACGCCACACGGCGGCCGGTCCCAGGTGCGCCCCGGACCTGGTGCTATCAAAGAGGAACGATGACTGAGAAACCAGGGACCATCTTGGTGGTGGACGACACCCCCACCAAGCGGTACATCCTGGGCAGCTGGCTGCGCAGGGCCGGGCATGACGTCGTGGAGGCGACCTGCGGCGAGGAGGCCCTGCGGCTGGTGCGGGCCATCTCGCCCGACTCGGTGATCCTCGATGTGCGGCTGCCCGACATCGACGGCTACGAGGTGTGCGAGCGGATCAAGGCCGACCCTCTCACCACGGCCATTCCGGTCATCCAGATATCGGCGCACGCCATCGCGGTGACCGATCGGGCGCACGGGCTCTACCGAGGCGCCGACGCCTACATGGCCGAGCCGATCGAGCCGGAGGAGTTCATCGCGACCGTGCAGGCCGCGCTGCGCTACTACCGGGCGCGCCAGCGGGCCGAGCGCATGGCCAAGCGGCTCAGCGAGCTGACCAACGTCACGCTGCAGATGAGCGCGAGCACGACGTTCGACAAGCTGCTGCGGGTGGCGGTCGAGGGCGCCTCCCAGATCCTGGACCGCAGGGCAGGGGCGCTCGCCGTCGCCCTGGACGGCCGCGTGCGCCGCTACGCCGCGATCGAGCCGGGCGGCATGTCCAGAGGCCTCGGGGCCCCTGACGACAGCCTGGACAAGGTCACGGCGGCGACGCTGGGCACCTCGGCCGGCACGGCCGAGTTCACCATGGCGCGGGACGAGTGGCTGGGGATCATCCCCGACACCGACGTCGTCAGCGGCATCACCGCCGTCGTCTCGCGCACCCGGTCGGAACGCCCGGCGGTGGTGCTCGGCGTGGACCGCTCGGAGGCGCTGGACTCCGACGAGCTGGACATCCTCAAGCAGCTAGGCCAGGCGCTGGCGCTGGCCGTGGACGCGCTGCGCGCCTACGCCGAGGAGCACATGATCGCGCTCACCCTGCAGCGCAGCTTCCTGCCCTCCCACATCCCGCCCACGCCGGGGCTGGAGCTGGCGCTGCGCTACGAGCCCGCCACCGACAACGTGGAGGTGGGCGGGGACTTCTACGAGGTCATGCGCCTCGGCGACCGGCTGCTGGTGGGCATCGGCGACGTGCAGGGGCATTCGCTGCACGCGGCGACGGTGATGGCCGAGCTGCGGCACGCCCTGCGCGCCCTGGTGGTGGAGGAGCAGGATCTCGGGCGCCTCATGGGGCGGCTGAACGACGTGCTGCGCCGCTACCACCCCTCGATGACCGCGACGGTGTGCCTGCTGCTGATCGACGTGGCGAGCGGCGTGGTCGAGGTCGCCAACGCCGGGCACATCCCGCCGATCATCGTGGCCGACGGCAAGGCCCACTACCACGACTGGGGCAACCTGCTGATCGGCGCCGCCCCCGAGGAGTACCGGGTGGACCGGCTGCGACTCCCCGGGAACGGCGCCCTTCTCATGTTCACCGACGGCCTGATCGAGGACCGGGACGTGCCGCTCGACCAGAGCCTGGAGGTCGTGCGGCGCATCGCCGAGTCCTTCGACCGGGACCTGGAGGTGTTCTGCGACCGGCTGATCGCGCACTTCGGGGCCCGGGAGGACGACGTGGCCGTCGTCGCCCTCCGGCGTACCGGCTGACGGCGGGTCAGACGACGGTCTCGACGGGCTTGCCCGTGCGGTCGAGCTCGGAATAGAGACCGGCCGGAACCCGGGCCCGCAGCACCGTGCCGTCGGCGGTGTGGTCGATCGACAGCACCTCGCCCTCCTTGTGTGCCCGGGAGATCAGATCGCCCCGGTCGTACGGCACGAGCATGTGGACCTCGTGGTCCAGGCGCGGCAGCTCCCGCTCGATCACGGCGAGCAGCTCGTCGATGCCCTTCCCGGTGCGCGCGGACACGACCACGCTGTGCCGCTCGCGGGTGGCCAGGCGGGCCAGCACCACCGGGTCGGCGGCGTCGGCCTTGTTGACCACCACGATCTCGGGGATGTGGCCCACGCCGTCGAGGTCGGCCAGGACCTCGCGGACGGCGGCGAGCTGGGACTCGGGGTCCGGGTGCGAGCCGTCCACGACGTGCAGGATCAGGTCGGCGTCGGCGACCTCCTCCAGCGTGGAGCGGAAGGCCTCCACCAGCTGGTGCGGCAGGTGGCGGACGAAGCCGACGGTGTCGGCGATCGTGAACAGCCTGCCGTCCGGCGTGCGGGCCCGGCGCACGGTCGGGTCGAGGGTGGCGAACAGGGCGTCCTCCACCAGGACTCCGGCCCCCGTGAGGCGGTTCAGCAGCGAGGACTTGCCGGCGTTGGTGTAGCCGGCGATGGCCACGGCCGGGACCTCGCGCCGCGCCCTGCGCGAGCGCATGGTCTCGCGGGCGGTGGACATGCCGCCGATCTGCCTGCGCAGCTTGGCCATGCGCTCGCGGATGCGGCGACGGTCCAGCTCGATCTTCGTCTCACCGGGGCCGCGGCCTCCGATGCCCACGCCGCCCGCGGCGCGGCCGCCGACCTGGCGGGACAGGTTGCCACCCCAGCCGCGCAGGCGCGGCAGCAGGTAGCTGAGCTGGGCCAGCTCGACCTGCGCCTTGCCCTCGCGGCTCTTGGCGTGCTGGGCGAAGATGTCGAGGATCAGGGCGGTGCGGTCGATGACCTTGACCTTGACGACCTCTTCGAGCTGCCGTAGCTGGCCGGGCGTGAGCTCGCCGTCGCAGATCACGGTGTCGGCGCCGCTGGAGACGACGATGTCGCGCAGCTCGGCGGCCTTGCCGGATCCGATGTAGGTGGCGGAGTCGGGGCGCTGGCGCCGCTGGATCAGGCCCTCCAGGACCTGCGATCCCGCGGTCTCGGCCAGAAGCCTCAGCTCCTGCAGGGAGTTCTCCGCGTCGACGACGGTGCCGGTGGTCCACACCCCGACCAGGACCACCCGCTCCAGGCGGAGCCGGCGGTACTCGACCTCGGTGACGTCCTCCAGCTCGGTGGACAGCCCGGCGACCCGCCGGAGCGCCTGCCGGTCCTCAAGGTCGTAGTCGCCGGCGGCGAGGTGTTCGTAGGACTCGTTGGACATATACGTCTTCTCTGTGGTTATGGTCGCGCTCCTCGGCGCTCGTGGGGCTCACCGTTACGCACAGTTCAACACGGGGACCCCGCTGTTGTCTTCCCTTACGATCGTGCCACGCGGACCTCGTCGATTCACCTTGTTATCCGCATAGATCACCGCGAAGCGGGCGTTCCCCACCAGACCACCGAGCTTTGCCGCGGAGCACGACGCCGCGTCAGGCCTTGAGCACCTTGGCGTCGCCGGACCCCGACCGCACCACGATCCTGCGCGGCGACGCCGGGTCGTTGGTGACCTGCAAGGCGTGGTCGCCGGACCCGGTGGTGAGGCTCACGTGGTAGCTGTTCTGCGGCACGTGCACGATCCCGTCCCCCGAGCCGGACTCGATCCTCACGTACTCCGGCACGCCGGTGAAACGCAGCTCCACGTCGCCGGACCCGCTGTCGGCCTCCGCGTAGGTGGTGCCGAGCCCGCGCGCGTCGACCTCGCCGGACCCGGTCCTGGCGTCGACCCGGCCGGACAGGGCGCGCAGGGTGATGTCGCCCGACCCGGCCTCCAGCTTCACGTTGAGCCCGCGCGGGACCTCGACCTGGTAGTCGACCCCGCAACTCCAGCCGCCGTTCTGGCAGCTGTAGCCGAGCTTGAGCGTGTCGCCGTCCATCGGGTGGGCGGTCTTCGGCTTCTCGCTCCTCCAGTGCAGCGTCTCGGTGACGCGCACCCCCGTGCGCGCGGACTCGGTCACCACGATGTCGCCCGAGCCGCTGTCGACGCGCAGCAGGCCGATCCGGCCGGTCACGTCGTAGCTCTCGGTCGCCTGCTGGGTGGGCCCGGCGATGTTCTCCAGGCCGCAGGCGCTGAGCAGCAGTCCCGCGCCGAGCACCACCCCGGCGGCCATCACCGGCCGCGCGCGCCCCCGCAGGCCGCGCGGCCTCCGTCCGGAAGCGGAACCGGCGGAGCCGGAGAACCCAGAGGAGTCGGAGGAGAACGTCGTCGTCATGCTCCAAGCCTGCCGCCCGGCGTGTCCCGCGCCCATCGGGGAACGCCCCGAGAGAGCCCTTAGGGATCCCTCAGGGGCACCCGGCGTTGACCCCTGAGCCGTCGCTCGGTAGCGTCGATTCCGTAATTCAGAACTCTTTTTCCATATTGTGGAAGTCCTGGAAAGGATGGCCATGGACGGCGTTGAGATCACCGGCCCTCGGCTGGACCGCTTCGACGAGATCCTCTCCCCCGAGGCCCTGACCTTCGTCGCCACCCTGCAGCGCGAGTTCGACGGCCGGCGCCGCGAGCTGCTGGAGGCGCGGCAGGCACGCCAGGCCGAGCTGTCCGCGGGCGGCACCCTGGACTTCCTGCCCGAGACCAAGGCGATCCGCGAGGACGAGACCTGGCGCGTGGCGCCGCCCGCCCCCGGCCTGGTGGACCGCCGCGTCGAGATCACCGGCCCGGTCGACCGCAAGATGACCGTCAACGCGCTCAACTCCGGGGCCAAGGTCTGGCTCGCCGACTTCGAGGACGCCAACTCCCCGCTGTGGGAGAACGTCGTCAACGGCCAGCTCAACCTGCGCGACGCCCTCGACCGCACGATCGACTTCGAGACCGGCGGCAAGCGGTACGCGCTGCGCCCCGACGACGAGCTGGCCACCGTCGTGGTCCGCCCCCGGGGCTGGCACCTCACCGAGAAGCACGTCCTGGTGGACGGCGCGCCGTTCTCGGCCTCGCTGTTCGACTTCGGGCTCTACTTCTTCCACTGCGCCCGGCGGCAGCTCGACAAGGGCCGCGGGCCGTACTTCTACCTGCCCAAGATGGAGTCCCACCTGGAGGCCCGCCTCTGGAACGACGTGTTCACCCGCGCGCAGGAGCTGCTCGGGGTGCCGTACGGGACGATCAGGGCGACCGTGCTGATCGAGACCTACCCCGCCGCGTTCGAGATGGAGGAGATCCTCTACGAGCTGCGCGACCACTCCGCGGGCCTCAACGCCGGCCGCTGGGACTACCTGTTCAGCGTCATCAAGAAGTTCCGCACGCGGGGCAGGGAGTTCCTGCTGCCCGAGCGCAACGCGGTGACCATGACCGCCCCCTTCATGCGCGCCTACACCGAACTGCTGGTCCGCACCTGCCACCGGCGCGGGGCGCACGCGATCGGCGGCATGGCGGCGTTCATCCCCTCCCGCCGCGACCCCGAGGTCAACAAGGTGGCGCTGGAGAAGGTGCGGGCCGACAAGACGCGCGAGTCGGGCGACGGCTTCGACGGCTCGTGGGTGGCCCACCCCGACCTGGTGCCGATCTGCCGCGAGGTGTTCGACTCGGTGCTCGGCGCGGAGCCCAACCAGCTCCGGCGGCTCCGCGAGGACGTCTCGGTGTCGGCGGGCGAGCTGCTGGCGGTCGCCGAGACGCCGGGCGAGATCACCGAGGCGGGCCTGCGCAACAACGTGGACGTGGCCCTGCGCTACCTGGCCGCGTGGATGGGCGGCAGCGGCGCGGTCGGCATCCACAACCTCATGGAGGACGCCGCCACCGCGGAGATCTCGCGCTCGCAGATCTGGCAGTGGATCCACAACGGCATCGAACTGGCCGACACCGGCGAGGTCGTCACCCGCGAGATGGCCGAGCGCGTCATCGCCGAGGAGCTCGCCAGGATCGGCGAGGAGCCCGGGTTCGACGAGACCCTGTACCGGCAGGCCGCCGAGCTGTTCCGGGAGGTCGCGCTGGACGACGACTTCGCCGAGTTCCTGACCCTGCCCGCCTACGCCCGCATGCCATGACCACCGGCCCCGCCGCCCTGCCCGGCCTGACCGGCCGCCTGCTGGACCTGCTCGGGCCCGGCGGGGTGATCACCGACCCGGTGCGGCTGCGCACCTACGAGTGCGACGGCCTCACCTACCACCGGGCCACGCCGGGCGTGGTGGTGCTGCCGGAGACCGCCGAGCAGGTCGCGGCGGTCGTCCGGGCGTGCCACGAGACCGGCACGCCGTTCGTCGCGCGCGGATCGGGCACCGGCCTGTCCGGCGGCGCCCTCCCGCGCACGGACGGCGTGCTCGTCGTGACCTCGCGCCTGCGCCGGATCCTGGAGCTGGACATCCCCAACCGGCGGGCCGTCGTGGAGCCCGGCGTCACCAACCTGGCGATCAGCGAGGCGGCCCGGCCGTACGGGTACTACTACGCGCCCGATCCGTCCAGCCAGCAGATCTGCACGATCGGGGGCAACGTCGCGGAGAACTCCGGCGGCGCGCACTGCCTGAAGCACGGCTTCACGGTCAACCACGTGCTCGCGGTCGAGCTGGTGACCCCGCAGGGCGAGATCGTCGAGCTGGACGCCATGGACCCCGGGTACGACCTGCTCGGCGCGTTCATCGGCTCGGAGGGCACGCTCGGCATCGCCACGAAGATCACCGTACGGCTGTCGCGCGAGCCGGAGAGCGTGACGACGCTGCTGGCCGCGTTCCCCGACGTGGAGTCCGGCGGGGTGGCGGTGTCGGCGATCATCGGCGCGGGCGTCCTGCCGTCGGCGATCGAGATGATGGACGCGCTGGCCATCGAGGCGGCCGAGGCCGCCGTGCGGTGCGACTACCCGGCCGGGGCCGGGGCCGTGCTGATCGTCGAGCTGGACGGCCCCGTGGCCGAGGTCGCCCACGAGTTCGCCCAGGTGGAGCGCCTGTGCCGCGAGAGCGGGGCGTTCGCGGTGCGGGTGGCCGACGACCCGGCGCGGCGCGCGGCGATCTGGAAGGGCCGCAAGTCGGCGTTCGCGGCCGTGGGTCGCATCAGCCCCGCCTACCTGGTGCAGGACGGCGTGGTGCCGAGGACGGCGCTGCCCGCGGTGCTGGCGGGCATCGAGGAGCTGTCGGCGCGGTACGGCATCCGCGTGGCCAACGTCTTCCACGCCGGGGACGGCAACCTGCACCCGCTGGTGCTGTTCGACGACGCGGAGGAGGGCGCGGCCGAGCGCGCCGAGACCGTGTCCGGGGAGATCCTGGACCTGTGCCTGCGGCACGGCGGGTCGATCACCGGGGAGCACGGGGTGGGCGTGGACAAGTCCCGATATATGACGAAGATGTTCACCGAGGAGGAGCTGGACACGATGCAGCTCGTCCGCTGCGCCTTCGACCCCGCCGGACTGTCCAACCCCGGCAAGATCTTCCCCACGCCCCGGCTGTGCGGGGAGGCCCCCGGGGTGCGCAAGGGCGTGCACCCCCTGGTGGCCTCCGGAGAGGCGGACCTGTTCTGATGCGGCACCTCCCCCCGCCTCCCCGTTCCGTCACTCCCCCTCCGGACGCCGTGCGCGGCGGGAGCCGGTCGTGACGCCCGGCGAGGCGCTGGTGACCACCGGCGTCGCCGTCCGCCCCGCCGAGCCCGGCGACGAGGTCGCCGGGGTGGCGCCGCGCTGGGTGGCCACGCCCGAGTCCACCGGCGAGGCCGCGCTGGTGATGCGCGCGGCGGCCGATCACGGCCTGGCCGTCACCCCGGTGGGCGGCGGCACCAAGCTGTCCTGGGGCCACGCCCCGGCCCGCTGCGACCTCGTCCTGGACACCCGGCGCATGGCCCGCGTGCTGGAACACGAGGCCGGCGACCTGGTCGCGCGCGTCCAGGCCGGGATCACCGCCGACGCCCTGGCCGCGGCGCTCGGCGCGGCGGGCCAGCGGCTCGCCCTGGACTTCACCGCGGGCGGCTCGACCGTCGGCGGCGCGCTGGCCACCGCCGCGGCCGGGCCTGGCCGCCTGCGGTACGGCACCGCGCGGGACCTGCTGATCGGCGTCACCGTCGTGCTCGCCGACGGCACCGTCGCGCGGGCGGGCGGCAAGGTCGTCAAGAACGTCGCCGGCTACGACCTCGGCAAGCTGTTCACAGGCTCGCTGGGCACGCTCGGGCTGATCACCGAGGCCACCTTCCGGCTCCACCCGCTCCCCGCCGCCCGCGCCTGGATCACGGCGACCTCCCCCGGCATCGGCATCCTGACGTCCGTCGCCCGGCTCGCCGCGTCGCCGCTGGAGCCGAGCGCGATCGAACTGGACAGGCCCGGCGTCCGGGGGCCGGTCACCGTGGCCGCGCTCGTCGAGGGCGTCGCCGCGGGCGAGCGCGCCGAGGCCGCCGCCGCGCTGCTCGGGGACACCGCGCGGATCTCGGCGGACCCTCCGGCCTGGTGGGGACAGCTGCCCGGCGAGCGAACGGCGGGCTATCTGATGGAGCTGCGCGTCCCGCCCGCGTCGGCCGTGAACGCGCTGGCCGCCGCCGAGCGCGCGGCCGGCGCGGCGGAGCTGGACGCCCGGATCCGCGGATCGGCGGCCACGTGCGTCCTGTACGCCGCGCTGCCCGCGGACACGCCGCCCGGCGCGGCGGAGATCTTCGTGACGTCCCTGCGTACGGAGCTGTCCGCCGGCGGCGGCAGACTGGTGGTGTGGACCGCGCCCCCGGAGGCGGTCCGGATCGACCGTTTCGGCCCTGTGGGGTCCGCCGCGCTCATGCGGCGCGTCAAGGAGCGCTTCGACCCCGAGGGGCGCATGTCCCCTGGACGACTGACCGGCGGCACGGCGCGAGCGGGCGCGTGAGGAGGCGGACGTGGACCCCGAACTGATCAAGGACTGTGTGCACTGCGGGTTCTGCCTGCCCACCTGTCCCACCTACGAGCTCTGGGGCGAGGAGATGGACTCCCCGCGCGGGCGCATCCATCTGATGAAGCAGCACGTCGAGGGCACCGCCCTCACGCCCGAGATGGCCGGGCACTTCGACGCCTGCCTGGGCTGCATGGCGTGCGTCACCGCCTGCCCGTCCGGGGTGCGCTACGACGTGCTGATCGAGCAGACCCGCGCCGAGGTCGAGCGGGAGCACCGCCGCCGCTGGGACGACCGCGCGTTCCGCGCCCTGGTGTTCCGGCTGTTCCCCTACCCTCGGCGGCTGCGGGCGCTGCGCCTGCCGCTGCGGCTCACCGAACGGCTGCGGCCGCGCCTGAGCCCGCTGCTCGAACGCCTGGACCCCCGCCTGGCCGCCATGGCCACGCTGGCTCCCCCGATCCCCCGCCGCGTGCGGATCCCGGGCGTGGTGGCGGCGCGGGGCGAGCGGCGGGCGGTGGTCGGCATGCTCACCGGCTGCGTGCAGTCGGAGTTCTTCCCCTCGGTCAACGCCGCCACCGCGCGGGTGCTGGCGCTGGAGGGGTGCGAGGTGGTCGTCCCGCCCGGCCAGGGGTGCTGCGGGGCGCTGTCGGTCCACTCCGGGCGCCCGGAGGAGGCCGCGCGGTTCGCCCGGCGCACGATCGCCACGTTCGAGCGGGCCGGCGTGACCACCGTGGTCGTGAACGCGGCCGGGTGCGGGTCGAGCACCAAGGAGTACGCCGAGCTGCTCGCGGACGACCCGGCCTGGGCCGAGCGGGCGCGCGCGCTGCGCTTCGTGGACCTGGCCGAGTACCTGGCCGAGCTCGGCCCGCTGGCCGAGCGGCATCCCCTGCCGATCATGGTCGCCTACCACGACGCCTGCCACCTCGCGCACGCCCAGGGGGTGCGGGCCGAACCCCGGGCGCTGCTGGCGGCCATTCCCGGGCTGCGGCTCAGGGAGATCCCGGACGCCGCGATCTGCTGCGGGTCGGCGGGCACCTACAACCTCTTCCAGCCCGAGGCCGCCCGCGAGCTCGGCGACAAGAAGGCCGGGCACGTGCTGGGCGTCGGCGCCGACCTTCTCGTCTCGGCCAATCCCGGCTGTACGATGCAGATCGCCTCGGCCGCGCGCAGGCGGGGCGAGAGCCTGCGCGTCGCCCACACCGCCGAGGTCCTCGACGCCTCGCTCCGCGCCCTGCCCGCGTCGTCCCTGGGCAGCCCGTGAACGCCGCCGCGCGATTACGGACGAACCGCCGCCACGACCCGGGAGAGGAGCGCCTGAGGTGAGCACCGTGCAGAGCGTGGACAGGGCGCTGGACGTGCTGGAGGCGCTGGCCGACCGGGGCGGTGAGGCGGGACTGTCGGAGATCGCGGCGCGGACCGGGCTGCCGTACGGCACGATCCACCGGCTGCTGCGGTCCCTGCTGGCCCGGGGGTACGTCCGCCAGGAGTCCGACCGCCGCTACGCGCTCGGCAGCGCGCTGGTGCGACTCGGCGGCACGGCCGAGCGGATGGTCGGGGTCTGGGCGCAGCCGTACCTGGAGAAGATGGTGGCGCTGTCGGGCGAGACCGCGAACCTGGCCATCATGGAGGGCGACTTCGTGATCTACCTGGCGCAGGCGGCCTCGCCCCGGCGCCTGCGCATGTTCGCCGAGGTCGGCCGCCGGGTGCTGCCGCACAGCACGGCGGTGGGCAAGGTGCTGCTGGCCGACCGCCCCGACGCGGCGGCGGTGCTGGCGCGCACCGGCCTGCCCCGGCGCACCGACCACACGGTCACCACGGTCGAGGACATGCTCGCCGAGCTGGACGCGGTGCGGGAGCGCGGGTACGCCGTGGACCTGGGCGAGGAGGAGCTCGGCGTCCACTGCCTGGCCGTGCCGGTGCGCGACGGCGGCCGCGTGGTGGCGAGCATGTCCATCTCCGGCCCGGCCGACCGCATCGACGCGCTGGACCGTGACCGGCTGGCCCAGGACATGCGCGAGATCGCCGGCGAGTTCGGCGCCGAGCTGGGTCCGGGCCGCTGAGGCACACCGGCGACCTCGGCCGCCGGCGCGCGGGCCGGGCACGGGCGGCTGACCATGCCGCCCGTGCCCGGCCTCGCGGGGGTCAGTCGTCGTGGTCCTGGCGGAACTTGACGATCTTCCCGGTGCGCGCCGAGACGTAGACGTCGTACTCGGTGTGCCGCTTGGTCAGCTCGACCTTCCAGACGCGCTGACCGTGCTCCCACTCGCGCTCCACCTCGGTGACCCGCGCGCCGGGGACCCGCTTCTTGGCGATCCTGACGGCCTGTCGCGCGGAGATCGCCGCGCTGCCGGTGACGGAGGAGGCGGTGGCCGTGGTCGTGGTCGCGGCGGGGACGGCCGCGGGCGCCGTGGCCGCGGCCGGGAGGGCGCCGGCGCCGAGGACGGCGAGCGCGCCCGCGCCCGCGAGGAGGAGCCTGGCCGCTGCGCCGATTCGTCGGGTGTTCGTGGTGTTCGTCATGGCCCAAGGCTCGCCCCGGTCGCGCTAAGGCCGCGCTGCGGCGGCGTTAACGGCGTCCTAAGAGCAGGACGACCAGCGCGCCGCCGCCCGGCGCGGCGCCCACGGTCATCGACCCTCCGGACGCCTCGGCCGTGCGCCGGGCGATGTCGAGGCCGAGGCCGGTCGACCCCGCGCCGCTGCGCCCCCGCGCGAGGGATCCCGCGCCGAACCCGGGCCCGGTGTCGGCGACCTCCAGCCGCGCCCCCTCGGGCACGGCCGTGAGCCGCACCGCGAACCCGGCGCCTTCGGGGGTGTGGGCGAAGACGTTGCCGAGCAGGGCGTCCACGCAGGCGCCCAGGTCGGCGGCGCCGGCCGCCACCGTGAGCGGCGCGGGCGGTAGGCGCAGGTCCACCGGCCGGTCCTGGTCCTCGGCCAGCACCGACCAGAACCTGACCCGCTCGCCCACGACCGCCGCCGCGTCGCAGGACTCCTGGTCGCGGGAGCGGCGGCGCACGTCGTTGATCACCGAGCTGACCGCCCGCTCCAGCGCGTCGACGCGGGCGCCGAGCCGCGCGGCCTCCTCGGGGTCGGCCAGCGACTCGGCCTCGAGCCGCAGGCCGGTGAGAGGGGTGCGCAGCCGGTGGGAGATGTCGGCGGCCGTCTCGCGCTCCTCGGCCAGCAGGTCGCCGATGCGCCCGGCCAGGTGGTCGAGCGCGAGCCCGACGTCGCGCACCTCCGGCGGGCCGCCCGGCGTGGTCCGCGCGGTCAGGTCGCCGGCGGCGAGCCGGTGGGAGACGCGGGCGAGCCCGCTCATGGGCCTGGTGAGGGCGAGCGCGAGGCGGTCGGCGACCAGGATGCCGACCCCGATCAGCGCCAGCCCGAGGAGCAGCATGCCGAGCCACACCGCGCCGACGCCCCGGCGCAGGTCGGCCTCCGCCAGGCCCACGCGGACCACGGCCGTGCCGCCGGGCAGGCCCTGGACGCTGACCAGCACCTCCAGTCCGGACGGCGTCTCGGCCACCAGGCTGCGCCCCCGCGCGGCGTACTCCACGGCGGGCGACCTCGGGGCCGCGGAGCCGAGGACGCGGCCGTCCGGGAGGAACACGGTGACCGGGTGCCCGCCCGACGCCGAGGCCCGCTCGGCCGTCATCGTCAGCGCGGCGGCGCCGGCCGTGCCCACCGAGGCCGCCACCGACTGCGCCTCTGCGGTGGCCTGGTCCACGGCGCCGCTCTGCGCGAGCGCGCGCACCAGCAGCGCCATGGGGACCAGCAGCGCGATGAGCACCAGCGAGGTCGTGGCGGCCACCAGGACCGCCAGCCAGCGCCTCACGAGGGGTCGACCAGCTTGACGCCCACGCCGCGCACGGTGTGCAGATACCGGGGCTCCTGGGCGGTCTCGCCGAGCTTGCGCCGCAGCCAGGACAGGTGGACGTCCACGGTCTTGTCCGCGCCGCCGTAGGGCACCTGCCACACCTGCGTGAGCAGCTCCCGCTTGGTCACCACCTGGCCGGGGCGGGCCGCCAGGTAGTGCAGCAGGTCGAACTCGCGCGGGGTGAGGTCGAGGACCACGCCGTCGAGCGCCGCCTCGCGCCCGCGCGGGTCCAGCCGCAGGCCACCCACGGCGATCGACGGGTCGGCGGGCCCGCCGTCGGCGCGGCGCAGCACGGCGCGGACCCGGGCGTCGAGCTGGGCCGCGCTGAAGGGCTTCACCACGTAGTCGTCGGCCCCGGCGTTCAGCAGTCGGACCATCTCGGCGTCGCCGTCCCGCGCGGTGGCCACGATCACGGGCACGCGGCTGACGGCCCTGAGCATCCGCAGCATCTCGGCGCCGTCCAGGTCGGGCAGGCCGAGGTCGAGCACGACCAGGTCGGGGCGGTCGGTCACGGCCTGCCGCAGGCCCTCCAGCGCGGCGGGCGCGGAGGTCACGGCGTGCCCCCGATCGCGGAGACCCCGGATCAGCGCGGTGCGGATCGCCGCGTCGTCCTCGACGATCAGGATGGTGGCCATGTGCGGTTACGCTAATCGGTCCAGGCTCGGGACATAAGTCCGTTATCGCGCTCTTAACCCGGCTTTAGCCGTCGGCCAGGGAGGATCGGCGCATGAAACGGCGCCCGCTGCTGGTCGTCGCCGGATGGCTGGTCGTCGCGCTCGTGGCGACCGGCGCCGGCGTCGTCGTCACGACGTTCCTCGGCGAGTCCGTCACCGGGGCGGGCCGCGTGATGTCCTCCGCCGACGTGCGGCGGGCCCTGGAGGCCGCGCCGCCCCCGGGCACGGCCGTGCCGTCCCCCGCCGGCCCCTCGCCCGCGGCGGCGACGCCCGCGCCCCGGGAGGCCGCGGAACCCGCCGCCGGCCGGGCGTTCCGCGGGCGGGGCGGGGTCGTCGTCGCGCGATGCTCCGGCGGGCTGGTCACCCTGCTCACCTGGACACCCTCCCCCGGATACGCGGTGAAGGACGCCGAGTCCGGGCCGCGGGACAAGGCCCGCGTCAGGTTCGAGGCCGGGGACGACGAGGAGACCGAGATCGAGGTCCGCTGCTCAGGCGGCCGGCCCACCGCCTCCGTGGAGGACGACTGAGCCGGACGGCCGTCAGCGGCACTGGGCGAGCATGGCGTCCTTGTCCGGGGCCGTCACCGGCAGGTCGTACTTCAGCGCCACCTGGGCGAAGCGCACCGCGTACGCGCAGCGGATCGTCTTGGACGGCGGAAGCCAGGTCGCCGGGCCGGAGTCGCCCTTGGAGGAGTTGGCCGAGCCGTCCACCGGCAGCAGGTTCAGCGGGTCGTTGGCGATCCGCATCCGCTCGGCCTTGGTCCACCGGGACGCGCCCATCTGCCAGTCGTAGGACAGCGGCATGACGTGGTCGATCTGCACCTCGGCCGCGTCGCTCTTGCTCCACTCGATGGTCTTGCCGGTATAGGGGTCCTCCAGGGTCATGGAGGTCAGCACGCAGTTGGAGCCCGACCGGTACTTCAGGTCCTTGCCGTCCCGCTTCAGGACGTCGTTGCGGGTGTCGCAGCCGTTGCGCGCGAAGGGGATGTCCTCCGCGTTGTCCGCCCAGGCGTACCCGAAGTCCTCGCGGTCGTAGCCGGTCTTCGCGCCGCGTCCCTTGGTCGGCACCTTGTCGATCAGCTTGACGGCGGCGGCCCGGTCCTTGCCCGAGGTGATCGCCCCGAGGCCGCGCCCGGTGCCGTCGGGATTGTCGAGCGGGCTGACCCCGGTCGAGCCGCCGCCCTTGCCTCCGGACCCGGCGCCGCCGCCGGTGTCCCCGAGGCCGCCGGTCTCGACCGGTCCGCACCCGGCCAGCAGGGCGACCGCGGCGACGCCTGCCATGATCGCGCGAGACCTACGCAGACCCACTGCCACCCCCAGGTATAGAAAATGCAATGCCTAGGTATAGCAAGTACCCCCGAAAAACGCGATCACCGCAGACGTCACCAACGAGCCACGTCAATGCATCAAAGGGACAGCCCCCTGGGCGCACGCGGCTGCCAGAGGTGAGAACCGGCGGGCCGGCCGGAAACGGCGGCGGCGCCCGGTCCACCGGACCGGGCGCCGCGTGCTCAGGCGGGCGGGCCGCCTACAGGCCGTACTCCTTGACGATGCGCTCGTGCCGCTCGACCTCGACGCCCACGGCGCGGGCCAGGTCCAGCCAGGCCATCGGGTGGCTCCAGCGCTCGGTGGCGTCGTCCAGGACCGCGTCCAGCTCGGCCGGGTCGACCTGCGGCGGGACGGCGATCCAGCCGTAGACGCCCTGCAGCCGCTCGCCGGTCGAGGGGTGGGCGATCGTGTAGTTGTCGTCGCTGTAGACCCACATCGGCCAGCCGCGCTCGGCCATGACCTCGTTGAACTCGGTCCAGTCCTCCTCGCTCGGGGCCGCGCCGTCGAAGAACCAGCTCGTGAATCCGCCCGGGCGCAGCATGGACACCCCGGCGAACGGGATGACGTAGCCCTCCTGGGCCTCGGCGTCGTCGGGAACCGGCTCCAGAGGCCGCGGGTCGATGACGAAGACGTCACCGGCGTTGTAGTCCATGCCCCGGGGCTGCGGGATCAGCAGACGGGCCGTCGCCGGTCCGGTGCGCACGGACAGCACCTCGCGCCTGCTGCCGTCCGACACCGGCAGGACCACCCGGACCAGGTGCCATTCCTCCTCGATCGGGCCCTCGTCGGAGGCGATGGGCATGCCGAGCTTGGCGGCGCCCGCGCGGACCAGCGGCCAGTCCTCGGCGGCGGTCGCCATGACGATCATGCGCCAGACGTCCTCCTCCTCACCGGCCTCCGACTCGACCAGCTCGCGCAGGATGGCGGCGCCCTTGGCGTTGTCGCCGAGCTGCTGGGCCGCGCCGGCCAGCAGGCGGCGGGCCTCCAGCGCGGTGATGCCCTCCGCGCCCGCCTCGAGCGAGCGCTCGGCCTCGGCGGAGGTCTCCTCCCACCGCTCCCGGGCACGGTGCAGCCGGGAGAGGGCCAGGTGCGCCGCGGGGGCCGGGAGCATGGCGGCGAAGCGCTCCAGGCGCTCGTCCTGACCGGCCTCGATGAGCACGCCGGTGAGGTAGGCGACGTCCTGCTCCTCGGCGGTGGCGGGGTCGCCGTCCTCGACGACGGCCTTCCACAGGATGTCCGCGCCGACCGGGGCGTACCCGAGGAAGCTCAGCGTGGTCGTGTGACGGCGCGTGGCCGGCAGATCGGTGCCCGAGAGCGGCCACAGCCAGCCCACCCACCGCTCGGGGTCGGCGTTGTGGCCGTCGGCGGCGTCGAAGTACTCGACCAGCTCGTCCTGCGGGCCGGGCGCGGGCAACGGCGTCACGGCCGCGGCGGCGGCGCGCAGCTCGGCCACGCGCTCGGGCAGCCCGTCGGTGACGCGCAGCGCGCCCAGCCACGACTCGGCCAGGTCGGCCAGGACGTTCGCCTGCCAGGCGATCTGGCGCTTGACGGCGAGGTGTCCGGAGATCAGGGCCAGCTCGACGCGGCCGCGGTGCACGCCCATGGTCTCGAAGTAGGTCATCCACTGGCGCATGACCCGGCCGAGCTGCCAGGTGTTGCTGATGACCTGGTCGAGGCGGCCCACCACGTGCGCCCACTCGACCCAGTCGCGCGGGTGGTCGCCGACGACGTCGAGGTCGGGCAGCGCCTCCAGCGCCTCGGCGGAGCGGCCCGCCGTGGCGAGCACCAGCGCGCGCAGCACGCCCTCGCGGTGGTCCTTGGCGACCGGGTCGTCGGCGGGGAACTCCTTGGCGGAGTCGAGCTCGGCCAGCGCCTCCTCGGCGCGGCCCGCGGCGAGCAGCGCGCGCACGCCCATGGCGGCGAGCTCCCAGCTCACCTGGCCCCCGGCGCCGCGGTGACCGGCGACGGCCGACTCATAGTAGGTGACGGCCTGCTCGCTCTCGCCCGCGTCGATCAGCGCCGCGACGTACTGGCCGGCCAGGCCGCAGAACGCGGGAGAGCCGGCGCTCACGCCTTCGAGCGCGGCGCCGAGGGCGGCCAGGCGCTCCGCGGCGTACCCGGGGCCGTCGACGTTGGCCTGCGTGAGGGCCAGGGCCTCGGCGGCGGCCGGGACGGAGGGGCAGTCCTTGACGTCCTCGCGCGCGGCGAACTCGGCCAGCGCCTCGGCGTCGCCGAGCGCGACGGTTCCCTGGGCGCGGTCGCCGATGCGGCTGACCAGGTGCCAGTAGCGGGCGAACAGCTCCAGCCACGGCCGCTCCAGCGTGCCGGCCTGCTGGGCCACCGCGGGCGCCATGACGTCGAGCTGGGAGTACCGCCCCTCGAATGCCTGGGCGGGCAGGTCGCCCAAGGCGATGGCGAGCCCTGTGTCGCCTGCTTCGTGCAACTGCCGTTGGGTGTCAGCGACCCAGGCCCAGATGTCCACGTCCATGGCAGGCCAGTCTGCCAGTTCGGCGGTCGTGCCCCAAACAGGCGGCCACGCCCGGTGGCGTCTAGAGCCCCGTGACCTCGCCCGAGGCGACCAGGACCGCGGGGCCGGCCAGGAAACTCGTGCCCTCGCCGAGGGTGACGGTCAGCCGGCCGCCGGGGACCTCGACGATCCAGGCGCCGTCCCGCTCGCCCGCGAACCGCGCCGCGGCCACCGCCGCCGCGACCGTCCCCGTGCCGCAGGACCGGGTCTCGCCCGAGCCGCGCTCGTGGACGCGCATCACGATCCGCCGCTCGCCCACCAGGTTGACCATCTCGACGTTCACGCCGGCGGGGAAGACGGCGGGGTCGAAGCCCGGCTGGGGGCCGAGGTCCATGAGGCCCACCGGGTCGCCGGTGACGCAGGCGAGGTGCGGGTTGCCCATGTCGACGACCAGGCCGGTGTACTCGGCGCCGCCGACGGTGGCCCGGCTCTCGCCGCCCACCCGGGGCGCCCCCATGTCCACGCTGACGTCGCCGGTGCGCCCGAGGCTCACGCGGCGCACGCCCGCGCGGGTCACGATGTCGAACTCGCCGGGCTCGGCCAGCCCCGAGTCCACCAGGTAGCGCGCGAAGACGCGCACGCCGTTGCCGCACATCTCGGCCAGGCCGCCGTCGGAGTTGCGGTAGTCCATGAACCACTCGGCGCCGCCGCGCGGCGTGCCCTCGCGGTCAAGGATCTCGCCCGCCTCGGGGCTGAGCTTGGCGGGGACGACACGGAGGATGCCGTCGGCGCCGACGCCGGCGCGCCGGTCGCAGAGCCGGGCCACCAGGGACGCGGGCAGGTCGAGGCCCGCGTCGAGATCGGGGAGGATGACGAAGTCGTTCTCGGTGCCGTGGCCCTTTACGAAACGCATGTCTCCAAAGCTTACGCCCTGGCCAGGCCGAGGGCCTGTTCGAGCAGGTCGGGGGCGTCGAAGGGCAGCCACGTGACCCGGGGGTCGCGGCGGAACCACGACTCCTGGCGCCGCGCGAACCTGCGGGTGGCGCGGATCGTCTCCTCGCGGGCCTGGTCCTCGGTCCACTCCCCTGCGAGGTGCCGCAGCACCTGCGCGTAGCCGAGCGCCCGGCTCGCCGTGCGGCCGTCGGCGAGGCCCTGCCCGGCCAGGGCCCTGACCTCCGCGACGAACCCGGCCTCCCACATGCGGTCGACGCGCAGGGCGATGCGCTCGTCCAGCACCGGTCGCGGCACGTGCAGGCCGATCTGCGCACTGGTGTAGACGGCGTCGTAGGACGGCATCGTGGCCGAGAACGGCCGCCCGGAGATCTCGATGACCTCCAGGGCCCGCACGATGCGGCGTCCGTTGCTCGACAGCACGGCCTCGGCGGCCACCGGGTCGAGCTCCTTCAGGCGCTGGTGCAGGAGCTCGGGGCCCACGGCGGCCAGCTCGGCCTCCAGGCGGGCCCGGACCCCGGGGTCGGTGCCGGGGAACTCCAGGGCGTCCAGCGCGGCCCTGACGTACAGGCCCGAGCCGCCGACCAGGATCGGCACGCGGCCCTCGGCGCGCAGGGCGTCGATGAGGGGGCGGGCCAGGCGTTGGTACTCGGCGACGCTGGCCGTCCGCGAGATGTCCCAGACGTCCAGCAGGTGGTGGGGGACGCCGCGGCGCTCGGCGGGCGTGAGCTTGGCCGTGCCGATGTCCATGCCCTGGTAGAGCTGCATGGAGTCGGCGTTGACGGCCTCGCCGCCGAGCCGCAGCGCGAGGTCCACCGCGAGGTCGGACTTGCCCGCGGCGGTCGGGCCGACGACGGCGAGGACGGGCGGGCGCTCCACTACAGCTCCCAGTCCAGGGTGGGGGCGAGGTGGCCTTCGAGGGTGAGCAGCCAGCGCTTGGTCTCGATGCCGGTGCCGCTGAACCCGCCGATGCCGTTGCCCGCGACGACGCGGTGGCAGGGCACGATGATCGGGAGCGGGTTGCTGCCCATGACCTGGCCGATCGCGCGGGCGTCCACGCCCGCGCGGCTGACCGCCCCGAGCTCGCCGTAGGTGATGACCTCGCCGTACGGGACGCGCGCGTACAGGGTGCCGAGCACGCGGCGTTGCAGGGGGGACATCAGCCGCCAGTCGACCGGGACGGTGAACCGCTTCAGCTCGCCGGCGAAGTAGGCGGCCAGCTCCTCGCGGACGAGCGTGGTGCGCGCCGGGTCGTCGGCCTCGGCGGCGTCGAGGTGCTCCAGCACCCGGCCGCGCGCCTCGCGGCCGTCGCGGAAGGCGGCCGCGACCACGCCCGCCCGCGTCACGGCCGCCATCACGGTGCCGATACGGGTCGGCACGCCGGCGAAGGCCACGTCCAGCATCCGCTTCCCTTCTTCCGGGAGGTTTTCCGGTACGGGCGCGATGCCCGTCTTCTCACCGTAACCACGCCGGGCCCTCGGGACGTCCCGATCTTGGATGTTCACCCCGGGGACCGGCGCGGGTCTCGTCCGGACCGGCGGGCGGGTCACGCCTCGGACCAGCGGGCGACGACGTACCCGACCCCGTACGGCGCCTCGTCGTACAGCGACTCCCCGGCCATAGGGCGGTCCCCGGCCGCCGCGGCCAGCACCTGGAACGCGGCGCGGCCCGCCACCCACAGCTCCTCCGCCTCGGCGGGGTCGAGCGCGGCCAGCGCCTTGGCGTCGGCGCCGCCCAGGGCGCGGGCGAGCGCCCGGTCGTAGCCGGCCGCGGCCGGGTGGAGGTAGCCGGGGGACTTCACGGTGAGCCTGGCCGAGCCGTCCCCCATGACCAGCAGCGCGACCCGCTCGCCCCGCGCGGCCAGGGCCCGGCCGAGCTTCGCGCACGCCTCGGACGGCGCGGTGGACGCCACGGCCTGGTGCGCCGCGGGCAGGCCGGCGCCCGCCAGGTCGAGCAGCCAGCGTCCGATGGTCAGGGACAGGGGCAGCACGGGCGGCCCGCTCCCCACCCGGACGTCCCCGCCCCACGGGGCCAGGCCGCCCGCCGCGTCCCCCGCGTGGGAGCGGGTGGCGTCGGCGCCGCCCACCGTGATGAGCGTGTCGGGCCGGGCGGCGGCGAGCGACCGGACGGCCGCCACGCAGGCCAGCCGCAGGGGCTCCAGCTCGGGCGCCGCCTCGCCCGCGAGGTCCGGCACGATCAGCGGTGGGTGCGGGCACACGGCCGCGGCGACTAGCACGCCATCAGGCTAGTGCGGCGCCCGCGCGCGGTGGTCCGCCGGAAGGACGCGAAGACCCCGGCGCCGCCGCGGGCGCCGGGGTCTCGTGGCCCTCGTGGGGGGAGAGGCGATCAGGTGCCGCCGAAGTCCTGCGTCCACCAGGGGCCGCCGCTGCCGAGGTGCACGCCGACGCCGATGGCCTTCAGCTTGCAGTTCATGATGTTGGCGCGGTGCCCGGGGCTGTTGAGCCAGGCCTTGACGACCGCCTCGGGGGTCTGCTGTCCCCTGGCGATGTTCTCGGCGTACATGTTCGAGGTGTACCCGGCCGCCTTGATGCGGTCCCAGGGGGTGCGCCCGTCCTGGGAGTTGTGGTCGAAGTACCCCTTGGCCGCCATGTCGTCGGAGTGTCCGCGCGCGGCCTGGCGCAGCTTCTCGTCGATGCGCAGCGGCCCGCAGCCCTGCTCCTGCCGTGCGGCGTTGGTCAGGCGCGCCACCGCGTCCTCGGCGGCGACGACGCTCGACGGGGCCTTGTCCGTGGAGCTCGGCGCGGGCGCCGACCTGGTCGGGCTCTTGCTGGGCGTCGCGGTGGGGCTCGCGGTGGGCTTCGCGGTGGCGGTCGGGCGGGGGCGTGAGGTCGGCCTGGCGGTGGGGCCGCTCGGGCGGAGGTCACGGAAGAAGTCCGCGCCGAGCCCCGAGGCGCGGCCCGGCTGCGCCTGGTAAGGGGCGACGTACCCGGCGGGCCCGTCGGGACCCGGGCTCGTGCCCTGCGAGTCGGTGGACTCCGCGCCCGCGTTCTTCTTGTTCTTGGCGCTCTCGCCGCCGGAGGGTCCGGCCGTCCTGGCGACGGGCGTCTGCTCGCGCGAGCCGCCGGATCCACCTGAACCGCCGGATCCGCCTCCGGAGACGTCGAGCGCGCCGCCGGCCGAGCCGGGGTCCGCGGGCGCCTCGGCGGAGGCGTCGTCCGGGTCCTGCGCGGTGGCGTCGCCGCCGTCCGCCGCCTCGCCGGCGTCCTGCTCGGAGGCCCGCCACGAGGTCTTCTGCGTGGGCTGCTCGGGCGTGGAGCCGCCCATGAAGACGATGACCCCGCCCGCGGCGACGGCGGCCGCGACCACGGCCACGCCGGCGCTCATCGCGATGGTGCGCCTGCCCGTGCGGGAACGAGGGGAACGTTCGGAGGAGAGGTATTCGGTGGGGGATGTGGGGCTGGACTCGTTGTAGCGGCCCGGCGACGGTCGGTCGTGCCGATCCATGTGGTGACTCCTGCGGCCAATCGGGGAGAAAGCGCTCCGGCTTCCGCGAGTGGTCGTTCACACTAGCCCCACGAGACGAATTAGCGCACCTCAATCACGGAAGAATCACGACTTGTCATCTCTTGGACCGATCTCAATTCGAACGGCGGCGGCCGTCGGCGGCGTGACGGCGCTCTTCGGTCTCGCCGGGCTGGCGATCACCTCCGGAACCGCTCCAACGACGCCGGGACCGCCGCCCCCCACGCGGGATCCGGCGGCACGCCACTCCCCCGTCGCGACCAGGCCGATCACGCACTCGGGGGCGGAGTCAGGCTCCGACGATCTCCCCGAATTCGAACACCCGAGCGCTGATCTTCCACCGAGAATTTCCGCGCCGGGTGATCGTCCCGAGGGCGGCTGGACGGCCCTCGTCCCCGTGGCACGGGCTCCCAGGGAAGGTCGGGCAGACCATCACGCGGCGGGCGTCCCGGCGAACGCGCGGGTCTCCGGCTCGCGCCGGACCGGCACGGCGTGGGGCAGGCGGGCGTCCGGCACGGGCACGGCGGGGGCCGCGGCCGCGCGGCGTGACGGCGTGGGCGCACCGGGGGCGCCCACGGGAACGCGACGAGCGCCCGCGCAGACGCGTGAGGCGCCGCGGGCGCCGGGACCGCCGTACAAGCGCACGCCCCGTCCCACGACGCACCCCTCGCCACGGCATACGGCGCCGGCACGACCGCCCCGCGCGACGCACGCGCCGCCGCGGGGCGAGGAGCGGCCTCCCTATCCGATGGGGGCCCCGTGCGCGCGGTTCACCGACTTCCGCCGGTACTACTGCGATCGCCTGCTGGACGGGCGAGGGCGCTGAGCGGCCCCAGGAGCGGGCGGACGCCGAACGGCCTCAGGCGCGGCGCACGACGGGCATGCCCAGCGACACCGCGCCGGGCGTGCCGCCTCCGCCGGTGCCGCACGCGGCGGCCTCGCGGGCCTCCCAGGCGTCGCCCGCCCGGGTGCGGCGCACCAGCGCCGGGCCGTCGGCCACCAGGTGGTGCGGCGCGGCGTAGGTGACCTCGGTGGTCACCATGTCGCCCGGCCGCGGCGGCGCGGCGTCCGCGGGCGGCACGAAGTGGACCAGGCGGTTGTCGGCGGCGCGGCCCGACATGCGGCGGGTGGCGTCGTCCTTGCGTCCCTCGCCCTCGGCGACCAGGACCTCCAGCGTGCGGCCGACCTGCGCCCTGTTCTCCTCCCAGGAGATCTCCTCCTGCAGGGCGACGAGCCGCTCGTAGCGCTCCTGCACGACCTCCTTGGGCACCTGGCCGTCCATGGTGGCGGCGGGGGTGCCGGGCCGGATGGAGTACTGGAAGGTGAAGGCGTTCGCGAAGCGCGACCGGCGCACGACCTCCAGGGTGTCCTGGAAGTCCTCCTCGGTCTCGCCCGGGAAGCCGACGATGATGTCGGTGGAGATCGCCGCGTCGGGGATGGCGGCGCGGACGCGCTCGATGATGCCCAGGTACCGCTCGGCGCGGTAGGAGCGGCGCATGGACTTCAGGATCCGGTCCGAGCCGGACTGCAGCGGCATGTGCAGCTGGGGCATGACGTTCGGCGTCTCGGCCATCGCGGCGATGACGTCGTCGGTGAACGCCGCCGGGTGCGGGGAGGTGAACCGCACGCGCTCCAGGCCCTCGACGTCGCCGCAGGCGCGCAGGAGCTTGCCGAACGCCAGCCGGTCGCCGAACTCGACGCCGTAGGTGTTGACGTTCTGCCCGAGGAGGGTGACCTCCAGGACGCCGAGCTCGACCAGCGCGCGGATCTCGCCGAGGACGTCGCCGGGACGGCGGTCCTTCTCCTTGCCGCGCAGCGCGGGCACGATGCAGAACGTGCAGGTGTTGTTGCACCCCACGGAGATCGACACCCAGGCGGCGTACGGAGACTCGCGCCGGGTCGGCAGCGTGCTGGGGAAGACCTCCAGCGACTCCTTGATCTCGACCTGCGCCTCGCGGGCGACGCGCGCGCGCTCCAGCAGCACGGGCAGCGACCCGATGTTGTGGGTGCCGAACACCACGTCCACCCACGGGGCCTTGCGGACGATCTCGCCCTGGTCCTTCTGCGCCAGGCAGCCCCCGACGGCGATCTGCATGCCGGGGTTGCGCACCTTGGCCGGGCGAAGGTGCCCCAGGTTGCCGTACAGGCGGTTGTCGGCGTTCTCGCGGACCGCGCAGGTGTTGAAGACGACGACGTCGGCCGTCTCCCCGTCGTCCGCCCGGACGTAACCAGCGGCCTCCAGCAGCCCGGACAGGCGCTCGGAGTCGTGGACGTTCATCTGGCACCCGTACGTGCGGACCTCGTAGGTGCGGGCGCGCTCCTCGGTGACACTCATCTCAACAGACAAGGGTAGGCGCATCGGGAAGCCCGTCGCACGCCGCGCGCTTTCCACGCGTGCCTCCCGATATCTTCCCGCCGTGACAAGGCCGTGATGCGATCGGTACCGCGTGGTTAGTGACAGGCGGCATTGACCACTTACGTTGTCCAGCATGACGGAGAACGGGGACGCGACTCCTCTCGTCAGAGTCGAGGACGTCAACAAAAGCTTCGGTGCCCTGCACGTGCTCAAGGACATCAACCTGACGGTCAACCGGGGTGAGGTCGTCGTCGTGATCGGCCCGTCGGGGGGCGGCAAGTCGACGCTGTGCCGCGCCATCAACCGGCTGGAGACCATCGACTCGGGGACCATCACCTTCGACGGCCGCCCGCTTCCCGCGGAGGGGAAGGCGCTGGCCCGGCTGAGGTCCGACGTCGGGATGGTCTTCCAGAGCTTCAACCTGTTCGCCCACAAGACGATCCTGGAGAACGTCACGCTGGGCCCGATCAAGGTGCGGGGCGTCGCGCGCGAGCAGGCAGAAAGACGGGGCATGGAACTGCTCGAACGCGTCGGCATCGCCAGCCAGGCCGGCAAGTACCCCGCCCAGCTCTCCGGCGGCCAGCAGCAGCGCACGGCGATCGCCCGCGCCCTCGCCATGGACCCGAAGATGATCCTGTTCGACGAGCCGACCTCGGCGCTGGACCCGGAGATGGTCCAGGAGGTCCTCGACGTCATGATCGGCCTGGCCAGGGACGGCATGACCATGGTGGTGGTGACCCACGAGATGGGATTCGCCCGGCGGGCGGCCAACCGCGTCGTCTTCATGTCGGAGGGCCAGATCGTGGAGGAGAACACTCCCGATGAGTTCTTCACCAACGCCCGCACCGAGCGGGCCAAGGACTTCCTCTCCAAGATCCTCACGCACTGATCGCGTACCTCGCCGGGCCCCGCCGTACAGACCCCATCATCGCGGCGCGTACGCGGCGTCGCGGTGGACACCTCCCGCACATCCAGCAGGACACCAAGAAAGCTGAGGTACACGCACATGCGTTCACGACAGATCGGAGCCGTCCTCCTGTCTGCCGCGGCCCTGGCCGCGAGCCTCGCCGCCTGCGGCAACAGCGGCCCCACGTCGGCCCTCGAGAAGGCCAAGAACGACAAGAAGCTCACCATCGGCGTCAAGTACGACCAGCCCGGCATGGGCCTGAAGAAGCCCGACGGCACCGTCGAGGGCTTCGACGTCGACGTCGCCAAGTACCTGGCCAAGGAGCTCGGCGTGCCCGAGACCGGCATCACCTGGAAGGAGGCGCGCTCGGCCAACCGCGAGACGTTCCTCCAGCAGGGCCAGGTCGACATGATCGTCGCCACCTACTCCATCACCGAGGCCCGCAAGCCGAAGGTCACCTTCGCCGGCCCCTTCTACATCGCCCACCAGGACACGCTGGTCCGCTCGGACGACACCTCGATCACCTCCCTGGACAGCCTCAAGGGCAAGCGCATCTGCCAGGTCACCGGCTCCAACTCGTGGAAGAACATCGCCGAGGGCACCAACAAGGAGAGCAAGAAGGTCGACGTCCAGCTCGTCCCGGCCAGCGCCTACGAGGAATGCGTGACCAAGCTCAAGGGCAACGCCATCGACGCGGTGACGACCGACGACATGATCCTCGCCGGGTACGCCAAGCGTGAAGGCTCCTCGCTCAAGGTCACCGGCGCCCCCTTCACCGACGAGAAGTACGGCGTCGGCCTGAAGAAGGGCGACAAGGAGACCTGCGAGGCCGTCAACAAGGCGATCACGAAGATGTACCAGGACGGGACCATCAAGCAGCTCTTCGACAAGCACTTCAGCGGAACCGGTCTGCAGTTCACCGCGACCGGCGCGCCTCCCGCGGAGGGGTGTGCCTGACCTTGTTCCCCGCGCCGGTGAGGCCACCTCACCGGCGCTTCCCGTCTCCGGTGGAGCACGATGGAATCACTTCTCGACTTCAGTCCACTCGCGCAGGAGTTCGGCACGATCCTCACCGGGTTCTGGTCGACGATCCGCCTGACGCTCATGAGCGGCCTGCTGGCGCTGATCCTCGGCACGATCCTCGTCGCGATGCGGGTGGCCCCCACCCCCGTCCTGCGGGCCGCCGGCACGATCTACGTCAACATCCTGCGCAACACCCCGCTCACGCTCGTGCTGCTGCTGTGCGCGCTCGGGCTGAGCGACACCCTGCAGTACACGCTCTCGACGGACTCGCCGACCAACTACTACTGGTGGGCGGTCCTCGGCCTGTCGGCCTACACCGCGGCCTTCGTCTGCGAGGCGCTGCGGGCCGGCATCAACACCGTGCCGACCGGCCAGGCCGAGGCCGCGCGGGCGATCGGGCTCACCTTCACGCAGTCGCTGCGGCTCGTGGTGCTCCCCCAGGCGTTCCGCTCGGTCATCGCCCCGCTGGGCAGCATCCTGATCGCCCTGACCAAGAACACGACCATCGTCATCGTGGCCGGGTACATCGAGGCGTCCTCGGTGATGAAGCAGATGTTCGACGACTACGGCGGCACGCTGCCCATCTTCCTCGGGTTCGCGGCCGGGTACATGGTCCTGACACTGCCGACCGGGTTCCTCTTCGGCTGGCTCGCCAAGCGCCTGGCGGTGAGCCGATGACGGCCGCGGACCAGCCGGGAGAGAAGGGGGAGGCGTGAGCACCGCCAGCGTCCTGTTCGACGCGCCGGGACCCCGGGCGCGTCTGCGCAACAACATCCTGACCCTGCTCTCGGTCGTCGTGCTGCTCGCCATCGCGTACGTCGTGATCAAGGGGCTGTCCGACAAGGGCCAGTTCGCGGGCAAGCTGTGGGAGCCGTTCCTGCAGGGCCAGGTGTGGACGGGGCAGATCATCCCCGGCATCGTGGCCACCCTCCAGGCGGCCGTGCTCTCGGCCGTGCTGGCACTGGTCTTCGGCGTCGTCTTCGGCCTCGGCCGGCTCTCCGACCACGCCTGGATCCGGGTGCCCGCGGGCGCGGTCGTGGAGTTCTTCCGCGCGATCCCGCTGCTCCTGCTGATCTTCTTCGCGCAGGCGGGCCCCGCGACGATCAGCGGTTACACCGTCAGCGTGCCGGCCTTCGCCGCCGTGGTCATCGGCCTGACGCTCTACAACGGCTCGGTGCTGGCCGAGGTGTTCCGCGCGGGCGTCCTGTCGGTGCCGCGCGGCCAGTCCGAGGCGGGGTACTCCCTCGGGCTGCGCAAGAGCGGCGTCATGCGGCTGATCCTGCTGCCGCAGGCCACGACGGCGATGATGCCCGCGATCGTCAGCCAGATGGTCGTCCTGCTGAAGGACACGGCGCTCGGCTGGGTCATCGCCTACGAGGAGCTGCTGAACTACGGGCTCAAGCAGATCCCGTCCAACTTCGGCAACCTCATCCCGAGCGCGATCGTCATCTCGCTCGTCTACATCGCGATCAACCTGGCCCTGAGCTACGTCGCCACCCGGCTGGAACGGCGCGGCAGGCGCGGCCGCCGCTCCTCGGCGACCGTGGTCGGAGCCCCGGCCGCCGTGGGCGTGGGCGTGCGGACCGGCGAGTAAAGTTTCGGCCCGTTCGCGGGCGAGAGCGCGGCGGGGCGGCTTCAATACCGCACATGACGCTCCCCGCCAGGCCGTCGCCCGCGCGCCGCGGGCCGCGTGCCGGGGTGGCGGCGCTGGTGATGGCGCTGCCGACGGCCGCGGCCGTGCTGACGGCGTGCGGCGGCGGCCACGGCGCGCTGGTGGTCGGCGTGCGCGAGGGACGTCCCGGGCTGGCCGAACGGTCGCCCTCGGGAGGGTACGAAGGGTTCGAGATCGAGGTCGCGGGCTACGTCGCGCGGCGGCTCGGCTACCGCGACGACCAGGTCAGCTACGTGCCCGCCCCGGCCTCGCCGCCCGCCGACCTGACCATGGGCGTCCCGGTGCCGCGGGACGGCGCGGACCCGGTCGCCGGGCCGTACCTGGTCTCCGGGCAGGACATCCTCGCCCCGGCGGGCGACCTGTCGGTGCGGGGCCTGCGCGACCTCACGCGGAAGAGAGTGTGCACGGCCGCGCCCGGCCCGCTGGTGGACCGCTTCGGCGCGGCCTGGCGGCGCGCGTTCCTGATCACCTCGACGGTGGAGGACTGCGCCCGCATGCTCGTCTCACGCCAGGTGGGCGCGGTCACCGGCGACGCCGCCGTCCTCGCCGGGCTGGCCGCCGCCTCGCCGGGGGCCTTCCGGACGCTCAGCCGCCCCTTCACGCGGGAGGGCCAGGGCATCGCGGTCACCGGGGACGATCTTCGCCGCCGCGTGGAGGACGCCCTGCGCGCCATGTTCGACGACGGCTCCTGGCGGCGCGCGGTGATCCGCCACCTGGGGCCCCTGGCCGGGAAATATCCGTCCCCGCCCGCTTTGCGGCCCCACGCGGGGCCACGAGCGGCTCCGTAGCGACCACACCGCGTCGCGATTTCCGGCAGGATTCGGCTATGCCCCCCGAGCGCACGTCCGGGCGCCCCACTCCCCCGTTCGGTGGCCGGCCTTCGCCGATCTCCACCTCCGACGTCGTCAGGTCCGGCGTACGTCCCGGTTACCCGACCGTCCTCGGCGACGACCTCTGGTGGGAGGAGGACCGCCCCACCGAGGGCGGCAGGCGCACCATCGTCCACCGCGCCCCGTGCGGCGCGCTGCGCGAGCTGCTGCCCGCGCCGTGGGACGCCCGCACCCGCGTGCACGAGTACGGGGGCCGGTCCCACGTGATCGTACCCGGGGGCGACGTGGTGTTCGCCCACCACGCCGACCAGCGGCTGTACGTCCTGCCCGCCGGGACGGCGACGCCGCGTCCCATCACGCCCGAGCCCGGCGTGCCGTGCGGCCTGCGCTACGCCGACCTCACCGTGCACGACGGCGAGGTGTGGTGCGTCATGGAACACCACACCGGGGACGGCGAGGTCACCCGGTCGATCGTGTCGATCCCGCTGGACGGCGGCGCCGTCCGGCGGCGGGTGGCGGGCGGCGACTTCTACGCCTCCCCCGTGGTCTCGCCCGACGGCGCGCACCTGGCGTACGTCCGCTGGGACCATCCGCGCATGCCGTGGGTCGGCACCGAGCTGCGCGTCACCCGGACGTCTGATGGCGCGTCCTGGCGGGTCGCCGGCGGACCCGAGGAGTCGGTGCTGTCGCCCCGGTGGGACGGGCCGGGCGGGCTGTACCTGCTCTCCGACCGGTCGGGGTGGTGGAACCTGGAGCGGGTCTCGCTCGACGGCGGCGTGTCGCGGCTCCTGTGCCCCGCCGAGGAGGAGTTCGGCTGGGCGCCCTACGAGCTCGGCGGCGCGCCGTACGCCGTGCTCGCCGACGGCCGGCTCGCGGTGCTGCACGGCCGGGGCGACCTGCGGCTCGCCGTCCTGGACCCGCGTACGGGCGCGCTGGAAGAGCCCGGCCTGCCGTACGCCGGGTGGCTGCCCTGCCTGTCCGCCGACGGCTCGGTGGTCTGCGGCGTCGCCTACGCCCCGGCCGTCCCCCGGTCGGTGGTGCGGCTCGACACCGCCACGGGCGCCTCGCACTGTGTGCGCGGCGACATCCCGGTGCCTCCGGACCCCGCCCACCTGCCCGCGCCCCGTCCCGTGGAGATTCCCGGCCGCGCCGGGCGGCGCGTCCACGCCTTCCTCTACCCGCCGGCCGGGGAGGTCGCCGGCCCGTACGTCGTGTTCGCGCACGACGGCCCCACCACGCACAGCGTGACCGCGCCCGACCTGCACAAGGCGTTCCTCACCAGCCGCGGCATCGGCGTCCTCGACGTCAACTACGGCGGCTCGACCGGGTACGGGCGCGCCTACCGCGAGCGGCTGCGCGGGCGGTGGGGCGTGGTGGACGTCGAGGACGTGATCGCCGCCGCCGAGTGGCTGGTGACGGAGGGCCTCGCCGACCCGGCGCGCGTCGCGGTCCGCGGCGCCGGGGCGGGCGGCTGGACCAGCCTGGCGGCGTGCTGCGCCTCCGGCCTGTTCCGGGGCTGCGTCTCGATCGCGGGCGTCACCGCGCTCGCCCCGCTCGCCGCCGCCACCCACGACTTCGAGTCCCGGTACGTCGAGTGGCTGGTCGGCCCCGACTCCCCGGGCCTGTACGCCACGCGGGAGCCGCTGTCGCGGGCCGGTGAGATCGACTGCCCGGTGCTGCTGATGCAGGGGCAGGACGACCCGCTGGTGCCGCCCGCGCAGGCCGAGGCGTTCGTGGCCGCGCTCACGGAGCGGGGCGTCCCCTGCACGTACCTGTCCTTCGAGGGCGAGACGCACGTCTTCCGCCGCGCCGAGACCAAGGGCGCGGCCCTGGCCGCCGAGCTGTCCTTCTACCGGCAGATCTTCGGGTGAGCCGGGACCGTGGAGGCCGGGCCGGTTCGGCGGGTTCCCTGGCGAACCCGCGCCGGTCGAAGGTCAGCGGGCGAACTCGGTGGCGCGGGACTCCCGCACGACGGTGATGCGGATCTGCCCCGGGTAGGTCAGTTCCTCCTCGACCTGCTTGGCGACGTCCCTGGCGATCACCTGCGCCTGGATGTCGTCGATCGCCTCCGGCTTCACCATCACCCTGATCTCGCGGCCCGCCTGCATGGCGAAGACCTTCTCCACGCCGTCGTAGGACTGCGCGATCTCTTCCAGCCGCTCCAGGCGCTTGACGTAGGCCTCCAGGGACTCACGGCGGGCGCCGGGGCGGCTGCCGCTGATCGCGTCGGCCGCCTGGGTGAGGACCGCCTCGACCGTGCGGACCTCGACCTCGTTGTGGTGGGCCTCGATGGCGTGGACGACGTCCTCGTCCTCGCCGTACCGCCGGGCGATCTCGGCGCCGATCAGGGCGTGGCTGCCCTCGACCTCGTGGGTGAGCGCCTTGCCGATGTCGTGCAGGACCGTGCAGCGCTTGAGCATCATCGGGTCGAGGCGCAGCTCTGAGGCCATGATGCCCGCGATGTGCGCCGACTCGACGAGGTGTTTGAGCACGTTCTGCCCGTAGGAGGTGCGGTAGCGGAGCTGGCCGAGCAGCATGATCAGCTCGGGGTGCATGTCGGTGATGCCCAGCTCTACCAGGGCGTCCTCACCGGCCCGCACGCACAGGCCCTTGACCTCCTCCTTGCTGCGCTCGTAGGCCTCCTCGATGCGCTGCGGGTGGATGCGGCCGTCCAGGACCAGCTTCTCCAGGGTCAGCCGCGCCGTCTCCCGGCGTACCGGGTCGAAACACGACAGGAGCACCGCTTCCGGGGTGTCGTCGATGATCAGGTTGACGCCCGTGGTGGACTCGAACGCCCGGATGTTACGGCCCTCGCGGCCGATGATGCGGCCCTTCATCTCGTCGCCGGGCAGGTGGAGCACGCTCACCACCGACTCGGCGGTCTGCTCGGTCGCCACGCGCTGCACGGCCAGCGTCACGATCTTGGTGGCGCGCTTCTCGCCCTCGCGGCGGGCATCGCTCTCGATCTCCCTGACGATCAGCGCGGCCTCGCGCTTGGCCTGGTTCTCGATCGTCATGACCAGCTCGGCCTTGGCCTGGTCCGAGGTCAGGCCCGCGACCCGTTCCAGGGCCTCACGACGCTGGTCCTCGAAGCGGTCCAGCTCGGCCTGCCTGCCGGTCAGCTCGGTCTCGGCCTCGGTGAGGCTCCTGCCCCGCTCGGCCTGCCTGCGGGCCTCCTCGTCGAGGCGTTCCTCGCGCTCGGCGAGGCGGTGCTCCCTGCGCTCCAGGTCGGACCTCAGCTCCTTGAGCTCCCCCTTGAGGGTGCGGGCCTCGTCCTCGACCTCCTTGCGCATGCGCAGGGCGTCCTCGGCGGCGGCCTCGGCCTTGCGTACCATCTCGCCGGCGTCGCTCTCGGCCTTGACGCGGATCTCCATGCCCTCGCGGCGGGCCTGCTCCAGCTCGGCGTTGATGTCCGCCAGTTCCTCGGGGGAAGGGCCGCGCCGGAGAGAGCCGCCGTTGGTGCGCCGTATCACCACGGCGAGAGCGACAATCGCGACGACCGCCAGCAGGACAACGGCTACCGCCAGCATGATCACGATCGTCGACCCCATGCGCGCCTACCCTCCTCGCGTCGCGAGCTTTGAGCACGCGAGGGCCACACACGCGGCACGGACCACCCGACCGGGCGATTGTTGTTCAGACAAATATGTCCAACGCCCGGACGCACGGCATCCGGCCGCTGGGTGTGATCGGTCTTAATCGTCCGTTCGTACACCGTTATGGCAATCCGCACTGCGCGGAGTAGCTCCTCACTGTGGTCGAGATTAAGCGTCAGAGAGGTAACGAGCAAGCAAAGTCCGCCCGTCAAAGCCGTTCGGCGCACTCGGGCGTGGCGGCGGGGCCTCCGGGTCCCCACGTGACGCCTGGTCAGTCCAGAAATGTCGCCAGGGGAGCGGAAAGTCACCTTAAATAGGTTTACGGGTGGGTTTCGGGCTTTCGTCTGGTCCGGCGCCGGGTTGGGGAGATCTTGCGGGGCGTGCCGCACGTTCGGCGGGCGCGGGGGTATGGGGCCGCCATGGCACAGATCGGATACACGCTCATGTGCGAGCAGACCCCCGCCCGGCAACTCGTCGAGGACGCCGCCGCCGCCGAACGGGCGGGGTTCGACTACGAGATCATCTCCGACCACTACTTCCCGTGGCTGGAGGAGATGGGGCACTCGCCGTACGCCTGGTCCGTGCTCGGCGCGGTGGCGGCCCGCACCCAACGCGTCCCGCTGATGACCTACGTCACCTGCCCCATCATGCGCTACCACCCCGCCGTGGTCGCCCAGAAGGCCGCCACGATGGGCGCGCTGTCCGAGGGGCGGTTCACGCTCGGGCTCGGGGCCGGGGAGAACCTGAACGAGCACGTGCTCGGGCGCGGCTGGCCGCCGGTCAACATCCGCCACGAGATGCTCGGCGAGGCCGTCGAGATCATCCAGGCGCTGTTCGGCGGCGAGTACGTCAGCTACCGGGGCGACCACTACACCGTCGACTCGGCCAAGCTCTACGACCTGCCGGACGAGCCCATCCCGATCGGTCTCGCCGCCTCGGGCCCGCAGTCGGTCGACCTGGCGGCCGAGTACGGCGACGTGCTCATCGCCGTCGACGCCGACCCCGGGCTGGTCGAGCGGTTCAACGCCTGCGGCGGCAAGGGCAAGCCCGTGTACGGCCAGGTCGGGATCTGCTACGACACCGACGTCGAGGCCGCCAAGGAGCGGGCCCACCGGCTCTGGAGGTGGTTCGCCGCCGACTGGAAGGTCCTCGCCGAACTGCCGGGCCCGGTGAACTTCGCGTCGTACGCCAAGTTCGTCCGGCCGGACGACGTGGCGAAGCAGGTCCCGTGCGGCCCGGACCCCGAGCCGGTCATCGAGGCCGTCAAGAAGTTCACCGACGCGGGCTTCACCCATGTCGCCCTCGTCCAGATAGGCGCCGCCCACCAGCACGACTTCCTCACCTGGTCAGAAAAGGAACTCCTCCCCCCTCTCCGCACCCTCTGACCCCACCGACTTCCCAACACCCGACCGGTCCGCCTTCCAACACCTGACCGGTCCGGCTCCCACACCCGACTCGTCTGCCCTCCAACACCCGACCGTCCGGCTCCCACACCCGACTCGTCTGCCCTCCAACACCCGACCGTCCGGCTCCCACACCCGACTCGTCTGCCCTCCAACACCCGACCGTCCGGCTTCCGACACCTATTCGGAAGGCGGCAGAGGTGCCCTGCCCCCAAGTCGCACACCGATGATCCCCTTACCTCAGGACAGCCCGAGGACAGCCCACCAGCGGAGCGATCGTCACCGTACGCGACCGCAGGTCACTCGTCGAAGGCTTCGGGGAGATCCTCGGTGGACTGGCCTTCGGATTCGAGGGCCTCGCGTACCACGCGGTAGGCCACGCCGCCCGAGTAGCCCTTGCGGGCCAGCATGCCGGCCAGGCGGCGGACGCGGGCGGCGGGTTCCAGGTTGCGGGTGCCGGGCAGCTTGCGCTCGACCAGCCTGCGGGCGGTCTCGAGCTCCTGGTCCGGGTCGAGCTGGTCGAGCGCCTCCCGTACGGTCTCCTCCTCGACGCCCCGCTTGCGCAGCTCGTTGGCCAGCGCACGCCGCGCCAGCCCTCGCCCGGCGTGCCGCGAGGTCACCCACGCCTGCGCGAACGCCTCGTCGTCGATGAGCCCGACATCCGAGAACCGGGAGAGCACGGCCTCGGCCGCGGCCTCGGGAACGTCCTTGCGCCGGAGGGCCTCGGCGAGTTGGGCCCGCGTGCGCGGCGCGAGCGTCAGCAACCGCAGACACACCGCCCGCGCGACCGCCTCAGGATCGGCCGCCGGCCCCTGCGCCGCCAACGACCCCTCAGCAGGCCCATCGAACCCGAACCCGCCCCGCTTCCCCCTCTGTCCACGCCCCCGACGTCCTCCCCTCCCAAAACCACCCGACGACTCCCGCCCCACCTCAGAAGGCCCCTCGAACGACTCCCGCGCCGCCTCAGCAGATCCCTCGAACGACTCCCGCGCCGCCTCAGATGGTGCCTCGGACCCGGCCGCGCCCCGTCTCCCCTTCCGCCCACGCGGCCTGCCCTGCCCAGGACGGCCCCCTGCGGCCTCCCGAGGTTCTTCCCCGCCTCCAGAGCCTGCGGAGCCGTCCATACCGTGCTCAGCATCGAAGTACGGCTCACTGCCGCCTGTCCCCGAGTCCCCTGTAGGGGATACGTCCGCCAGGGACGGGTCCGTGAGCGCGGCTTCCGCCAGGGGCGGGTCCGTGAGCGGGGCGTCCGCCAGAGATGGGGCCGTAGGCGATACGTCCGTCAGGGGCGGGTCCGTGAGCGGGATGTCCGTCAGGGGTGGGTTTGTGGGCTGTGGTGTCGAGCTTTGGGAGGGCTGTGGTGTTTCTGCGGGGGTGGAGCGGTGAGCGGCGGGTCGCCATGGGGCGGCTTCCGGGTCCCGGCGGAAGAACTCGTGTGTGCGACGAGGCTCTTGTGGTTCCCAGGCCGGGACGTCCCGGGACTTGGCCCGCCCCCCACGAGACCGCGCACGCGCGGAAGACCCCTCGCCTGGCCCAGAAGATTCCTGCCTCGACCGTCCATGCCCCGCAGACCGCCGAGACTCCCCGAGTCGGTCTTGGACCTGCGGATCAGTGGACCGGCCGGACCTCTCGAACCGCTGGAAGGGACCAACGCGTCCCGAGCTCTCGAAGCGGCTTGGCGGGGCGGATCGGTCAGAATGCCTGGCCCGCTCTGCGGAGTCGTTCCAGGTGGGCTCACTAAACTCGTCCGCGCGGGCAGGACGTCCGCGCCCGGGGAGATCATCACCATGTGGATCAGGCCCGTGGAGGTCGCCGCCACGGGAGCCGATGGGACGGTCGGGCTTGCCGGAGCGCGAAGAGTCCTCGGCATGCCAGGACTCTGTGGACTCCTCAGAAGGCCACGACTCTGTGGAGTGCTCAGAAGGCCACGACTCCACAGAGCGCCGGGACTGCCTGGAGCGCGACTCCCTAGAGCGCCAGGACTCCTCAGAAGGCCAGCCCCCTGTGGAAGTCCCGGAACTCTCAGAAGGCCACGCCCCCTCAGAGGCTCCGACCCCTCCGGAAGGCTCCGGCTCATCGGAAGGCTCCGGCTCATCGGAAGGCTCTGCCTCGTCGGAAGGCCAGGGTCCTCTGGGTGGGGCGGGGTCCTCGATCCAGGCTCCCCAGTCCCCTGGTCTCAGGTGGCCAGGGGACTCGTCGTTCGCAGGCATGGGGTCGGCTCGATCAGACGTCACCCGGCTTGGGGGCCTTGGCGCCACGGCCGGGGGAGGCCGGGCCCGCCGTGGCGCCTGCGGTGGCGCGGGCGGCAGCGGGCGCGGCGGCACGTGCGGAAGCGGGCGGAGCGACGGGCGGCACCACGGGAGCCTCGGCCGGGGTGTCGAGACGCGGGCCGACGCCGAGCTTCTCCTTGATCTTCTTTTCGATCTCGTTGGCGATGTCGGGGTTGTTCTTCAGGAAGTTGCGGGCGTTCTCCTTGCCCTGCCCGAGCTGGTCGCCCTCGTAGGTGTACCAGGCGCCGGCCTTGCGGACGAAGCCGTGCTCGACGCCCATGTCGATCAGGCCGCCCTCACGGGAGATGCCGATGCCGTACAGGATGTCGAAGTCGGCCTGGCGGAAGGGCGGGGCCATCTTGTTCTTGACGACCTTGACGCGGGTGCGGTTGCCGACGGGCTCGGTGCCGTCCTTCAGCGTCTCGATGCGGCGGACGTCCAGCCGGACGGAGGCGTAGAACTTCAGCGCCTTGCCGCCCGTCGTGGTCTCGGGCGAGCCGAACATGACGCCGATCTTCTCGCGGAGCTGGTTGATGAAGATGGCGGTGGTGCCGGTGTTGTTGAGCGCTCCGGCGACCTTGCGCAGGGCCTGGGACATCAGGCGGGCCTGCAGGCCGACGTGGCTGTCGCCCATCTCGCCCTCGATCTCGGCCTTGGGCACGAGGGCCGCGACCGAGTCGATGACCAGCAGGTCGATGGCGCCCGAGCGGATCAGCATGTCGGCGATCTCCAGCGCCTGCTCACCGGTGTCGGGCTGGGAGACCAGCAGCGCGTCGGTGTCGACGCCGAGCTTCCTGGCGTACTCGGGGTCGAGGGCGTGCTCGGCGTCGATGAAGGCGGCGATGCCGCCGGCCCGCTGGGCGTTCGCGACGGCGTGGAGCGAGACGGTGGTCTTACCGCTGGACTCAGGGCCGTAGATCTCGACGATGCGGCCGCGGGGGTAGCCGCCGATGCCGAGCGCGACGTCGAGGGCGATGGCCCCGGTGGGGATCACCTCGATGGGGGCTCGTGCGTCATCGCCGAGGCGCATGACAGAGCCCTTGCCGAACTGCCGCTCGATCTGAGCGAGAGCAGTCTCAAGGGCCTTCTCGCGGTCGTTGGCTGCCATGGAGTGCCCCCTGGAGGGTGTGTCGAAGTCGTTTCCGTCGCTGGCAAGCTACGGGGTGCCACCGACATTTTCGCGGAGCGGGCCCACGGACGTCGGCTTGTTTCAATATAGCCGAACGATTGTTCGATCTCAGCCGGACGCGGCGAAGCTCCCGTGCCAGGTCGCGCGAGGGTGATCAGCGAAGACGGGAGTCCACCTCGGTCACGCCGCACACGGCGCGCCAGACTTCTTTGGCCGAGATGCCGTCGTCCAGGGCCTGGATCACCGTACGGCCCCCGAGCTCGGCGATCACGTAGTCACGCGCCCAGGACTCGGCGTATCTCTCACCGAAGTGGCGGTTCATCCGGTTCCAGAAGTCCGTCAAGCGCATGGTTTCCAGTATGGTCCCCGCTCCGGGCGGGCCGGCCACCAACGCACCCGCGCGAGCGCCGCGCTCACAGGACGCGGGCGCCGTACATCTCTCCGAGAGGATCGGCCAGTAGTTCCAGCCGGGCCCCGTCGGGGTCGCGGAAGTAGATGGAGGCGTCGCTCTCCAGCTGGTACGGGACGGCGGCGGCGTCCAGCTTGCCGCGAAGCCTCTCCCAGGTGCCGCGCTCCACGGAGATCGCGATGTGATGCAGGCCGCCGAGCACCTCCTTGTACGGCTCCAGGTCGAGCCCGGGGAGGTCGAAGAAGGCGAGCAGGTTGCCGTTGCCGATGTCGAAGAAGAAGTGGCTCGACCCTTTGTAGTCCCGGTTCTCGAAGATCTCGGTCAGCGGGAACTCCAGCAGGTCCTGGTAGAAGGCGACGGTGCGCTCGACGTCGGAGCAGATGAGCGCGAAGTGGTGCAGGCCGCGCGCGCTGCTCTCGGGCCGCCGCGCTCGGAGGTGCTGGTCGCGGATCCGGTTCCGGGTCGCCTCGATGGCCGCGTAGTCGATGTCCATATTCCAGGTGACGGCCGGGCGGCGGTGGATGTCAAGGTTCGCTGATATTCGACTGCGCAAACAATCCGTGGCAGTGGCCGCCACCAGGTCAGGGGCACGCGCGGTTTTGTCGGTGGCAGGTTGCATGATGAAGCGGTGACCGGATCCGCGCTCGACCACTTCAGCCAGGTGACCAGGCAATGGTTCACCGGCGCCTTCGCCGCGCCCACGACCGCGCAAGAGGGCGCGTGGCAGGCGATCGCCCGGGGCGAGAACACTCTGGTGGTGGCTCCGACCGGCTCGGGCAAGACCCTGGCCGCCTTCCTCTGGTCCCTCGACCGTCTGGCCGCCGAGCGCGTCACGGCCCCGCCGTCCGGCGAGCCCTCGGGCAAAGGACGCGAGCGCCACTGCCGGGTCGTCTACGTCTCGCCGTTGAAGGCGCTCGCGGTCGACATCGAGCGCAACCTGCGAGCCCCGCTCGCCGGGCTCAAGCAGACCGCCCGCCGCATGGGCCTGCCCGTGCCCGAGATCTCGGTGGCGGTGCGCTCGGGCGACACCTCCGCCGAGGATCGCCGCCGCTTCGCCGCCCACCCCGCCGACATCCTGATCACCACGCCCGAGTCGCTCTACCTGATCCTCACGAGCCAGGCGCGCGAGGCGCTGCGCGGCGTCGAGACGGTCATCGTCGACGAGGTCCACGCGGTGGCGGCCACCAAGCGCGGCGCCCACCTCGCGCTCACGCTCGAACGGCTCGACTCCCTGCTGGCCGCGCCCGCGCAGCGGGTCGGCCTCTCCGCCACCGTGCGCCCGGTGAGCGAGGTCGCGACGTTCCTGGGCGGCGCCCGGCCGACGACGGTCGTGCAGCCGCCGTCGGAGAAGGTCATCGACATCGACGTGGTCGTGCCGGTCGAGGACATGACCGAGCTCGACCCCGCGCCGCGCGGGCCGTCCGGCGGGGACGGCTCCGAGGGTCTCTGGGAGCCGGAGCCCGCGCCCCGGCGCTCCATCTGGCCCCATGTGGAGGAACACCTGCTCGGCCTGATCGGCTCCCACCGTTCGACGATCGTGTTCGCCAACTCCCGGCGCCTCGCCGAGCGGCTGTGCGCCCGGCTCAACGAGCTGGCCTACGAGCGCGCCGAGGCGGCGGGCCCCGAGGGCCCGCCGCCTCCCGCCGGGAGCGTCCCCCCGGCCCTGTCCCCGCCCGCGCTGATGATGGCGCAGGCCGGGTCGTCCGGCGGCGCCTCCGCCGAGATCGTCCGCGCCCACCACGGCTCGGTGTCCAAGGAGGAGCGCGCCCAGATCGAGGAGGCTCTGAAGTCGGGCCGCCTGCCCGCCGTGGTCGCGACCTCCAGCCTGGAGCTGGGCATCGACATGGGCGCGGTCGACCTGGTCGCCTGCGTCGAGGCGCCGCCCAGCGTGGCCAGCGGCCTCCAGCGCATCGGCCGCGCGGGACACCAGGTCGGCGCGGTGTCCAAGGGCGTCATCTTCCCGAAGTACCGCGGCGATCTGGTGCAGACCGCCGTCGTGGCCGAGCGCATGAAGGCCGGTCAGATCGAAGAGATGCGCTACCCGCGCAACCCGCTGGACGTCCTGGCCCAGCAGATCGTCGCGATGTGCGCGCTCGACGAGTGGACCGTCGACGACCTGGAGACCACGATCCGCCGCGCGGCCCCGTACGCCACGCTGCCGAGGAGCGCGCTGGAGGCCACGCTCGACATGCTGGCCGGCCGCTACCCGAGCGAAGAGTTCGCCGAGCTGCGCCCGCGCGTCGTGTGGGATCGCGTGACCGGGCGCGTCACGGGCCGTCCCGGCGCGCAGCGCCTCGCGGTCACCAACGCCGGCACCATTCCCGACCGCGGCATGTTCGGGGTCTTCCTGGCCGGGGCCGACACCGGCCGCGGCGGCCGCCGGGTGGGCGAGCTGGACGAGGAGATGGTCTACGAGTCCCGCGTGGGCGACGTCTTCGTGCTGGGCGCCACCTCCTGGCGCATCGAGGACATCACCACCGACCGCGTGCTCGTCACCCCCGCCCCCGGGCAGCCGGGCAAGCTGCCCTTCTGGCACGGCGACACCCCTGGGCGGCCCGCCGAGCTCGGCCGGGCGCTCGGCGCGTTCCTGCGCGAGCTGTCGCGGGGCGAGACCGGCCGGCTGGCCGAGGCCGGGCTCGACGCCTTCGCGGCCGGCAATCTCCTCGCCTACCTCGCCGAGCAGCGCGAGGCCACCGGATACGTCCCCGACGACCGCACCATCGTGGTGGAGCGCTTCCACGACGAGCTGGGCGACTGGCGGGTCGTCGTGCACACGCCGTACGGGGCGCGGGTGCACGCGCCGTGGGCGCTGGCGATCGGGCGGCGCCTGCGCGAGCGCTACGGCATGGACATCCAGGCCATGCACTCCGACGACGGCATCGTCCTGCGCATCCCCGACACCCTGGACGGCGCGCCGTCCGACGTCGCGGTCTTCGACGCCGACGAGCTGGAACAGATCGTCGTCGAGGAACTCGGCGGGTCGGCGTTGTTCGCCTCGCGGTTCCGCGAGTGCGCGGGCCGGGCGCTGCTGCTGCCGCGCCGCAGCCCCGGCAGGCGGTCGCCGCTGTGGCAGCAGCGCCAGCGGGCGGCGAGCCTGCTGGCGGTGGCGAGCAAGTACGGCTCGTTCCCGATCGTGCTCGAGACCATGCGCGAGTGCCTGCAGGACGTGTTCGACGTGCCGGGGCTCCTCCAGATCATGCGCGACATCGCCGCGCGGCGGGTGCGGGTCGTCGAGGTCGAGACCGGCCAGGCCTCGCCCTTCGCCAGCTCCCTTCTGCTCACCTACATCGGCGCCTTCATGTACGAAGGGGACGCTCCGCTGGCCGAGCGGCGCGCGCAGGCCCTCGCGCTCGACACCCGCCTGCTGGCCGAGCTGCTCGGCGAGGCCGACCTGCGCGAGCTGCTCGATCCCGACGTCGTCGCCGACACCGAGCGCGAGCTCGCCCGGCTCGACCGCCCGCTGCGCGACGCCGAGGACCTGGCCGACCTTCTCAGGACGCACGGCCCCCTGCAGGCCGAGGACGTCACGATCCGCGAGGGCGATCCTTCCTGGCTCAGCGATCTGGAGGGCGCGCGGCGCGCGATCCGTGTGCGGGTCGCCGGGGTCGAGCAGTGGGCCGCCGTCGAGGACTCGGCCCGGTTGCGGGACGCCCTCGGCGTGCCGCTGCCGGTGGGCGTGCCGCACGCCTTCCTCGAACCCGTGCCCGATCCCCTCGCCGACCTGCTGGCCCGGCACGCCCGGACGCGCGGGCCCTTCCTCGCGGCCACGGCGGCGGCGCGGTTCGGCCTCGGCGTCGCGGTCGTGGCCGACGGTCTGCGGCGGCTCGCGGCGTCCGGCCGGGTGGTGGCGGGCGAGTTCCGGCCGGGCGGCTGGGGCGAGGAGTGGTGCGACGCCGGTGTGCTGCGGCTGCTGCGGCGCCGTTCCCTGGCCCGGCTCCGCAAAGAGGTCGAACCGGTCCCGCCGGAGGCGCTCGGCGTGTTCGGCCCCGCCTGGCACGGCGTCACCGACGGGCGCGCCGCCCGTGGCATGGACGCCCTCGTGCACGCCATCGAGCAGCTTCAGGGCGCCGCCGTGCCGGCCTCCGCCCTGGAGACCCTCGTGCTGCCGAGCCGGGTGCCCGGGTACGAACCGGCCCTGCTGGACGAGCTGACCGCGTCCGGCGAGGTCATCTGGTCGGGGCAGGGGTCGCTGCCCGGCGGGGACGGCTGGGTGGCCCTGTTCTTCGCCGACACCGCGCCGCTGCTGCTGCCGCCGCCCGCCGAGATCACGCTCACCCCCCTGCACGAGAAGGTGCTGGAGGCCCTGGGCGGGGGCGGGGCGCTGTTCTTCCGCGACCTGTCGAGCCGGGTGGGGTCCATGGACGACACCGCGCTCGCGGGCGCGCTGTGGGATCTCGTCTGGTCGGGGCGGGTCTCGGGGGACACGCTCGCGCCGCTGCGGGCCGCGCTCGGGTCCGGGCGGCCCGCCCATCGTGCGACGTCCACGCGCCGGCGCAGGGCCGTGCTGCCGACCCGGTCGGGGCCTCCGACGGTCAGCGGGCGCTGGTGGCTGCTGCCCGAGCCGTCCGCGGATCCGACGCAGCGCGCCCACGCGCAGGCCGAGGTCCTGCTCGAGCGGCACGGCGTGGTGACCAAGGGCGCGGTCGCGGCCGAGCGCCTCACCGAGGGGTTCGCCTCGGTGTACCCGGTGCTGCGCGCGTTCGAAGAGACCGGGCGCTGCCGGCGCGGCTACTTCGTCGAGGGCCTGGGCGGCGCCCAGTTCGCCCTCCCTGGCGCCGTCGACCGCCTCCGCGCCCTCGCCGCCACCCTCACCGCCTCCCCGCACCGCGCACACTCTGATCCCCACTCCCCTGCTTCGGAGCCGTGGGGCGGAGCCTCAGGCTCGGCGGAGCCGTGGAAGTCGTCACCGAGCTCCCCCGCCGCCGGGCGGCCGGCGACCTGGGCGTCCGGCGGGCCGCCGTTCCCGGACCCCGGCGCCGCGCTGGCCGGATACGCCGAGTTCAACCAGACAAGTCCGGCGAGCCCACACACGCGACCTGCCGATCCCAACGCGCGGCATTCGAGTGAGCCCCCGGAAGCGCCCGCGGAACACTCCGGCACGCGACCGGGCGAGCACCCCGACATACGGCCTTCCAGTGCGCCCGCGAACACGCAAGATCCGGGAGAACACTTCGGCTCGCCGCCCGGTGCGTCCCCCGAGGCACGGCCTTCCGATGCGCACTCGGACACGCAAGGCCCCGGGCGGGGCTTCGGCGCGCCGCCGGGCGAGCAGCCGGAGGCATGGCGCTCTGGTGGGGGTCCTGAGAGGCACGCCGGCGGGCGGCGGGCCGTGGAGCGGCGGGCGGTGGTGTTGGCGGCGACCGATCCGGCGAATCCGTACGGAGCGGCGCTGGCCTGGCCGGAGCATCCGGGCGAGGTCACGCACAAGCCGGGGCGCAAGGCGGGGGCGCTGGTGGTGCTCGTGGACGGCCGTCTGGTGCTCTACGTGGAACGCGGCGGCAAGACCCTGCTGTCCTTCGCCGATGACGAGCGCCTGCGCCCCGCCGTCGACGCCCTGGCGCTGGCCGTACGCGACGGCGCCCTCGGCAAGCTCACCGTCGAGAAGGCCGACGGGACGGCGATCAACGACTCCCCCCTCGCCACCGCCCTGGAGGCCGCCGGATTCCACCCGACCCCCCGCGGCCTCCGCCTCCGCGCCTGACCCCGGCGCCGACGAGCCGGGGTGCGGGGCCGCCTCACCCGCTCCGCACGGCGCGACGGCATTCGGACATGACGCGCGCGATCCCGCACGGGTACGCCTTGGGCTAGCCAGCCAGGGTGTGGCGGTGCGAGGGGCGGGTCAGTTGGTGAGGGCGCGGCGGAGGGTTGTGGCTAGTTCGGTTAGTTGGCGTTGGGAGATCTGGGCGGAGAGGATGGCTTGGGAGCCGTGGAAGGTGCCGGACCATTGGTGGAGGTCGACCGGGACGCCGGCCTGGAGCAGGCGTAGCGCGTACTCGATGCCTTCGTCGCGGTTCGGGCAGAACTCCGCGGTGGCGAGGTAGGCGGGGGGCAGGCCGGACAGGTCGGCGGCCCGCGCGGGGGCGGCGTACGGCGTGGCGGGCGTGGAGCCGAGGTAGTGCCGCCAGACGGTGGTGACCTTGTCGCGGTTCATCCACGGCGTATCGGTGAAGTGCCGGGCCGACCACGTCTCCTGCCGGTCGTCGAGTCCGGGCTGGTTGAGGAGTTGGAAGCGGATCGGCGGGCCCTGCTCGTCGCGCGCCCGCAACGCCACCGCGGCCGCGAGCCCCGCGCCGGCGCTGTGGCCGCCGACCGCGATCCGTCCGGGGTCGAATCCCAGTTCGGCCGCGTGCTCGGCCGCCCAGGTCAGCACGGCGTAGACGTCGTCCAGCGCGGCCGGGAACGGATTCTCGGGCGCGAGGCGGTAGCCGACCGAGATCACCACCGCGCGGGAGGCCTCCGCGAGCCGCACCGCCCAGGGGTGCTCGGTGTCCAGGTCGCCCATGACCCATCCGCCGCCGTGCATCCAGACGATGGCGCCCTGCGCCAGGTGGGGCCGGTAGATCCGCACCGCCACGCCGGGATCGGCGGGCACCGTGCGGTCCTCGATCTCCAGGTCCGCGGTGTCCGGCACGGGGATCGAGGTCGCCAGTTGGGTGAAGTCCTTCCGCTGGACGACCGGGTCGGTCAGGTCGGCGCGGGGGAACAGCGGGATGAACGCTTCCAGTTCGGGATCCATGCCGGCCATCCTCACAGTCGCCACCTCCGACATCATCCGCCATTCGTCGGGCATCCCACCCCGATCGCGCGCCGTTCGGCGCTTATCCTCCTGCCATGGAGGCACTGGCCGCACGGCTGTCCCAACTGGACTCCCACGTCGAAGGCGCGATCCGCGTCGTGATGTTCTACGACACGCTGATGCGCCGGCGGGTGGATCTCCCGGCGCTGGCCCGCGCCTCGGCGGGCCTGGCCGAGTGTGTGGCCGGGATACGGCTGCACGGCACGGGGCGGGCGATCCGCGCGTCTCCGGGCGGCGGCGAGGCGTCCGCTCCGGCCGCGCCCGCGTCCACCGTGGTGGCGGTCACCCTCGACGAGGAGGAGATCGGCACGGTGTGGCTGGAACGCCCCGGCCCGCCGGGCGCGCTCGACCAACTGCTCCTGGACCGGCTCGCCATCGCCGCCGCGGCGGCCGTCGAGCGGTACGGCCCGGCCCGCACCACCATGGCCGACCCCGCCCTGGTCGAACTGGTGATCAGTCCTGGCAGCGACGAGGCGGCCAGGGCCCGGGCGCTGCGGCTGCTGGGGTTCGCCGCCGATCTGCCGGTCCGCGTCGTCGCCGTACGGTCGCGGCTCGCGCTCGACCGGGTCGGCGGCCTGGTCTGCCCCGCCCGCCCGGTGAAGGCGGCGCCGCTCGCCGGCGTCGGCGTCCTGCTGGCCACCACCGTGGACGCGGCACGGTTCCCGGCGGGCGCGCAGGCGGGCATCGGCGCCGCGGACAGTCCCGACCGATCCTGGTGGCAGGCGCGCACCGCGCTGCGCTTCACCACCGCGCGCCGGCCGGTGGTCCACTACGACGACCTGGGGGCGCTGGCGCTGCTCGCCGAGGTGCCCCGGGACGCCGCCCGCGGCAACGCGGACGTGGCGGCGATCGCCCGGATGGCGGGCGACTCCGAGGACCTGACGACGCTGGACGCCTACTGCGAGACCGGGTCCCTGCGCCGGGCCGCCGAGCTTCTCCACCTGCACCACAGCAGCGTCGCGCGCCGGCTCGACCAGATCGGGAAGACCCTGGGCATCGAGCTCACCGAGCCCACGGGGCTGGTGAGGGCCAGGCTGGCCCTCACCGCGTGGCGGCTGCTCGGCGACTGAGGGATTTGGCCCCTGTCACGCGGCCGGCACCCGCCTCCGATACCGCTAGAGGGACGGAAGGGGCACAGGGCCGTAGAGGGCGGCCGGGGCGCCGGTCGTGTGGGACCAGTAGCGGTCGCCGTAGGACCAGTGCCACCACTCGGTGGGGTAGTTGACCAGGCCGGCGGCCTCCAGCGCGGCGGCGAGGATCTTACGGTGGCCGCGGGCCTCGCCGGAAATGCCGGGCGCGGAGGTGTAGCAGGCGCCGTCGCTCTCCTCGGGGGTGGCGTTGACGCGGGTGCCCATGTCGAGGGGGCCGCCGTCCTCGGCGGCGAGGGTCAGGTCGACGGCGGCCCCGGCCGTGTGCGGGGCGACCTCGATCGGGGAGACGTACCGGCTGGCGGCCGCACGCAACTCCGCGGGCGACATGTGCGGAAAGGCCGCCCGCAGCTCCTCCGTGTAGTCCTCGAAGATCCGCTGCTGCAGCGCGGGTGGCCGGTATCCCTCGACCACGAGCAGCCGGTACCCGGGCGGGAGCGCCCGCTGCGCGTCCACCAGGCGGGCGAGGACGCCCTCCCGCAGGTAGGCGTGGGCGTCGTCGGGAAGGCCCTCGTGCGCGGCCGTGTACGCGCCGTCCGGATCGGCCAGCGTCCCGTCCACGGCCAGGACGCCCCGCGCGTCCACGAGCGGCTCCCCGTTGTCCCGGACGCCGATCGAGGTCACGCGATGGTCAGAGATCAGCACGATGTCATGCACGACGAGCAAGTCTCCCATAGCCCTTTCTCCATACTTCGCCCAGGAAGCATTGGCAACCGCCGCCCTGACACCGGCCGATGGTCATCCCGCCCCGCCACCGTGGACACGGAGACGGGGCACGCCTGCGGCGTCCTCACCCAGGAGGAGGGTCAAGCGTCGATGGTGTTGGAGAAGACCTCTTCCCGGGCCTGTTCCAGGGCGGCGGTCACCGCGCCGCGGAGAACGGGGTTGCCTTTGACCTCGGTGACGGTCACCCGGGGGCGGCTGGGGCAGATCTCGGCGACGGCCTTCTCGATGCGCCCGGCCAGGGCGCGGCCGCCGGCGCGGCCGACGTCGCCGCTGAGCACGACGAGCCCCGGGTCGAGGACCACGGTGACGGCCGCGACGCCGATGGCGAGCCGGCGGGCGAGCTCGTCGAGGAAGTCCTCCTGTCCCGTGGAGACGGCCCCGAAGACGATGTCGGCGGCCGAGGTCTGCGCGGGACGGGGCCGCGCAGAACCCAGGCCGTGGTAGGTGGCGAGGCCGGTGACGGCCCCGGTGCCGACCAGGCGCTGGAAGGACCCCGACTGCGGCTCGTTGACGTCGATGGGCAGGGGTTCGCCGGGCACGGGGAGCCAGCCGATCTCTCCGGCGCCGCCGGTGAACCCGCGGTGCAGCCGGGAGCCGAGCATGACGCCGAGTCCCTGGCCGACTCCGGCCCACAGCAGGACGAAGTCGTCGACGCCGCGCGCGACCCCGTAGGCGTGCTCGGCGAGCGCGGCGAGGTTCACGTCGTTCTCGATCATCACCGACGACCCGAACGTGGCCCGGAGGTCGGCCAGCACTCCGGCGTGCCACGAGGGCAGGTCGAAGGAGAACCGGACGTCTCCGGTGCGGGGGTCGACCACGCCGCGCGTCCCGATGACCAGCGCGCGCAGCCGGGACAGGCTGATGTTCGCGTAGTCGCACACGCGGCGCACCGCGTTGTGGACGGTCTTCACGGGCTCGCCGCCCTCGCCGGGGTCCACGGTCACCTCGGCGATGATCTCGCCGGTGATGTCCGCGACCCCCGCGGTGACGCTTTCCGGTAGGACCTCCAGCCCCGCGACGTAAGCGCTGGACGGGACCACCGCGTACAGCGCGGCGTTGGGCCCGCGGCCGCCGGGGCGTTCCCCCGAGACGGTCACGAGCCCCCGGTTCTCCAGCCGGGCGAGGAGCTGTCCGGAGGTCACTTTGGAAAGCCCCGTGTACTCCCCGAGTTCGGCCCGGGTCAGCGGGCCTTTGGACAAGAGGAGCTCGAGCGCGGCGCGGTCGTTGAGTTGACGCAGCAGCCGGGGTGTCCCGGGGTGTCGTCTGGGCATGGGGTCGGGCCCCTCTCGTCACGATCCGCTAACGGGCGTTTCTTTTAAGAAAGTTTCTTGTTAGTTTAGCGGCAGTCACCCCGCAGGCAAGCGATCAGGCCTCGGGATGTCCAGCGCAGAGCACGAAATATCGCCTTCACCAGGGACACGTCCAGGGACGTGTGCCTTTCGAGGAGCGCGAGCCCGACGCGAAAAGCCGGGAAGGAGATCCAAACGTGAAATTCGGAAAGATCGCTGCCGCGACGGCCACGACCGCCGTTCTAGCCATTGGAGTCGCCGCGTGTGGGGGCAGCGAGGAGCCCGCGCAGTCGCAGGCCCCGCAGGCGTCCGCCGCCGCGTCGTCGGGCCCGAAGTTCGCCGGTCAGAAGCTGACCGTGTGGCGGCTCGGCGCGGCCAACGACGTCCAGACGAAGTACATGACCGACTTGAACGCCAAGTTCAAGGAGCAGACGGGCGCGGACGTCGACACCCAGTGGATTCCCTGGCCCGACGCCCAGAAGAAGTGGACGGCGGCGCTCGCGGGCGGCGAGGGCCCCGACGTGACCGAGTTCGGTAACGACCAGGTGGCCGCGTGGGTCGCGCAGGACGCGCTGACCGACATCACCGAGGTCGTCAAGTCCGCCCCGGACTTCCAGCAGATCCCGCAGAACCTCTGGGGTTACGAGACCATCGACGGCAAGGTCTATGCCGCGCCGTGGGGGGGCGGCACCCGCGCCGTCCTGTACCGCAAGGACTGGTTCGACGAGCTCGGCATCCAGCCGCCCAAGACCTGGGACGAGCTGGTGGCCGCGGGCAAGAAGATCGTGGAGAAGAAGGGCAAGGACGTCGACGGCTTCGCCTTCAACGGCGGCTCCGACGCCAACATGTCCCTCTCGCCGTTCGTCTGGTCGGCCGGCGGCGACTTCGCGGCCTTCGAGGGCGGCAAGTGGGTCGGCAAGCTCACCGAGCCCGCCTTCAAGGAAGGCTTCCAGTTCTACACCGACCTGGTCGCCAAGCAGGGTGTCTCGGGCAAGGGCCGGCTGAGCCAGAACTCGGTGGACATCGCCCAGCGCTTCGCCGCCGGCAAGGTCGGCATGTACGTCACCGGTGGCTGGGACATCACCACCATCAAGGAGCAGAGCAAGGGCAAGGTCGGCGACGACAAGATGGCGTTCTTCTCGCTGCCCAACAAGGAGGGCACGGGCCCGGCCCCGGCGTTCCAGGGCGGCAACGACATCGCCGTCTGGAAGGACGCCAAGAACCCCGAGCTCGCGGCCGAGTACCTGAAGCTGGCCGCCGGCAAGGAGTTCGGCACCCGCTACGCCAAGGACGGCGGCCTGCTGCCGCTGTACCCCGACGCCCTCGCCGAGTACGCGAGCGACCCGCTCCAGGCGCCGTTCGCCGAGACCTTCAAGGTCGCCAAGGGCTTCCCGGCCGACCCGAACTGGGCCGAGGCCAATGACACCAAGGCTGTGCTGCAGAACGCGGCCCGCGCCGTGATCGAGGGCAAGAAGGACGCCGACAAGGCCCTCGCCGACGCGAACACCGAGCTCGAAACGATCCTGAACCAGTCGTAACGATGGCGCAGACGTCAACGATCGCCCGGGGCGGAGGGGACTCCTCCGCCCCGGCGCGGCGCCGTCAGAAGGCGCCGCGCCGGGGCCGTGGCCTTCCCGACTGGGCCATCCCTTACGCGTTCCTGCTGCCGGGCCTGCTGGTCATCGCGGTACTGCTGCTCTACCCGCTGTACCAGATGATCGACATGTCCTTCCACAAGGTAGGACTGCGGCAGATCCGGCCGAACCCCCAGCCCGCCGAGTTCCTCGGCCTGCAGAACTACACGGACGTCTTCAAGTCCGACCTGTTCTGGACCTCGCTGCGCAACACCGTGGTCTTCGCCGCGGTCACCGTCGCGCTCACGCTCCTGCTGGGCACGCTGGTGGGGCTGCTGCTGCACCGGCTGGGCAAGAAGATGTCGACCTTCCTGATCATCGGCATCATGGCCGCCTGGGCCACCCCGCCCACGGCCACGGCGATCATCTGGAAGTGGCTGTTCGACTCCGACGCCGGCGTGGCCAACTGGGCGCTGAACCAGCTTCCCGACTGGCTGTCGAACGCGCTGTTCGGCCGGTCGGACTGGTCGGGCCAGCCCTGGCTCAACGAGCCGTTCACGATCTATCTGGTGCTGGTCGTCGCGGTGGTCTGGGCGTCGTTCCCGTTCATCGCGGTCTCGGTGCTGGCCGGCCTGAAGGCCATTCCGTCGGAGCTGTACGAGGCCGCCCGCGTGGACGGCTCGTCGCCGCTCCGGACGTTCAGAAAGATCACCTTCCCGCTGCTGAAGCCGGTCTTCTCCGTCCTGCTCGTGCTGTCCATCATCTGGGACTTCAAGGTCTTCACGCACCTGTACGTGCTGGCCGGCGGCACGACCAACCGGGAAGCCTTCAACCTGCCGATCTGGGCCTACACCGAGGCGTTCAGCGCGCCTCCGAAGATGGGCTTCGGCGCCGCCATCTCGGTCATCCTGACCGTGATCATGCTGATCATCACGGCCGTGTACGTGCGGCAGATCGTGCGGACGGAGGATCTGTGACGAACCCCCAGACCGCCAAGCGCGTCAGAGCCGGCGGCCTGCACGCGGCGGCCATCGTGATCTTCCTGTTCTCGGTCTTCCCCGTGTACTGGATGGTCGCCACCGCGTTCAAGCCCAACGACGAGATCTTCACGACCCGGTTCATCCCGTTCCCGCTCGCGCCCACCATGGAGCACGTCTCCCGGGTGCTGACCAAGGGCGTGGCCGGTCACTCCATCTGGCAGTACCTGTTCAACAGCGCCGTCGTCGCCCTCGGCACCGTGCTGATCGGCGCCGTCTTCGCGCTGCTCGCGGCCACCGCCGTGGCGCGCTTCCGGTTCCGCTTCCGCACCAGCTTCCTCATCCTGCTGCTGGTCGTGCAGATGGTGCCGGCGGAGGCGCTGACGATCCCGCTCTTCCTCATGATCAAGCGGCTCGGCCTGTACGACCAGCTCCTCGGCCTGATCATCCTGAACATGGGCTTCACGCTGCCGTTCGCGATCTGGATGCTGCGCACCTTCGTCGCCGCGGTGCCCAAGGAACTGGAGGAGGCGGCCGCCATCGACGGCGCCAGCCGCTTCGTCACCTTCTGGAAGGTGCTCTTCCCTCTGGTCGCGCCGGGACTCGTGGCGACCAGCATCTTCTCGTTCATCACCGCGTGGAACGAGTTCGTCTTCGCGCTGACCCTGATCAACGACCAGGGCAAGTACACGATGCCCGTGGCGTTGCAGTACTTCAACAGCCAGCGGTCGACGGACTGGGGCGGCATCATGGCCGCCTCGACGCTGATGACCATCCCGGTCATCGTCTTCTTCCTGTTCGTGCAGCGGCGCATGGTCTCCGGACTGGTCGCGGGCGCCGTCAAGGGCTGAGGTCCCGGCCCTTCCCATTTACTGAGCTAAGGAGTCGAATACCGCCATGTCTGAGTTCTCCGCGGGCGCGTCCTCGCAGAGCGAGTTCTCTGCGGACGGCGATCGGGGTCTGGAACGCCTCGCGGCCGGAACGCTGCTCGCGGCCTTCCCCGGCACCACCGCTCCCGACTGGATCCTCCGTGAGCTCGCCGACGGCCTCGGCGGGGTCACGCTGTTCGGATTCAACGTCGAGGCGCCCGAGCAACTGGCCGCCCTGTCCCGGCAACTCCGCGACGCGGGCGATCCGGTCATCTCCCTGGACGAGGAAGGAGGGGACGTCACCCGGCTCGCCTACCACGTCGGCAGCCCTTACCCGGGCAACGCCGCGCTCGGCGCCGTGGACGACGTCGAGTTGACCCGGCGGGTGTACCGCGCGATCGGCGACGACCTCGCACGCTGCGGTGTCAATCTGGACATGGCACCCGACGCGGACGTCAACACCGCCGACGACAACCCGGTCATCGGCACCCGTTCGTTCGGGTCCGACACCGACCTGGTGTCACGGCACACCGTGGCCGCCATCGCGGGCCTCCAGCAGGCGTGCGTGGCGGCCTGCGTCAAGCACTTCCCGGGGCACGGCGCGACCCGGCAGGACTCCCATCTGGAGATCCCCGTGGTCGACGTGCCCCGCGAGGTGCTCTGGGAGCGGGAGCTGGCGCCGTTCAGGGCCGCGATCGAGGCGGGCACGAAGTCGATCATGACCGCCCACGTGCGCGTTCCCTACCTGACCGGTACGGACCCGGCCACGCTCTCGTCCTCCGCGTTGACCGAACTCCTCAGGGGCGAGCTCGGGTTCGACGGCGTCGTGATCACCGACGCCCTCGACATGCACGCGATCACCAAGAGCGTGGGCCTGGCCGGCGGCGCGGTCCTCTCGCTGGCCGCGGGGTCCGACCTGCTCTGCCTCGGCCCGCTGCCGACCCGCGAGGACATCCAGGAGGTCAAGGCCGGGATCGTGCGGGCCGTCCGCGAAGGACGGCTGCCGCTCGCGCGCCTGGAGGAGGCGGCCGAGCGCACCGCGCGCCTGCGCTCCTGGTTCACCCAGCCGCCCGAGGAGCCGAGGGACGGCAACGTGATCGGCCTGACCGCCGCCCGGCGCGCGGTCAAGGTGTCCGGCACGGCCGCCCCGCTGGTCAACCCGTTCGTGGTCGAGGTGGACACCCCGCCCACGATCGCCGTCGGCGACGTCCCGTGGGGGTTCGCCCCCTGGCTGCCGGACGCCGAGATCGCCCGGGTCAAGCCGGACGACGCCGACGCGACCGCTCTGCTGGAACGAGCCATCGGCCGCTCGCTCGTCATCGTGGTGAAGGACGCCCACCGCCACCAGGCGAGCCAGGACATCGTCTCGGCACTGCTGGCCGGGCGCCCGGACGCGACCGTCGTCGAGATGGGCCTGCCGATCTGGCGTCCGCCGGCGGCGACCTACATCGCGACCTACGGCGCGGCCCGCGCCAACGCCCAGGCCGCCGCGGAGCTGTTCACCGGCTGACGCGGCCCACCGGCCCGGCCCCGGTGCGCACCGGTAGCGGTGCGCACCGGGGCCGTTCCATGGGCGCCGCGCTCACCGCGCGTCGCACAACTGCGCCGTGCAAGGGAAGAATCCGGCATTGCCGACCTGCACCCCCGCGACCGCGTTCTCCCGGACGTACTTCAGGAAGCCGTGCTTCAGCGAGCCGGGCTCGGGCGTCTCGCGCGAGTACAGGTACTCCACCGTCCAGAAGGGGTAGCCGTCCGGATTCGAGGGGTCGAAGTTCTGCCCGTCGAGGCTGAGCCCCTGCACGACGGTGTCGCCGCCGCTCTCCTGGCGGATCCTCCTCAGCACGGACACGTCGGCGTAGCCGATCGCCCCGGGGGTGTTCTTGATCTCCTGGACGACCTTGACGTTCTCGTCGCGCTCGCATCGGATGACGCCGGCCTTCGCCGAACGCCTGGTCTTGCAGTCGTCCGAGGTCAGCGGCGGCTCGGAGAGGCCGCCGAGCACGTACCGCTCGAAGGTCCTGCGGGTGCCCGACTCCCCGCCGCGCCCCACGATCGAGATCGGCAGCGACCCGCGACCGCCGGTGGCCTGGCGCCAGGCGGGCACCTGGTTCCAGTCGGTCCAGTCGCCCCTGTAGATCTTGCGGAGGTCCTCGGCGCTCAGCGTGGTCAGGCCGACACCGGTGTTCACCACCACCTGGAACACCACGACCGCGATCTTCTGAGCGTACGGCGACTGGCCCCTGAACTCGCCCATGCCGTCGGACAGCGCGACGGTGGCGGGCGCGGCCAGGTCGCGGAGTCCCTCGATGGAGCCGTTGGGGTTGGTCGTGATCCGCGCGTCGGGGCAGTCCCGCTTGTATGCCTCGGCGATCGCCGCCATGGTCGGCATGAACGCGCTGGAGCCCTCGACCCGCAGCTCGCCGGACGCGCAGGCGACGGCCGTCTCCGGCTGCCGGGGCTGCTGGGCTATCTGGCTCAGCACGAGCACGACGGTCAGCACGACGGCCAGCGCGCCGGTGACCCGGGGCAGGGTGACGCGGCGCCGCTCCCCCTCGTCCTTGATCAGGCCCGTCTCCTTGAGCCTGCCGCCGTGGCGCAGGCTCTTGGTGACCTCGTCGGCCCTGCTCTCGACCGGCTCGCGCAGGACCACGACCAGCTTGGCCATCTGCCCGCGTCCCAGGGAGATGCCGTCCAGCCAGACGCCGTACCAGCGGGGTTCCCCCGCGTCCTGGCCGGACGGGGCCCGCAGCAGGCGGTTCATCCTCTCGGTGAGCCGTCCCCGCACGGTGAGGAGGTTGTCGCGGCCGGTCCTCGTGTCCCCCGCGGCGAAGAAGCGCAGGCTGTTGCGCAGTTCCTCGCGCAGCTCAGGGGTGCTGGCCTCGGAGATCCTGGCGTTCCACACCACCCGCCCGCCGAAGGTGAACGACAGGGGCTTCTGGAAGTCGTCGGGCTCGATGTCGTAGCTGCCGCTGTTGCGGATGCGGATGACCACGACGCTCATCCGGTCCAGCAGGCGCACGACCTGGCGGAGCTGCCGGGGGCCTGAGTCGCTGGGGTCGGCGCCGTCGTGGAGCCGTTCCGGCCCGATGCCGATCTTGGAGTTGTACAGCACCCGGAAGCCGAGCCGTTTGCGCCGGACTATCAGACGGTCGAGGAAGGGGGCGGCGACCAGCAGGACGATGCCGAACACCACCGGGCCCGCGCCGCCGAGGAAGTCGACCAGTCGCCCCAGCCAGCCCAGCGCGCCCACCAGGTACCCCATTCCTCGTTACCTGGTTCAATTCTGGTCACAGCACGGCATATACCTCGACTGATGGCGATCAGTTCACGCGGAGTTCGCCCGCCCGTCACCCGGCGACCTCCCGGCGGCCGGGTGCCGGCCGCCGGGCTCGAACGCTCCACGGCGAGCCGGGCGCGAGCCACCGGTCAGGAGGCGAAGAGCTCCTCGTGGGCCTGTTCCAGCGCGGCCAGGATGGCGCCGCGCAGCACCGGCCGGACCTTGACCTCACTCACCACGACCTCGGGACGGATCGGGCAGATGCGGGCCACCGCCTCCTCGACGCGATAGGTGAGCGCGGCGCCGCCCGCCCGGCCGACCTCGCCGTTCAGCACGACCAGCGAGGGGTCGAGCACGACGCACACCGAGGCGACGCCGAGCGCCAGCCGGTGCGCCAGGTCGTCCAGGAACGCCGAGCCGGCCTCCCCGCCCTCCACGGCCGCGCGGACGGCCTCGGCGCCGGCACGGCCGGGGAAGCCCTGCCGTTCGGCGAGCTCGGCCACCGCCTCGGCGCTGATCAGCGACTGCAGACCGCCCGCCAGCGACGGCATCCGGCCCGGCAGCGCCTTGACGTCCCCGGCGAGAGGCACGCCCGGCACCGGGAGGTAGCCGATCTCGCCCGCGGTGCCCGAGCGTCCGCGGTGCAGCCGGCCGCCGAGCACGACGGCGAGGCCGACGCCGCGCTCCACCCACAACAGGACGAAGTCGTCGACGTTCTTGGCCGCGCCCTCGGAGCGCTCGGCGATCGCGGCGAGGTTCACGTCGTTCTCGATCGTGACGGGCCGCCGCAGGTCACGGGCGAGCGCCTGGTGGCTGCCCTCGTGCCAGCCGGGGAGGTCGAAGGAGAACCGCACGTCACCGCTGCGCGGGTCCACGACACCGGGCGTGCCGATGACGATGCCCTTGAGGCGGGACAGCGCCACCTTGCCCGACCGGCACGCCTTCACGACCGCGTTGTGGACGAGCGCGACCGGGTCGTCGTGGCCATTGGTGGACACCGCCACCTCGGCGACGATTTCGCCGTTGATATCGGCGATCGCGGTCGTCACCGATTCGGGCCCCACGTCGAGTCCTGCCACATAGGCAGAAGATGCGATCACTCCGTAAAGTGCCGCATTGGGCCCCCGGTTGCCGGCCTGTTCGCCGACGACCTCCACCAGGCCGCGCTCTTCGAGCCTGGAGAGGGTCTGTGAGGCGGTGACCTTCGACAAACCGGTCAGGTCGCCGATCTGTCCCCTGGTCAGCGGGCCCGAGGAGAGCAGCAGCTCCAGCGCGGCCCGGTCGTTGATCTCCCGTAGCAACCTGGGCACGCCAGGACGTCGCTCCATCGCATGCTTTCTTTGTCGTCGGTCCCCGTTGCGCTAATCACCATCCGGTCGACCGGTGTAACGCAACCATTTGTCAATAAAGCTTCCTGCCAGTTTAGCGGCACCGCAGGTGGGGGCCGACTCCGCGGCACACCGTCTCCCTTCATACCCCACTCTTGCCCCACCGCTCAATTGCCCCCAGGATCACCTATGTCCTTACCGAGGAGCGCTCCATGGCGGAAGCACCCCACCGATCCCCCTCCGAGACCGCCTCGCCGCGCTCGTCCTCGGCCCTCGTCCGGCGGCACGCGCCCGCGGGCGTGGCCGTCCTCGGCGTGCTGCTGCTGGCCGACCACCTGCGCGTTCTGCTCCCCTCTCTGATCACGCTGTTCGGCCGGGCGGGCGAGACCCCGCCGGAGCGCATGGGCCTGTTCGCGGCCCTGTGGTTCGTCCTCCCGTTCGCCGCGGTCCCGGCCGCCCGGGCCGTGGGCGCGCGGCGGGTCCTCATGGGCGCCGGGGTACTGCTGGCCGCCGCCCGGCTCGTGCTCCAGGCCACCGACGGCGGCGCGCCCCAGTTGTACGTGTCGGGCGCGGGGGTCGCCTGCGGGATCGCCTTCCTGTACGGCTGCGCGCGGACGCTGCCCCGCGAGGTGGTCCCCGCGGCGCTCGCCGGGGGCCTGGCGGCCTCGACGATCGTCCACCTGCTGCTCGGCCAGATGGACCTGGTGTGGCGCGCGGGCCCCCTTCCCTGGTTCGGTGTCGTTCTGGCCTGCGCGGCCCTCCTGGGGTGCCTGTGGGCCCTTCCAGGACGGCATGGGGAGCCCGCCCCCGCGCGGCTCTGGTTCGCCTTCGGGCCCGCCCTGGTGCTGACGGGCATGTACCTGGGGACGACCGGCCTGGCCGGCCCGCCCGCGTGGGGCGGGCCCGCGGCGTGGACCACCATGGTGGTGAGCGCGACGCTCGCCGTCTGCCAGATCGCCATGGTCTGCCTGGCCGCGCGCCCGCCCGCGCGCCGGTGGGTCCCGGTCGCCCTGCTTCCCCTGTCGGTGGCCGTGGCGATCGTCACCGAGACCACGCCTCCGGCCGCGCTCGCCGCGCTCGCGCTCGGGGCCTGCCTGGGCCTGGCGGGACTGCCGGCCGCCGCCTCCCCTGGCAGGAGCGGCCTGGCCGCGATCGCCGGCATGCTCGTGTTCCTGGTGGCCGTGTTCGCGTACTACGCGGCCTACGACGCCGACCTCGGCTTCCCCAACCGCCTCGTGCCCGGCGCCCTGGCCGTCCTGGTCGCCGTCCTCGCGGGGACCGCCGCCCAGGGCCGGCGGGCGCCCGCCCGGCCTTCGCTCGGGCGGGGGCCGGTGGTCGTCGCGCTGGCCGTCGCGGCGGCCACGGCCGTGGCGGCCTGGCGGCCCACCCCGCAGGTGCGCACCGTGGCCGGGGACGAGTTCACGCTGATCGCCTACAACATCCGGATGGGGTTCGGGCTGAAGGGCACCCTGGACCTCGACGCGATCGCCGCGTGGGCGCGCACCCGGAACCCCGACGTGGTGCTGCTGAGCGAGGTCGACCGGGGCTGGCTGCTCAACGGCGGCCACGACGGCCTGGCGCGCGTCGCCGCGGGGCTCGGCATGACCTACCGTTTCGCGCCCGCGGCCGACGGCCTGTGGGGCGACGCGATCCTGACGTCGTTGCCGCTGCGCGGGTCGGAGTCGTTCCCGCTCGGCCGCCACGGCCATCCGACGGGCGCGCAGGCGCAGGCGTCGGTGGTCGTCGTGGGCGGCGCCGAGGTGGGCATCCTGAACACCCACCTGCAGGCGCCCGCCGGCCAGGCGCCCGAGGCGGCCGCGCTGGCCCGGCGGCTCGCCGAGGGAAGGATCCCGGCGGCCGTCCCCGCCCGGCCCCGGCCCGTGCTGCTCACCGGCGACCTCAACACCACCCCCGCCGACCCGGAGATGGCCGTCCTGACGGGCGCGGGCCTCACCGACCCCCTGACGGCCTTCGGGGACCCCCCTACCTCCCCCGCCGATGACCCGGTGAAGCGGATCGACCACGTACTGCTCGGACGGGGGTTGAGCGTTGTCACGGCAGAGGTTCCCCGCGTACCTTTCTCAGATCATCTGCCTGTTGTGGTGCGGTTGCGGCTAACCACGCTTTAGCAGGCGGGATAATCGACAACATGCGTCTTTCTGCCCGTGTCGACTACGCCCTCCGCGCCGCCGCCGAGCTGGCCGCCTCCGGCAGCGGTCCCACCACCGTGGGCGAGCTCGCCAAGGAACAGGAAATGCCCCCCAAGTACCTGGAGAACATCCTGCTCCAGATGCGAAGGGCCGGACTGGTGCGCGGCCAGCGAGGCCCCGAGGGCGGGTACGTCCTGGCCAGGCCCGCGACCGAGATCTCACTCGCCGACGTGATCCGCGCCGTGGACGGTCCCCTGGCCAACGTCCGGGGCGAGCGCCCCGAGCACGTCGGCTACCGCGGGGCCGCCCGCTCCCTCCAGCAGGTCTGGATCGCCCTGCGCGCGAGCGAGCGCGCGATCCTGGAGGAGGTCACCCTGGACCAGATCGCCACCGACACCCTGCCCCCGCGCGTGATGGAGCTGGCCGCCGACCCCGCGGCCTGGGACTGACCGCCCCATGCCCGAGGGCGACGCCGTCTACCGCACCGGCGCCCGGCTGCGTGCCGCCCTCGACGGACGGGTGCTCACCCGCTCGGACTTCCGCGTCCCCCGGCACGCCACCGCCGACCTGACGGGCCGTGCCGTCCTCACCACGCTGACCCGCGGAAAACACCTGCTCACGCGGGTGGAGGGCGGGCTCACCGTGCACACTCACCTGCGCATGGACGGAAGCTGGCGCGTCCAGGCCGCAGGCACCCGCCTCCGCGCGGGCGACGTCGTCCGCCTCGTCCTCGCCAACGTCCGCTGGCAGGCCGTCGGGATCAGGCTCGGCGTGGTCGACCTGCTGCCCACCGAACGGGAGGACCGGGTCGTGGGCCACCTCGGGCCCGATCTGCTGTCCCCCGCCTGGGACGCCGCGCACGCCGAGACGGCCGCGCGGAACATCGCGGCGCGGCCGGAGGTGACGATCGGTGAGGCGCTGCTGGACCAGCGCAACGTGGCGGGCCTCGGCACCATCTGGCGCGCCGAGACGCTTTACCTGTCCGGGATCTCCCCGTTCACTCCCGCGGGGGACGTGCCGGACCTGGTGACGATGATGACGCTCGCCCATCGGCTGCTGGAGGCGAGCAAGGACGACCCGGGAGGCCCGATCACGACGGGCGATCCGCGCCCGGGGAGGCGCCTGTGGGCGTACGGGAGGGCCGGCAGGACGTGCCCGCGCTGCGGAGGACGGATCGTGGGCGGAGAGCTCGGGGCACAGCCGTACGAAAGACTGGTGTTCTACTGTCCCGTCTGCCAGCCGCGGTGAGCGGGCGGCGCGCGGAACACGGGCCGTCGCGGGACGACCCGCGGGCACGGAACGGGCAGGCCGCGGACCTACGCGGCGACCATGTCCTTGACCTCGGGGAAGCCTTCGAACTCGGGGCCCGAGATCGTGGTGGAGACGGTCTCGGAGATGGGAAGACGCTCGTGCTCGGGCACGTCGGCCAGCACGGGCGCGTGTTGCAGTTCGGCCAGCGCGAACTGGTCGGACACCTCGCGGAGCACCTGCGAAAGAGGCACGCCCAAGGCGCCGCAGATCGACGCGAGCAGCTCCGAGGACGCTTCCTTCTGGCCGCGCTCAACCTCGGACAGGTAGCCCAGTGAGACACGTGCCAACGTGGAGACCTCGCGCAGGGTGCGTGCCTGCCGCACCCGCAGCCGCCGCAGCACGTCACCGAGCAGCTGACGCAGCAGGACCATCTGTCGCTCCCTCCCGGGCGCAGGGGTCTTCACGACACTCCGCGCGGTCGGTTCGTATCGCCCGTTCTTCGGATGCGCTTCGTACATGCTCCTCGCCGTCATCACTGGTTCGCTCGGCGCCTTCGCCGGGCGCGCGCCGGACCTGCTCCTCGCCGTTGGGTCGCGGACCTCACTCACAGCTCCACCGTACCCGCATCGGCCAACGCGGCGGCAGACCGTGGAGAGCATGTTCGCTGGTGACGTAACGCGGTAATCATCCGGAATGTTCCCCCACTTCGGCCTCCAGCACACCTCTCAGGAGATCTAAACCCTCCCGAACGGTACCTTTACGGATCTCTTCCCTAGATCCGGAAAGATGCACCTCACGCCGCCAAAAACCCTTATCCGGTCCGGCCACGGCGATGTGGACGGTGCCGACCGGCCTGCCGTCCTGAGGGTCCGGGCCGGCCACGCCGGTCACCGCCAGACCGTAGGTCGCCCCGGCGAGCCGCCGGACCCCGGCGGCCATGGCCGCCGCGACCTCCGGGTGCACGGCACCCTCCCGATCTAGTAGATCTTCCGGGACCTCCAGCAGCCGGGCCTTCAGCTCGGTCGCGTAGGCGATCACCCCGCCCCGGAACGCGGCCGACGCGCCGGCCGGCGTGGTGAGCGCGGCGCCGATCAGCCCGCCGGTCAGGGACTCGGCGACCGCCGCCGTGGCCCCCCGGCGCACCAGGAGGGCCAGCACCTCGGCCGCCAGGGTCGCGCTCACCCGCCGCGCGCCTTCTGGGCCACCTTCCGCAGCCGCACGGCCCTGATCACGTAGTCCAGGCCGGTGACCACCGTCACGGCCAGGGCCGCGCCCATCACCGCCCACCGCAGCGCGTCGGGCACGCCGGGCAGGATGTAGAGCGCGATGGCGGCGATCTGCAGGACGGTCTTGACCTTGCCGCCGTAGCTGGCCGGGATGATGCCGTGCCGGATCACCGCGAACCGAAGCCCCGTGACCCCGGCCTCCCTGACCAGGATCGCGGCGGTGACCCACCAGGGCACCTCGGCGAGCAAGGACAGCGTGACCAGCGCGGCACCGATCAGCGCCTTGTCCGCGATCGGGTCGGCGATCTTGCCGAAGTCGGTGATCAGCCCGTAGCGCCGGGCCAGCCAGCCGTCGAGCTGGTCGGTCAGCGACGCCAGCAGGAACACCACCAGCGCCGTCCACCGCCAGCCCGCGCCGTCCACGAACATGCAGACGACGAAGAAGGGGACGACCACGAGCCGGAGCACGGTCAGCACGTTGGCGACGTTCCACGGGCTGACGTACCGAGCCACAGGGGCGACGATCGGCTCGGCGCCGGTCTCCGGCCGTTGCGTCATGGCGAGGCCTTGATGCGGGCGATCAGGTCGACCCCCTCGGCGTCGACGACCGTGGCGCGCACGATCTGGCCGGGGACCAGCCCGATGCCCTGGACGGTCACCGAGCCGTCCACCTCGGGGCCCTGGTGGGCGGCGCGGCCCTCGTAGCCGCCGTCGCCCAGATCCTCCTCGACGAGGACCTCGACCTCGGTGCCGATGCGCTCCTCCGCGCGCTGGGCGGCCAGCTCGTCCGTGAGGGCGGACAACGTGGCGACGCGGGCGTCCACGACGTCCTGGTCGAGCTTGCCCGGGAACCCGGCGGCCTCGGTGCCCTGCTCGTCGGAGTAGCCGAACACGCCCGCGACGTCCAGCCGCGCCTCCTGGAGGAAGGCGGTCAGCTCGGCGAACTCCTCCTCGGTCTCGCCGGGGAACCCGACGATGAAGTTGGAGCGCACCCCTGCCTCCGGGGCGTGCGACCGGATGGTCTCCAGGAGGTCCAGGAAGCGGCGCGGGTCGCCGAAGCGGCGCATGCGGCGCAGGACGGTGCCGCTGGCGTGCTGGAACGACAGGTCGAAGTACGGGGCCACGCCGGGGGTGCCCGCGATGACCTCCAGAAGGCCGGGACGGAGCTCGGCGGGCTGCAGGTAGTTCACCCTGACCCGCTCGACGCCCTCGGTGGCCGCCAGCCGCGGCAGCAGCTTCTCCAGGGCGCGAAGGTCGCCGAGGTCCTTGCCGTAGGAGGTGGAGTTCTCGCTGACCAGCACGAGCTCCTTGACCCCGCGCGCGGCGAGCCACTCGGCCTCGGCCAGCAGTTCGTCGGGCCGGCGCGAGACGTAGGCGCCGCGGAAGGCCGGGATCGCGCAGAAGGCGCAGCGCCGGTCGCACCCGGAGGCGAGCTTCAGCGGGGCCATCGGGCCGCCGGAGAGCCGTTTGCGCAGCGCGCGCGGCCCGCTGGCGGGTGCGAGGCCCTCGGGCAGGGTCTCGCCGTGGCCCGGGACGGCCGTGGCGCCCGAGGAGCGTTCGACGGGGGTGATGGGCAGGAGCAGCCGGCGATCTTGGGGCGTGTGCGGCGTGAGCGCACGGCCCGCGACGACGTCGTCCAGACGCGCGCCGATGTCGGCGTAGTCGTCGAAGGAGATGACCGCGGAGGCCTCGGGCAGCGCCTCCGCCAGTTCCTTGCCGTAGCGCTCGGCCATGCACCCGGCGGCGACCACCTTGGCCCCGGAGTCGGCCGCGGCCAGCAGGGTGTTGATCGAGTCCTGCTTCGCCGAGTCGATGAAGCCACAGGTGTTGACGACGATGACGTCGGGGTCGTCGTCGTCGAGGCTCCACCCGGCGGCCTCCATGCGCGCGGCGAGCTCCTCGGAGTCGACGTCGTTGCGCGCGCAGCCCAGTGTGATCAGCGATGCGGTTCGGCGGGAAGACATGATGGGCTCTACGGTATCGGGAGTTGGCCTCCTCCGGCGCACTCACCCCGCTCTCGCGCGGGCACGGCGGCCCCGCGCGGCCGCCGTGGTCGCCCCGGCCGCGCGCGAGCGGCCCCGGTCAGCGCGAGCCCGGCTCCTCGGGGCCGAACGACTTGTGGACGAGCTGGCCCAGCTTCCCGGGCACGCCGATGTGCTTGCCGTTGACCTCCAGGTCGACGCCGCCCGCGTTGCCGATCGTGACCCGGACCTCCTTGCGCGCCTTCCAGGTGGAGGTGCGCCCGGCGGGCAGGGTGCCGCGGAACATCTGCTTGCCCTTGCTGTCGCTGACCTCCAGCCAGGACGGCTTGGTGGCCTTGACCTGCAGGGTGACCAGATCGCTCCCCCGCTCGGCGACCTTGGCGGCCGCCGAGGGCTTGGACGAGGGGGCGGGGGCCTTGGGGACGCCGGCCTTGGGGTCGGGGGCGACGGGCTCGCCGGTGCCGCTCATCACGCGGGCGACGCCGAAGACCGCCACGATGGCGAGGGCGATCGCCATCGCGGTCGACCAGTTGGGGCTGCGGCGCTCCCGGAGTTTGATCGAATTTTCGGCCTGGAAGACCGCCGCCGCGCGCACGGGCCGGGGAACGCCGCCGTGTTCCTCGTCGAACTGGTGCACGATCGCGTCGGGATCGAGCCCGAGGGTCTTGGCGATGTTGCGGACGTGACCCCGGGCGTAGAAGTCGCCTCCGCAGAGCGAGAAGTCGTCCCGCTCGATGGCATAGATGACCGTCTCCCTGATACGCGTGCGGCCGCTCAGCTGAGCGACCGTCATGCCCGCCGCGTGACGTGCCGCGGCCAGCGTCACTCCAATGCTCATACGTCCCCCTCGCCGTGCACTGCGCTACGCGCCCGTATTCCGACGATGCGTAGTCATTCATATTCAACCAGTAACCGAGGGGATCGGTGGCGGAGGGGTCACTCTCCCCGCAAGTCGGCGAGCAGCCCGGGCAGTTCGTCCGGCTTGACGAGCACTTCGCGGGCCTTGGAGCCCTCGCTCGGGCCGACGACGCTCCTGCTCTCCAGCAGGTCCATCAGGCGCCCGGCCTTGGCGAAGCCCACGCGCAGCTTGCGCTGGAGCATGGAGGTGGAGCCGAACTGGGTGGTGACGATCAGCTCGGCGGCCTGGACCAGCAGGTCGAGGTCGTCGCCGATCTCCTCGTCGATCTCGCGCTTGGCGGTGGCCGCCGCGGCGACGTCGTCGCGGTACTCCGCTTGCATCTGGGACTTGCAGTGCGCGACGACCTCGTGGATCTCCTTCTCGGAGACGAAGGCGTTCTGCAGGCGCATCGGCTTGCTCGCGCCCATGGGCAGGAACAGCGCGTCGCCCTGGCCGACGAGCTTCTCGGCGCCCGGCTGGTCGAGGATGACCCGCGAGTCGGCCAGCGAGGAGGTGGCGAAGGCGAGCCGCGAGGGCACGTTCGCCTTGATCAGTCCGGTGACGACGTCCACCGAGGGGCGCTGGGTGGCGATGACCAGGTGGATGCCCGCGGCGCGGGCGAGCTGGGTGATGCGGACGATGGAGTCCTCGACGTCGCGGGGGGCGACCATCATGAGGTCGGCGAGCTCGTCGATGATGACCAGCAGGTAGGGGTAGGGCTGGTAGACCCGCTCGCTGCCCGGCGGGGGCACCAGCTTGCCGGCCTTGACCGCCTTGTTGAACTCGTCGACGTGCCGGAAGCCGCTGGCCGCCAGGTCGTCGTACCTGCGGTCCATCTCGCCGACGACCCACTCCAGGGCCTCGGCGGCCTTCTTGGGGTTGGTGATGATCGGGGTGATCAGGTGGGGGATGCCCTCGTAGGACGACAGCTCGACCCGCTTGGGGTCGACGAGGACCATGCGCACCTCGTCGGGGGTGGCCCGCATCAGGATCGAGGAGATCAGGCCGTTGACGCAGACCGACTTTCCCGCACCGGTGGCGCCCGCGATGAGCAGGTGAGGCATCTTGGCGAGGTTGGCCACGATGGTGCGGCCCTCGACGTCCTTGCCGAGGCCCACGATCATCGGGTGGTGGTCGGCCTGGGCGACCTGGGAGCGCAGCACGTCACCGAGGCTGACCAGGTCCTTGTCGGTGTTCGGGATCTCGACGCCGATCGCGGACTTGCCCGGGATCGGGGACAGGATGCGGACGTCGGCCGACTTGACGGCGTAGGCGATGTTCTTGGTGAGCGCGGTGACCTTCTCGACCTTGACGGCGGGGCCGAGCTCGATCTCGTAGCGGGTGACCGTCGGGCCGCGGGTGAAGCCGATCACCTGGGCGTCGATGGAGAACTGTTCGAGCACGCTGGTGAGCGCGTTGACGACGATCGTGTTGGCCTTGGTCTGCGGCTTGGGCGCGGTGCCGGGGCGCAGCGTGCCGACGTCGGGAAGCTCGTAGGGGCCCGCCTGCGGGGACAGCACGAGCTGCTCGACCTTGCGCGGCGCGGGCGAGGGGTGCGGGGGCTCGGGGGCGGGCCGCGGCGGCGCCTCCTCGTCGGCGGGCTCGCCGGCCGGCTCGTCGACGAGGCCGGGGACGATCTCCGGGGAGTGGTCCTCGCGCCCGGGCCTGGCGCCGGGCGCGTCGGCGACCACGGGGGTGTCGTAGGGCCTGACGTGGTCGCCCGTCTCCGCCTCGTCCTGGGCCTCCTTCCCCTTGGCCCCCTTGCGCGGGCGGCGGGCGGGCTTGCCGGTCTCCCCCGCGGGCTTGGCGCCGCCGTCCGGGGACTTCTGGAAGAGCATGTGCCGGATCTCGGCGAGCCGCTCGGGCACGCGGTGCACCGGCGTGGCCGTGATCACCAGGACGCCGAACCCGGACAGCAACAGCAGCAGCGGGATGGTCACGAAGGCGGGAAGGATGCTGGAGGGCGGCGCCGAGACGATGAACCCGATCATGCCGCCCGCCGCGGACACCTGGTCCATGCCGTCGGTCTTGGCCGGCCCGGAGGGGTAGGGGGTGGCGTGCGCGACGTGGATGACGCCGAGCAGGCCGGCGAGCAGCGCCGTCCAGCCGATGATCATGCGGTTGGTGTCGGCGTTCTGGTCGGGGTGCCTGAGCAGGCGCCAGGCCACCAGCGCGAGCAGGATCGGCACCGACCAGGCCAGCGAGCCGACGGCGCCGCGCAGCACGGCGTCCACGACGGAGGCGAAGGTGCCCTGGGTGGAGCGCCAGGTCATCGCGGCCAGGGCGATGGCCGAGCCGAGGACGGCGAGGCCGAGCCCGTCGCGGCGGTGGGCCGGGTCGAGCTCGCGCGCCTGGTCGCCGAAGGCGCGCGCGGCGGTGCCGATGCCGTTGGCGACGAGCAGCCACACGCCGATGAAGAGCTTCCCGATGACGACGAAGACCCAGCTGATCGGGTCCGGCGGCGAGGACGCGGGGCGGCGCGCCTGGCGGCCCTGCGTGCGCCCCCCTGTGGCCCGCGCGCCCGATGGCCGCTTGCCGGAGGCCGGGCGGGGCGACGTGGACCGCTTCGCCGACCCTTTTGGGGTGCTTTTCGACGTACGGGTGGCCATGCTACCGAGGGTACGCATGAGGCGGCGGCAGGCCGGGGAGGCGCGCCGCGCACATCAACGTTCTATGTATTGACGCTCAATTCCATGTAACGGAATGGTAGAGCGCGATGCCGCACCGCCTCCGGCGACCACCCCGCACCCCGGCATCGTTTGCATAACGTAGAATCCAATTCCATTACATGGAACCAGGAGGAGTCCGTTCGTGGATGTGATGGTGGTCGGAGAGCCGCTCGCCGAGTTCTCGGCGCCCGCTCCGCTGACCGAGGCGGACGCCTTCCGGCTGTCGTTCTCCGGCGACGCGCTCAACGCCGCCGTCGCCGCCGCCGCGACCGGCGCGCACGTCGCCCTGGTGACGCTGGTGGGGAACGACGAGTTCGGGGAACGGCTCATCGCCTTCGCCGCCGCCCGCGGGGTGGACACGCGGTGGATGCTCAAGGGCGACGGCTCCACCGGCGCCTACGCCGTCGGGGCCGACCCGAGCGGCGAGCGCGCGTTCGCGTACATGCGCTCCGGCAGCGCCGCCTCCCGCATGGGACCCGCCGACGTGGCGCGCGCGCCGCTCGCCGAGACCGCCGTCCTGCTGGTCAGCGGCATCACCGCGGCCCTGTCGGAGTCGTGCGCCGCGGCCGTGCTGCACGCCGCGCGCGCCGTGGACGCCGCCGGGGGCAGGGTCGTCTACGACCCCAACTACCGGGCACGGCTCACCGGCGCCGAGGAGGCCGCGGCGGCGCTGGAGGCCATCGCCCCCGCGACCGCGCTGATGACCCCCTCCTGTCCCGGCGACAGCCTCCCCCTGCTCGGCACCGGCGACCCGGCGGAGACGGCCCGCGCCTGCCTGGAGCGCGGGGCGCGCGCCGTGGCCGTCACCCGCGGCGCCCACGGGGTGCTGCTCGCCGGCGGCGGCGCGGCGCCCGAACGGATCCCCGCCGTCCCCCCGGCCGCGATCGTCGACCAGACGGGGGCCGGCGACGCGTTCGCGGGCACGGTCGCCGCCCGGCTCGCCCTCGGGGACCCGCTGCGCGACGCCGTGCGCGCCGGCACGGCCGCCGCCGCCGTCAACCTGGAGGGCCAGGGGGGCACCGGACGCGTGGCGACACCCCGGGAGATCGAACGCCTGCTGGACGCAAGGACGCCCGGCCCGGTCGCGCCCTGACCCTCTCGCGGGTCAGCGGGCCCGTGCCGCCGCGGGCGCGCCGAGGGCGGTCGAGACCTCGCGGGCCGCGGCGGCCACCTCGGGGCCCAGCCGTTCCAGCGCGCCGCGGTCCATGTCCATCGCCAGCGTGGAGATCGAGATGCCGCCCAGCACGCGGCCGGTGTGGTCGAACACCGCCGCGCCGACGCAGCGGACGCCGGGCTCGTTCTCCTCGTCGTCCACCGCGTACCCGAGGTTCCTGACCTCGCCCAGGTGGGCGAGCAGCTCCTCCACCTCCGTCAGCGTGGCCGGCGTGCACCGGGCCAGGCCCGTGCGCGCCGCCAGGGCGCGCACCTCGTCGTCGCCCAGCTCCGCCAGGACCGCCTTGCCGATCGCCGTGGAGTGCAGCCGCAGGCTCATGCCCACCCGCGAGGGCATCTGGTAGGGCCTGCGGCCCTCAAGCTTCTCGACGTAGACGGCCTCGTCGCCGCCGAGGATGCCGAAGTGGGTGGTGTAGCCGGTGCGGTCGTGCAGCGCGCGCAGCGCGGCCGACGCCTGCCGCGAGGGGTCGAACCGGCTCATCACCTTGCCGGCCAGGGTGAGGATGCGCGGCCCCGGCTCGTACCCGCCGTTGCCGTCCGGGCGGGCGAACCCCCACTCGACCAGCGACTGCAGGATGCGGTGCACGGTCGACTTGGACACCCCCGTCGCCGCCGCGATGTCGGTGACGCGGTGGTGCTCGGCGATCGCCTCCAGCACCGCCAGCGCCTTGTCGATGGAGCTGCCTTCCCTGACCACGTGCTGAGCCTACTAACAGCGGCCGCTGCGGGGAGCTGCCCGCTCAGCGCGCGCGCACGGCCCCGCGGGCGGCCAGCTCGATGCGGTCGCGGGCCTCCAGCAGGCAGGCGGCGATCTCCTTGTCCCTGCCCGTGGTCAGCCGGGGCACGGGCACCGACACGCTGACCGCGTCGCGGGGCGGCCGCGCGACGTCCAGGGCCACGCCGAAGCAGCGCAGGCCGTCGACGCTCTCCTCCCGGTCCACCGCGTACCCCCGCCTGCGGATCCGCCGCAGGTCGGCCGCGAGCCTGTCCCGGTCGGCGATGGCGTGCCTGGTCGGACGGGGAAGCTCGGCGGGCAGCAGCCGCGCCACCTCCCCCTCCTCGCGCGCGGCGAGGATCGCCTTGCCGAGCGAGGTGGTGCTGGCGGGCAGCCGGGCGCCGACCCGGGTGACGGGCCGCAGGGAGTGGCGTGAGGCCCGGGTGGCCAGGTAGACGACGTCGAAGCGGTCCAGCCGGCCCAGGTGGACGGTCTCGCCGGTGGCCTCGGCCAGCCAGTCGAGCGCGTCGCGGGCGAGCTGGACCACCGGGTCGCCGTCGATGTAGGTGGCGCCGACCAGCAGCGTGCGCAGGCCCGCGCGGTACAGGGTGCCGGTGGCGTCGGTCTCGATCCAGCCCAGGTCGGCGAGGGTGCGCAGCAGCGCGTGCAGGCTGCTCTTGGGGTAGCCGAGCCGCGCCTGCAGGTCCGGCAGGCCGTGCAGGCCCGGGTTGCGCGCGAAGAAGTCGAGCATCTCGACGGTGCGCACGGCGGACTTGACGTGCGGCACAGAGGTCTCGCGCTCGATCATGCCGGTCCTCCTCGCCGCGCCGTTCCGGTCCATTGTCACCGCGGACGCCGCGTCGCGCACGGTCAGCTCTCGACGACCCGGCCGCCGACCCAGGCGTACTCCGGGTCGCCGGGGTCCAGCTCCGGCAGCTCCCCCGCGTACGCCTCGGCGTCGTCGCGCGGCTCGTAGCCGAGCGCGCGTCCCGCCGACAGGTCCCACCAGTTGCGGGTGTTGGCCGACACGCCCCAGACCGCCGCGTAGGTCAGGTCCGGCGCGGTGAGGCAGGCGTGCACGAGGCGCACCGCGTCGGCCGGGCTGAGCCAGGTGGACAGGGCGCGCGGCAGCGGAGGGCGCGGCGCGAACGTGCCGATGCGCAGCGAGGCCACGCGCATGCCGTACCGGTCGGCGTAGTAGCGGCCGAGCGCCTCGCCGTACGCCTTGCTGACGCCGTAGTGGGAGTCCGGGGCGACCGGGGTGTCGGCGGGGAGCAGGTCCGCGCGCGGGGTGAAGCCCACCGCGTGGTTGCTGCTGGCGTACACCACCCGCTCGGCCCCGGCCAGCCGCGCGGCCTCGAAGACGCGGTAGGTGCCCTCGATGTTGGCGGTGAGCAGGTCCTCGTGGGACGCCGATGTGGAGGGGATGCCGGCCAGGTGGACGACGGCGCCGACCCCCTCCATGGCCCGCGCCAGCACCGCCGGGTCGGTGACGTCGCCCGCCACCGCCTCGTGCGGGCCGCCCTCGATCGGGACCCTGTCGAGAAGCCGCAGCGCGTGCCCGTACGCCGGGAGTCCCTCGGCCAGGCATCTGCCGATACGACCCGCCGCGCCGGTAACGAGAACTCTTTTCGCCATGCCCAGATTTATAGCGCGATCTTCGCGCGCGGACGGCTCCCGGCACCCCCTTAAGGGGTACGGGCCGTCACAGCACCTCGGCCAGCCAGCGCTCGTGGGCGCCCCCGAACGGAGGGTCGCGCCGGTCGATCGCGGCCATCAGCCGGTCGGCCGAGCGCCGCGCCTCCGCCACGACGTGCTCGGGGTACCCGTAGCGCACCCGGTGTTCCAGGAACTCGTCCTCGTCGTCGACGAACAGCCGGCCGTCCTGCATGAGCAGGACGTCCAGGTCGAGGTCGGCCATGGTCACCCGGTCGCCGTCCCAGCGGGGGACGGTCGTGATGTCGCAGTAAATCGCGCACTTCCAGGCGCGGGAGTTGAACGTCGCGGTCCACCAGGCGTCCCGGGGGAACAGCATGACGAACGCGTGCTCCCAGACGACCGGGGGCTCCGAGCCCCGCGCGGTGGGCGTGCCCGGCGGGCAGCCGAGCCACACGCCGTGCTCGTCCTCCCCCAGCCGCCACGCGTCGTGGTGCCAGTGGAGCGAGCCGTCGTACTTGGTGAAGACGACCTTCACGGCGGTGCCGGTGACGCCGGTGACGCCGTCCGCGGAGGCGGAGGCGCGCACCGGCGCGTCGGCGGGATGTCCCGCGCCGTCGGGCGTGTCGGCGGTCCGGAGGTTCTCGGGCATGCGGCGGCTCCTCGTGCGCGGTTCGGGGGCACGAGAAACCTACGCCGCGTCAGACCTCCACGACCACCGGAATAATCATGGGCCGGCGGCGGTAGGTGTCGCTGACCCAGCGCCCCACGATGCGGCGGGTCACGCGGCGCATCTGCTGCAGGTCGGCGACGCCGTCGGCCGCCGTGTCCTCCAGCGCGGACTCGATCAGCGGGATCACCGAGTCGAACGCCTCGATCTCGATGCCCGACCCGCGCGCGTAGATCTCCGGCCCGCCGGTGACCTTGCCCGTCGTCGAGTCGACCACCACGACCACCGAGATGAAGCCCTCGTCCCCGAGGATGCGGCGGTCCTTCAGCGCGACGTCGGTGACGGCGCCGACCGAGGAGCCGTCGACGTAGACGTAGCCGCACTGCACCGCGCCGGTGACCCGCGCCCTGCCGTCCACCAGGTCGACCACCACGCCGTCCTCGGCGATGACGATGTGGTCGTCGGGGACGCCGGTCAGCGCGGCGAGCTTGGCGTGGGCGCGCATGTGGCGCCACTCGCCGTGCACCGGCATGAAGTTGGACGGCTTGGTCAGGTTGAGGACGTACAGCAGCTCGCCCGCGGCCGCGTGGCCGGAGACGTGCACGGTCGCGTTGCCCTTGTGGATCACGCGGGCGCCCCAGCGGGTGAGCCCGTTGATGACCTTGTTGACGGCGGTCTCGTTGCCGGGCACCAGCGAGGACGCCAGCACGACGGTGTCGCCCTCCGCCACCCGGATCGGATGGTCGCGGTTGGCCATGCGCGACAGCGCGGCCATCGGCTCGCCCTGCGACCCCGTGCAGATGAGCACGACGTCCTCCGGCGGCCACTCCTCGATCTCGCGCGAGTCGACCAGCAGGCCGGCCGGCACCCGCAGATAGCCGAGCTCGCGGGCCACGCCCATGTTGCGGACCATCGAACGGCCGATCAGCGCGACCTTGCGGCCGTTCTCCTCGGCGGCGTCGAAGATCTGCTGCACGCGGTGGACGTGCGAGGCGAAGCAGGCGACGATGATGCGCTTGGTCGCGCTGCGGAACACCTCGTCGATCACCGGGCCGATGGTGCGCTCGCTCGGCACGAACCCGGGGACCTCGGAGTTGGTGGAGTCCGACATCAGCAGGTCGACGCCCTCGGCGCCGAGCCGTGCGAAGCCGCCGAGGTCGGTCAGCCTGCCGTCCAGCGGAAGCTGGTCCATCTTGAAGTCGCCGGTGTGCAGCACGATGCCGGCGGGGCTGCGGATGGCGACGGCCAGGGCGTCGGGGATGGAGTGGTTGACCGCGAAGAACTCGCACTCGAACGGCCCGAACGGCCGTCGCGTCCCCTCGGCGACCTCCACCTTGACCGGCTGGATGCGGTGCTCGGTGAGCTTGCTCTCGATCAGGCCCAGGGTGAGGCGCGAGCCGACCAGCGGGATGTCGGCGCGCTCCCGCAGCAGGTACGGCACGGCGCCGATGTGGTCCTCGTGGGCGTGGGTCAGCACGACGGCCTCGATGTCGTCGAGCCGGTCCCTGATGTAGTCGAAGTCGGGCAGGATGAGGTCCACGCCCGGCTGGTCGGGCTCGGGGAACAGCACGCCGCAGTCGACCACCAGCAGGCGGCCGTCGAACTCGAAGACCGCCATGTTGCGGCCGATCTCACCGAGCCCGCCCAGCGCGACGATGCGCAGACCGCCCGCCGGAAGCGGCGGAGGCGGTCCAAGCTCGGGATGCGGATGACTCATGCTCTACCCCCGTCCGTGCCGGCCCGCCGCCCGCGCACGGCTCCCTCGCCGAGCCGTCCGGCGCTCTGCGGACCGTATTCGTTATATCCGTGTCTCAAACCCTTTGTTCCTCCCACCGCGCCGGTGCGCGGCCTGTTGCGGTCTTGCTCCGCCCGCGCGGGCGGTCGCGATGTGCGGCCCGAGGGCGCCGGGCGTCAGCCGGGGAGCTTGACGCCGCCCGCGACGAGGTCCTCTCTGAGGGCCGCGATCTCGTCGGCGGTGGCGTCCACCAGCGGGAGCCGCACGGGCCCCGCGTCCCTGCCGAGCAGGGCGAGCGCCGCCTTCGCCGTGATCACGCCCTGGGTGCGGGTCATGACGCCCGCCACGACCGGCAGAAGGCGCCGGTTGATGTCGCGCGCGCCGTCGACGTCCCCGGAACGGTACCGGCGGATCATCTCGGCGAGCTCCGTGCCCACGACGTGCCCCACCACGCTGACGAAGCCGGCCGCGCCGAGCGACAGCCAGGGCAGGTTCAGGGCGTCGTCGCCCGAGTAGAACGTCAGGCCCGTGGCGGCCATGACCTGGGCGCCGGCGAACAGGTCGCCCTTGGCGTCCTTGACGGCGACGACGCGGGGGTGGACCGCGAGGCGCGTCAGCGTCTGGCTGGAGATGGGCGTGCCCGTGCGGCCGGGGATGTCGTACAGCATCACCGGGAGGCCGGTCGCGTCGGCGATGGCGGTGAAATGCCGGTACAGCCCCTCCTGCGGCGGCTTGTTGTAGTACGGCGTCACCGCGAGCAGGGCGTGCGCGCCCGCGCGCTCGGCGGCCTTCGCCAGCTCGACCGAGTGGTGCGTGTCGTTGCTGCCGGCACCGGCCACGACCGTCGCGCGGTCGCCGACGGCCTCCACGACGAGGCGGACGATCTGCTCTTTCTCCGCGTCGGTGGTGGTCGGGGACTCTCCGGTCGTGCCGCTCACGACGAGGCCGTCATTGTGCTGCTCGTCGACGAGGTAGGTCGCCAGCCGCTGGACGCCTTCGGCGTCGAGTGCGCCGTCGGGGGTGAAGGGGGTGACCATGGCGGTCAGCATGCGGCCGAAGGGCGCGTCGGAGGTTCCTGTTGGCGATGCCATAGAGGGAACGGTACCCGGATCCGAGGGGACGGTGGACCCCGCCACCCCGGTTCTCCATGCCAGGAGTGTTCGGTGGGATGTGTAGGGCTTTGCCAAAGGTTGCCGGGACATGGATAGAGGCCGCCGATATGTGCTCGGGGGTACACACATCGACGACCTCTGTCGTGTTATCGACGGGGCTTACGGGGGTGTTACACGCCTCTGCGGAGAATTTTCCGATCGCTCCGGCCGCCCGCTCGCCGGCGTCCCCGGCGCTTCGGCGATCAGCGCGCCCATCAGGGCACACGGCTGCGCAGGTCACCCCCTGTTCCCTCCGGCCGGGGCCGCGTCCGCCCACGGCGCCACGACTCACTGTCACCACAGAACCACATTTGGTAAAGTTGGCGCTCCAAATCCAGCCCGTTACTCCCCGTTGTCTCATGATTACGGCAAGATAAGAAAACGATCTCGAACGCCCCAGGGATGGTCGGATGACTGGCAACGATCCGGTGTACCTCCGTGTTGTGGAAGAGTTGCGGGCCCAGATAGTCGACGGCACCCTGCCGCCCGGGGCGCCGATCCCTTCGCGCGCGCAGCTCACCCAGCGTTTCCGCGTCGGCGAGACCGCCGCCAGGCACGCGCTGCGGGTGCTCGCGGCCGAGGGTCTGATCATCGGCAGGGTCGGCTCCGGCCACTACGTCCGCGAGAAGTCCGTGCTGTATCCCCTGCAGCGTTCCCGCCACATCGACCACGACGCCCCGTTCGCGGCGGACATGCAGCTCGGCGGACACCGCGCGACCTGGGACTGGCGCAGCGAGCCGGTCAAGGCCGACCGCGAGATCGCCCGGCGCCTGCGCCTGCAGCCCGCCGCCCCCGTCGTCCGCACGCGCTACGTCTTCCGCGCCGAGGGCAGGCCCATGCAGCTCGCCACCTCCTACGAGCCCGCCGAGCTGGGCAAGGGGCAGGCCGTCGCGGAAGAGGGCTCCAACGGCCGCAAGGGCCTGCTGGCGCGCATGTCCGCCGCCGGTGTCAAGATCACCGACATCCGCGAGAGCGTCCACACCCGCGTGCCCCAGCCCACCGAGAGCGACCTGCTCGACCTTCCCACCGGGGTGCACGTCCTGCACGTCGAGCGCACCCATTGGTCGGGCGACCGCCCGGTCGAGACCAGTGACGTCGTCGTCCCCGGCGACCGTTTCCGCCTCGTCTACTCCGTCCCCCTCGGCGCCTGACCTGTTGGCGGCGCGCCCTGATCGGCCCTGACCGGCCCGCAGGGGTTCCCGTACATTCGGGCATGGCCGGAAACCCTGAGGCGCTCAGCGTGGCGCTCAGGACCGCGCACGCTGTGTCACGGCGACGCACACCAGCACGGCGAGGGCCCCGGCCACCGTGGCGACCTCCAGGGGCTCCCCCAGCAGCAGCCACGCCCACAGCACGGACATCAGCGGCTGCAGCAACTGGGTCTGCCCCGCGCGGGCGATGCCGCCCCTGGCGAGCCCGGCGTACCAGGGGATGAACCCGAGGAACATCGACACCAGCGCCACGTAGGCGAACCCGGCGACCGCCTCGCCCGACGGGTTCACGGGCGTGACCGCCGCGAGCACCGCCGTGACCGGCACCGTGACGGGCGCGGCCAGCACGAGCGCGTGCGAGATCACCTGCCAGCCGGGGGCCTGCCGGGCCAGCCTGCCGCCCTCGGTGTACCCGGCCGCCGCGCACAGCAGGGCCGCCACCATCAGCAGGTCGGCGCCGGCCAGGCGCCCGCCGCCCCGGCTCAGCGTGAAGACCGTCACCGACACCGCGCCGCCCGCGCAGGCCACCCAGAACAGGGCACGCGGCCGCTCCCCCGCCCGCAGCACGGCGAACGCCGCGGTCGCCGCGGGCAGCAGGCCGACCACCACGGCGGCGTGCGACACGCTCGCCCCCGCGTCCAGCGCGAGCCCGCTGAACAGCGGGAACCCGAACACCACCCCGGCGGCGATGACCGCGTGCGACCCGAGCCGCGCCCGGGAAGGCAGCAGCGGCGCTCCGGCCGCCACCAGGCACACGCCCGCGATCAGCGCGGCGACGGCGGCCCTGCCGATCGCGACGAGGTAGGGGTCGAAGCCGCGCATCGCGAACTGGGTGGCCGGCAGGCTGCCGGAGAAGGCGAGCACCCCGAGCCCCGCCAGCACGGTCCCCCGCCAGGCGGCTCCGGCGCGCTCCGGCACGCCGCGCGGCGTCCCGGAGCCGGTGGGCGATACTGCCGACGGAGCGATAGCGCTATCCTTGCTTCTCATGTCAGACGATAGCAGTATCGCCCGACTGGCGGCCGAGCTGCGGCGGGAGGCCGACCATCTCGGGCCCGGCGCGCGGCTGCCCTCCAGCCGGGAGCTGACCCGGCGGCACGGCGTCAGCCCGGTCACCGTCTCGCGGGCGCTGGCCTCGCTCGCCGCCGAGGGACGGGTGGTCACCCGGCCCGGCGTCGGTGCGTTCGTCGCGCCGCGCCCCTCCGTCACGGCCGGCGACGCCGCCGACCTGTCCTGGCAGACCGTGTCCCTGGGCGACAGGTCCGTGGACGACACGGCGGTCAGCGGCCTGCTCACACCGCCGCCCGAGGGGATCATCCCGCTCACCGGCGGCTACCTGCACCCGGGCCTGCGCCCGTCGGCCGCGCTCGCCGCGGCGGCCTCGCGCGCGGTGCGCCGCCCCGACGCCTGGTCGCTCCCGCCGCTGAACGGCGTGGCCGAGCTGCGCCGCTGGTTCGCCACCGAGGTCGGCGGCGGGGTCACCCAGGCGGACGTCCTGATCACCAGCGGCGGCCAGGCCGCGCTGACCCACGCCTTCCGCGCGCTCGCGGCCCCGGGCGGCGCGCTGCTCGTGGAGACGCCGACCTACCCGGGCGCGCTGGCCGCGGCGCGCGCCGCCGGGCTGCGCGCGGTGGCCGTCCCCATGGACCACGAGGGGGTGCGCCCCGAACTGCTGGCCGAGGCGTTCGCCGTCACCGGCGCGCGGGTCTTCTACTGCCAGCCCACCCTGCACAACCCGACCGGCGCCGTGCTGCCGGCGGCGCGCAGGGAGCAGATCCTCGCGGTCGCCCGTGCCGCGGGCGCGTTCGTCGTCGAGGACGACTACGCCCGCTACCTCGCCACCTCGCCCGTCCCGCCCTCGCTGGTGACGCTGGACGCGCACGGCACCGTGGTCCACGTCAACTCGCTCACCAAGGTCACCGCGCCGAGCCTGCGCGTGGCCGCGGTGATCGCCCGGGGCCCGGCGGCGCGGCGGCTGCGGGCCTCCCAGCTCGTCGAGTCGTTCTTCGTGGCCCGCCCCTTGCAGGAGACCGCGCTGGAGTTCCTGGGCTCGCCCGGCTGGCGCCGTCACCTGGCGAACGTGTCGGCGCAGATCGAGGCGCGCGGCGCGGCGCTGTCGGCGGCCCTGGCCCGCCACCTGCCCGCGGCCGGCGTCCGCCCCGCGCCGCAGGGCGGCCTGCACCTGTGGGTGCGGCTCCCGGACGAGACCGACGAGACCGCGCTGGTCGAGAGCGCGCAGCGCGCCGGGGTGCTGGTGAGCCCGGGCGCGATCTACCACCCCGCCGACCCCCCGGGCCCCTTCGTCCGGGTCACGCACATCGCGGCGGCGCACGTCGCCGAGCTGACCGAAGGGGTGCGCCGTCTCGGCGCCGCCCTGGACTCCCTGACGGGCGGGGGGCGCGGATGACCACCGAGCGAAACCCTCTACTGCCGTACAGTGGTGTCATGGACGCGCCGGCGGAACTGCTCCGCGACTTCGTCAACACCTACGACGTCGAGAGCGACACCGACGAGCTGGCCTCCCCGGCCGAGCTCGCCCTCTGGCTGCGCGAACGCGCGCTGATCACCGAGGCCGACCGCGCCGTGGACGACGACCTCGCCGTGGCCGTCGGCCTGCGCGAGGGCCTGCGCGCCGCGCTGCGCCCCGGCGCGGAGGCCGCGCCCGCCCTCGCGCGGCTGGAGTCCGCGCTCGCCGCCTTCCCCCTGCGGGTCGCCCTGCCCGGCGGCGTCCCCACGCCCGAACCGGTCGGCGAGGGCGCCGCGCGAGGGCTCGGGCTCGTCGCGGCGGCCGTCCTGCGCGCGCACGCCGACGGCTCCTGGCCCCGCCTGAAGGTGTGCGCCGACGCCACCTGCCAGTGGGCGTTCCTCGACTCCTCCAAGAACCGCTCCCGCTCGTGGTGCTCGATGCGCGTGTGCGGCAACCGCACCAAGACCCGCGCCTACCGCGCCCGCCGCCGCCAGGACTCCCCGTCCCCGGCGGGCTCCCGGTAGATCGAGGCGGTTCCCCGCCGCGGCCCCGCCCCGGATACGGTGTGGGGCAGAGCGAAAGGGGGCTGCCGGTATGGCGGACGTGGGGGTGCGGGCCGCGCGGCGTGAGGACGTCCCGGCGGTGACGGCCACCCAGATCAGGGCGTGGAGGTCGGGGTACCGCGGGGTCCTGCCCGACGAGCCCTTGGAGCAGATGACCGGGCCCGCGGCCGAGGAGCTGTGGAGCCGCCAGTGGGAGGAGGCCGTCGTGGCGCCGCCCACGCCGCGCCACCGCGTCCTGGTCGCCGTCGAGGCCGACGATCCTCTCACCGCCCTGGCCGAGGGCGGCGGAGCCCCGCGCGTGGTCGGGCTGGCCTCGCACGCCCCGGCCGAGGACCCCGACCTCGACCCGGCCGTCACGGCCGAGCTGCTCACCCTGCTCGTCGACCCCGACCACACCCGCCTCGGACACGGCAGCCGCCTGCTGAACGCCACCGTCGACCACCTGCGCGAGGACGGCTTCGCCTCCGTCGTCACCTGGGTGTTCGCCGACGACCAGGCCCGGCTCGGCTTCCTGTCCTCGGCGGGGTGGGCGCCGGACGAGGCCGAGCGCGTGCTCGACATGGGCCGCCCGGTGCGCATGCTCCGCCTGGCCACCGACATCAGCTGACCCCGGCGGGGCGGCCCCCGGCGGCGGGTCACGGGACGGCCATGAAATACCCTGCACAGGCGAATTCCCGCCGCGCGCCGGGCGTCCCGTGCCCGGACACGGATCCGATCGGAGGGACGACGGTGGCGACACCCGCACAGTGGCTCGCCGGGGCACGGCCCCGCACCCTTCCCGCGGCGGTGGTCCCCGTCGTCGTGGGTACGGGCGTGGCGGCGTCGTACGGCGCGGCGGTCTGGTGGCGCGCCCTGCTGGCCCTGCTGGTCTCGCTGATCCTCCAGATCGGCGTGAACTACGCCAACGACTACAGCGACGGCGTGCGCGGCACCGACGAGGCGCGCGTGGGCCCGCTCAGGCTCGTCGGGTCACGGGTCGCCTCGCCGCGGTCGGTGCTGCTGGCCGCGCTCGGCTGCTTCCTGGCGGCGGCCGTCGCGGGCCTGGTCCTGGTGGTGGCCACCCGGGCCTGGTGGCTGCTGGCCGTCGGCGCGCTGGCGATCGCCGCCGCCTGGTTCTACACCGGGGGCTCGCGCCCCTACGGCTACCGGGCGCTCGGCGAGATCTCGGTGTTCGTGTTCTTCGGCCTGGTGGCCGTGGCCGGCACGACCTACGTGCAGATGGAGCGGCTTCCGTGGCTCGCGGTGGCGGCGGCCGTGCCGGTCGGGCTGCTGGCCTGCGCGCTGCTGGTGGTGAACAACCTGCGCGACATCGTCACCGACACGCCCGCGGGCAAGCGCACGCTGGCGGTCGTGCTCGGCGACGCCCGCACCCGCGTGCTCTACGTCGTCTGCGTGCTGGCGCCGTTCCTGGTCGCGCTGGCCCTGGCGTGGGCGCGGCCGTTCGCGGCGCTCACCGTCCTCGCGCTGCCGCTGGCGCTGGTGCCCGCGAGGACGGTCAAGGACGGCGGCCAGGGCCGCGCGCTGATCGACACGTTGCAGCGGACCGGCCGCCTTCAGCTGGCCTTCGGCGCGCTGTTCACGCTCGGCCTGGCCCTCACCCTCTGACGGCCGGGGCCGGTCACAGGTCCAGCAGGTGCTCCAGGCCGACGGTGAGGCCGGGCAGCTCGCGCACGCGGCGCACGCCGAGCAGCACACCGGGCGTGAACGACGAGCGGTTCATCGTGTCGTGGCGGATCGTGAGGATCTCGCCGTCGCCGCCGAGCAGGACCTCCTGGTGGGCGATCAGGCCCGCCAGGCGCACCCCGTGCACGTGGACCCCCTCGACGTCGGCGCCGCGCGCGCCGGGCAGCTCGGAGCTGGTGGCGTCCGGCATCGCGCCGAGGCCCGCCTTGCGCCGCGCCTCGGCGACCAGCTCGGCGGTGCGGCGCGCCGTGCCCGAGGGGGCGTCCGCCTTGCCGGGGTGGTGCAGCTCGACGATCTCGACCGATTCGAAGTAGCGCGCCGCCTGCTGAGCGAAGTGCATCATCAGCACGGCGGCGATGCCGAAGTTGGGGGCGATGAGGGCGTTGACGCCGGGGTTGGCGGCCAGCCAGCCGCGCACGGTCTGCAGGCGGCCCGCGTCGAAGCCGGTCGTGCCCACCACGGGGTGCACGCCGTGCTCGATGCACCACTTCAGGTTGTCCATGACCACGTCGGGGTGGGTGAAGTCGACCACCACCTCGGCCGCGGCCAGCGACTCGACGGGGTCGCCGGCGTCCACCGCCGCGACGAGCTCCATGTCCTCGGCCGCGTGGACGGCCTTGCAGACTTCGACACCGACGCGCCCGCGGGCGCCGAGAACTCCAACCCTGATCACGACGCCCAAGCGTAGCGGCAAGCCCGGGCTCTCCGGAGAGCGCCCGGGCCGCCGCACGAGGTGTCAGGCGATGAAGGCGCCGAAGTCCTTGTCGCCGTAGGGGCCGATCACGGCGAGTGTGAGCGGCTGGGAGAGGATCTCGCGCCCGACGGCCGCGATCTCCTCGGGGGTGACGGCCTCGATGCGGGCCAGCACCTCGTCCACCGACATGAGGGTGTCGTAGACGAGCTCGCTCTTGCCGATGCGCGACATGCGCGAGCCGGTGTCCTCCAGGCCGAGGACGAGCCCGCCGCGCATCTGGCCCTTGCCGCGGGCGATCTCCTCCTCGGTGATGCTGTCGGCGACCACCCGGGAGATCTCCTCACGGCAGATCTTCAGCACGTCGTCGATCTTGCCGGGCAGGCAGCCCACGTACACGCCGAACTGGCCGGTGTCGGAGTACTGGGTGGTGTAGCTGTACGCCGAGTAGGCCAGGCCGCGCTTCTCGCGGATCTCCTGGAACAGGCGCGAGGACATGCCGCCGCCGAGGGCGGCGTTGAGCACGCCGAGCGCGAAGCGCCGGTCGTCGGTGCGCGAGAGCGCGGTGGTGCCGAGGACCAGGTTGGCCTGCTCGGTGGACCGGTCGACCAGCCGCACCCCCGCGCGCGGCGCGGCCCCCGGGCCCGCCAGGCGCGGCAGGACCGGCTCGGCCGCGCCGCCGAGCGCGCCCGCGCGCTCGTAGGCCGCGGCCACCAGCTCCACCACCCGCTCGTGGGAGACGTTCCCGCACACCGACACCACGGTGTGCGGGGGCAGGTAGTAGCGCCGGTAGTACTCGGCGATGCGCTCGCGCGAGAGCGCGTTGATCGAGTCGACCGAGCCGAGGATCGGCCGTCCGAGCGGGACGTCGCCGTACAGCTCGGCGGAGAACGCCTCGTGCACGGCGTCCGACGGGTCGTCGTCGTGCATGGCGATCTCTTCCAGGATCACCCCGCGCTCGGACTCGACGTCGTCCTCGGTGATCAGGGAGGAGGTCACGACGTCGGCGAGGACGTCGATGGCCAGGGGGAGGTCCTCGTCGAGCACCCGCGCGTAGTAGCAGGTGTACTCCTTGGCGGTGAAGGCGTTGATCTCGCCGCCGATGCCCTCGATCGCCGCGGAGATCTCCAGGGCGTCACGGGCCGGAGTGCCCTTGAACAGCAGGTGTTCGAGGAAGTGGGTGGCCCCCGTGTGCTCGGGGGCCTCGTCGCGGGATCCGATGCCGACCCACATGCCGACCGCCACGGAGCGGACGGTCGGCATGGTCTCGGTCACCACCCGGAGACCGCCGGGGAGTACGGTGCGCCGTACCACCCCGGCGCCGTCCCTGCCGGGGTGCAGAGTCGTGGTCGTCACGAGTTGCGGTCGTCCCGTCCGCCCCGGGTGCGGGTGCGCCGCGGCCGCTCGGCCCGCTCCTCGCGGGGCGCGGACGGCTCACGGAACTCGGGCTCGGAGCGGCCCGCGCCGTCACCGTCACCGGAGGCGCCGCCCTCGGCCTTGGCCGCGGCCTCCTTCTCGATGACCTCGACGGGCACCAGGGACAGCTTGCCGCGCGAGTCGATCTCGGCGATCTCCACCTGGATCTTGTCGCCGACGTTCATGACGTCCTCGACGTTCTCGATGCGCTTGCCGCCGTGCAGCTTGCGGATCTGCGAGACGTGCAGCAGGCCGTCCTTGCCGGGCAGCAGGCTGACGAACGCGCCGAACGCGGCGATCTTGACGACCGTGCCCAGGTAGCGCTCGCCGACCTCCGGCATGTGCGGGTTGGCGATCGAGTTGATCGTGCTGCGCGCGGCCTCCGCCGACGGGCCGTCGGTGGCGCCGATGTAGATCGTGCCGTCGTCCTCGATCGTGATCTCGGCGCCGGTGTCGTCCTGGATCTGGTTGATCATCTTGCCCTTGGGGCCGATGACCTCGCCGATCTTGTCGACCGGGACCTTGATCGTGATGATGCGCGGCGCGGTCGGGTTCATCTCGGCCGGGGAGTCGATGGCCTCCTGCATGACCGAGAGGATCGCCAGGCGCGCGGCCCTGGCCTGCTTGAGCGCCCCGGCCAGCACCTCCGCCGGGATGCCGTCCAGCTTGGTGTCGAGCTGGAGCGCGGTGATCAGGTCACGGGTGCCGGCGACCTTGAAGTCCATGTCGCCCATGGCGTCCTCGGCGCCGAGGATGTCGGTGAGCGTCACGTAGGCGCCGTTCTCGCCGATGAGGCCCATCGCGATGCCCGCCACCATGTCCTTGAGCGGGACGCCCGCGTCCAGCAGCGCCATCGTGGAGGCGCAGACCGAACCCATGCTGGTCGAGCCGTTGGAGCCGAGGGCCTCCGACACCTGGCGGATGGCGTAGGGGAACTCCTCGCGGCTCGGCAGCACCGGCAGCAGCGCCCGCTCGGCGAGCGCGCCGTGGCCGATCTCGCGGCGCTTGGGCGAGCCCACCCGGCCGGTCTCACCGGTGGAGTAGGGCGGGAAGTTGTAGTTGTGCATGTACCGCTTGGTGCGCTCGGGGTTGAGCGTGTCGATCATCTGCTCCATGCGCAGCATGTTCAGCGTGGTGATGCCCAGGATCTGGGTCTCGCCGCGCTCGAACAGGGCCGAGCCGTGGACCCTCGGGACCACGTGGACCTCGGCGCTGAGCTGGCGGATGTCCTTGGTGCCGCGGCCGTCGATGCGCACGCCCTCGTTGATCACGCGCTCGCGCATGAGCTTCTTGGTCAGCGTGCGGAACGCGGCGGAGATCTCCTTCTCGCGGCCCTCGAAGTCCGCGCCGAGCTTCTCCAGCGCCAGGGCCTTGACGCGGTCGAGCTCGGTCTCGCGCTCCTTCTTGCCGGCGATGGTCAGCGCCGAGGCGAGCTCGCTCTTCACCGCGCCGGAGACGGCCTCGTAGGCGTCCTCCTGGTAGTCCAGGAAGATCGGGTACTGGGCGGTCTCCTTGGCGGCGACCTCGGCGACGCGGGACTGCGCCTCGACCAGCACCTTGATGAACGGCTTGGCCGCCTCGAGGCCCTCGGCGACGGTCTCCTCGGTCGGCGCGACCGAGCCCTCGGCGACGAGCCGCAGCGTGTCACGGGTGGACTCCGCCTCGACCATCATGATCGCGACGTCGCCGTCCTCCAGCACACGGCCGGCGACGACCATGTCGAAGGTGGCGCCCTCCAGCTCGGCGTGCGTCGGGAACCCCACCCACTGGCCGTTGATCAGCGCGACGCGGACGCCGCCGATCGGGCCGGAGAAGGGCAGGCCCGCGAGCTGCGTGGACAGGCTGGCCGCGTTGATCGCGACCACGTCGTACAGGTGCTCGGGGTTGAGCGCCATCACCGTGGCCACGACCTGGACCTCGTTGCGCAGGCCCTTGACGAAGGACGGGCGCAGCGGACGGTCGATCAGGCGGCAGGTGAGGATGGCGTCCTCGGAGGGACGGCCCTCGCGCCGGAAGAACGAGCCGGGGATGCGGCCCGCGGCGTACATCCGCTCCTCGACGTCGACGGTGAGCGGGAAGAAGTCCAAGCCTTCCTTGGGATTCTTGGACGCGGTGGTGGCGGACAGGACCATCGTGTCGTCATCGAGGTACACGACGGCGCTTCCCGCCGCCTGGCGCGCGAGACGCCCGGTCTCGAACCGGACGGTACGCGTGCCGAACGAGCCGTTGTCGATCACGGCTTCCGTGCTGTGGACACCCTCCACGGGGGACCTCCTCTTGGTCGGCCGCCCGCGTCCGTGCTGTGTCGCGCGCTCAAGGGCATTCGCCGGCCGACCGGGCGTCTTCGCGGTCGGCTCGCTCCTGCCCGGGTCTCTCCGTGATTTCGGTACTGCCCGCTCCCCGTCATGTGCAGCGCCGGTCTTCGATCGAAGCACCCGGGTCGCGCGGCGTCACGCCGCGTGGCATCCGGAAGCCACTACCGAGGACCGGCCCGCAGGCGTCACGGGGACGCGCGTGTGCAGTGCTGTGCGGACGCGGGGCACTTTGTCGGCTGTTCAGTTGTCTATCACATCAGGCCAGTGTGCGGAGTCAGGCGCGGTCGCGCTACGACCGCGCCCCCCGCGTTCCCTCTATCAGGGTGGCCTTTGCCCTGGTATGAGAGAGGGAGCGGCGCGGAGCCGCTCCCTACCACACTATCGGCGCAGGCCGAGCCGCTCGATCAGGGTGCGGTACCGCGTGATGTCCTTGCTCGCGAGGTACTTCAGCAGACGGCGGCGGCGGCCGACGAGCAGCAGCAGCCCGCGGCGGCTGTGGTGGTCGTGCTTGTGGGTCTTGAGGTGCTCGGTGAGCTCGCTGATGCGCTTGCTCAGCAGCGCGATCTGGACCTCGGGCGACCCGGTGTCACCATCGCCGGTACCGTACTCGGCGATGATCGTCTTCTTGGCGGCGGTGTCGAGCGACAAAGCTCTCCTTAGATCTTCTACGGGCGCACGCGACAATCGGAATGCGAACGAACGACCGTGTGCGCCTACAGTCGCCGTGAGCGGCCGGCGGGCAGCGCGCATCGCGCCGAAACCGAGCCGACACGTCAGGCTACCACCGCCACGGCACCGCCGCGCTCGGCGCGCGCCGGGATCATTCCGAGAGCAGGCGGCGCGCCTCGTCCACGTCCCGGCGCATCTGTTCGATCAGCGCCTCGATGGAGTCGAACTTCACGGTGTCGCGCAGCCGCACGGCGAAGTCGACCACGACGTGGACCCCGTACAGGTCGAGGTCGTCGCGGTCGAGGGCGTAGGCCTCGACGGTGCGCTCGACGCCCTCGAAGGTCGGGTTGGTGCCGATGGAGATCGCCGCCGGCCAGCGCTGCCCCTCGTACGGCGACGGCGACTGGGTGCACTCCAGCCAGCCCGCGTAGACGCCGTCGGCCGGGATCGCGGTGAACGAGGGCGACTCGACGTTGGCGGTCGGGAACCCGAGCAGGGCCCTGCCCCGCTGGTGCCCGCGCACGACCACGCCCTCCACGCGGTGCGGACGGCCGAGGGCCTCGGCGGCGGCGCCGACCTCGCCGTCGGCGAGCCACCGCCGGATCAGGCTGGAGGAGATCGCCTCGCCGTTGCTCACCAGGGGGACGCCCTCGGCGACGAAGTCGTACTTCTCGCCGAGCTGGCGCAGCGTCTCGACGTCGCCGACGGCCTTGTGGCCGAACCGGAAGTTCTCCCCCACGACCACGCCCGCGGCGTGCAGCCGGTCCACCAGGACCGCCTGGACGAACTCGTCGGGGGTCATGTGCGAGAACTCCAGCGTGAACGGCAAGACGCACACGGCGTCCACGCCGAGATCGCCGAGCAGTTCCGTGCGGTGACGCGCCGTCGTGAGCCGGGGCGGATGGCTGCCCGGTCTCACCACCTCGTCCGGATGGGGGTCGAACGTGATGACCACGGAGGGGAGCCCCAGGTGCTCCGCGAGGGCCACGGCGCGCCGGACCATGCGCTGATGCCCCCGATGCACACCGTCGAACACCCCGATCGTGACGACAGACCTGCCCCAGTCTCCGGGCACGTCTTGGAGTCCGTGCCAGCCCTGCACCTCAGACCTCGTTCCTGTGCCGATGATCGTGCCCGTTCACCACGCCTGCCGTGCGGGGTGGTTTTCTCCACGGGGTCGAGAGTAGCCCAGCGGGGCGCCCTGGCGAGCACGACCCCGCTCCGACCGAGGGTTCTGCGCGCGTCAGGTGAGCGGGTGCACCTCCGGGTGGGTGCGCCACCATCGGCTGAAGGCGGGGTTGCCGTCCACGTGGTCGCCGTAGGCGTCGGACAGGCCGCGGTAGAGGGCGCTCGCGCACGCGGCGCTCAGGCGGTCGCGCCGCCAGGCCACCACGAGCCGGGCGACCTGTGGCTCCCCGGCCAGGGGGCGCACCGAAACGCCGGGCGGGACCGGCCAGGAGGGGTCGACCAGCCGGACGCCGTGCCCCTCGGCGACCAGCGGGCGCGCCGCGCCGCTCGGGGCGTCGTAGAGCACGCGGGGCTCGTACCCGGCGGCCCGGCAGGAGGCCCGCAGCGCGGCGAGCGACCCGTCGTCGGCGCCGGGCGGGCTGATCCACGCCTCTTCCTTGAGGTCGGCGAGGCTGATCTCCTCCTGGGCGGCCAGCGGGTGCGCGGCCGACAGCGCGACGAAGATGGGATACCGGGGCACCAGCGTGCGGCTCACCACCGGCGCCACCAGCGTGACGTCGAACCCTTCGATGACGCCGATCAGCGCCGCGTCCAGGTGACCGCGCGACAGCGCCTCGGCCAGCATCGCGGCCGACGGCTCGATGCGCAGGGACACCTCGCGCCCGGGCAGCGCCTCCGACACCCGCCCGACGATGCTCGCCACGCACGCCACGTGCACCGAGCCGAGGCGCAGCACGCCGTCGGGGCCGCGGGGCACGCGCAGGTCGCCGAGCAGCGCGTCCACCTCGGCCAGGACGATCCTGGCGCGGGCCACCACCTGGCTGCCGAGGGCCGTCGGCTCGACGCCGGAGCGGCTGCGCACGAACAGCGTGGCGCCGACGAGTGTTTCCAGGTGGTGCAGACGGCTGGTGATGGCCGGCTGGGACAGCCCGAGCCGGGCGGCGGCCCGGGTCACGCTGCCCGTCTCCGCGAGGGCGCAGATCATGCGGAGGTGCCGGATCTCAAGGTCCACAAATCCTGATTATGGGCGAATTATTTGGGTTTTTGGGGACCTTTGTTGGACACGGACCGGCAACGCCTTCGCCTCGGACCGGACGCGGCCATAGCCGGAATCTATGAGCCCTTCTATGACGCCTCGCCCGGTTTTGCGGCCAGACTCCGGGCACTGCACGACATCCGGTCTCCGGGCCTGAGCCCCCGGGACCGCCCGGTTCCCCCGCCCGTCGCACGGGCGGCACGAGCCCACCCCCGTTTTCTGCGCAACCTCGCGCCTGATCGCCGAACACCCCCCGGAGGTTGTACGTGACGCTCACCCATGCCTGGCGCCTGCCCAGGCTGCTGACCGTCCCCCTCGTCCTGGCCCTTGGCCTCGCCGTCCAGCCCGCCACCCCGGCGTCCGCGGCGGCCAGGCCGTCGCCCGCCGCCGTGGCGGGCAAGGACGCCGGCCACGTCAGGAAGGCCCCCCTCGCGGTCAAGGACCGGCCGCCGGTCGGCGCCGCCAAGGACGCCCTGCGCCGCGACCCCGACGAGCCCGCCACCGCGCCCGAGCACCCCCGGCCGTCCTCGGCCCGCAAGAGCGCCGCCGCGGCCGCCGCGGCGTGCTCGGCGAGCGACTTCACCAGCCGCTCCGGCAGCGCGCTGGTCCAGCAGATCAAGTCCTCGACGACCGACTGCGTCAACACCCTGTTCTCCCTCAGCGGCACCGACGCCTACTACGCGTTCCGCGAGACGCAGATGACCACGGTCGCCTACGCGCTGCGCGACGGCGCGGTCAACCACCCCGGCGACAACAGCACCGGCCTGGCGCAGCTCGTGCTGTACCTGCGGGCCGGGTACTACGTCCAGTGGTACGACCCCGCCACGGTCGGCACCTACGGGCAGGGGCTGAAGACCGCGATCCAGTCCGGCCTGGACACCTTCTTCGCCGCCTCCCGGGCCTTCACGGTCAGCGACGCCAACGGCGAGGTGCTCGCCGAGGCGATCACGCTCATCGACAGCGCCCAGGAGAACGACCGCTACCTGAACGTCGTCATCCGCATGCTGAACGGCTACAACAGCTCCTACAACGCGTACTGGTGGATGCTCAACGCGGTCAACAACGTCTACACGGTGCTGTTCCGCGGCCACTACGTGCCCGCGTTCGTGACCAAGGTGCAGTCCGACCCGACGGTGCTGAACACGCTGCGCTCCTTCGCAGTCAACCACCTGGACCTGCTCGGCACCGACAACGCCTACCTCACCTCCAACGCCGGGCGCGAGCTCGGCCGGTTCCTCCAGCACACCGCGATGCAGGCCACCGTGCGCCCGATGGCCAAGGACCTGCTCGGCCGCAGCGCCATCACCGGGCCCTACGCCGCGCTGTGGGTGGGCGTGGCCGAGATGGCCGACGCCTTCGACAAGGCCAACTGCGCCTACTACGACGTCTGCGACCTGCAGAACAGGCTCGCGGCGGCCGTGCTGAAGACCACCTACACCTGCAGCTCCAGCATCAAGTTCCGCGCCCAGGACATGACCGCCACGCAGCTCGCCGACAGTTGCAAGAGCCTGACCAGCCAGGACGCCTACTTCCACGGCCTGGTCAACGACGGCGGACGCGCGGTCGCGGGTGACGGCAACACCACGATCGAGGTCTGCATCTTCGACTCCAGCACCGACTACCAGACCTACGCCGGGGCGATGTTCGGCATCGACACCAACAACGGCGGCATGTACCTGGAAGGCGACCCCGCGGCCACGGGCAACCAGCCGCGCTTCATCGCCTACGAGGCCGAATGGGTGCGCCCCACCTTCGAGATCTGGAACCTCAACCACGAGTACACCCACTACCTCGACGGCCGGTTCGACATGTACGGCGACTTCAACGCCGGCATCACCACCCCGACCATCTGGTGGATCGAGGGCTTCGCCGAGTACGTGTCGTACTCCTACCGCAAGGTGACCTACGACGCGGCCATCACCGAGGCCGCGAAGCGCACGTACGCGCTCAGCGCGCTGTGGGACACCACCTACTCGCACGACACCACGCGCATCTACCGCTGGGGCTACCTGGCCGTCCGCTACATGTTCGAACGGCACCCCTCCGAGCTGTCCACCGTCCTCGGCTACTACCGGACGGGCAACTGGAGCGCCGCGCGGTCCTACCTGACCTCCACCATCGGCAGCCGCTACGACAGCGACTGGTGGACCTGGCTCGCGGCCTGCGCGGCCGGCGCCTGCGCGGGCGGCGGCACCGGAAACCAGGCCCCGGTCGCCCGGTTCACCTACACCACCAACGGGCTGGCGGCCGCCTTCACCGACGCCTCCACCGACTCCGACGGCACCATCGCCGCGCGCCGGTGGAACTTCGGGGACGGCGGCACCTCCACCGCGGCCAACCCCACACGGACCTACGCCGCGGCCGGCACCTACACCGTCCAGCTCACCGTCACCGACAACGGCGGGGCCTCCGCCACCACCAGCCAGCAGGTCACCGTGACCTCCGGGGGCTCCCAGTTCCCCGAGTGCACGGCCGCGCGGACCGACGAGCTCGGCCGTAACTGCCAGCGGAGCGGCCTGTCGGCCACGACCGGGAACTACAAGTACTTCTACCTGAACGTCCCGGCGGGCACGCAGAGGCTGGTCATCACCTCCTCGGGCGGCACCGGCAACGCCGACCTGTACTACAGCCGCTCGTCCTGGGCCACCACCACGGCCTACAGCCAGCGCTCCGCGGGCACGGGCAACGCCGAGACGCTGACCATCGCCAACCCGCCCGCCGGATACAACTACATCAGCCTGTACGCGACCCAGGGCTTCTCCGGGGCCACGATCCGCGTCGAGTACTGATCCGCTCCTCCCCCGCGTCGTTCCGCGCCGCCCGAGGCGGGGGATCGCCGGGCCGGACCTTCATGGTCCGGCCCGGCTCCATGCGCAGGGGGATCAGGTCACGCGACGAAGACGGCCAGCGGCTTGACCGTCCTGCCGTGCTCCTCCACCAGGGCCAGCAGGTCGCCGTCCGGGCCGAACACGCCGATCGGGCCGCCGCCGAGACCCGCCGCGGGCAGGCGCCCGCCGTGGCCGATCAGCCGGGCCTGGTCCGCCGAGACGTCCATCCGCGGGAAGGCCGCCGCCACCGCCTCGGCCATGGGCAGGATCGCGCAGTCCCGCGCGAGCTCCTCGATGGTGCGGGCCATCGACAGGTCGTAGGGGCCGACGCGGGTGCGGCGCAGCCGGGTCAGGTGACCGCCGACGCCGAGCGCGCGCCCGAGGTCGCGGGCCAGCGAACGGATGTAGGTGCCGCTGGAGCAGCGCACCGAGGCGTCCACCTCGACGGCCGTCCCTTCGCGGCGCACGGCGGTGACCTCGAAGGCGTGGACGGTCACCGGGCGGGCGGCCAGCTCGACCTCCTCGCCGTCCCTGACGCGCTTGTAGGCCCGCTCACCGTTCACCTTGATGGCGCTGACCTGCGGCGGAACCTGCATGATGGGGCCGGTGAGCGCGGCCACCCCCGCGTGCAGCGCCTCGTCGGGCACCTGCGCCGCCGAGGTCTCGGACAGGACCTCGCCCTCGGCGTCGTCGGTGTTCGTGGTGACCCCGAGGCGGATCGTCGCGTCGTACCCCTTCTCGGTGAGCGCGAGGTGGCCGAGCAGGCGGGTCGCCTTCTCGACGCCGACGACCAGCACGCCGGTGGCCATCGGGTCCAGCGTGCCCGCGTGGCCGACCCGGCGCGTGCCCGCCAGACGGCGCAGCTTGCCCACGACGTCGTGCGACGTCCACCCGGCCGGCTTGTCCACGATGATCAGCCCGCTCGGCGGCGCGGGGGGCCTCGGCCGGCTCACGTCGTGGGCCCGAGCACGGCGCGCAGCCGCGCGATGGTCCGCTCCGGGGAGTCGTGCGAGGTGAACCCGGCCGCCCGGACGTGGCCGCCACCGCCGAGCAACGTGCAGGCGCGGCCGACGTCCACCATGCCCTTGGAGCGGGTGGAGACCTGCCAGGCCCCCTCGTCGTCCTCCTTGAGCACGACCGCGACGTCCGGCTCGTCGGTGCGGCGGATCACGTCGATGATCCCCTCGCACTCGGCGTACGGCAGGCAGTGCGCGGCCCGGTCGTCGCGGCGCACGTACGTCCACACCATGCCGTGCCCGCCCGCGGCCTCCCGGTCCAGCGTGGCCCGCTCCAGGGCGGCGGCGAGCACCTTGAGGTAGGAGAACGGGGAACGGTCCCACAGCTCGCGGGCGATCTCGTCGGTGCGCAGGCCCGCCTCCACGAGCCTGGCCGCCATGCGGTGCGCGGCCGGGGTGGTGGAGGAGTGCCGGAAGGAGCCGGTGTCGGTGACCAGGCCGGTGTAGAGGCAGGTGGCGATGTCGCGGTCGAGCGCGCAGCCGAGCCTGCCGAGCAGCTCCTCCACCAGCATGGAGGTGGACGCCGCCGCGGGGTCGACCAGCGGGACGGTGCCGAAGCCGGTGTTGGAGGGATGGTGGTCGATCACGATCAGCTCCTGGGCCTTGCCGGCGTTCGGCGCGAGCAGGCCCAGGCGGTCCACGGAGGGGGTGTCGAAGGTGATCATGAGGTCGGGTTCGGCGGGACAGTCCCCCGGCTCGGTCAGGAGCTCCTGGCCGGGCAGGTAGCGCAGCAGGCGCGGGACCTCGAAGCGGCGGTCGCCGAACGAGGCCGACACCCGCGTGCCCGCGCCCCGCAGGGCGAGGCCGAGGCCGAGCATCGAGCCGAGCGCGTCGCCGTCCGGGCAGACGTGGCAGGCCAGCGCGACCTCCTCGGCCCCCCGGATCAGCTCGCAGGCCCGCCGCCAGTCCGCCTCCCGCACGGCGGGCGTCCCAGGTGCAGTGCCGGTGGTCACAGCGCGGAACGCCTCGCCCTCTCGGACGACTCCTCCGCGCCGCCGAGGTCGTCGCCGTCCTCCAGGTCCTCGTCGGGCCTGCGGTACGGATCGGCCTCGCCGGCGTGCACCGCGCCCTCGGCCTTCTTGGCGATCTCCTCGTCGCGGGCCCGTGCCTCGGCGAGCAGCTCGTCGAGGTGGCGGGCGCTGTCGGGCAGGGGGTCGTGGCTGAAGGTCAGCGTCGGAGTGTGCCGCACGCCGGTCTGGCGGCCGACCTCCGAGCGGATGATGCCCTTGGCGCTCTCGAGGGCGGCGGCGGTGTCGGCCCGCTCGGCCTCCGAGCCGAAGACGGTGTAGTAGACCGTCGCGTCGCGGAGGTCGGGGGTGATGCGGGTGTCGGTGACCGTCACGAAGCCCAGGCGGGGATCCTTGATCCGCCGCTCCAGCATCTCGGCGACGACCTGCTGAATGCGGTCCGCAACTTTGCGGGCGCGTGCTGCGTCCACGATCGCGCTCCCCCTCTTTGCTCGCTTACTCGCTTAACGGCCCGCGGGAACAGGGACTTCCCGCGGGCCCTAATCTTCGTCCTCGTTGAAGAGCCGATGTCTGGCGGACAGCAACTCGATCTCCGGGTGGAAGGCCACCAGCCGCTCGCACGCCTGCAGCACCTCATCGCAGTTTCCCGCGGTGGCCGAGACCACGGCCACGCCGATCTCACTGCGGCGGTGCAGGTCGAGATGACCGGTCTCGGCCACCGCGACCGCGGGGAACCTGCGGCGCACCTCGGCGATGAGCGGACGCACCACGGAGCGCTTCTGCTTCAGCGAATGAACGTCGCCGAGCAGGATGTCCAATGTCAGAGCACCTATGTACATGGCCGGCGCCGCGTGTCCCGGGGTGGGGGCACGGCGCGGGCGTTCGCGGAGGCCCCGTAGGGACCCCGCGCGGACGCCCGCCGCCGTGCCGTCGCACACCGTCAGACGCGCGGCTTCTCCCGCATCTCAAACGTCTCGATGACGTCGTCGATCTTGATGTCGTTGTATCCGACGCCGATACCGCACTCGAAGCCCTCGCGGACCTCGGTCGCGTCGTCCTTGAACCTGCGCAGGGACGACACCGTGAGGTTGTCGGCCACGACGACACCGTCGCGGATGATCCGGGCCTTGCTGTTGCGGGTGATCGTGCCCGAGCGGACGAGACAGCCCGCCACGTTGCCGATCCGCGGGACCTTGAAGACCTCGCGAACCTCGGCCGTGCCGGTCTGGACCTCCTCGAACTCCGGCTTCAGCATGCCCTTCAGGGCCGCCTCGATCTCCTCGATCGCCTGGTAGATGACCGAGTAGTACCGGATGTCCACGCCCTCGCGCTCGGCCAGATCGCGCGCCCGGACCTCCGGGCGAACGTTGAAGCCGATGATGACGGCGTTGTCGTCGGCGATCGCCAGGTTGACGTCGTACTCGGTGATGGCGCCGACCGCGCGGTGGAGCACCCGCAGGCGGACCTCCTCGCCGACGTCGATCTTGAGCAGTGCGTCCTCGAGGGCCTCCACGGAACCGGAGACGTCACCCTTGATGATGAGCTTGAGCTCATCGGCGGTGCCCTTCTCCATGTCCTTGAAGAGCTCTTCGAGGGTGCGGCGGCGGCTGGACTTCGCCATGTCGGCGATGCGCTGCCGCGCCACGCGCTGCTGGGCGATCTGACGCGCCATCCGGTCGTCGCTGACGACGATGAAGTTGTCGCCCGCGCTCGGGACGGCCGTCAGGCCCAGCACCAGGACCGGGCGCGACGGGTCGGCCTCGGTGACCGGCTGCATGTTGTCGTCGAGCAGGGCGCGGACGCGGCCGAACGCCTCGCCACAGACGATCGAGTCGCCGACCCGCAGCGTGCCGCGCTGGACGAGCACCGTGGCCACGGGGCCGCGGCCCTTGTCCAGGTGCGCCTCGATGGCGAGGCCCTGGGCGTCCATCGTCGGGTTGGCGCGCAGGTCGAGCTCGGCGTCCGCCGTGAGCAGGATCGCCTCCAGCAGGTCGTCGATGCCGAGGCCCTGCTTGGCGGAGATGTCCACGAACAACGTGGAGCCGCCGTACTCCTCGGCCACCAGACCGTACTCGGTGAGCTGGGCCCGCACCTTGTTCGGGTCCGCGCCCTCCTTGTCGATCTTGTTGACCGCGACCACGACCGGCACGTCGGCCGCCTGGGCGTGGTTCAGCGCCTCGATGGTCTGCGGCTTCACACCGTCGTCCGCGGCGACCACCAGCACGGCGATGTCGGTCGCCTGGGCACCGCGGGCACGCATGGCGGTGAACGCCTCGTGACCCGGGGTGTCGATGAAGGTGATCTTCCGGTCGGCGCCCTCGTGCGTGGTACCGACCTGGTAGGCGCCGATGTGCTGGGTGATGCCACCGGCCTCGCGGGCCACCACGTTGGTGTTGCGGATGGCGTCGAGCAGCTTGGTCTTACCGTGGTCGACGTGACCCATGACGGTCACGACCGGCGGGCGCGCCTCCAGGTCGGACTCGTCGCCCTCGTCCTCGCCGAACTCGATGTCGAAGGACTCGAGAAGCTCGCGGTCCTCCTCCTCCGGGCTGACGACCTGGATGTTGTAGTTGAGCTCGGCACCCAGGAGCTGCAGGGTCTCCTCGTTCACCGACTGGGTGGCGGTCACCATCTCGCCGAGGTGCAGCATGATCTGCACCAGCGACGCCGGGTTCGCGCCGATCTTGTCGGCGAAGTCGGACAGCGAGGCGCCACGCGGAAGACGCAGGGTCTGGCCGGTGCCACGCGGGACCTGCACGCCGCCGATCGACGGCGCCTGCATGTTGTCGAACTCTTGACGCCTCTGGCGCTTGGACTTGCGGCCACGGGTCGGACGGCCGCCGGGACGCCCGAAGGCTCCCGCCGTGCCACCGCGGCCACGGCCGCCGCCACCGCCGGGACGGCCGGCGAAACCACCGCCGCCGCCACCGCCACCGGTGCCGGCGCCACCCGGGCGGCCACCGGCGCCCGTGCGCGGACCGGCGAAGCCGCCGCCGCCACCGGGACGGCCCGCGCCGCCACCGCCGCCACCGGGACGTCCGCCGCCGGGACGGCCACCGCCGCCACCGCCGGGACGGCCCGCGCCACCGCCGCCGCCACCAGGGCCGAGCGGACGGGAGGGCATCATCATCGGGTTGGGCCGGGGACCGCCGGGACGGGGACCGCCCGCGCCGGGCGCGCCGGGACGCGGCCCGGCCGCCGGGCCCGGACGCGGACCTGCCGCGCCGGGAGCGCCGGAACGCGCGCCGGGCGGACGCGGCATCGCGCCGTCGCGAGGAGCGCCGTCGCGGCGCGGCTCGCGCGGCGGGCCGTCACGGCGCTCGCGGGGACCGCCCTCACGGGGACCGCCGTCACGGCCGGGACCGCCCTCGCGGCCCGGACGCGGCGGACGCTGGCCCATGCCGCTCGCGTTCGAGGAGAAGGGGTTGTTGCCCGGGCGCGGGCCGCGCGGGCCCGGCTTGGGAGCCGACGGGCGCGGGGCGCCGGGCGCGGGCGCGCCGGAGCGGGGACCGCCGGGACCGCCACCGGGGCCGGCGGCGGGACGCTGCTGGCCGGGGCCGGGCCGAGGGCCGGGCTTCGGGCCGGGACGCGCGCCCGGGACCGCCGGGCGGGGCGCCTCGGACCGAGGCGCGTCGGAACGGGGCGCCTCGGAACGGGCGGCCTCGGGACGCGGCGCGTCGGTGCGCGGCGCCTCGAACCGAGGGCTCTCGGTGCGCGGGGCGTCCTGACGCGGGCGCGGAGCCTCGGGGCGCGGCCCGGGACCGGGACGCGGAGCCTCCTGCGGAGGCTGCTGGTTGACATGGGGCATGGGGACGGGCGGACGCGGCGCGACGTTGCCGGGCCCGGGACGCGGCCCCGGACCGGGACGCGGGCCGGGACGCGGAACCGCCTGGCCGGACCCCGCGCCGTTGCCGGCCTGCGCCGGACCGGGACGGGGGGACGGCTTCTGCGAACCCCTGGACGACCTGTCGCCGCCTCGGGAAAACGCCTCCGTAAGCTTGCGGACCACCGGCGCCTCGATAGTCGAAGACGCCGATCGCACGAACTCGCCCATTTCTTGGAGCTTGGCCATCACGACCTTGCTCTCGACTCCGAACTCCTTGGCGAGCTCGTAGACTCGGACCTTCGCCACTGCACTCCCTAACTCGGCCCGGGAGGCTGTGCCGCCGGACCGTCGCTACTTGTACGTACTCATCGCCGCATGCTCATCAGGCGCTCATCGCTATCTGACCCGCCTATCGACTCGGCGTCCTACATGACAGTTGGTAACCATTCACCCGGTCCTACTCGGCGTCAAGCCCCGCAATACAAGCCCGCACGCACGACGCGTCGAGCGGCCCCGTCGTGCGGAAAGCACGCGGGAGCGCCCGGCGTCGTTCGGCGAGCTCCAGGCAGCGCGGAGCCGGATGCACGTAGGCACCCCGGCCGCGCGACCGCCCTCGCTGGTCGGGAACGATCACGTTCTCGACCACCACCAGGCGGAGCAGCTCGGACTTTACCGTGCGAACCCGGCAACCCACACATGTTCTGAGAGGGGCCGCCCGGCCACCGTATTCAAGCTTACCTTGTGGAGGCATCGGCGGGACCGACGGCATTGCCCGTATCCCTCGCATCCCCCGGCGGTGCCGCCTGAGTGTCGGGCCGGATGTCGATCCGCCAGCCCGTGAGGCGGGCGGCCAGACGGGCGTTCTGCCCCTCCTTGCCGATCGCGAGGGAGAGCTGGTAGTCGGGCACCGTCACCCGGGCGACGCGACCATCGAGGTCGACCACTTCCACATGTGAAACCCGGGCCGGTGACAGGGCATTCCCCACGAAATCCGCGGGATCCTCCGACCAGTCGATGATGTCGATCTTCTCGCCGTGCAGTTCGGTCATCACGTTGCGGACCCGGGAGCCCATGGGGCCGATGCAGGCGCCCTTGGCGTTGACCCCGCCCCGGCGCGAACGGACCGCGATCTTGGTGCGGTGGCCGGCCTCGCGGGCGATCGCCGCGATCTCGACGGTGCCGTCGGCGATCTCGGGGACCTCCAGGGCGAACAGCTTCTTCACCAGGTTCGGGTGCGTGCGCGACAGCGTGACCGAGGGGCCCTTGTGCCCCTTCTTCACCTGCACGACGTAGCAGCGCAGCCGCTCGCCGTGGACGTACTCCTCGCCGGGGACCTGCTCGGCGTGCGGCAGGATCGCCTCGATCTTGCCCAGGTCGACCAGGACCACCCGCGGGTCCTTGCCCTGCTGGATCACGCCCGCGACCAGCTCGCCCTCGCGGCTCGCGAACTCACCGAAGTTGATCTCGTCCTCGGCGTTCCGCAGCTGCTGCAGGATGACCTGCTTGGCCGTGGTCGCGGCGATACGGCTGAAGTTGCCGGGAGTGTCGTCGTACTCCCGGATGACCTGGCCGTCCTCGTCCAGCTCGGCCGCCCAGATGCTGACGTGCCCGGACTGGCGGTCCAGCTCGGCACGCGCCTTGCCCGCCGCCCCCTCGGTCCGGTGGTACGCGATGAGCAGGGCGTCCTCGATCGCCTTCACGACCAGGTCGAAGGAGATGTCCTTCTCGCGCTCCAGGCTGCGCAGGACGCTCATGTCAATGTCCACAAGGCTCCCCCCTAGCCCCTGCCGCCGTCGCCGCCGGCGTCGTGTTCGTCGTCTTCCAGGCCCGGCCCGCCATCCGGGTCCTCCGGGTCGTCGTCCAGCAGTTCCAGCTCGGCCTCGTCGATCCGGCGGAACTCGACCTGGACCCGCCCCTTGGCGAGCTCGTCCCAGGCGAGCAGGCGCGTCGCGCCGTCCACGGACAGCTTCACCCCCGCGTCGAGGGCCGACAGCACGCGGCCCTCGACCGTGGTGCCGTCGCGCAGGTCGGCCTTCACGAGCCGCCCCCGCGCGCGGCGCCAGTGGCGCGGCTCGGTGAGCGGGCGGTCCACCCCTGGCGAGGTGACCTCCAGGACGTACGGGCCGCCACCCATGACGTCGCTCTCGTCGAGCGCCTTGGACGCCAGCTTGCTGACGTCGGCGAGCTGGTCGAGGCTCACGCCGCCGTCACCGTCCACGATGACGCGCAGCACCCGCCGCTTGCCCGCGGGCGTGATCGTCACGCCCTCCAGGTCGAGACCCTCCATGGCGGCGACGGGTTCGAGAAGCTTGATCAGGCGGTCACGTCGAGCGTCGGCGCCCATGCTGACCTCCCATTGAATATCGGCCGCCCGAAGCGGCGGCCGAAGATGTACCTCGCCCCAACGGTTCACCAGCCTATCGACACCGGGACGCGGAAAGAGCGCCACTCGGACACCCACCCGGTGACGCGCCGTACGATGCTATGTGCCGATCCAGCGAAAGCCGTCATCCACGGGAGGCTCCGTGCGCCAGCGTGCCGTAGCCGTGTCCCGGCGAGCGGTGCTGCGCGGCACCGCCGCGGGCGCGGCCGCCGCCGCCGTCGCGGGCTGCTCCACGGGGCAGCGGGCCGCGACGCCTCCCCGTCCCCTCCCGCCCGACCCCGAGACCGTCCTGCTGACCGAGGTCATCGCCGACAAGGAGCGCATCGTCGCCCTGTACCGCCGGGCCGCGGAGCCGGGGTCGCGGAACGCGGCCGTGCTGCTCGGCTTCCAGCGGCGCCACGAGGCGCATCTGGCCGAGCTGCGCCGCCGCCTGCCGCGGCCGGCCGCGCCTTCCACTCCGGCCCCGTCGCCGTCCGGCTCGCCGCCGGTCCCCTCGCCCTCGTCCTCCTCCTCGGAGCCGGGCGAGAAGGTCTCGATCGGCAGGCTGCGCGAGGCCGAGCGCAGGTCGGCCGCCGCGCGCCCGCGCCAGATCGGCGGCGTATCCCCGGCCCTGGCGCAGTTGCTGGCCTGCATCGGCGCCTGCGAGGCCGCGCACGTGGTGGCGCTGGCGAGGGTGCCGTGATCGCGCCACAGGGGCCCGCGGCCCTGCACGCCCTGAACAAGGCGCTCGACGCCGAGCACGCGGCGGTGTACGCCTACGGGGTCGCCGGCGCGCGCCTGTCCGGCGGGCAGCGCTCCTCGGCCAGGGACGGCTTCAACGCCCATCGCGCGCGGCGCGACCAGCTCCGCGGGCTGATCACGGCACGGGGCGGCACGCCGTCGGAGTCGGGCGCGGCCTACGCGCTGCCGTTCCCGGTGAACGCCGCCGCCGACGCCGTGCGCCTGGCCGCGTTCGTCGAGGAGCGCGTGACCGCGGCCTACCTCGAACTGGCCGCCGTCGAGGACACCGCGCTGCGCAAGCTGGCGGCCCTGGCGATGCAGGAGTGCGCCGTACGCGGGTACGGCTGGAGCCCGCTGATCGCCGACCTGCCCGGCTGGCCCGCGCCCGCGGCGGCCACCCCTGTGCCCACCCCCGCGCCCACGCAGCCGCTGATGCCTCCGCCGGTATCCCTGGGCTGACGTGCCGCGGGAATAGCTCCACGTTTGCAGCTCACGTCCCGGGTAGATGCGGATCTATCGGACAGCACGGAGGGACACATGGGCTGGAGTTACCGTAAATCCATAAAGATGGGACCGTTCAGGCTCAACCTCTCGCGCAGCGGCGTCGGGCACAGCTATGGCGGGCGCGGCTTCCGCGTCACCAAGAGCGCCGACGGCCGCCGCACCATCACCGTGAACCTGCCCGGCGGCTTCCACTGGCGCAAGACGCTGGGCGGAAGCCGCGGCTGACCCTACGACCGCCGATCAGCCGCCGGCGGCGGCCAGCACGCGGCCGGCGGCCTCGGACAGCGGGATCTCCTCCTTGACGCCGGTCGCGCGGTCGCGCAGCTCGGCGACCCCCTGGGAGAGGCCCCTGCCGATGATCAGGATGGTGGGGACGCCCAGCAGCTCGGCGTCCTTGAACTTCACGCCGGGCGAGACGCCCGGGCGGTCGTCGACGAGCACGCGCAGGCCCTTGGCCTCCAGCTCCTCGGCCAGCCGCAGCGCGACCTCGACCTGGTTCTCCTTGCCGGTGCCGACGATGTGGACGTCGGCGGGCGCGACCTCGCGCGGCCAGACCAGGCCGAGCTCGTCGTGCAGCTGCTCGGCGAGGACGGCCACGGCGCGCGAGACGCCCACGCCGTAGGAGCCCATGGTGACGCGGATGGGCTTGCCGTCGGGACCGAGCGCGTCCAGGCCGGCGGCGTCGGCGTACTTGCGGCCGAGCTGGAAGATGTGGCCGATCTCGATGCCGCGGTCGATGGACAGCGGCTCGCCGCACCGGGGGCAGGCGTCGCCGGCGCGGACCTCGGCGGCCTCGATGGTGCCGTCGGGCTCGAAGTCGCGCCCGGCCACCACGTTGGCCGCGTGCCTGCCCGGCTCGTTGGCGCCGGTGACCCAGGAGGACCCGGCCACGACACGGGGATCCACCAGGTAGCGGATGCCCAGGTCCTTGAGGACCTGCGGGCCGATGTAACCGCGCACGAGCCCGGGGTTGGCGGCGAAGTCGGCGGCATCGAAGATCTCGGGGACGCCCGGGGAGAGCGCCGCCTCCAGGCGCTTGAAGTCGACCTCGCGGTCGCCGGGCACGCCGACGATCAGGGTCTCGACCTCGCCGGAGCCCGGCGTGCGCACCTTGACCACGACGTTCTTGAGCGTGTCCGCGGCGGTGACGCCGAGGCCGTACCGCTCGTTGACCAGGGCGACCAGCGAGTCGATGGTCGGGGTGTCGGGGGTGTCGAGCACGTCGAGCGGCGGGTGCTCGGTGGTGACGGCGCCGGGGGCCCGCGTGACGACGGCCTCGGCGTTGGCGGCGTACCCGCAGGCGTGGCAGGCCACGAAGGTGTCCTCGCCGGTGGCGCAGGGGGCGAGGAACTCCTCCGACGCCGAGCCGCCCATGGCGCCGGACATCGCGAAGACGATCTTGTAGGACATGCCGAGGCGGTCGAACAGCTTGATGTACGCCTCGCGGTGCTGCTCGTAGGACCGCTTGAGGCCGTCGTCGTCGAGGTCGAAGGAGTAGCTGTCCTTCATGACGAACTCGCGCCCGCGCAGGATGCCGGCCCGGGGCCGGGCCTCGTCGCGGTACTTCGTCTGAATTTGATAAAGGATGACCGGATAGTCCTTATAGGAGGAGTACTCCCCCTTGACCATGTCGGTGAACAGCTCCTCGTGGGTGGGCCCCAGGAGGTAGTCGGCGCCCTTGCGGTCCTTCAGGCGGAACAACGTGTCGCCGTACTCGGTCCAGCGGCCGGTGGCCTCGTAGTACTCGCGGGGCAGCAGCGCGGGGAACAGGACCTCCTGCCCGCCCATGGCGTTCATCTCTTCGCGCACGACGCGGGTGACGTTCTCAAGGACGATCTTGCCGAGGGGCAGCCAGGAGTAGACGCCCGGCGCGACGCGGCGGACGTAGCCGGCGCGGACGAGCAGCTTGTGGCTCGGCACCTCCGCGTCCGCCGGATCCTCACGCAGGGTGCGCAGGAACAGGGTGGACATACGCAGCAGCACGGCTACTCCTCGGTCACGGGGGTCGGCAGGTATACAGGTTATCGAGTCCGGGCGTGCGCCATCGCCTCCGGCGGCCGCCCCCTCCCGGCGCGCCGCCGCCACCGCCGCCGCGTTACGTCCCTAGGCTGGGCACGGAGAGCAGGCGGGCGCCCTCCCCGCCCGGCCCGCGCGAGGTGACCGAACCGCGTGTCTCGATGACCTGCGCCGCGAGTCTGGCCGGGGCCACCGTGTTCCGCGACAATCTGCTCCAAGACGACGCGGGGCGTCGAGCCCCGCATAGGGAGGCCGCATGTCGCTCCGCGTGGCGATCGTGGGATCCGGTCCCGCCGGCATCTACACGGCCGAGGCGTTGACGAAGCAAGCGGTCGAGCCCGTCGAGATCGACGTGCTGGACCGCCTCCCGACCCCGTACGGCCTCGTCCGGTACGGCGTCGCGCCCGACCACACCTCGATCAAGTCGATCGCCGGCTACCTGCGCAGGGTGCTGGAGCTGCCGTCGGTCCGCTTCCTCGGCGGGGTCGAGCTCGGGTCGGACGTCTCGGTGGCGGACCTGACCGCCGCCTACGACGCCGTGGTGTACTGCACCGGCGCCATGGTGGACCGCCACCTCGGCATCCCCGGCGAGGACCTGCCCGGCAGCGTGGCCGCCACCGACTTCGTCAACTGGTACTGCGGCCACCCCGACGTGCCGCCGGACACCTTCGCGCTGGACGGCCTCGACGATCCCGACGTCGCGGTGATCGGCGTCGGCAACGTCGCCGTGGACGTCGTCCGCGTCCTCGCCAAGTCCGCCGACGAGCTGCGCGCCACCGACGTCCCGCAGGAGGTGCTGGCCCGGCTGGCCAAGAGCCAGGTCACGGGCATCCACATGATCGGCAGGCGCGGGCCCGAGCACGCCAAGTTCACGCTGAAGGAGCTGCGCGAGCTCGGCGAGCTGGCCAACTGCGACGTGCTGGTCCGCCCGGACGAGGCGGGCGGCGGTGAGACCGGCGGCCTGCCGCGGCAGATCCGCGGCAACGTGGAGGTCCTGCGCTCCTGGTCGGCGCGGGCCGCCGCGGGCCGTCCCCGCCGCCTGGAGGTCCGGTTCTGGCTGCGCCCGGTGGAGATACTCGGGACCTCGCGCGTGGAGGCCCTGCGGCTGGAGCGCACCCGGCTCGTGGACGGCCGGGTGGTCGGCACCGGCGAGTACGAGACGATCCGGGTGGGCATGGTGCTGCGCTCGGTGGGATACCAGAGCGTCGCGCTGCCCGGCGTGCCGTTCGACACCGCGACCATGACCGTGCCGAACGTCGCGGGGCGGGTGGCCGAGGGGCAGTACGTCGCCGGGTGGCTCAAGCGCGGCCCGACCGGCGTCATCGGCACCAACAAGTCCGACGCCGCCGAGACCGTGCGCACGCTGCTGGCCGACCTGGCCGCGCGCCCCGACCGGCCCGCCCCCGGCCCCCGGCTGGACGAGGTGCTGGCGGCGCGCGGGGTGTCGCCGATCACCTACGCCGACTGGCTGGCCATCGAGCGCGCCGAGGCCGCGCTCGCGGCGTCGCTCGGGCGCGGGGAGCACGTCAAGCTGGTCGGGCGCCCGGCCATGCTGGCGGCCTGCGGGCGCACGCCCCCGGCCGTGCCGATCACCTGAGGCGGGCCCGTCACCCGCGGCTCACGCCTCGCCCAGCGCCACGTCCGCCCGGCGCAGCGCGGCCGACAGCGTCTTGATCGTCGCGGGCTCGTCCATGACGCCCGCCTCGCCCCCGTCCCGCCGCTCCTCCCAGGCGCGCACCCGGGCGGCGAAGGCGTCGCGGTGCTCCAGATGGAAGGCGTACACGGTGGCGTACCTGCTCACCAGGTGCGAGGGGTGCATGTCCCAGCCCTGGTGGAAGCCGTGGCGCAGCGAGTGGCGCACCAGCGCGGCGTGCGTCCGCCACAGCGCGTGGACGTCCGGCGCGGCGTCGGAGGCCGGCGAGGCGGCCAGCGAGCCGTCCGACAGCTCCACGCCGGTCCCCGCGAGCGCCACGCGCATCACCTCGCGGGCGTGGTCGCACACCGGGTGGTCCAGGCGCTGCTCGTGCGGCGGCAGGCCGCAGGCGGCGGTGTAGTCGAACACCCCGAAGTGCGCCGCCGCCAGCCGCCCGCCGAGGGACGGCACGAGGCCGGGTGAGCGTGCCAGGAACATGACGGTCTGCGGCGCCTCGACCTGCATCTCGAACCGCAGCGTCCCCGCGGGCAGGCCGAGACCCGCCTCCAGCTCGCCCAGGCACGCGGCGAACTGGCCCAGGTACTCCTCCATGAGCACCTTGGGGAAGGTCACGGTGAAGCCGTCCGGCAGGCCGCCCGCGCGGGCGAGCACGGCGGTCAGGAAGGCGTCCAGCGTGCGGAGCGAGCGCGCGGGGTCGCCGTCGGCGAAGGACTTGACCCGCAGGCCCCAGCGGCGGGGCAGCGTGCCGTCGGCGCGCATCGCGGCGACCGCCTCGGCCGCCGCCACGGCGTCGGCGTCCTCGCGCGCGCCGGGCGGGACGCCGTACCCGTCCTCGAAGTCGATCCTCAGGTCCTCGACGGGCTCGGCGGCCAGCTTGGCCGCGACGCGGCCCCGCACGTCCGCCGCGAGGTCCCCGCCCATGGGGCCGAAGACGGCCGCCAGGGCGCGGGCGTCGGGGAGGTGGGTCTCCAGCAGGGCGAGGGCACGCTCGCCCCAGGAGCGCACGGTGTGCCGGTCGACGCGGCCCGCGGGCACGTACACCGTGTGCACGGGCCGCCAGTCGTCCGAGAGGCCGGGGAAGCGCTCCCGCTGCCCGGCGAAGGCCGCGGCGAACCCCGCCGGGACCCGAGGCTCGCCGAGCGTGAGGCGCACCTCAGATCGTGTCCACGAGGTGGCGCCACCGGCGCACCAGCGCGGCGTCCACGGGGTGGGACCAGGACTCCCGCACGGCGCTGCCGACGTGGAAGGCCCGCACGCCGTAGTCCAGCAGCGGGGGCACCAGGTGGGGCTGCAGGCCGCCGCCCGCGAGGATCAGCGGGGCGTCCCCGGCCTCGGCGCGCGCCCGCAGGACGGGCAGCCCGGCGGCGATGCCCGACGGCGCGCCCGAGGTCAGCACGGTCGCGAGGTTCGGCAGCAGGCGGACGGCGCGCCAGCTCGCCTGCACGTCGGCGGCGTTGTCCACGGCCCGGTGGAACGTCCAGGGCAGCGGCGTCACCGCCTGGATGAGGGCCTCGGTGGCCGCGAGGTCGACGGCGCCCTCCGCGTCGAGGAAGCCGAAGACGAACCCTGCCGCCCCGGCCTCGGCCAGGGCGCGCACCTCGGCCTCCAGACCTTCCAGCTCCTCTGGGCCGACGGTGAAGCCCGCGTTGCACCGGAGCATCACCATCTGGGGCAGCGCGGACTCCTTGGCGATCGCCGCGACGGTCTCCGCCGCGGGGGTCAGCCCGCCGACGGACATGTCGGCAACGATCTCCAAGCGGTCCGCGCCGCCCTCCTCTGCGGCCACGGCGTCGCGCACGTCCAGCGCGATCACCTCAAGCAGCGATCCGGTCATGGGTCCTGAGAGTATCGGACCCTCATGTCCGGAGTTGGACCGCTACCGCCCACAGGCCGTCACCTGTCCGGGATTGGACGGCTAAAGAGGATCTTTCCCAGGTGGGGGATCACATTTTGATATGCCCGGATCTCGCACGGTCGCACCGAACGGGATCGGGTTCAGCGGGCGAGCACGTGCGCCGGCAGGCGGCGGCGGGCACGCGGCACGGCGTGCGCCGTCGGGTCGCCGGCCCGCTGGAACAGCGCGCCGGAGGCCCGGTGCGGCAGGTCCACCGTGCGGACGTGACGGAAGCCCAGCCCGCGGTAGTAGCCCTGCAGCGCCGGATTGTCCTTGGAGCAGTCCAGCCGCAGCCACCGCCGCCCGGTGGCGGCCACGCGCAGCGCCGCCCAGTCGAGCAGCGTCTCCCCGAGCCCCCGGCCGGAGAACGCCCGGTTGACGGCGAGCTTGTGCACGTACAGGCCGGTCTCCGGATGGTCGGAGCGGCGCCAGAACTCGGGGTCGGCGTGCCCGTCCAGGGCCACGGTGGCCGCCGGCATCCCGCCCTCGCCGGCGTCCTCGGCGCCGTCCAGCACGTACAGGGTCCGCTCGGCGATCAGGGGCTCGATCCGGGCGGCGGGGAAGCCGCCGGCCGGCCACTGGCGGATGCCGCGGCCGTTGAGCCAGCCCGCCGCCTCCGCGAGGAGCGCGAGGACGCCGGGGAGATCGTCGAGGGTGGCCGTGCGGAGGGTGAGGGAGCTGAGGTCGGCCCGCTGGAGGGTGTTGGAGGACTCGGAGTACACGGTTCATCCTTTCGTCGCCGTGGGTGACGCCTCGGCCACGTAGCGTGTCCGATGGGGGGCGTGCGGCTTTCTCAGTGAAGGCCGGTGCGAACGGCGTTCGCCGCAGAGCCGGCGAGCCGGGCGGGTCTCCTGGGCCCTGTGGGCCCGGTGTGCCCGGCCGGCGCGTCAGCCGGAATGCGGCCCCTGCCCGCCCCCACGGCGGGCCCGCGCGGCCGCGTCACCGCGTGGAGCGGCGGCGCGCGCGAGATCAGCTCAGTTCGAGCTCGTACCTGACCAGATGCTTGTCGGCGGGCAGCACCGACACGGCGACCCGGACCGGGGTGTCGTCACGGTCATATCCAACTCGGACATATACGACAACAGGGGTACCAGGTTCGAGCTGCAGGCGCGATGATTCCTCGGGAGTCGGCATACGTGCGGAAATGTCGTCCACGACGCGGACCTGCCGGTGGCCCAGCTCCTCCAGGACGCGGTTGGCGCCGCGGGTGATGTCCGCGGGGCGCGCGATCTCGGAGTCCCGGACGAGCGCGTGCGGGAAGTAGGAGTCGTTGGTGTTGTAGGGCTGGTCGTCGACGTAACGCAGGCGGCGGCGCACCACGGCGAGGGCGTGCTCCTCGAGCTCCAGGCGGGCGGCGATCTCCTCGGGCGGCCGCACGATGGAGACCTCGATCTCCTGGCCCGGCTTGCGTCCTTCCTTGGTCACGGCCTCGGCGAAGGCCTCCCTGCGCAGCACTCCCGGTGAGGCGCTCAGCTCGTCCTGCGGGCGCATGAGCAGCGCGCGGCGATCGCGCACGAAGCTGCCCCGTCGGCGCATCCGCGTGATGAGACCCTCGTTCTCAAGCTCCGCCAGCGCCAGGCGAACCGTGTTGCGGCTGACCTCATGGCTGTCCATGAGGTCCAACTCGGTGGGCAGCTGGGCTCCCGGCCCGAGCTCACCGGAATAGATGGCCCTGCGCAGCTCGCCGGCCACCTGCTGATACAGCGTCGACCGTGCCAAATCTCACCTACGGTTCCGTCCTTTTGTACCTACGAATCTAGACGATCTCGATCTGACAGCAAACAACCCCTTGACCCAAGCGTCTCCACCCCGCATTATCCAAACGTTGGTACAAATCCATCAAAGGGCCGGCGAGGGGGTGAGGGCCTGTGCTGGCGGTCCGAGCGGGCAAGCCGTACCTGCCGTGGCACGATCCGCGCGAGGCGACGCGTCTACTGCGTTACGCGTTGCACCGCGAAGGGTTCACGCACACGTACCAGAGCAGCGGAAACGGCATGTCGGTGCTGTCGGTGACGAGCGAGCTCACCGTCTGGTGCAGGAAGGGCTCGTTCGTCTGGAACGAGGACGGCCTCACCGTCACGCATCCGGCGGCCGACCCGGTCGGCGCGGCCCGGCTCGTCACGCGCCATCTGCGAAGGCCCGCCGACGAGCGCCCCGATGAGACGCGGGCGCGCGGCGAGTCGCCTCCCACAGACTCCGTGCGATGAACGGCGTCCAGGACCCCAACCCTCGCCGGGGTCCTGGACGTCGCGCCGGGGCGGAACGTGTCCTGGCGGGTCCCCCACGCCCGCCAGGACACGTCTTCCGTATGCGTCCCTGCGCACCCATGCGACCGTTCCCGGCCGTCACGGCTCCACGGCACGGCGCGTCCGCCGTCAGGCTCCACGGTCATCCGGCGCGGCGACGCCCGTCAACCCCGGCGATGGGGAATCGGTCCTCCAGGTAACGAAATTTCCGTCATTTCCGAATGACGGCCCCGGGCGTGTCGCGCGACCGCGCCCCACCGGCATCGGCGCCCCCGATATCCCCGAATCGGACACCCATGGGCCGGCGCTCCGGCGCCTCCCGCACCGCCGCGGAGTCCCCGGCCGGAGTTCTCGGAAAATGCGGTATATCCAACACCGCTCCCCCTCTTGACGGCGCGCGTCCGGCCCCGCTCGCGACGTCCCCGCGGATCGCCCTCCCCGTAAAGGCGCTGATCACGTGGCCGCACGGCCAGACATCCCTAGCAACCGCTTGGCCGAGGACGGCCGGTTCGCGCCCGGAACCGGACACCTCACCGCTCTCCACTTCGTCATCCCGCGCTTGACCTGAACCAGCGTTGAGGTTGCATGCTGGTCAAGTTCCGGCGGTCCACGGCGCGGAGGCGGGCGGGGCCGCGCCACCGAGGGAGGCGAGGACGACGATGAGCACCCCAGCGGCGCGGCTGGCCACGCCGCACGGTGCGGTCACGGCCCACGGACACCCCGTGCGCGAGGACACGCCCGCTCCTCCCGTCCCCCTGCCGTCCATCGCGAGCGACCGGCACGGCCCGGAGGCGGCGCAGGCCGTCGTCGACCCCCGTCACTTCAGGAACGTGCTCGGCCGGTTCGCCACCGGCGTCGTCGCGATCACGGCCATGGACCCGGCCACCGGCGAGCCCGCCGGCATCGCGGTCAACTCCTTCACCTCGGTGTCCCTCGACCCCCCGCTGGTCGCGTTCTGCGTGGCCCACACCAGCTCCACCTGGCCGCGGCTCAGGCAGGCGGGCCGGGTGTGCGTCAACGTCCTGGCCGACCACCACGAGGACGTGAGCAGGCAGCTCGCCGCCAAGGGCACGGACAAGTTCGCCGGCCTGGCCTGGACGTCCTCGCCCGGCGGGCATCCCCTCATCGACGAGGCGCTGGCCTGGATCGACTGCTCGATCGAGGCCGAGCACCCGGCCGGGGACCACCTCATCGTCGTCGCCCGCGTCCACGACCTCGGCACGCACGCCGACCGCGGCCCCCTGCTGTTCTTCCGCGGCTCCTACGGCCGGTTCGACGGCTAGGCGTCGTCGTCCCTCAGGATCTCGCGCAGGGCGTCGGTGAAGCGGCCTACGGCCCCCGGGGCGCCGGAGAGGTAGAGGTACGGCTCGGTCAGCTCCAGCTCGATGAGGGCGGGAGTCCCGTCCGGCAGGCGGACCAGGTCCACGCGGGCGTACAGCAGCGGTTCGGCGATCTCGCCGAGGACCTTCTCGGCGAGGGCGACCTGGTCGGGAGCGGGCGCGCGGAGCTCCGCGCCGACGTGGTTGGCGCGGGGCCGCCCGTCGTCGCGGGCCAGCATGGCGGGACGGCGCACGGCGTGGCTGAACCGGCCGCCGAAGTACAGCAGGGAGAGCTCGCCCTCCTCCTCCACCATGCGCAGGTAGGGCTGCACCATGGCCGTCCCGCCCTTGGCGGCGATGCGCCCGGCGTGCCGCGCGGCCTCCGACGCCACGCTCGTGCGGACGGTGTCGCGCGCCCCCGCCGACACCGCCGGCTTCACGACGTACTCCTCGAAGGACGGCAGCCGGGGCTCGTATCCGGGGCCGACCCAGCTCGTGGGCACGGTGGGGACGCCGACGGCCGCCAGGTCCCGCAGGTAGGTCTTGTCGGTGTTGCGCTCGATCACCGAGGCCGGGTTCAGCAGCCTCGTGACGGCCGACGCCCGGCGCGCCCAGGCGAGGAACTCGCCGCGCCGCTCCACGTAGTCCCACGTCGATCGCACCACGGCGGCGTCGAAGGCGTCCCAGGCCGCGCCGGGGTCGTCCCAGCGCACCGCGGTCCCGTCGACGCCGGACTCCCGCCAGTGGGCGAGCATGACGTCCCTGTCGTCGTCGGGACCGTCGTAGGTGACGTAGGCGATCTTCACGACACTCCATCCCATGAGCTGACATGTCAGTACCGTGAGCATCGTACGGTCATGTCGCCGCGTGTTCCCCGGCGCGTCCGGCGTCCGTCCGGTACCGGTCCGAGGCCCCGGGCAGGACCGTGCTTTACCCCCCGGGTTCTTCGGGCGGGCGCGCGGCGGGTACGAACGTCATGACAGGGGGAATGGTCATGACGAAGATCGCGAAGGTCGTCGCCCTTGCGACAACAGCCCTGTTCACCATGGTCACGATCCCGGCCGCGACGGCCCTCGCCGCCGTCACCGCCGCGATCCCGGTCGCCGGAGGACCTCCCGGCCCGGAGGAGAAGAAGTCCGTCAGCGCGGAGCAGTACCGGGTCCTGACGTCCCAGTGCCGGTACGCCGACACGGCCGAGGCCCGCCGCGTCTGCCGGAAAGAGGTCACCGCGAGGTACGTGATCGGCGCGGCGGCCCCCGACCTCGACTGCCGCACCTACTCCGGCGTGACGGTCTGCGGCCCCCTCACCCTGGGCCCGAAGGAGCAGCAGTGCGTCGAGCGCTCGGTGACGCAGGGCCTGGCGTTCCGCCGCGCGGAGGTGGAGTGCTACGCGTTCGCCTGAGCGCGCCCGTCACCACTCCTCCAGGCCGAACTCGGCCTGTACCCGGCGCTCGATCCGCGCGCGGCGCGGCTCGTAGGCCGCGTAGAAGTCCCTGCCGCATTCCAGGTCGGCCAGCGCGGCGGCGATCTCACGGGCGAGGTAGGGCCGCGCGTCCTGCGGGGTCAGCGGCGGCGCGTAGTAGGCCGCCTCCGGGACGCGCTCGTCGGGCTCCACCATCCGGCGTCCGAGCCGCACCTCCTCCGCGTGGAAGGCGTCCGGCCCCCGGGCGGCCAGCGCCGAGGGCGTCGGGGAGGGCACGGCGTAGCCCTCGCGCCACAGGCACGCGGCCATCCGCGCGCCGAGCCGGGCGAGCCGCGGGTCGGTGTCCAGCTCGGTGGCGACGAGGTCCCTGATCCGCGCGTCCGCCTGCGTCATGTGGTCGTAGGACGAGGTCACCTCCTTGCCCGTGACCGCCTTGACCGCCTCCGCGTAACAGGCGTCGTCGGCGTCCTGGTAGGCGTGGCGCTGGGTCGGCGAGAGCGCCATTCGGATCCTCACGTTCGGCTCCAGCGGCCCCCCGACCGGGACCATGGGGTTCCCGAACTCGCGGGGATAGGCGTAGAGCGCGAAGATCCCGAATCCGTACTTCTCCCGGAACCGGCGCATCGCCGGGTACTCCCCCATGTCGCGGGCCCGCGCCTCCGGGGTGTCCCGGCGGACGGGGTTGACGTGCCTGCCCGGCGAGGGCACGTACCGGAACCCGTGCCGCCTCATGCAGTCCGCGCGCAGCTCCTCCCGCCACGTGAGCGCGTCCCGCCCGCCTCCGTACCGGGCGGCGCCCGCGTCGCGGACGCCGGGGGCGCCGCACACCGCCAGGACGACCAGCATCGCCGGCACGAGGCGCCCTGCCCGGCGCAGGGCCGCGCGCGCGGTCGTCCATCGGGCCGCCCGGCCCGGGAGGCGCGTCACAGCAGCACGCGCCGCCGGGCGCGCAGCGGCGCCGCGCCCGCGGCGACGACCAGCAGCACGAGCACGCCCAGGTGGGACAGCTCCTGACGGCCGTAGAGGACGTACCCGTACCCGCCCGCCAGGGTGTTCTCCACGCAGGCGACGATGACCGGCGTCACGGCGAGCGCGCCGGCGACGGCCCAGCGCGGATCGGCCGCGACGCGGCCCGCCCACACCGCCAGGCACAGGAGCGCGACCTCCAAGGCGACCCGGCCCATCTCGCGCGCCGATCCCGGCTGCACGGAGAGCCACGAGGAGGGGTCCGCGCCCGCCACCAGCGGCGCCACGAGCCACCATCGCCACGTCCTCGTCCGGACCGGGACGCGCCGCGCGGCCAGCGCCAGGAGCCCGAGGAAGGCGAGCGCGTAGGCGGCGACGGGCGCGACCGGCCCTCCGGTGGAGTACAGCGCGGGCAGACGCCACGGCGCGTCGGGGAAGACCGGCAGCAGCGTCTCGTCCAGCCAGGGACGGCCGAGCGCCACGGCGGCCACCTTGCCGCCGACCAGCGCCACCAGAAGGAGCGCCGCGCCGATCCGGCCCCGGGTCACGGCCAGCAGCGCCGCCGCCGCCAGCGCCGTCCACACCGGGACCGATCCCGCGTACGGCAGCAGGACGCCCAGGTTCACCGCCGCCAGCGCCGTGACCCCGAGGTGCGCGCCGTCCCCCAGGGCGGGAACGCGCCCCGCGTCGAGGGCGCGCGCCCGGAGGCCCCCCGCGACCAGGGCCCGCGCCTCGCGCCACGAGGGCACGCGACGGCCGGCCTCGGCGACGAGCAGCGTCGCGATCATCTCCTCGCCGTGGCCGGCCCGGTGCCCCGGCGGATAGGCGCGCAGCAGCCGGCGGTACCGGCGCTCCAGAGGGGTCACGGCGTTGCCCGCCCCGCCCGGGCGGGCGTCGTCGGCGGGCGTCACGCCGGCGCCGTCCCGGGGGCCCGGCCGGTGACGATCGCGGCGGCCTTCTGCATGCGGCGGGCCTCGGCGGTGACCACGCCGTCGCCGTGCTCGGTGAGGCGGTAGTAGCGCCGGGGGCGGCCGTCCACGACCTCCTCGTGGTCCAGGACGATCAGGCCGTGCGTGGCCAGCCGGTCGAGGGCGCCGTAGAGGGTGCCGACGGGAAGCCTGATGCGGCCCTCGGACAGGTCCAGGACGCGCTTGATGATGCCGTGGCCGTGCAGGGGACCGTCGAGGAGGGCGGCGAGGATGAAGTACGTCGGCTCGCTCACCGATGAGGATCCGGTGGCCATGGCCGAGACCATACTTCGAGGTCAGAAGTATGGTCAACCAGGATCGCCCGCGCGCCGCGGTGCCGCCTCCAGGGCCTTCTCCACCGCGGCGAGCGTCTCGTCGGTCAGCGTCTCCCCGTGGCCGCCCGCCCAGTAGCGCTCGACCATCTCGAACACCACCACCTCGGCGTCCCTCACGTACCCGGCGACCCGCTCGGGACCGGCTCTGGCCGGGGCGTCGCTGCGCAGCACGGTGAGGTCCGCGAAGTACGGGGTGATCCACGGCGTGGACTCCCGGGTGAAGGAGTCGCCGATGAGCAGGGTCCGCGGCCGGAACAGCGCGGCGCGGGCGGAGGCGTTGGTCACGCGGAAGGCGAGCGGCGCGTCCCGGTCGTCCTGCGCGACGCGGCGCACCCCGTCCCGGTCCAGCCGCCAGCGGGCGGCGTCCTCCTGGCGGGGGGCGCCGAGCAGCCTGCCGAGGTCGCCCTCGCGCGGCGAACGGCCGAGGAAGGTGAGCCGCGTGTCCTCGCTCAGGCCGGGCCGCAGGACGCGCGCCAGTTCCTCGCCGTACAGGGCGGCGGAGCGCTCGCTCCAGTGGCTGTCGGTGCGGAAGTAGGCCGGCTCGCCCGTGTCGCGCTGCAGCCGCAGCAGCGGGGCGCGCAGGTCGAGGTACCCGGGCGGGCGGGCGGCGTCCAGCGCGGCCCAGAACTCCTTCTTGCGCCCGCGCAGGCAGCCCTCGCCGAGGAACCGGTCCGGCAGCTTGTCCGGCGAGACGGTGGTCTTGTCCGGCGCGACGGTGAACACGAACCTCCGGCCGGACCTTCGCACGATCTCGCCCAGCCTGCGGACGCGGTCCAGGATCCCGGCCGTCGTCCCGGCGGGCCGGCACGCCTCGGCCACGTCGTCGCCGAAGTACAGCCAGCCGTCGCGTCCCTCGATGACCCGGGGGTAGGCGCGCGGCCCGGCGGTCGCGTACGAGGGCTGCTCGCCGAAGAGCCCTTCCGACAGCAGGGCGTGGGCCCGCACGGCCTCTCCGCGCAAGGGCAGGTGGTCCACGGCCCATGCCTCGAAGCCTGCCGCGAACCGCCGCGACAGCGCCGGGAAGGCGGCCAGCTGGCGGTTCTCGATCTCGCCGGCCCTGTCCCCTGCGGCGAACGCCACCGCGGGGCCGAAGAAGAAGACGAACGCGGCGAGGGCGGCGACGCGGCGGCGCCGTCGGGAAGCCTTTTCTGGGGTCCTCGTGAGAGTGGCGGTATCCATGGTCAGAACTGGTAGTAGAGGAACGGGCTGAAGGTGCCCGCGGCGACGAGCACGCCCGCGTACGGGGCCGCGACCCAGGTCACCGCCACGCGCGCCGCCGTGACGGCCCACCGCGCCGCGCCGTCGCGTCCCCGCTCCAGCAGCCGTCCGAGGCTCTGGGAGGCGGGCAGCAGCACCACGGTGAGCGCGAGGACGAGGACGGCCGTCCGCCGGTGGTCGAGGGAGAACAGCACGAACTCGTCGAGCCCGCCGCCGCGCGCCCCGGCCATGGCCCCGAGCATGCCGGCCGCCTGTGACAGGTCGGCGGACCTGAACAGGACCCATCCGGCGACGACCAGCAGGAAGGTCGCGGCGCGGCGCAGGACCAGGGCCGGGACGCCGCCGGGCGGCCTGTCCCAGCCGAGCGCCCGCTCGGCGACGAGCAGGCCGCCGTGGTACAGGCCCCAGCACAGGAACGTCCAGCCGGCGCCGTGCCAGAAGCCGCACAGCACGAAGATGACCAGCAGGTTGCGGTACGTGACCGCCGTGCCGCGGCGGTTGCCGCCGAGCGGGATGTAGACGTAGTCGCGGAACCAGCGCGACAGCGAGATGTGCCAGCGCCTCCAGAAGTCGGTGACGGAGCAGGCCGAGTACGGCCGGGCGAAGTTCTCCGGCAGGCGGAACCCGAACATCATGCCCAGGCCGACCGCCATGTCGGAGTACCCGGAGAAGTCGAAGTAGATCTGCACGGTGTAGGCCAGGGCCCCCACCCAGGCGGTCGCGGCGCCGATCTCCCCGCTGGGGACGGCGAACGCGGCGTCGGCGATCGGGGCGACGGTGTCCGCCACGATCACCTTCTTGGCCAGGCCGAGCGCGAAGCGGGGGAAGCCCGCGGCGAAGTCGGCGTACCGGTCGCGCGCGGTGTCGGCGAGCTGGGCGGAGATCTCGTGGTAGCGGACGACCGGGCCCGCGACGAGCTGCGGGAACATCGTGATGTAGGTGACGAAGCCGACGAGGCCCCGCTGCGCGGGCCTGCTGCGCCGGTGGACGTCCACCACGTAGGAGATGTGGTGGAAGGTGAAGAAGGAGATGCCGATCGGCAGGGCGAGGTCCACGACCGGGCCGTGCCCGAGGCCGAGCGCGGTCGACAACGCGTCGATCTGGCGGGCGGCGAACCCCGCGTACTTCCACACGGCGAGGATGCCGAGGTCCCAGGCGACCGCCCCCACGAGCACGGCCGTCCGGCCCCGCGCCGAGACCCGCGGAGAGTCGATCGCGATGCCCGCCGCGAAGTTCACCAGGATCGCCGACGCCAGCAGCGCCACGTACGGCCCGGCGCCCCAGGCGTAGAAGACCAGGCTGGCCACGGCCACGACATGGTTGCGCAGACGCCGGGGCGTGGCCCAGTACGTCACGAGGGTGACGGGCATGAAGAACCAGAGGAACAGCGGGGAGGCGAACGACATCGGCGGACGCTCAGCCCTCGCGGCCGGTCGCGGCCGGTTCCGCGCGCCGTGAAGGGTCGTCGGGCATGCCGGCGACCATACATCGCCTCGCGAAGTATGGTCAAGGTCGCCGGACGGGCCTCAGATCTGTGCCACGCCGTACACCGGGTCGGGGACCGGGGCCTCGGCGAGCAGCTTGCCGACCGCCTCGCCGATCTCGTGCAGCTCCCAGCGGGAGCCCTTGTCGACGCCCGGGCCGTGGGTCCAGCCCGTGGCGATGGAGATCATGCCGCCCTCGACCTCGAAGACGCGCCCGGTGACGCCGGAGGACTCGGCCGAGCCCAGCCAGACCACCAGGGGCGCCACGTTGGCCGGGTCCATGACGTCGAAGCCGGACTCCGGCGGGGCCACCATGGAGGCGAACGCCTCCTCGGTGAGGCGGGTTCGCGCCGAGGGCGTGACGGCGTTGACCGTGACGCCGTAGCGGGCGAGCTCGGCGGCGGCCGTGTGCGTCAGCGCGACGATCCCGGCCTTGGCGGCGGCGTAGTTGGCCTGGCCGACGCTGCCGAGCAGCCCGGCGCCGGAGGTGGTCGTGACGACCCGGGCGTCCCGCGCCTCCCCCGCCTTGGCACGCTCCCGCCAGTACGCGGCGGCGTGCCGCAGCGGCAGGAAGTGCCCCTTCAGGTGGACGCGGATCACGTCGTCCCAGTCGTGCTCGGTCATCGAGACGATCATGCGGTCCCGCAGGTAGCCGGCGTTGCCGACCAGCACGTCCAGCCCGCCGAAGGCGCTGACCGCCGTCTTCACGAGCCGCGCCGAGCCCTCCCAGTCCGCCACGTCGTCGCAGTTGGCGACCGCGTCCCCGCCGTGGTCGCGGATCTCCTCGACCACCGCGAGCGCCGGGGCGCTGGAGCGTCCTCCGCCTCTGGTGTCGGTCCCGAGGTCGTTCACGACGACCTTGGCGCCCTGGCGGGCGAACTCCAGGGCGTGCTCCCTGCCGATGCCGCGCCCGGCACCGGTCACCACGACGACGCGTCCCGCACAGATACCGCTCATTCACCGATTCCTTTTCCGGAGCAACCATCGAAGTTTTCCCTGGAAATGGCGATATATGTGGGCAAACCTCAAGCAACCCGAGGACACGGCACGGCGGCGAGGCGCTCCACGACGGAGCGCCTCGCGGACGACGACCCGACAGTCACAAGACCGAGCAAGTGCCGCCGCCTCGGCGCCCAGGCGTGCCCCGACCGGGAACGGCGCGGTCAGCCGCGGTTGGCGGGTGGCCAGCCGTGACCCCAGCCGCCCTGCACCATGGTCTGGAACGCCCACCCATCCTCGGTGCGCACCAGCAGGTCGGCGTAGTGCATGTGGTGCTCCTGGCCCTCCATCGTCATCGTCGCCTCGGTCTCCACGACCACCAGGTTCGGGCTGAGAAAGCGCGGGACGCGCGTCGAGCGCAGGCCGAGCCCGGCGGTGCCGCCCCCCATGGACTCCTTCATCGCCTCGACGTACTCGGCCCGCGTCCACTGGCGGACGCTCGCGTGGCCGCCCGGCACGTCGGTGGCCACGTTCATCGGGAAGACCGCCAGGTCGGCCAGTTGCTCGATGGCGCCCTGCTCGGCCAGCGCATCGTAGTCGGCGAACCATTCCTCAATGCTCTTCAGTTCCTCGGCGCTCGGCTGGTACATGCCGTCCTCCCGCTATATCGTATGGCGTACCGTACACCATACGGCACTGGCGCTCATGCAGGACGACGCCCCTGTCGATGCGGTGATCACAGAGCGCTGACTGCCCCCGGACCGCGGAGGCGGATCAGGGCGTCAGGCTGGGTGCGTTTCCCGCGACGCGGCCGTACCCACGAGATGCCACCGGCCCGCCTCCCGAGGAACGGGAGACGGGCCGGTGGCCACGCTAAGGCGCGCTCAGTGGGCGGTGCGCCGGACGGGCTCGTCCGGGGTCAGGACGGGACGGGCAGGAGGCCGGTGAGCACCTCGGCGGCGGCCTGGCCGCAGACGCGGGCCGCGCCGTGCGTGGCGATGTGGACGGCGCCGAGGTCGGTGCGCCCCGGCAGGCCCATCTCGACCACGATCGCGTCCGGCCGCGCGGCCAGGAGCCGGGTCAGCGCGTCGATCTGCCAGGCGTGGCGGTGGGCGTCGCGGACCACCAGCACCAGCGGCCGGTCCTCGGCCGAGCGCAGGACGGCCTCGTCCAGGCTCCCGGCCTCCTCCTCGCCGGCGCGGGTCACCGTCGTGCCGGGCAGCAGCTTGCCCAGCGGCTCGCCGACGCCCCACGGCATGTGCTTGTCGATCGCCATGCTCATGAGGGGCGTCAGCTCCACCACGTGCGGCGCGGCGGGAAGCGGCAGCGCGGACCCGGGGTCGCCGGCGACGCGGATGGCCCGCCGCGCGGCGTCCAGCCCCGGCGGCACGTGCCCGGGCCCGTCGTCGTACCCGTCCGAGGACGACCCGTCGAGCAGCGCCGTGGCGCTGGCGTGCCCGTCCAGACCCACGTGCCCGTCCAGGTCCGGAGCGGGGGCCCCGTGCCCGTCCAGCGCCATCGCGGCGGCCGCGTGGCCGTCCAGGTGCGCGCCGAGCGTCAGGGTCTCCCGGGCGGCGGACGGCCGCGGGCCGGGGAAGGAGCCGGTCCAGGTGGTGAGGGCCTCGACGCGGCGCGCGGCCTCGGCGAGCCTCTCCTCGGGCAGCGCGCCCTCGGCGACGGCGTCGGCGATCGCCTCGCGGATCGTCACGACGACCTCGTCGTCCGCGTGCTCGCCACCGATACAGATCAGGTCGGCTCCCGCGGCGACCGCGCGCACGCTGCCGCCGCCGATGCCGTACCGCTCGACGATCGCCGCCATCTCCACGGCGTCGGTGATGGTCACGCCCTGGAACCCCATCTCGTCCCTGAGCAGTCCGGTGAGGATGCGCGGGCTGAGCGTGGCGGGGAGGCCGGGGTCGTAGGCGTCGACGAGCAGGTGGCCCGTCATGATCATCTGGACGCCTTCGGCGATGGCGGCGCGGAACGGGAGCAGCTCCACCTTGTGAAGCTGCTCGAGCGACGCCCCGACCGACGGCAGGCCGTGGTGGGAGTCGACGGCGGTGTCCCCGTGTCCGGGGAAGTGCTTGGCGCAGGCGGCGACGCCCGCCGCCTGGAGCCCCCGTACCCAGGCGGCGGTGTGCCGCGCCACGAGTTCGGGATCGGCGCCGAAGGAGCGCAGGCCGATGACGGGGTTGCGCGGGTTGGAGTTCACGTCGGCCGCGGGGGCGAAGTTGACGTTGACGCCGGAGGCGGCGAGGTCCAGGCCGACGCCGTAGGCGACCTTCTCGGTGAGGGCGACGTCGTCGACCACGCCGAGGGCGTAGTTGCCCGGGCGCGAACTGCCGGTGCTGGCCTCCAGCCGGGTGACGTCCCCGGCCTCCTCGTCGATGCCGATGACGGCCTCGGGGCGCTCCGCGCGCAGGGCCGCGGTCAGCTCGGCGAGTTCGGACGGCGTCCCGATGTTCCTGGAGAACAGCACCACGCCCGACAGCCCTTCGCCGAGTCGGCGCCGCAGCCAGTCCGGGGGTGTTCGTCCTTCGAACCCGGGGAGGAGGACCGAATCGGCCAGACGCAGTAGCTCAGGGCTGCGCTTCATGCACTCTCCTCGCCTGGTGGCATCGGCGGCTCGCGCCGGAGGCTCGCAGGACCGTTACGGGGCGAGGCGTCCGCGGAAAGTCATCGCCTCCCGGGGCGCCGTCTCGGACATTTCGACAATCTAATAGGAAACTTTCCTGTTTTCCATACCCACGACCATGGGATTTCTGTGAGTGAGAACGCTCCCAAAATTGGGGCGGGCCTCGGAGAACCTCCCGAGGAGTGCCCCCGCGGCGCACGGCGCACAGGGCTCAGAGACGTTCGATGATCGTGATCTCCGCCTGGAATCCGTCCTCGGCCACCTGGAGTCCGTAGCGCCCGCCGGCGCGTTCCAGCTCGTGGAGCAGCGAGGTCAGCGCCCGCGCCCCCGAGGCGCCCAGGGCGTCGCCGAGCGCGAGCGCGCCGCCGTTGGGGTTGATCCGCTCCGGGTCCACGCCGGTCTCGCGCGCCCAGGCGAGCGGCAGGCAGGCGTACGCCTCGTCCGCCTCCACGACGTCCAGCCGGTCCGCCGCCATACCCGTTCGGTCTAGCGCGCGGGCGGTCGCGGCGGCGAAGGCGGGCGGGGCGGCGGGGTCGCAGGCCCGGGCGGAGGCGTGGTGGACGCGGGCGCGCGGGCTCAGCCGGTGCGCCCGCACCGCGTCCGCCGAGGCGATCAGCACGGCCGCGGCGCCGTCGCAGGGCTCGGCGGTCAGCGCGGCGGTCAGCCTGCCGCCCTCGGCGCACGGCTCCAGCGCGGCCAGCTCGGCGAGGCCGAGGTCAGGCCGGGGGCCCTCGTCGGTGAGCAGGCCGGCGGCCGGGACGACCTCCCGCTCGAAGCGCCACTCGGCGAGGGCCCGGGCCGCGCGCCGGTGCGACCGCACCGCGAACTCCTCCATCTCACGCCGCGAGACGTCCCACTTCCCGGCGATCGTCTCGGCGGTCCGCAGCTGCGGGAACGCCCGCCCGCCGTACCGCGCCCGCCACCCGCGCGAGCCCGCGACGGGATCGGCCTCCGAGGGCGGGACCATGCTCGTGCTGCGCACCCCGCCCGCCACGACCAGCCCCGCGCTCCCGCTCCACACGGCGCGCGCGGCGGCGTGCACGGCCTGCTGGGACGACCCGCCCCGGCGGTCCAGCGTCACGCCGGGCACCTCGGGCGGCATCCCGGCCGCCAGCCAGCACGTCCGCGCGAGGTTGCCGCCCTGCGGCCCCGCGGCGTCGTCGCACCCGAGGACGATCTCGTCCACGGCGGACGGGTCCGCCCCGGTACGATCGATCAGCGCACGGACGACCAGCGCGCCGAGGTCCGCGGGATGCGCCTTGGCCAGGCCCCCGTCCCTGCGGCCCGCGGGGGTGCGCACGGCGCCGATGATGTAGGCCTCGGTCATTGGGGGAACCGCCCTTCCGGTCGTCCGCGCCCGCCGCGCGCGCGGTTCGCGACAAGCGCTTGTTCGACGCGGGGAACGCCGCATGAGCAGGTGACTCGCCCTCCGCGTTAGGCGAGCAAGCGATTGCACGGACCCCCATAATGGAGGACGTGAACACCCGAAAGAACTCCGGCGGCGCCTCCACGGTCGCGACGACACCCGCGGGCGCGGCCGGCGGCGCGACGACCGGGCGCCAGGGCACCGCCCGCCGCGCGGCCTCTTCGGGCTCCGCCTCCGAGCGCCGCGACCATCTGGTGAAGCTCGCCGCCGAGCTCTTCGCCCGCAAGGGCTTCCAGGCCACCACCGTGCGCCAGATCGCCGACGAGGCGGGCATCCTCTCGGGAAGCCTGTACCACCACTTCGACTCCAAGGAGACGATCGTCGACGAGGTCCTGTCGACGTTCCTCCACGACCTTATCGCGCGCTACCGCTCGGCCCTGGACGGCGGCGGCGACGCCCGCGCGGTGCTGTCGGAGATGGTGCGCATCGGCTTCGGCACCCTGGAGCCGCACCGCGCCGCGATCACGGTGATGCAGAACGACTGGAACTACCTGCGCTCCCTCCCCGGCGACCGCTTCGACTACCTGATCAGGGCCGAGGACGAGGTCGAGCGCATGTGGGTGGGCCAGATCAAGCGCGGCCAGGCCGAGGGCGCGCTCCGGCCGGACGTCGATCCCAAGCTGACCTACCGCATGATCCGCGACGCGATCTGGGTGGCCGTCCGCTGGTTCCGCCCCGGCGGGCGCCTCAACACCGCGGCCCTCGCCGAGCACTACATCACGGTGCTGTTCGACGGCCTGGCCACGGGCGAACGGACCAGCCACCCCGCATGACGCCGCTGCACAAGGCCGTGCGGCTGGCCCTGACGGAGGCCGCCGACCCGGCCAAGGCCCCCGCCATGCAGGCGTACATGAAGTCGGCAATGCCCTTCCTCGGCGCGCAGGCCGCGCCGAGGCGGGCCGCGGTGAAGCGCGTCTTCGCCGAGCACCGCATCGACACCGCCCCCGAGTGGCGCAGGGCCGTGCTCGCGCTGTGGCGCGACGCCGAGTACCGCGAGGAGCGCTACGCCGCGATCGAGCTGTGCGCCTACCGCTACTACAAGCCCTTCCAGACGCTCTACACGGTGCCCATGTACGAGGAGATGATCGTCACGGGCGCCTGGTGGGACTACGTGGACGAGCTGGCCGTCCACAGGGTCGGCGGGCTGCTGCGCGCCTACCCCGACACGATGCGCCCGCTGATGCTGGAGTGGGCGGGCGGCCCCGACCTGTGGAAGCGCCGCACGGCGATCCTCTGCCAGAACGCCTTCAAGGACCGCACCGACCTCGGCCTCTTATACGCCTGCATCGAGCCGAGCCTCTCGGACACCGATTTCTTCGCCCGCAAGGCCATCGGCTGGGCCCTGCGCGAGTACGCCAAGACCGACCCGCGCGAGGTGCTCCGGTACGTCAGGCTCAAGGGACTGAACGGCCTGAGCCGCCGCGAGGCGCTCAAGAACCTCCCCGAACGCTGAACCCGCCGTGCCCGCCGTCCGCCGCGCGCGCGGCGGAACGGACGGCGGGACGACCCCGGCCCGGACACCGTCCGGACAGCGCCCGGGCACAGCGCGTGGCCGGCGCCTGTGACCGTCAAGTGACATCGAGACGAAGACTGGTCACATGATCACCGTGATCTGGATTGTCGTCTATATTCGGCGATATGACGCTGGTCACCCGGCGTGACGTCTCTGACTGCGAGGGCGAGGGCGCGGATGAGCGGAACCGACAAGGCACCTCCCGGGATCGACCCCAAGACTCCCAGCGTCGCCCGCATGTACGACTACTACCTGGGCGGCAAGGACAACTTCGCCTCCGACCGCGAGGCCGCCGAGAACATCATCAAGCTGTTCCCCAACGCGCGGCAGTTCGCCCGCGACAACCGGGCCTTCCTCAAGCGGGCCGTGCGCCTGCTCACCGCGGCCGGGATCACCCAGTTCATCGACATCGGCACCGGCCTGCCCACGCAGGAGAACGTCCACCAGGTCGCCGAGCGTGCCGCGCCCGGGGCGCGCGTCGTCTACGTCGACAACGACCCCATCGTGCTGGTGCACGCCCGCGCGCTGCTCGCGGACAGCCCGCGCACCTGCGTCGTCGAGGGCGACCTGCGCCACCCCAAGGCCATCCTGGACGACCCGCGGGTCCGCGGGCACCTCGACCTGGACCGGCCCTTCGCGGTGATCCTCTGCGCGATCGTCCACTTCGTCGACGATGACGACGAGGCCGCGAGCATCGTGTCGTACCTGCGCGGCTCGCTGCCCCCCGGCGGCGGGCTCGTGCTGTCGCACGGCTACAAGGGGGTGGTGAACGCCGACGCCGTCGCCCGGGCGCGTGAGATCTACACCCGCACCCGCGGGACGCTCAGGCTCCGCGACCGCGAGACGATCGACGCGTACTTCACCGGGCTCGACATGGTGGCTCCCGGCCTCACCCACCTGCGCGAGTGGGCGGACGAGGAGGAGGAGCTCGACCCCGCCGCCCCGGGCGCCCTCGGCGGCGTCGGGCTCGTCCCCCGGCAGGACGGCTGAGCCCCGCGCCCGGCCCGCGGCGGTGACATGCGCCCTCCATTGGATAGCGAGGCTATCTAGAGGGGGTATCATCGGGGGCATGCGGATTTCCCAGCTCAGCGCGGTGTCGGGAGTGCCCATCCCCACGATCAAGTACTACCTGCGCGAGGGCCTGCTCCCCCAGGGCGAGCAGACGTCCGCCACCCGGGCGGAGTACGGCGACCGGCACCTGCGCAGGCTCCGGCTCATCCGGGCGCTGCTGGAGGTCGGGCGCCTGCCCGTCGCCACGATCAGCGAGATCATCGCGGCCGTCGAGGACGAGGACATGCCCCTCCACACGATGCTCGGCACCGCCCACTACGCGCTGGCCTCCCCCGCCGAGCACGCGCCGGGCGACCCCGAGCACGTCCGGGCCCGCGAGCGCGTGGACCGGCTCATCGACGCCCTCGGCTGGACCGTGCACCCCGAGGCGCCCACCCGCGAGGAGCTGGCGCAGGTGCTCGTCCGGCTCGACCAGCTCGGCATGCCCACCTCCGACGAGGGGCTGCGCGAGTACGCCGCCCTGACGATGCGGCTGGTGGCCGAGCACGAGATGGGCAAGATCCCCTTCCACGGCGCCCGGGAGACGGCGGTCGAGTCCCTGGTCGTCGGCACGGTCCTGTACGGCAAGGCGTTCGACGTGCTGCGAAGGCTGGCGCACGAGTCGGAGTCGGCGCGCATCCTGAGCACCTGAGCCGCGTGACGCGCCCGCGCCGCACGGCCCGCGGCCCCGCCGCTCAGCCCCCGGCGACGAGGTACCCCGCCGACTCGGTGAGGGCCGCCAGCAGCGCCGGCACGTCGTGGTGGCACAGCACGCCGTCGCGCTTGACCACCCGCCCGCCCACGATCACGGTGTCGACCGCGCTACGGTCGGCGGACAGCACCACCGCGCCGATCGGGTCGTGGACCGGGGCCATGCCGAGCGTGTCGGCGCGCAGCAGCACCAGGTCGGCCTGCTTGCCCGGCGTCAGCGACCCGGTCACCTCGCCGAGCCCGGCCACGCGCGCCCCCTCGATCGTCGCCATGCGCAGCACGTCCCCGGTGGTGAGGCCCATGCCGGCCCCCTCGGGCCGCGCCCGCTCCAGCGCGTAGGCCGCCCGCATCACCGAGAACATGTCGCCGGGCGCGCTCGCCACGGTGTCGGCGCCGAGCCCGGTGGGCACGCCGTTGGCGCGGGCGCGGCCGGTCGCGGGGTGGCCGATGCCGAGCCCGGCCTCCACGAACGGCGACACCGAGGCCGTGCCCCCGCTGTCGCCGATGCGCCGGAGCGCGTCGTCGGTGTAGAAGTTCGGGTGCACGAAGGTCGTGCGCGGGCCGAGCAGGTCGTTCTTCACCAGGAAGGCCAGGCCACGCTCGGCGCTCTCGGCGCCGTGCCCGCCCATGTGCACCGACAGCGGCAGGTCCAGGTCGCGGGCCAGCCGCCATTCGTGCAGGGCGAGCTCCTCGCCGGCGATCTCGGGGCCGAGCGCGGCCACCGCCATCGACAGCAGGCCGCCGGAGCGGTCGAAGTACCGCTCGCGGACGCGGCGCCCCTCGGCCGCGAGCCCCTGCGGGCCGCCGTCCCCGCCGTAGCAGTACCCGAACACCGCGCGGATCCCCGACCGCCGCAGCGCGTCCACGACGGCGTCGGTGTGCCCGGGCGTGAGCTGCACGTGCGACCAGTCCAGGAGCGTGGTCACGCCGCCGTCCAGGCACTCCAGCGCGCCGGCGAGGTTGCCGATGTAGGCGTCCTCGGGCCGGTAGCGGGGCGCCAGCTCGCCGAGCACGCGGCCCAGGTACTTGGCGAAGGTGACGTCGGGGGCCACCGAGCGGATGCCCGCCTGCCAGGTGTGCCGATGGGTGTCGACGAACCCGGGCATCACGATGCGGTCCATCGCGTCGATCACCTCGGCGCCGGGTACGTCCGGGAGCGAGGTCTCCACGGCCGCGATCACGCCGTCCTCGACGAGGACGTCACCACTGCGCACCACGGGGACGGGGTCTGGATCGATGAGGAGCCCATTACGGATCAAAAGCGACGTAGCCATAGCAGGAAAGTTAGCTCAAAAGCTTTTAGAAAAGCAATATGGGTGAAGGTACTCTTCTCGGGTGCGGCATGAAGGACACGACGCCCGGGACGAGGCCGGCGCCCCGCGCCAGGACGAGGTCGACGCCCTGGTGCCCGGCTGGGCGGCCGAGCTGCCCGCCTCGCTGGTGACCGTCCTGGAGCTGAGCAAGCGCGTCTCGCGCATCGGCGGGCTCCTGGAGCAGGCCACGCGCGCCGAGATGGCGGAGCTCGGCCTGACCTACGCCGAGTTCGACGTGCTCGCGGCGCTGCACCGCGCCGGCCCGCCGTACCGCCTCAAGCCCAGCGACCTGACGCGCTCGCTGTTCCTGACCTCCGGCGGCACCAGCAACGTCCTGCAGCGGCTGGCGCGCGCCGGATACGTCGACCGCGAGGCCGACGCCGGCGACGGCCGCAGCCGCTGGGTCCGCCTCACCGAGGAGGGCCGCCGCGTGGCCGCCACCGCGCTCGACGCCTCCGGCCGCGCGCACTCCGACGTCATGGCCGCCGTCCCGGAGGAGACCGTGCGCCGGGCGGCCGACGCGCTGCGCGAGGTCCTGCTCGTCATCGGACGGCGCCGCGTCCGCTGACCCCTCCGCGGCGCCGCTCGGCCGCCGCCGGGCCGGGCCGCGCTTGTTAGGCTGGGGCGGCGACGATCACTTCCCGGAGCGTCCTGGAACAGAGGTGCGCGCATGACGGCTCAGGGCCACTGCGACCCCCGGTTCGACCGGGTGCGCCGGGTCTTCGACGACAACTTCGCCCGTGGCGAGGAGCTCGGCGCCGCCTTCGCGGTCCACCTGCACGGGGAGCCGGTGGTCGACCTGTGGGACGGCGTCGCCGACCGGCACACCGGACGGCCCTGGGAGCGCGAGACGCCGGTGCTCACCTACTCCTGCACCAAGGCCGTCACGGCCACCGTGCTGCTGTGGCTCGCCGAACGCGGGCTGGTCGACCTGCGCGCGCCGGTGGCGAAGGTCTGGCCGGAGTTCGCCGCCCACGGCAAGGACGGGATCACGGTGGAGTGGCTGCTCACCCACGAGGCCGGTCTGCCCGTCGTCGAGCAGGACGTGCCCGTCGCGGAGTTCGAGGACCAGCCCGCCATCGCCGCCCGCCTGGCCGGCCAGTCCCCGCTGTGGACGCCGGGCGCCGCGCACGGATACCACGCGCTCACCTTCGGCTTCCTGACCGGCGAGGTGATCCGCCGCGTCGCGGGCGCGACCGCCGGCGAGATCGTGGCCCGCGAGATCGCCGGGCCGCGCGGGCTGGACCTGTGGCTCGGCGCGCCGGACGACGTCGCCGCCCGCGCGGCGCGCATGTCGGCGGGCGAGCCGGCGGGCGGAATCGGCGCTTCGGCCGGCTTCCCCGGCCACTCCAAGGACGGCCTGATGACCCGGGCCCTCGGCAACCCCAACCCCAACAAGCTCAAGGGCGGCGGCAACCACCCGGTCATCATGCGGGCCGGGTGGCCCGCCATGGGCATGGTCGCCACGGCCCGCGGCCTCGCCGGGTTCTACCGCGACCTGGTCGCGGGCGAGATCGTCGCACGCGAGACCCTGGAGTACGGGACGCGGGTCCGCGTGTCGGGGCCCGACCGCGTCATGCTCGTCGACAGCGCCTACGGCCTGGGCTTCATGCGCCCGTCGATGTACTTCCTCACCCCGCGCAAGGGGGCGGAGACGGCGTTCGGCCACACCGGGCTCGGCGGGGCCCTCGGCCTCGGCGACCCCCGGCGCGGGCTCGCGATGGCGTACACGATGAACCGGATGATGACCACCGGCCCGGGCGCGCTGCGCGCGTACCGCCTGGCCTCGGCCGTCTACGACTGCCTCTCCTGACCCCGTCCGCACCCCCGGCGGGGGGAGTGGTCTACCGCGCTCCCGGGGTGGCCGGGGCCGCGCCACCCACCCGAACATGGCTCTGACCTTGACGTATGCTTAACCGGCATACCTAGCGTAATCAAATCGTCACCGCAATGATCTACCAATCTCGTGACATTTGCCGTATCGGGTGAGACCTTCGTCTGGGGAGACGGGAGCATCACCACCTCTGAGGGGAATCGATGAACGCCTGGTCCGTTCCCGGTTATCGGGAAGAACGCGTTCTGGGCTCCGGCGGGAGCGGCCGGGTCGTTCTGGCCACCTACGACGAGACCGGCGCCCATGTGGCGATCAAATATCTGAGCGACGAGCTGAGGTCGGACCCGCGGTTCCTCGCCGCGTTCCGCGAAGAGGCCCGCACGATGGTCGAGATCGACGACCGCAACATCGTGCGCTTCTACGAGTACGTCGAGAGCCCCCTCGGCGCGGCGATCGTGATGGAGCTCGTGGACGGCGTGGCGCTGCGCAGGATCCTCCACGACCACGGATCCACGAGCCCGGAGGCCGCGCTGGTCGTGCTCAAGGGCTCCCTCGCCGGGCTCGCGGCGGCGCACGCCCAGGGCATCGTCCATCGTGACTACAAGCCCGAGAACGTCCTGGTCCAGGCCGACGGGTTCAGCAAGCTCGCCGACTTCGGCATCGCCACCCCGGCCGGGCAGCCCGGCACCCCGTCCGGCACGCCGTCGTACATGGCCCCCGAGCAGTGGAACGGCGCGCCCTCGAGCCCCGCGACCGACGTCTACGCCGCCACCTGCGTGTTCTTCGAGTGCCTCACCGGCAGGCGGCCCTACCGCGCCGACCACCCGGCCGCCCTGCGCCACCAGCACCAGTCGGCGCCCATCCCCGCCGACGCCGTGCCGAGCTCGGTGCGCTCGCTGGTCGCCCGCGGCATGGCCAAGAACCCGGCCGACCGGCCCACCACCGCGCGCGCGTTCGTCGGCGAGCTGGAGAGCGCGGCGGTCGCCGCGTACGGGCAGGACTGGGAGGAGCGGGGCCGCCGCCACCTGGCGGAGCTGGCCGCGCTGCTGGCGCTGTTCTTCCCGCTGGCGGAGCCGGGCGCGCAGGCCGGGTCCAGCAACGCCGCCTCCTCGCTGGGACGTCCACGCGGCCGCGCGCGGGTGCGGCACCTGCCGCGCGTGCTGATCGGCGCGGGCATCCTCGCGGTCGGCGTCGTGATCGCGGTGCTGGCCGCCAACCGCCACGACACTCCCGTGCGGGGCGTCTCGCTGATCGAGCCGACCGCCGGGGCGGAGCAGCCGGGCAGCCCTCCGGCGGCGGCCACGCCCACCCCCTCGGACTCCGGCGCCGATCCCGCGGTCACGGGGACGCCGAAGTCCTCCTCCGCCATCCCGCCGCACACCTCCGCCCCGGACACCCCGCCGCCCCCTCCGACGGGCAAGTCCTCCCCCACGCCCGGCACGAGCACCAAGCCGTCCCCGACGCACAAGCCGACCCCCACCCCGACACCCACCCCCAAGCCCCCGGCGACGCCCACCCCAACGCCCACCCCGACCCCCACGCCCACCCGGCTGTCGGTGAGCGACCTCGGCGTCTCCTTCGACGGGCTGGCGGCCACCGTGCGGGTGCGCACCACCACCACGGAGAACGTCACCCTGACCGCGCGGTTCACCGAGGGGACCTCGGCCGCCGGCCTCGGCCGCGCCGGCACCCGCGCGCTCACCCTCGCCGCCCCCGCCGTCACCCGCACGGTCACCCTCTCCGGCGCCACCTCCTACAGCCGGACGCTGGACGGCGGCTTCGAGACCCCGGCCTGCGGCACCACCGTCGTGCGCCGCGTCACGGTCTCCACCGCGCCCAAGGCCGCGGGCGGGACCGAGACCAGGACGGTCACCGTGAAGGGCGAGCCGTGCCCGCCGCCGACGGTCGACGACCTGGCCTTGGAGTGGAACGGCGGCACCGCCGAGGTGTCGCTGCGCACGAGCGGGCCCGGAGCCGTGAGCCTCGCGGCCGAGTTCACCCGCAGGGAGGGCGAGGGCGCGGCCAAGGTGGTCGACCGGGCCTCGCGCACGTTCTCCGGCGACACCTCCTACCGCGCCTCGCTGCGCGGGAGCCTCGGCGAGGTCGCGTGCGGCAAGGTCGCCTACTTCGGCGTGCGGGTCGCCACGCGGCCGGCCGCCGCCAACGGCGCCCAGACCAAGGAGGTCAGGGTCGCCGGGTCCAAGTGCGCGCCGCCGGCCGTGTCGATCCTCGGCTTCGACGGGCGCGCGGTGACGGTCAGGGTCAAGAGCTCGACCCCTGACTCGGTCGCGCTGTCGGCGACGTTCACCCAGACGCTGAGCGGCGGCGAGGGCGGGGACAGCCACACGGTCACGCGCCAGGCGACGCTGAGCGGCGACACCGCCTACGAGCGCACCTACACCGCTCGGTTCTCCACCCCCGAGTGCGGCTACCTGGACACCCGCAAGGTCACGGTGACCGTCAGCTCCGACCTCGGCTCGGCGAGCGACAGCGCGCGGTGGTCGGACCGGGGCGAGCCGTGCGAGCAGCCGAGCCCGGAGCCGGACGACGAGCCCAGCGACGAGCCCTCCGACGAGCCGAGCGGCGAGCGCCCGAACGAGCCGGGACGCGCGCCCTCGGCCCAGCCGACCGGCGAGCAGCCCAGCAAGCAGAAGCACACACCCTCGGCCCGGCCCACCGGCGAGCGGCCGGGCAAGCAGAAGCACACGCCCGCGAGCCGGCCGACCGGCGAGCGGCCGGGCGAGCAGGAACGCGCGGCGCCCTCACCCGGGCACGACCGGCGTCCGCACGACGCCAGGTGAACCGGGGGGCCGGTGGCCGGCCCCGTGTCGTGGGGGTCCGCCCGCCGGGCGGATCCCCTAGACGCCCCCCTGAAGCGGGTGCGCGCCGGGCCGTCGCGCGGGTACGGTCGAGAAGACGATCTACCCCCGTGGAGGCCAGCGTGAGCGCGCACGCCCAGAAGCTCGGCAACGTCCTGATCCCGGTCACCGACCTGGACGAGGCGGTGGCGTTCTACTCGCGGACGCTGGGCCTGGCGGTGAAGTTCCGCGACGGCGACCGCTTCGCCGCGCTGGACGGCGGCGGGGTGACCGTCGCGCTCGCCGCGGGCGGCGAGCAGGTCGCGGGCGCGGTGACGGCGCCCTCGTACAAGGTCGGCGACGTGCCGGAGGCGGTGCGCGACCTGACGGCGGCGGGCGCGGAGCTGGTCTCGGGGCCGGAGACCGGGCCGCACGAGGTCAGGGCCGTGCTGCGCGACCCGTCGGGCAACGTGTTCGTGCTGTACTCCTCCCTCTGACGGTCCCTCTGCGGGCGCGGCGCGACCGGGTCCGGCGCGGCGCGGGCGAACCAGATCGTCTTGCCGGCCCCGCCGGGCAGCGGATCGACGCCCCAGCTGTCGGTGAGGGCGTCCACGATGCGCAGGCCGCGCCCGTGCTCCAGGTCGGCGGCGGCGGCCAGCAGCCGGGGCCGTCCCGGGCCGAGGTCGGTGACGGCGCCGACGAGCGCGCCGTGCGCGCGCCGGAGCGTCAGGTGGATCGGGGGCTCGCCGTGGATGAGGGCGTTCGCCAGTAATTCGGTGACCACGACCACCATGTCGTCGGTCAGGTCGCGCAGGCCCCACTCGGCGAGCGTCACGCGGACCAGCGCGCGGCACGCGGCCGTGGCGCGGGGGTCGGCGGGCAGCTCCCAGCGGGCCTCACGGGGGCGGGTTGGGATGCGGGTCATCACGAATCTCCCTCGCCTTTCGCGTTCAGGGGCGTCGTCTTCGTGACGGCACCGCCCGCGGGTCAGGCGGAACCGGGTAACGGGGCGGACCTTCACCTTCCGGTGGGCGGTGTCCGCGTCAACAGGCGTTCAGACGGGGTGCGTCTGTAGCCGGGAGCCCGGAAACGCGGGCGTGGGCCGTTTCCGGTGGCGGAAACCGGCGCTGTGGCCGCCGATTCCTGACAACCGTGCGTAACGGAAAGCAGGCTTTGGCTACTCTCGGTGTCGGCGATACGCATCCACGGGGGCCGGGGGGTTCGCGATGCCACGTAAGCCACGCAGTCTCAAAGAAGAGATGGACCGCCTGACCACCGATTTACGGGAACGTGGGGCGACGTGGGTGGAGATCGCCCAGGAGTACCGGCGCCGCTACCGGCTCAACGCGCGGCAGGCGTTCCGCGAGGCCCATCGGCTCACCCAGGAGCGCGTGGTGGAGCAGTGGAAGTCCCTCTGGCCCTCCGAGCCGTTCAGCGTCCGCAAGCTGGGCTCGTGGGAGGCGTGGCCCGCGGTCACGGGCAACGAGCCTCCGGTGGCCGGGCTCAACCGCCTCGCCCGCATCTACGGGTGCCGGGCCTGCGATCTGGTGGACGGCGAGGACCACACGGGCTCCGACCCGAACGCGAATGTGCCCCGCAGGCGGGATATCCCTGCGGTATCGCCCATATTTACCCTCACTTTCAGCGACATAGCGGACATCCTGCCGACGCAATCCTTCCCCGGACCCGCCTCGCCGGGTGAGCCGCGTGACCGGGAGTTCGAGCAGCTCGTCCACGCCTTCACGGATTGGGCAACGCAGATGAATCGACGTGACGTTCTCGCCCTCATCGGGGCCGCGGCGACCTCCGCCTACGCCTCGCCTCTGTTCGACCGGCTCGACATCGAGGAGGCGCGGCGCGTCACGATGGCGGTCACCGATCCGAGCCGCGTGGACGACGCCACGGTCGAGCACATCGAGGCCGTGCTGCGGCGGTGCATGCGCCAGGAGGACCTGCTCGGCCCGCAGGCCACCGTGGCCACGGTCCTCGCCCAGCAGACCCTGGTGATGTCCCTGCTGTCGGCGGGGGTGGCCGACCACATGCGCGCCAAGGTCCTGTCCCTGCTGGCCGACGTCCGCCGCTGCACGGGCTGGATGCTGTTCAACCTCAACGACTTCCGCGGCGCCGACCACTACTACGCGCAGGCCCGCGACGCGGCGCACCAGGCCGACGACGACGCCATGTGCGGCATGGTGCTGGCCAACTGGAGCCAGCTCGCCACCTGGCGGGGCGACCCGCGCCTCGGCGTCGAGCACGCGCTCGGCGCCCTCGCCTGGGGGCGGCGCGCGGGCAGCAAGCTGCTCACCGCCTACGCCTGCGACGTCGGGGCGCGGGCGTACGCGGCGGTGGTCAGGCGGTCGGCCAAGGCCGAGCGCCGCAAGGACCACACCCGCTGCTTCCGCTCGGTGGACCAGGCCGAGCGCGAGCTGCACGGCGCCGACGCCGGAGATCCGGGGGCGCGTCTGGTCCCCTTCTACGGCCAGGGCCAGTACCTGTCCACCAAGACCGGCTGCCTGCTGGACACCGGCGACCCCGTCAAGGCGCTGGAGGTCGCGGCGGGCGCGGCGGCCGGCATCGACCCGACCTTCGTCCGCAACGTCGCCTACATCCGCCTGAAGACCGCGCAGGCGCACCTCGACCTGCGCGACATCGAGCAGGCGTGCGAGGAGCTCGGCCAGGCCGCGGGGCTGGCGCGGCGCAACACCTCACCCCGGCTGGCGCGGTCGGTCGTGGAGACCCGCGAGAAGCTCGGCCCATGGCAGCGCACGCGCAGCGTCGCGGCGCTGGACGAACGCCTGCACGCCGCGCGGCTCATCGCCTGAATCCGCCAGATTTCCGAGACGGATGGTTCGCTATCTTCCGGGATAATGCACGGAAACGCCGGAATGGGCCGACGGCAACTCCGAAATAGCCGTTGATCACGTCATTTCCCGCCCTTCATCCGTTAACGGACCTATGGGCCAGTAACCCCGATGGGATGTCTTTCCCGGCGGCGTGGATCCCGTGCCGCGACGCCATGGCGGCACGGGCCTGCCGACCGTGAGAAACGCCTCGGCCTGCAACGCCGCGAGCCCGATCCGGGGCAGGTCGCGCGCCGTCGGGTACAAAAGGAATCTCGGCTCCCAGGACGGCTGGAACTTGGCGTTGAACCGGTACAGCGACTCGATCTGGAACCAGCGCGACAGGAACAGCAGAATGCCGCGCCAGGCGCGCAGCACCGGCCCGGCGCCGAGCCGTTCCCCCCGCGCCAGCGCAGAGCGGAACATGGCGAAGTTCAGCGAGACGCGGGTGACGCCGAGGAGCGGGGCGGCCTGCAACGTCTTCGCGATGAGGAACTCGTTGAGCCCGGGGTCGGCGTCCCGGTCGCGGCGCATGAGGTCGAGCGAGATGCCACCCGCGCCCCAGGGCACGAAGTGCAGCATCGCCCGGATCGCGTCGCCGTGCGGACCGGCCCGGCCCGCCTTGTGCGCGGTGACGATGACGCAGTCGCCGTCCGACGGGTCGCCGAGACGGCCGAGGGCCATGGAGAAGCCGCGCTCGGTCTCGGCGCCCCGCCAGGACTCGGCCGCCGCGCGGACGCGCCGCGCGTCGTGCGCGCACAGGTCGCGGGCCCGCCGCACCCGGCAGGTGTAGCCCGCGCGCTCGGTGCGGTTGACCATCTGGCGGACGTTGCGCATGGCGCGGCCCTCCAGCGTGAAGCGGGCGGCCTCGACGACGGCCTCGTCGCCGATCTCCAGCGCCGACAGGCCCGCCTCGCGCGTCCAGACCTCGCCGCCGGTCTCGCTGCAGCCGATGACCGCGGGCACCCAGGCGTGCCGTCCGACCTCCTCCATGAAGCGCCTGATGGCCCCCGGCCACGCCTCCACGTCGCCGATGGGATCGCCGCTGGCCAGCGCGACGCCCGCGACCACGCGGTAGGCGACGACCGCCTTGCCGCTCGGGGAGAAGATCGCGCTCTTGTCGCGCCGCAGCGCGAAGTACCCGAGGGAGTCCTGCGCGCCGTGCCGGTCGAGCAGCGCGCGCAGGCGGCGTTCGTCCTCGCCGCTCAGCGCGGACACCGGGCGTTCCGGGCGCAGGGCCAGGTAGAGCGTGGTGACGGCGGTCAGCGCGCCGAGCCCGGCCAGCGAGAAGTAGACCAGGTCGGCCGTGCGGTCCAGCGAGTAGCGCACCGAGCCCTCCATGCCGACCAGGCCGAGCAGGACGTGCCGGAGCCGCTCCCCCGGGGACGGGTCGCCGACGAGGGTGGAGGGGTGCACGTTGACGATCACCCAGCCGACGGCCAGGTCGAGGGAGCCGAGGGCCAGGAAGGCGCCGAGCGCCCGCCAGCGTGACCTGGGGTCGGACAGGGCGTGGAACTCCCGCCGGTCGACCAGGAGCACGACGAACAGGACCAGGCCGATCACCGCCGTGGCGGAGTGCCTCCAGCGCAGCGCCTCGACCATCGCGCCGAGGGGCAGCAGCACGACCACGGCGCGCCAGGCGCGCGCCTTGCGGCGGCGCAGCGCGTGGGCGAGCATCACGAGCAGAACGCCGACCAGCAGGGACGCGGCGGCGGCCAGGGTGGTGACCGTGCCGGGCAGCACGGCCGCGATGACGCCGACCCGGCTGCGCCGGAAATGCGGGAACACGCCGCGAATGATGTCGATTATCCCGACGAACAGCACCGCATATCCAGCCGCGGACGGCATCCACGTACGAGACACCATAAATCGCGGAAGGCGTGTCCGGCCCTTCACATCAGGACACACTAGAGGGTGCGGTCCGTGCTTCGGGCGTCCGAGAAGTGATACATCCTTAACCTGGCCCTATATCGCCTCAGCCACTTTTGCTGGCACTACCATAAAATACGCCGTGGAGTGAGACCAAGACCGGGAGACGTTACATTGGGACTCACCTCGATAAAGCTGGAGCTTCTGGTGGGCCTGCTCGCCGTGGTGGGGCTCGTGGCCTCGGTGTGGTGGATATGGCCGCGGCTGAGCGCGCGCACCTGGCCGGCGGTCGCCGGGCGGCTGGTCGTCCTGGTGGGAAACCAGATGCTGACCTTGGCCACGCTCGGGCTCGTGCTGAATAACTATTTCGGCTTTTATGGCACTTGGGAGGATCTGCTCGGTACCGGCGGCGGGCAGACCTCCGCCCCGATCGTGGCCGACCCGGCGGCACCCGGCGCCCAGGCCCCCGCCCTGCGACCGGCCGGCGGCGTCCAGGTGATCGGCACCACCCACGTCCCCCTGGCCTCCGGCGGCAGGAGCGACGCCGGGGGCCGGCTCCAGGAGGTCGTCATCTCGGGCGCGACGTCCCGGCTCAGCTCGCCGGCGTTCGTGTACCTGCCGCCGCAGTACTTCGAGGAGAGGTACGCGAACACGCGCTTCCCGGTGATCGTCGCGCTGACCGGCTACCCCGGTGACGCGCGCAACCTGGTGACCCGCATGAACATGCCGTTCGTGGCCGCCAAGGCCATCGCGGGGAACGAGATGGCCCCCTCGATCATGGTGCTGATGCGCCCGACCGTCGCGCCGCCCCGCGACACCGAGTGCGTGGACGTGCCGCGCGGCCCCCAGGCCGAGACGTACTTCACCAAGGATCTGAAGGACGCGATGGCGAGCGGCTTCCGCGTGGGCACCGACGCCGCGAGCTGGGGCATCCTCGGCGCCTCCACGGGGGGTTACTGCGCGCTCAAGATCAGCATGCGCCACCCCGAGGCGTACTCCGCGGCCGTCTCGCTGTCGGGCTACCTGAGGCCGCCGATCGACGCCACCACGGGCGACCTGTTCGGCGGCAGCCGCAGGCTCATGCGCGAGAACGACATGATGTGGCGCCTGATCCACCTGCCGCACCCGCCGATCTCGGTGCTGCTCACCAGCAGCCAGAAGGGCGAGTCCAACTACAAGATGACGCTGGACTTCCTCGCCGCCGTCCGGCCGCCGATGCGGGCCTCGTCGCTGATCCTGCCGAGCGGGGGCCACAACTTCAACACCTGGAGCCGCGAGGTGCCGCAGGCCCTCCCCTGGCTGGCGCGGCAGCTCCGCACGCCGGCCCAGGACGTCCCCATCGAGCCCGCGCCGAGCCCGTCGTCGTGAGGCGCGGGCCGAGCGCCTGGAGCCCTGGGACGTGGCGAGATCGGGGATCATGCCGCCGATGGGCGACGAGCCTCCCGAACACCGTTCTACTTTGACCGGTTTAGTAAGCTTTGGGTAAAGAAATCCCATTCCATGCATGACCCGCGCGAGACCGGCACGGAGCCGGAAACCCCTGCGCCACCGAGCCTCCCGGCCCAGAAAACGATCTTCCTGACCGGTGGACACCAGGACTTGGCCGTCTTTTGACCTGCGCTTTTCCTGGCTAACGTCCTGCCTCACACCCAGTCCGGCGTGCCCCGGCGCCGGTAGGCACAGGAAGGTCCCTCGCTTCCATGACGTCCGAACCGTCCTCCGAGCTGTCCTCGGAACTGAAGAACATGATCAGCCTGCTCAAGTCCCAGCTGGGCTACGGCGAGCAGGGCGGCGGCTACACCAAGTACGGAGACTGGTACGGCAAGACCGTCGAGTTCGACTCCGACTACTCGGCCCAGCCCTGGTGCGACATGCTCCTGTCCTGGGCGGCGCACCGGCTCGGCTACGACAAGTGGTTCGGCCAGTTCGCCTACACCCCGAACCACGCCCAGTGGTTCGTCGACCACGACGCCTGGGGCGACACCCCCGAGGTCGGCGCCGTGGTGTTCTACGACTGGAGCGGCTCGGGCACCGTGGACGGCATCGACCACGTGGGCATGGTCGTCGCCGTGGACGGCGGCACCATCCGCACCATCGAGGGCAACGTCGACGGCGGGCACGTCCGCGAGAAGACCCGCGAGCAGACCTACGTCGTCGGCTACGGCTACCCCGAGAAGGTCAAGCTCGCCATGGACGCGAGCGCCAAGACATCGCCGACCTCCCTCACCGGCACCGCCTCGGTGACGCTCGCCGCGGCCGAGACCCCCCTCACCGCGACGACCTCCGCCGGCCTGGCCGGAGTACTGCTCCCCGTACTGCTGGCCGTCCTCGTCCTCGCCGCCCTGCTCGGCACCGTCCGGCACTCCGTACGGCGCCCCCGCGCGGAGCGGCCGACCGCCGGGTGAGACTTCGGGGCGGCCCGCGTCATCCACGGCCGTCTCCCGCGCGAATGGCTTCACGAGCCGATCGCGCGAAAATGGTGACGATGACCATACCCACCCGGCAGCCCCCCGGCGCCCGCCCCCACGCCCCGCCCCGCGGTGAGAGGTGACCGAACACCTCGCCGGCAGGAGCGAGATCCTGCGCCGCTTCGAGGCCGCGCTGCGCGTCCCGCCCGTGACGCTGCTCGTCCACGGCGAGGCCGGCATCGGCAAGACGCACCTGCTGGCGGAGACCCGCGAGATGGCCAGGTCCATCGGGCTGCGGGTGCTGCACGGGCAGGCCCGCGACTTCGGCAGCGGCCTCGCCTACGCCGCCCTCACCGAGGCCCTCGGCCCGCTCCAGGACGACCCGGTCGCGCGCGAGCCGCTGGCCAGGCTCATGGAGGCCATCGACCAGGCCGCGCTCGGCGTCCTCGGCGCCGCGCCCGCCGTGCACACCGCCAACCTGCTGCGCCGCCTGCCGGGCCGCACGCTGCTCGCCATCGACGACCTGCACCTGGCCGACGCCGACACCATCGGCGTGCTGTCGGTGCTCCCCCGGCGCGTCCCCGGCCTCGTGGTGGCCGGCACCGCCCGGCGGCTGCCCGCGATGGACGCCGACGTCGTCGCCGGGCTGCGCCCCCTGGCGCCGGAGGAGGTCGCCGAGGTGGTGACCGGCCTGCTCGGCCGCGCCCCGAGCGCCTCGCTCGTGCGGCACGTCCACGAGGAGAGCCGCGGCAACCCGTGGTTCGTCCGCGAGGCCGTGCTGACGCTCGTGCAGGGCGGCGCGGTGCAGTCGGCCTACCCGGGCCCGCGCCGGGGCGCGATCCTCGGCCGCCTCTTCCAGCGCGACCGCGGCGGGCGCGGGCTGGCCCGCGTGCTGGCCGCGCTGCGCCGCACCCGGCCCGCCCGCACGGCCGACCTGCCCGCCCTGGCGGAGATCGCCGGCCTGGACGCGGCCGAGGCGGAGCGCGCCTTCGACGGGCTGGTCGGGGACGGCCTGCTCGTGCCCGCCGACGACGACGCCTACGAGTTCGCCCACCCGCTGGTCGCCGAGGCCCTGTACGCCGACCTCGGCCCGGCCGAGCGCCGCCGGGTGCACGCCCGCATCGCCGGCCTGCTGCACCGCCAGGGCCTGGCCGGCGCGCGCAGCGTCCTGGAATGGGCCTCCCACCTCGCCGAGGGCGGCACGAGCGCCGAGGCCCTGCCCGCCATGCTGCGCGCCGCCGAGGCGACCCGCTGGACGGCGCCGCTCTCGGCCGGACACTGGTACGGCCGGGCGGCCGAGCTGGCCCCGGCGCACGAGCGCGGCGTCCTGCTGGCCCGCGAGGCGCTGTCGTACTGGAAGGGGTCGCGCCCGGTCGACGCGCTGCGGGCCGGCCGCCAGGCGCTCGCGGTGCTGGAGCCGGGACGCCGCCACACCCGGACCGCCCAGACGATGGTGAACGCCGCGCACTCCATGGGCCGGTACGAGCTGGCGGTGTCGATCGCGGCCGAGCACCTGCCGCACGCCGACCACCGGGCCGCGCTGCTCGCCCAGCAGGCGGTGGTGCGCACCCAGCTCGGCGAGGACTGCGGCGCGCTGGTCCGCGAGGCGTGGGCGGCGCTGCCCACCTGCCCGCCCGAGGACCTGGTCATCACGCTCAGCGCCCTGGCGGGCGACTCTCTGATCAAGGGCGACTGGGCCGAGGCCGAGCGCGCGCTGGGCGCCCTGCTGTCCGCGTCCGCGGCGCTGCCGCCCGGAGCCCGGCTGGCCGCGCTGGAGTCCGCGGCGCACATCATGGCCAGCGCCGGGCTCCGCACCCGCACGCTCGGCCTGCTCGCCGAGGCGGAGCAGATCTACCGGGGGCTCGGCTGGCACGACATCGCCGGACAGCACGTGCGCACGCTGGCCGTGGTGCGCAGGCTCGGCGGCGAGTGGGAGCGGGCGCTGCGCGACCTGCGCTCCGACGCCGTCGCGCTGACCGAGGCCGGGCTGCGCGAGAACGCGGCGCTGCTGCGCAACATCGAGCTGGACATCCTGCTCGACCAGGGGCGTTACGACGAGGCCGAGCCGCTGCTCGCCGGCCCGCCGCTCACCTGCGTCCTCCAGGTGTCGCTGCGCGCCCTGTTCGCCGCCAGGCGGGCGTTCGGCGTGGGCGACCGCGCGTCGGCGCTGCGGCTGGTGGACGAGGCCGTGCGCACCGGCCCTACCGACGTCGCCCACCGGGCGCTCGGCTTCCGCACCGCCATGCTCATCATCACAGGCGACGCCGACGGCGCCCGCGCCGCCGCGCTCGCGCTGGACGAGATGGCGCACGGCGGCACGCCGCGGGCCCGGCTGACGGCGCTGCTCGCCACCGCGGCCGCCTTCCAGGACGCCGAACGGGCCGGGGCCGCGCTGGAGACCGCGCGGGCCGACGGGCTGAAGTTCGAGGAGGCGCACGCCCGGCTGGTCCTCGGCGTCCTCGGGGACGCCCGCCAGCTCGTCCGCGCGCACGCCGTCTTCGGCGAGCTCGGCGCCGCGCCCTGGCGCGACCGCGCCGCCCACCGCCTGCGCGAGGCGGGCCTGGCCCCCGCGCCCTCGGCCGTGCTCACCACCGCGGAGCGCCGCGTGGCGGAGCTGGTCGCGGGCGGGCTGTCCAACCCGCGGATCGCCGAGGAGCTGCACTACAGCCGCAAGACCGTGGAGGTCTACCTGTCGCGCGTGTACGCCAAGACGGGGCTGCGCTCCCGCGTCGAGCTGGCGCTCGCCTACGAGCGCGGCGACATCTGACACGCGTCCCGCGCGGCGCGCGTGCGCCCGTGTCAGACGAGGGCGGGAGGTGTAGGGAACTCCCTACTGCGACGGCGCGGGGCTCCGGGCGAGGCTGGGCGCATGACGTCACCGATCCTCGACCACGCCGACAGCGTCTGGCGAGGGGCGGTGACGCCCGGAGAGGTGCCGCTGGGGGACCTGCGCTCGAGGGGGGCGCAGGAGGTCGCCGAGGGCGTGGTGATGTGGCCCGCCTTCGGCAACGTCTACGGCATCAGGGGCGATGGCGGCCTGGCTCTGTTCGACACCGGCAACGACGTGGACGCGCCGGCCATGCACGCGGCCATGCGGGCCTGGTCGGACGAGCCGGTCCGCTACGCGGTCTTCTCCCACGGTCACCTCGACCACGTCGCGGGCCTCGGCCCGTTCGAGGCGGAGGACGGCCCCCGGCCGGTCGTGATCGCGCACGAGGCCGTCACCCGCCGGTTCGCCCGCTACGCCAGGACCGCCGGCTACAACACGATGGTCAACCAGCGGCAGTACGGCTTCTCCCGGCTGACCTGGCCGGCCTCCTACCGGCAGCCCGACCTCACCTACCGCGACGAGATCAACGTCTCGCTGGGCGAGGTGACCTTCGAGATGCGGCACGCGCGCGGCGAGACCGACGACGCGACCTGGGCGTTCCTGCCCGAGCGCGGCGTGCTGCTGACCGGCGACCTGTTCGCCTGGGTGACGCCGAACGCGGGCAACCCGCAGAAGGCCCAGCGCTACCCGGACGAGTGGGCGGTCGCGCTGCGCGCGATGGCGGCCCTGGGCGCGGAGGTGCTGCTGCCCGGCCACGGCCTGCCCGTCGCCGGGGCCGCGCGGGTGCGCCAGGCGCTCACCGAGACGGCCGACTACCTGGACCACCTGGTCGAGCGCACCCTGGAGCTCATGAACGCCGGGGCGCGCCTGGACGAGATCGTCCACGCCGTGCGGCCTCCCGAGGCGCTGGCCCGCAGGCCGTTCCTGCGGCCCTACCACGACGAGCCGGAGTTCGTCGTGCGCAACGTCTGGCGGCTGTACGGCGGCTGGCACGACGGCAACCCCGCCCACCTCAAGCCCGCGCCCGACGAGGTGCTGGCCCGCGCGCTGGCGGACCTGGCCGGCGGCGCGCCCGCGCTCGCGGCCCGCGCGGCGACCGCCGCGGCGGAAGGGGACCCGCGGCTCGCCTGCCAGCTCGCCGAGCTGGCCGTGCAGGCCGGCCCCGGCGACCACAAGCTGCACGAGATCAGGGCCCGGGTCTACACGCTGCGCGCGCGGCAGGAGACCTCGATCATGGCGCGCGGCGTCTACACCTGGGCCGCCGCCGAGTCGCGCAGCGTGACCTCCGGCGAGGACCTGCTGGACGTGTACCAGGAGATCGCCGGGGGCCGGGTGTGGTGGGTGCCGGACCGGAACCGGGCTCAGAGCAGCGACGCGTAGGCGTCCAGGACGGGCAGCACGGCGTCGGCGGGACCGCTCGGCACGGAGCACACGACGTGGCCGACGCCGAGCCCGGCGAGGTGCTCCAGCTTGCCCCGGTCGGGGTCCACGCCGAAGGGGATGACCTCGATCGTCGCCGGGTCGCGCCCGGCCCTCTCCGCCGCCTCGCGCAGCGCGGGCAGCGCGTCCCTGAGCCCGCCGCCGCCCAGGGGCAGCCACCCGTCGGCGTACTCGGCGATGTGCGCGAACATCTTCGGCCCCGCGCCGCCGCCGAGGTACACCGGGGGCACGCGCGCGGGCTTGGGCCACGACCACGACGGCTCGAACGCGACGTGCTCGCCCGCGAACCCCGCGGCCTCCTCGGTCCACAGCCCCTTCATCGCCAGGACGTGCTCGCGGACGACCTCGCGGCGCCGGTCGTAGGGCACGTGGTGGGTCTCCATCTCCTCGGCGTTCCACCCGAAGCCGACGCCGAGCGCGAACCGGCCGCCGGACAGCAGGTCGAGCGTGGCCACGGCCTTGGCCGTGGCGATGGGGTCGCGCTGGGCGAGGAGCATGATGCCGGTGCCGACGGTGAGGCGCTCGGTCACGGCGGCGGCGTAGGACAGGGCGACCAGCGGGTCGAGGGTGCGCTTGTACATCTCGGGCAGCGGCTGCCCCGAGGGGTGCGGCGTCCGGCGCGAGACGGGGATATGGGTGTGCTCGGGAACCCACAGCGAGACGAGGCCGCGTTCCTCGGCCGCGCGGGCCAGATCGGTGATCGGCATGGACCTGTCGGTGGCGAACATGGTGACGCCGAGCCGCATGAGGCCGTTCCTCTCCTTCACGGGCCGTGGCGCGCCGCGCCGGGCCAGGCGATGGGCCGGGGACGGATCTTCGGCCAGCTTAGGGCCTGCGCACCAGACGGTCCATCAGGCCCTCCAGCGCGGCGGCGGGGTCGCGGGTGAGCCCGGCGTGCACGGGGCCGGCCTGCACGATCGTGCTGCGCGGCGCGGTCAGCCACCGGAACCTGCTGCCCAGGGACTGGGCGCGCAACGACTCGGACTCCCCCGCGCAGGCCCGCTCGTAGGCCAGCAGCGCCAGGCGGACCTGCGCGGCGTCGGCGTCCTCGTCGATGGCGCGCAGCCGCGGCTCGTCCAGCTCGGTGCGCGCGCACAGGTAGTCGCGGGGCTGGCAGTACAGGATCACCCCGGCGTTGATCAGCTCGCCGCGCACCAGGCAGGGCACCACCCGGATCACCGCGTACTCGTAGACCTCGGGCGCGCCGCTCATCGCGCGACCTCCGGCAGCCAGGCGCGCGGGCCGTGGGCACGGGCGAGAAGGTGCTCGATGTAGGCGTCACGCACGGCCGCGGGGCCGGCGAAGCCGGGCTCGTCCTCCAGCCACTCGTCGGGGACGAGCGCGGTCACCTCGCGCAGCACGTCCTCGGTGACCAGGCCCGGCAGCTCGGCGTCGGCCTCCTCGATGCGCTCGGCGTACGGCGCCATGATGTGGTCGCGGGCGTCGAAGGGACGCTGCGGGTCGGCGGTGCGCCAGTTGTGGTGGAACCACAGCGCCGCGCCGTGGTCGATCAGCCAGGTGTCACCGTGCCAGACCAGCAGGTTGGGGTTACGCCAGCTCCGGTCCACGTTGTGGATCAGCGCGTCGAACCACAGCAGCCGGGAGGCGAAGGCACGGTCGGGCGACCAGGCCAGGGGGTCGAAGCCGAGCGCGCCGGGCAGGAAGTCGACGCCGAGGTTGTGGCCCTCGCTGGCCTTGAGCAGTTCCTGGATCTCCGGGTCGGGCTCACGCGCGCCGATCCGCGGGTCCAGGTCCACGATCCGGAGGTCGGGGGTGCGCAGGCCGAACCGCCGCGCCAGCTCCGCGCAGATGATCTCGGCGACGAGCACCCGCCGCCCCTGGCCGGCGCCGCGGAACTTCACGACGTAGGTGCCGAGATCGTCCGCCTCGACGACGCCCGGCAGCGACCCGCCCTCCCGCAGCGGGGTCACGTACCGCGTCGCGGTCACCAGTTCGAGCACCCGCCAAGAGTACCGGCGCCGCGGAACCCGCGCGGTGGCGGCGAACCCCCGGCAGAACCAGCCAGCAGAGGTCAGAAGAGGACGGACATGAAGGTGTCCACCTCTTTGAAGCCCACCCTGCGGTACGCGGCCCGCGCGGCCACGTTGAAGTCGTTGACGTACAGCGACACCACGGGCGCGAAGTGCCGCAGCGTCTGCTCCACGACCGCGGCCATGCCCGCCACGGCGTGCCCCCGGCCGCGCCGGTCCGGGTGGACCCACACGCCCTGGATCTGGCAGACCTGCGGCGTCACCGCCCCCACCTCGGCCTTGAAGACGACGAGACCGTCCTCGATGCGGGCGAAGGAGCGGCCGATGCGGATCAGCTCGGCCACCCGCGAGCGGTACAGCGCGCCGCCGTCCCCGAGGTCGGGTGAGATGCCGACCTCCTCGGTGAACATCGCCACGCACGCGGGAAGCAGCGTGGCGAACTCCTCGGGGCGCACCTGGCGGACGAGCGGATCGGGCGGCACCGGCGACGGCGCGGAGGTGGCCATGACCGGCTGGGCCCAGCGGATCGCCCGCGCGGGCCCCCAGTACGGCTCCAGGCGCTCCCAGATCTTCTCGACGGCGTCCGCGGGACCCACGATCGACGAGCACCGGCGGCCCTGCCTGCGCGCGCGGTCGGCGAACGCCTGGACGGCTTCGGGACCGGCGTTGACCGGGACCAGGTTGGCCCCCGAGTAGCAGAGGGCGGTCATCCCGCCACGGGGGCCGAAGCCCCACATCTGCCCGCCGAGGCGCGCCGGGCTGAGCCCGACGGACCGTACCCGGGAGGCGACGAAGACGTTGGCCACCGGATCGGCGTCGAGGATCGTGAGCACCTCGTCGCGGTCCTGGTCGTCGAGCACGCGCGACGCCGATGTTCGCAGCATCACGGGCTTAGCCTACGCGACCGGGCCGATTTTGGAACGAACCGGCCCTACGGAGCCGCGATCACCTTTCTGAGCCGCAGGTGTCCGTGCCCGCGGGTCGGCGGCGGGAGCGGTTTCGGCTCGGGTCCCGCGGCGCACGTGGCGTCGGGGCGGCGCCCCGCGTGCCGGTCCGCGCCGCCGGGGAGGCTGCCGTCGCGCAGGTAGGCGGCCAGGTGGCGGTCGACGCAGGGGTTGCCGCCGAAGGACACCCCGTGGTTGCCGCCGCCCTCCCGCAGCAGCCGGGCGCTCGGGAACCGGGCGCGCACCCGCAGCGCCCCCGCGTACGGGGTGGCGGCGTCGTAGCGGGACTGCACCAGCAGGATCGGCGGCAGGCCGGCGGACCCGCCGACGCGGAGCGGCGGCCCGCCCTTCACCGGCCAGAAGGCGCACGGCGCGTTGTACCAGGCGTTCTGCCAGGCCATGAACGGCGCCTTGGCGTTGACCTTGACGGTGTCCGCCACCCAGCGGCCCCAGTCGCGCGGCCAGTCGGCGTCGCGGCACTGCACCGCCAGGTACACGGCGTAGTTGTTCTCCGCGGCGGCGTCGTGGTCGACGTGCTGGCGGTAGGCGCTGACCAGCAGGTCGCCCTGCCCCTTGCGGACGTAGGCGGCGAACGCGCCGGCGAGCTGCGGCCACACGAGGTCGGTGTAACCGCCGACGGTGAAGATGTCGTCCAGCTCGCTCGGGCCGATCGGGCCGGACGGCCTCGCGGCGAGGCCACGGCGCATGCCGGCGTAGGCGGCGGCGACGTCGGACTCGGTGCGGCCGAGGCGGTAGACGTCGTGGTGGCGGGCCACCCAGGCGAGGAAGTCGTGGTGGCGCCGGTCGAAGGCGTAGTCCTGGGCGATGTTCGCGTCGTACCACACCCCCTCGGGGTCGACCACGCTGTCCAGTACGAGCCGCCTGACCCGGCTCGGGAACAGGGTGGCGTAGACCGCGCCGAGGTAGGTGCCGTAGGAGTAGCCGAGGTAGCTGATCTTCTGCTCGCCGAGCGCCTGGCGGATCGCGTCCATGTCGCGGGCCGAGTTCTCGGTGGCCATGTGCGGCAGCACCAACGGCCAGCGCGTGGCGCACGCCTGCGCGTACTCCTGCGCCTTGGCCAGCAGGGCCGCCTCGGCGGCGCGGTCGCCCGGCACCTGGTCGAGGCGCGGGGCGGCGAAGTGCTTCCTCGGGTCCACGCAGCTCAGGGCGGGCTCGCTGGCCCCGACGCCGCGCGGGTCGAAGCCGATCACGTCGTAGCGGGCGGCGACGTCCCTGGGCAGCGCGGCCGCGACGTACCGGGCGAGCGTGATGCCGGAGGCTCCGGGGCCGCCCGGGTTGACCAGCAGCACCCCTTCGCCGTTCTGGTCGTGCGAGGCCGAGCCCCTGACGCGGTTGAGGGCCAGGGAGATGGCCGGGCCGTCGGGCTTGGCGTGGTCGAGAGGGACCCTGACGGTGCCGCACTCGACCTTCGCGGCCGTCTTCGGCCCGGGGCACGCCCCCCACTGCACCGTGTCGCGGGGCGCGGCGGCCGCGTCCCGTGCCCCGGTCGTGAGGCCGGCGACCAGCGCGATCGGCACCGCCGCGCTCGCGACCACTCCGAGAACCCGTCTCACCCGTCACTCTCCTCCGCCTGCTGGGACCAGAGGCGATGCTGCCGGATGGTGCGGTCGGGCAAGCGCCCGGACGAGCAATGTTTACCATTCCGTAGTCATGTGATTACCTTCGGCAGTCACTATCGACGGGTTCCCGGCGCGGGCGCCGGTTCACAGGCGGCGGATGGCGACCATGGCGGCGTCGTCCTCCAGCCGTCCGCCGACGTGGGCGAGCAGGTCGGCGCGCACGTGCGCGATCAGGGCCTCGGGGCCGTCGCCGGGCCAGGAGCCGAGGCGTTCCTCCAGCGGATAGAAACTTCCCGACGGGCATCGGGCCTCCACGACGCCGTCGGTGTAGAGCAGGAGGGTGTCGCCCGGCCGGAAGTCGAACGTCGCGACCCGGTAGGCGCCGTCCCCCAGCTCCCCGAGGCCGAGCGGCGGCGAGGGGGCGGCCACGTGCAGGGTGGAGACCCGGCCGTCGCGGACCAGCAGGGGCGGAGGATGCCCGCAGTCGATCAGGTGGAGCACCTGCCGGTCCCCCGGCACCTCCAGGACGGCCGCGGTGATGAAGTTCTCCGAGACCTCCCCGGAGTGCTCGGAGTTCTCCTCCAGGTCGACGCGGACGCTCTCGTCCAGGTGGCGGGCCACCTCCGGCAGGGCCGCGTGGCGGCGGGCCGCCTCGCGGAACGCGCCGAGCAGCAGCGCCGCGTCCGACACCGAGGGCAACCCCTTGCCCCGGACGTCGCCGATCAGCAGCCGCGCCCCGGCGTTCGCGGGCGCGGCGGCGTACAGGTCGCCGCCGATCTGCGCCTCCCGCTCGGCGGCCAGGTACGCCGAGGCGACCCGCAGCGGCCCGAGCCGCGCGGGGAGCGGGCGGAGCAGCGCCTGCTGCGCGGCCTCGGCGATCGAGCGGACGCGCACCAGTTCCTCCTTGTGTCGCTCGCGCACGGCGGCGAACACCACGAGGAACGTCGAGACCAGCACGAGCGCCGCGAACTGCGCCCGCGCGGCCGGCATGCCGAGGAGGGAGGAGCGGACGTCGAGCAGGATCAGGTCGGCGACGGCGACGGCGGCGATCAGCGCGGTGCGCCCGGGGCCGGCGGCGGAGGCGGCGACCGCGGGCGCGACGATCAGAAAAGGGCTGAACTGGATGGTCGCCGGGGTGATGAGGTCGGCGATCGTGATCATCGCGATCAGCGCGAGCGAGACCGCCACCACGGCCTGACCGGACTGCCAGACCCGGCGGGCGCCCGTCTCCCGCCTGCGGAGCCGCACCCTTCCTGGATACACCCACCGAGCGGGGGCCAGGAAGGGTCTGGCCCCGCCGACCTGCGGCGGGGCCACGAACGGGCGCGGGTCAGCCCACGACGACCTGCGGGCCCGGGGCGTCCTCGTCCTCCAGGTCGACCTCGACGCCCATCTCCTCCGCCAGGCGCAGAGCCTCCTCGATGAGGGTCTCGACGATCTGGGACTCCGGCACGGTCTTGACGACCTCGCCCTTGACGAAGATCTGGCCCTTGCCGTTGCCGGAGGCCACCCCGAGGTCGGCCTCGCGGGCCTCGCCGGGGCCGTTGACGACGCAGCCCATGACCGCGACCCGCAGCGGGACCTTCAGCCCGTCGAGCCCGGCGTGGACCTGCTCGGCCAGGGTGTACACGTCGACCTGGGCGCGCCCGCAGGAGGGGCAGGAGACGATCTCGAGTCCGCGCTCGCGCAGGTTGAGCGACTCGAGGATGCCGATGCCGACCTTGACCTCCTCGACGGGAGGGGCCGACAGGGAGACGCGGATGGTGTCGCCGATGCCCTCGGCGAGCAGCGCGCCGAACGCCACGGCCGACTTGATCGTGCCCTGGAAGGCGGGGCCCGCCTCGGTGACGCCGAGGTGCAGGGGGTAGTCGCACTTGGCGGCGAGCAGGCGGTATGCCTGGATCATCACGACCGGGTCGTGGTGCTTGACGGAGATCTTCAGGTCGCGGAACCCGTGCTCCTCGAACAGCGAGCACTCCCACAGCGCGGACTCCACCAGCGCCTCGGGCGTCGCCTTGCCGTACTTGGCCAGCAGGCGCGGGTCGAGCGAGCCGGCGTTCACGCCGATGCGGATGGAGACGCCGGCGTCGGCGGCGGCCTTGGCGATCTCGCCGACCTTGTCGTCGAACTTCTTGATGTTGCCGGGGTTCACGCGGACGGCCGCGCAGCCGGCGTCGATCGCGGCGAAGACGTACTTGGGCTGGAAGTGGATGTCGGCGATCACGGGGATCTGCGACTTGCGCGCGATGGCGGGCAGCGCGTCGGCGTCGTCCTGCGAGGGCACGGCCACGCGGACGATCTGGCAGCCCGCGGCGGTGAGCTCGGCGATCTGCTGCAGCGTGGCGTTGATGTCGGCGGTCAGCGTGGTGGTCATGGACTGCACCGAAACCGGGGCGTCGCCGCCGACCGGCACGGACCCCACCATGATCCGCCGAGACACCCGCCGCTCGGCGATCGGCTTGCTCCGCACGGAGGGAATGCCCAGATCAACAGATGTCATATGTTCCAGCACCTTGGTCGGTTCGGCAGCGCGCTCAGACGGATCCAGTCTAGGTAACCCCGCGCACCTCAGGGTTACGGACACAGAGATACCCATTAAGCGGCCTTGGTCGGCATACACGTGCGGCGTCCCACCTTGGCGCGCCCGCCGCGGGCGCCACGGCCCTATGGCCGATCTCACACCCGGGCGGGCCTAAACCCCCGTCAGCTCGCGCGCCCGCGCGCGGGCCCAGGAGTCGGCGGCCAGGACCTCCTCGACCGAGCCGGCCGGGGACACGGTGTGCGCGCCGACGACCGCCTCGATCGTGTCGACGATGCCCGGGAACGGCAGCCGTCCGGCCAGGAAGGCGTCCACGCAGACCTCGTTGGCCGCGTTGTAGACGGCCGGCGCCGTGCCCCCGAGGACGCCGACGTGCCGGGCCAGCGCCACGGCGGGGAACGCCTCGTCGTCCAGCGGCTCGAAGGTCCAGGTGTGGGCCTTGGTCCAGTCGACGGGTCGCGCGGCACCGGGGACGCGGGCGGGCCAGCCGAGCGTGAGGGAGATGGGCAGCCGCATGTCGGGCGGGCTGGCCTGCGCGATCGTCGAGCCGTCGACGAACTCCACCATCGAGTGGATCACGGACTGCGGGTGGACCACGACGGTGATGCGGTCGAAGGGGATGTCGAACAGCAGGTTCGCCTCGATGACCTCCAGCCCCTTGTTGACCAGCGTGGCGGAGTTCAGCGTGATGACGGGGCCCATGTCCCAGGTGGGGTGCTTGAGGGCCTGCTCGGGCGTGACGTCCCGCAGGTCGGCGCGGGACCGGCCCCGGAACGGGCCGCCGCTGGCCGTGACGACCAGCCGCCGCACCGCCGCGGGGTCGTGGCCCTCCGGCCCGGCGGCCCACAGGCACTGGGCGATCGCCGAGTGCTCGGAGTCCACGGGCAGGATGCGTCCCGGCCCGGCGGCGCGCTTGACCAGCGGCCCTCCGATGATCAGCGACTCCTTGTTGGCCAGCGCGAGCACCCGCCCCGCCGACAGCGCCGCCAGCGTGGAGGTGAGCCCCACCGCGCCGGTGATGCCGTTCAGCACGATGTCGCACGGCCAGGCGGCGACCTCGGCGACGCCCTCGGGACCGGCGAGCACCGGGACGTTCCCCACCGCCTCGCGCAGGGCGGGGACGGCGCGTTCGTCGGCGACCGCGACGACCTCGGGCGCGAACCGCTCGACCTGGCGCGCGAGCAGGTCGGCCTGGCCGCCGCCCGCGACCAGCCCGGCGACGCGGAAACGGCCGGGCTCGCGGGCGATGACGTCCAGCGCCTGGGTGCCCACCGAGCCCGTCGAGCCGAGCACGACGATCGACCGGGGCTCGCGCGGCTCTGGCGCGGCCGCCCCGATGCCGGCGGGGACGGCGAGTGACGTCTGCATGCCCTCCATTATCGCGGGGCCGGTCCCCGCCCACGGCCGACCCGCGTGACACCACAGCGACGGGTGGGAAAGCAGCAGCTCAATGCCCGAATCCCGCCATACCCGTCTCGGCGAATCACGAGAAATGCGGCGATCTGTCGCACTACGGTCGCGCGTCAGACACGGCACCGACAGCACGAGCCGGGCACGGCGGGACGCGCCGCGCGTTCCCCCCGCGGGCGCGCCCTCCGCCCGGCGCACGCCCCTCAGGAGGACCCCCGCATGCACCGCACCGCACGACGTCTCGTCCCCGTACTCGCCCTGGCGCCCCTCGCCGCCGCGGGCATCGTGCTCACCGCCCCCGCCGCGGACGCCGCCAAGCCGCCCGCGCCGGCGCGCGCTCCCCGGCCCATCGTCCACGACGCGGCGGACACCTCCGGCGAGCAGCGCGGCGTCAAGCGGTACTGGACCCCGGCGAAGATGGCCGCGGCCAGGCCGCTGGACCTGGTCCGCACCCGTGGCGGCAGGACGACCGTCGCGCCCGGCGGCCCGACCGGGGTGAGCCGCGCGGCGGCCGAGCCGTCCGACGCGCCCACCCCCACTCCCTCTCCCTCTTCCTCCGCGACGCCGTCGCCCTCGGGGTCCCCCTCCCCCACGCCGGTCACGCCCCCGCCCTTCCGCTCCTCCGGCCTGCCGTGGACGTGGGGCGGCGCGATCACCAAGGCCGAGGGCAGGGTCTTCTTCACCTACCAGGGCCGCGGCGCCTCCTGCTCGGGCACCGCCGTCAGCAGCGCGAACAAGAGCGTCGTCATCACCGCGGGGCACTGCGTGAAGCTCGGCGGCGCCTTCCACACCAACTGGGTGTTCGTCCCCGGCTACGACAACGGCGCCCGCCCGTACGGGACGTGGGTGGCCACCGACCTGCTCACCACCCCGCAGTGGAGCTCCGGCGAGGACATGAACTTCGACGTGGCCGCCGCCGTCGTCGCGCCCCTGAACGGGCAGCGCCTCACCGACGTGGTCGGCGGGGCCGCGGTGGCGTTCAACCAGCCGCGGGGCCGCCAGATGCACGCCTTCGGCTACCCGGCCGCGAGCCCGTACAACGGGTCCCGGCTGATCTACTGCTCCGGCCGGGTGTTCGACGACTACCTGGTCTCCACCGACCAGGGACTGTCCTGCGACATGACCGGGGGCTCCAGCGGCGGCGGCTGGTTCACCGGCTTCGACGCGCGCACCGGGACGGGCTCGCTGAACTCGGTGAACAGCTTCAAGTACAACTTCGCCCCGTACTGGATGTTCGGGCCGTACTTCGGCCAGGAGGCCCAGGCGGTCTACACGGCGGCCCAGAACGAGAACGCCACCTGATTTACCGAAAGTATCCGCGAGGGCACGCAGCGTCGTTCACACTCGGGAGCCATGACGCCGATCCTCCCCCTGGTCGCCGCCCTCTCCCTGCTGGCCGGGCTCCTGGGCGCCCCGTCCCGCGGCCCGGCCCGTCCCCTCCCCGCCTCCGCCCCGGTGACCCGGCCCGGGCCCGCGGGCGTCATCGCCCACGCCGCCGCGCGCACCCGGAGCGAGCGGCGGCGCGTGCTCGGCTACTGGACCCACCGGCGCATGGCGCGCGCCCTGCCCGCCGACCTGCTCGGCCAGATGTCCGCGCTCGGCGCCCTGGCCTCCGGCGCGGTCCCGCCGCCGGCGTCCGCCACGCCCGTCCGGCTGCCCGTCCCGCCCTGGCCGGGCGCGGCAGGGCCTCCCGCCCGGCGCCGCGCGAGCGGGGCGCGGGTGGGCACCACCGGGGCGCGCTGGGCGGCGGGCGGCGCGGTGACGCGCACCGTCGGCCGGGTCTTCCTGACCATGCGCGGCGTCGACTTCGTCTGCTCGGCGGGCGCGGTGCGCAGCCACAACATGGACGTGGTGGTCACGGCCGGGCACTGCGCGAAGGACGGCGCGGGCGCCTGGGCGGAGAACTGGACGTTCGTGCCGGGCTACGACGCGGGGCGGCGGCCGTACGGGGCGTTCACGGCCCGGCGCGTGCTGGTGCCCGAGCGCTGGTCACGGCGCGGCGACGACAGCCACGACCTGGCCATGGTGGTGGTGAACCCCTCGGCGCGCGGCCACCTGACCGAGGTGGTCGGCGGCCAGGACATCGGGTTCAACCGGCCGCGCGGCCTGCGCGCGTACGGGTTCGGCTTCCCGGCCGACCCGCCCTACGACGGCGAGCACCTGGTGTACTGCGCGGGCGCCCCGCACGGCGACCCGCACGACCAGACCTCCGACCAGGGAATGCGCTGCGATCTGACGGCGGGCTCCAGTGGCGGCCCGTGGCTGAGCGCGTTCGACCCCGCCACCGGACAGGGGGTGATCACCTCGGTGAGCAGCTTCAAGTACAGCGACGACCCCGGCACGATGTACGGCCCCTACTTCGGCGACGAGGCCAGGCGCCTGTTCGAGACCGCGGAGCGCGCCTGAGGGCCGCCCCGGCTCGGGAGCGGCCCTCAGGCACTGGTCCGGGCTAGAGCGTGAGCCCGGTGAGCACCATCACCTTCTCGTAGGTGAAGTCCTCCATGGCCGAGCGCAGGCCCTCCCGGCCCACGCCGGACTCCTTGATGCCGCCGTAGGGCATCTGGTCGGCGCGGTAGGACGGCACGTCGCCGATGATCACGCCGCCGACCTCCAGCTCCTTGCCGGCGCGGAACGCCAGGCCGAGGTCGCGGGTGAACACCCCCGCCTGCAGGCCGTACTTGGAGTCGTTGACGGCGGCGAACGCCTCGTCCGCCGAGGCCACCGGCTGGATCACCAGCACGGGACCGAAGATCTCCTCGCAGATCACCTTGGCGCTAGCCGGGACGCCGGCGAGCACGGTGGGGGCGACGGTGGCGCCGTCCCTGTCGCCGCCGGCGAGCACGCGGGCGCCCGCCTCGACGGCCTCGGCGATCCACTGCTCGACCCGCTCGGCGGCCTGCTCGGAGACCAGCGGCCCGACCTGCGTCTTGTCGTCCGCGGGGTCGCCGACGACCAGGGCGTCCACGGCGGCGAGCAGCTTCGGCGTGAAGGCGTCCAGCACGGACTCGTCGACGATGACCCGCTGGACGGCGATGCAGCTCTGCCCGGCCTGGTAGTTGGAGAACAGGGCGATGCGCCCGGCGGCCCAGTCCAGGTCGGCGTCGGCGAGCACCACGGCCGCGGCGTTGCCGCCGAGCTCCAGCGTCACGTGCTTCTGCGGCACCTGCTCCTTGATGGCGTACCCGACGGGCCCGGAGCCGGTGAAGGAGACCACGGGCAGGCGGGGGTCCTCGACCAGGGCGGCGGCGCGGTCGTTGGGCACGGGCAGCACCGAGAACATGCCCGCGGGCAGGTCGGTCTCGGCGAGCAGCTCGCCGAGCAGCAGCGACGACAGCGGGGTGGCGGGCGCGGGCTTGACGACCACCGGCGCGCCGACCGCGATGGCGGGGGCGACCTTGTGGGCGACGAGGTTCAGCGGGAAGTTGAACGGCGTGATCGCGAGCACCGGGCCGTGCGGCTGGCGCGAGACGTAGGCCAGGCGGCCGGCCGCGGCGGGCTCGGTGTCCAGGCGCTGGACCTCCCCGCTGAAGCGCCGGGTCTCCTCGGCGGCGAAGCGGAAGGTGGAGATGGCGCGGCCGACCTCGCCGCGGGCCCAGAAGATGGGCTTGCCGTTCTCGGCGCTGATCAGCCGGGCGATCTCCTCGGCGCGCTCCGACAGGCGCCGCGAGACGTGGGCCAGGGCCTCGGCGCGCACGTGGATGGGCAGGGCCGCGGCCTCCTTGCGCACCGCGTGCGCGGCGGCGACGGCCTGTTCGGCCTGGTCGGGGTCGGGCACGGATGCGATGCCGACGACTCGGCCGTCGTGAGGGTTGGTCACCGTGAGCTCCGCCTCGCCCCGGGCGGGCGAACCGGCGAGCCAGAAGGGGCGTACGTCCATGTGACGACGGTATGTCACGAAGGTGGCGCGATGCCTACTCCACTGCGGACAAGAGGCGCCATCGAGCGCTACAATCCGCATAAGAAACGGTACTTCCCCTTTCCGTAACGGACATGCCGCAATTTAAGAATGTTTTCTACTGCATGTCGGTTTGAAGCCTCTGGCACGTGGTTAAGTCCAGATGCGGGCCCGTGCGGGGGTCCTTGCTGAGAAGGGTCTGGGTCGCTCATGGTTTCGCCGGCGCCGCTCGGTCTCCAAGGGGCGTACGCGCTGGGCAACCAGACGTCCCACGACGAGCTACGAAAACGTCTCATCCAGGTCGCGGGCGACCTTCTGCTCAGCCACGGGCCCGAGAGCCTCACCGTGCGGCGCATCGCCAGCGAGGCCGGGTGCTCCACCACCGTCGTGTACACGATGTTCGGTAACAAGGAGGGCCTGGCCGAGGCGCTGTACCTGGAGGGTTTCGAGCGGTTCCGCCGCCGGCTCGCCGCGGTGCCGCGCCACCCCGACCCGCTCGAGTACCTCACCTCGCTCGGCCCGGCCTACCGCGAGGCGTGCCTGGCCGAGCCCGGCTACTACAGCGTGATGTTCGAGAAGGCGATCCCGGGGTTCGAGCCGAGCGAGCGGGCGCGCACGCTGGCCAGGGCGGCGGTGAACGTCCTGGACCGGGCCATCGCCGACTGCATCTCGGCGGGCTACCTCGTCCCCACCCAGCCGCGCAAGATCGCCGACTGCCTGTGGGCGGCGGCGCAGGGCGCCGTCAGCCTGGAGCGGGCGGGCCACCTGCGCGACGACCGGGTGTACGCCTCGGTGACCCTGGCCGCGATCAGCCGCTACCTGGTCCACAAGGACAGCCTGCCCGTCCCGCTCTGACGGCCGCGCTCACCGGCCTCTCGGGCTCCCCGAGGCGCGCTCCGGCGCGGACAGGGCGATCCACAGCTCGGCGCGGGCGGCGGGGTCGTCCGGGTCGCGCCCGAGCAGTTCGCCGACGCGGCGCATGCGGTAGCGAAGGGTGTGCCGGTGGACGCCGAGCCGCTGCGCCGCCGCGTCCCAGTGGCCGTTGCACTCCAGGTAGGCCCGCAGCGACTCCACCAGGTCGGCGCGGGAGCCGTACTCGCGCAGCGGCGCCAGCAGCGAGGAGGCGAAGCCCTCCAGCAGGCCGGGGTCCACCAGCGACAGCAGCCCCTGCCCGGCGAGGTCGGCGAAGCGCATCACGGGCGCGGCGGAGGCCAGCGCGCGCCGGCCCTGGTCGAGCCCCGTGGCGAGCTCCCGGGGCCCTGCGGGGCCGCCCACGCCGACCCGGCCGTGCGCGGCGGCCAGGCCGATCACCCGCTCGGCGTCGCCCTCAGGGGCCAGCGCCACCACCAGCGGCCCCCAGGGCGCGGCGAACACCGGGAGCGCGTCCAGCAGCGCCTCGGCGTCCCGGGGCTCGCAGGCCAGCACGACCACGGGCCCGGCCGGGATCTCGTCCGCCTCGGAGACCCGGACGGCTCCTTGTGGCCCGGCGGCCTCCAGGACCTCGCCGGCGGAGGCGGCGTCCCCGGCCAGCAGCAGCCGCAGCGCGGCGGTGCGCACGCGGCGCTGGACGGCCAGCCGCGCCCGTCCCTGTTCGAGCGCCAGCGTGAGCAGCGAGCCCGCGGTGTTGACGACGGTGTGGCCGACCGGCGAGAACGGGCGCGCGGCGCCGACGGCGAGGAACCCGCGCACCCGCGGCTGGTCGCCGAGGGGCTGCACGACGACGTGCCAGGACGGCCCGGAGACGGCCAGGCTGGCGGGCGCGCCCGGGGCCCGCAGCCGTCCGATCTCGTGCCCGGCCATCGCGGCGCCCTCGTCCGCGCCCGCCCCGGCGGCGCTGAGCAGCGTGCCCGTGTCGTCGAACAGGGCGGCCCAGCCGTGGATCTCCAGGGCGAGGCGCTCCACCACCGCGGCGGTGCCCTCCTCCCGCAGCGCGGCCCGGGTGAGACGGCCCTGCGCCGTGAAGGCGGCGCTGAGCTCCTCGTACCGCTCGGCGGCGAGCAGTTCGCTGACCGCCTTGCCGATCGCGATGAACGGCGTCTCCCTGGGCACCTCGACCAGCGGCAGCGCGGCCCGCTCCGCCGCCTCGACGAACGCGGGCGGCACGTCCTCGTGGCCGAGGCCCACGCCGAAACCGAGCCCGGCCACCCCGCGGGCGACCAGCCTGGCGACGTAGGCCGCCGCGTCGCCGGGGCCGAGCCGCATGCCGGTGGTCAGCACGAGCTCGTCCCCTTCCAGGAACGGCGTCGGATCCTCCAGCTCGCTCACGGCGACCCACCGCACCGGCCGGTCCAGCACGCCGGCTCCCGCGCGGACGCGAAGGCGCAGCGGTGGCATCGCCGCCACGCGCCGCAGGCTCGGAGCCATCCCGCCCCCAGAAGGACCCTCGAAAACCGTACGCGCTTGTACAAGATGGACAAGCGGCTCGGCCTTATTGTGCCATGTCGCCAGGTCGGCAGCGCGGCCCGGTGGCCGTACGGTCGAAGGCATGAGCACCGAGCGTGACGCACACCGGCCGGACGGGCCCATCGCACACGGCGGCCCCACGCTCCCGCAGGAGCGCCGCCTCCTCACCGAGATCCCCGGACCGCGGTCGCGGGAGATGTTCGCCCGCAAGCAGTCCGCCGTGCCGCCGGGCATCGGCACCACGCTGCCGGTCTTCGTCACCCACGCGGGCGGCGGCGTGCTGGTGGACGCGGACGGCAACTCCCTGATCGACTTCGGCTCCGGCATCGCGGTGACCACCGTCGGCAACGCCGCTCCGCGCGTGGTCGAGCGGGTCCAGCGCCAGGTCGCCGACTTCACCCACACCTGCTTCATGGTCACGCCGTACGAGTCGTACGTGGAGGTGTGCGAGAAGCTCAACCACCTCACGCCCGGTGACCACGAGAAGCGCACGTTCCTCGTCAACTCCGGCGCCGAGGCCGTGGAGAACGCGGTGAAGGTGGCCCGGCACGCGACCGGCCGCCAGGCCGTCGTGGTGTTCGACCACGGCTACCACGGCCGCACGCTGCTGACGATGACGCTGACCGCCAAGAACATGCCCTACAAGCACCGGTTCGGCCCGTACGCCCCTGAGGTGTACCGGATGCCGATGGCGTACCCGTTCCGCTGGCCCACCGGCCCGGACGACTGCGCCGAGGAGGCCGCGGCCCAGGCGATCGACGCGATCGAGAAGCAGATCGGCGCGTCGAACGTCGCCGCGATCGTGATCGAGCCGATCCAGGGCGAGGGCGGCTTCGTCGTGCCGGCCCGCGGCTTCCTGCCCAGGCTGGCCGAGTTCGCCAAGGCCAACGGCATCGTGTTCGTCGCCGACGAGGTGCAGACCGGCTTCGCCCGCACCGGCCACCTGTTCGCCTGTGAGGACGAGGGCATCGTCCCCGACATCATCTGCACGGCCAAGGGCATCGCCGGCGGCCTGCCGCTCGCCGCGGTCACCGGCAGGGCCGAGCTGCTGGACGCCGTCCACGTCGGCGGCCTCGGCGGCACCTACGGCGGCAACCCGCTGGCCTGTGAGGCGGCGCTGGCCGTGCTGGAGACGATCGAGGCGGACGGCCTCGTGGCGCGGGCGCGCCAGATCGGCGACCTGATGCTGCCCCGGCTCGCCGCGCTGGCCGAGCGCTGCCCGGTCGTGGGCGACGTGCGCGGGCGCGGCGCGATGATCGCGATCGAGCTGGTCAAGCCGGGCACCAAGGAGCCGGACCCGGCCCTGACCGGCGAGATCGCCCAGCGCTGCCACGCCGAGGGACTGGTGGTGCTCACCGCCGGCACCTACGGCAACGTGCTGCGTTTCCTGCCGCCGCTGGCCATCTCCGACGCGCTGCTGGACGAGGGGCTGTCCATCCTGGAGAAGGCCGTGTCCGCCGTTTAGGAGGACCACCGAAGGGGCACCCGGCTTGCTGCCGGGTGCCCCTTTTGTTGTTGTCCGGCGCGTGCGATGCGCGTGATTTAACCCATCCTTGACATCGCACTAGTCGATCACTGAGGGTAATGGAGTTATAACGGTTCGGGTACAAGACATTCGATCAGCAGGAGCGGGATGAGTAGCTGGGATCCGGCCGGAGCATCACGGCGTTCCTTGACGTTCGACCCCGGCGACCTGACCGGACCGCAGCGCGACGGCGACGCCTGCGTGGTGTGCCACAAGAAGTGGCCGCGTCCCCGGGTCCGCGTCGGCAGGCTGCCCTCGGGCACGCCGGTGATGGCCTGCGAGGAGTGCGCCAAGGTCCTGCTCCCCGCGACGCCCGCCCCGCGACGCCACAAGCCCTCCCCCCACAAGAGGGCCGCGCTGCCCTGAGCGGGGACGTCAGCTCTCGCGCATCCCCCACGGCGAGCCGTACTCGTTCAGCAGGGCGAGGAACGGCTCCGGCTCGAACGCCTCCGGCCCGAGCACCCCTTGGCCCTTCCACGCCCCGCGCGCCAGCAGCTCCAGCGCGACGACGGGATGCACCGCCGTCTGCCACACCACGGCCTGCGCGCCGTACTCGCGCATCGACCACGCGTTGTCCACGACGTGGTACAGGTAGACCTCGCGCGGCGCGCCGTCCTTGCCGACGCCCTTGATCCAGGTCCCGGCGCAGGTCTTGCCGCGCATCCGCTCGCCGAGCGTCGCCGGGTCGGGCAGCGACGCGGCGACCACGTCCCGGGGCGACACCTCGTGGCCGCGCACCCGCACCGGCTCGGTGGAGTCCAGCCCGAGCTTGTGCAGCGTCCGTAGCACGTCGATGAACTCGTCCCCGAGGCCGTACTTGAACGTCACCTTGCGGGCCTTCACCCAGCGCGGGATCAGCAGCACCTCCTCGTGCTCCACGTTCACGCACTCGACGGGGCCGATGCCCTCGGGGAAGTCGAAGACCTCGGGCTCGCTGAACGGCTCGGTGGTGTGCCAGCCGCCGTCCTCCCAGATCACCGGCGGGTTGAGGCACTCCTCGATCGTGGTCCAGATGGAGAAGGTGGGCGCGAAGGCCTCCTGCCCGTCCTCGCCCCTGACGACGAGGTTCGCGCCGTCGCGGATGCCGATCTCGTCGATGCTCTCGAACAGGTGGTCGGCGGCGTAGCGGGCGAAGACGTCGGCCAGGCCGGGCTCGACGCCCATGCCGACCAGGGCGAGCAGTCCCTTGGCCTCCCATTCCGCCGACATCGCGAACTGCTCGTCGCCGAGCTTGACGCCGGGCAGCTCGTACGGCCGGCTCGGGTGCGGCCGGGACAGGGACATCGCCATGTCCAGGTAGTGGGCCCCCGCGTTCAGCGCGGCCCGGAACAACGGCATGTCGAACCGCGGGTCCACGGCGTTGACGAGCACGTCGCAGCGGTGCTCGCGCAGCGCGGCCTCCACCGCGGCCTGGTCGGAGGCGTCCAGGCCGATGGCGCTGAAGCGCGGATCCCCCGGCCCGGAGGTCTGTTCATGGATCTGTGCCGCGCCTTGTCCTGAAGCCGATCTCCCGGCGACGGCCTCGGCGCGTGCGCGGTCGTAGTCGGCGACGACGATGTGGTCGAAGAAGTCCCGGCGCGCGGCGATCGGGACCACGGCGGACCCGACTCCCCCCGCGCCTACCAGCAGAATGCGCATGCCGAAGACGGTACCAACTGACTGGTCGACCATTCAATATGAGGGCGTGGGGAAGTGCCGGAAAGCCTGCGGATTCCAGCGCCTCGCCCGCTTCACACCGCCGGAAAGGACGGTCTAGGACCTCTTGGGCCACGCCGGCGCCGGGCGGCGGCCCGCGCCGCGAGAAGGCGCTCCGGAGTCGGGGGAATGTTCCGGAGCGCCCTGGGCGGACCTCGCCCGGCGGGGGAACAGGCGAGCCCGCGGCCCTCTCACGCGATGGTCACGATCACCCCGTGGGCCGGACGAGCCGCTGCCACGCGGCGGCCCACTCGGCATAGTCGGTGCATTCCCCGTCCCGGCCGCCGCAATCCTTCGATGGGCGGACGGCAAAGGCGACGTCACGGGGACGCTCGCCGTCCACCTGGTAGGCGTCGCAGACCCGTGCGGCCAGGGCGGCCCGCGCCGCCTTGGCGGCGTCGTCGCCGGGATCCCAGGTGCAGCCGCGCGGGTTGGCGGGCGCGAGCCCGTTCCAGACGGCCGCCTGCTGCTCGGGCTTGGCGGAGACGGCCCAGTCGATCCAGCGGTAGGCGCAGTTGGGCGCCGCCGCCTGCGCGGAGATCATCCAGGAGTCCACCCAGCCGGTGGTCGGCCCCCGCTCGTCCAGCGCCTTGACCGGACGCCCGGCCGCGCGCGCCACGTACCCGGTGTAGGGCAGGGCGCGCACGACGCGCGCCTCGCCGCCGGAGAGGGCCTGCACCGCCTCGACCGGGTTCGTCCAGTACGACCGCCCGCCGGCGGCATGCGCGCCGAGCAGCGCGAGCGCGGCGTCGAACTGCTGCCGGGTGAGCTTGAAGGGGTTCTTCACGCCCAGCGAGGGCTTGCTCTCCTTCAGCCGCAGCGCGGCGTCGGCGATGCTCAGCGGGCCGTCCCTGAGCACGGCCGGGACGGCGCCGGAGTAGAGCGCGTCCGCCTTCGGGCGCGGCGACCGGCTGTCGTCGTAGAAGGTCCGGTAGTACCCCCACAGGTACGGCACGCCGTACACCCGGCCTTCGGCGGTGATCGCGGGCTGGGTGCGCAGCCACTCGGGGATCTGCTGGTAGCGCGGGATGAGGGAGGTGGTGAGGGCGGCGGCCTTCTTCTCCGCGATCAGCCGGCCCGCCACCTGCGGCGGCGCCGCGACCGCGTCGTAGTCGCCCCCGGAGACCAGCTTGTCCAGCTCGTCGGCGTTCTGCGCGTAACGCAGGTTCACCCGGCAGCCGGTGTTCCTCTCGAACTCCCCCACCCAGTTGACCGCCGAGTCGCTGCCGCCGTACTCGGCGTACCCCCGATAGGCGACCACGGTCACCGTGCCCTCGCCGCGCCCGGGCGCCGTGCGGGACGGCGACGGCGAGGCCGTACCCGACACGGAGGCCGACGGGGTGACCGGCGGGGTGGCGGAGGGCGGGCGTGGCGTGGCGCGCGCGGCGACCACCTGGGCGCGCTGCTCGTGGGCCCCGGTCCCGGCGCCGCACGCGGCGAGCAGCGCCGCGGCCGCCGCCAGCGACGCCGCGCCGGCGCTGCGACGTCGTCTCACCTTCGACACCCGGGCCCCCTCGTCGTCACCTTGCGAGCAGCCTAGCCGCCCGCCGCCGGGCGGGTCCCGTGGCGCGGCCCTCCGCGGAGGACGGAGGACCGCGCGGGGGCTACTTGTTGGTGGGGAACCCGAGGTTCACGCCGCCGTGGCTCGGATCCGGCCAGCGCGAGGTGACGACCTTGCCGCGCGTGTAGAAGTGGACGCCCTCGGTGCCGTGGACGTGGGTGTCGCCGAACAGCGAGGACTTCCACCCGCCGAAGCTGTAGAACGCCATCGGCACGGGGATCGGCACGTTGACGCCCACCATGCCGACCTCGACCTCGTTCTGGAACCGCCGGGCCGCCCCGCCGTCGTTGGTGAACACCGCGGTGCCGTTGCCGTACTCGACCTCGTTGATGATCTCCAGCCCCTCGTCGTAGGAGGAGACGCGCACGATCGACAGCACCGGGCCGAAGATCTCGTCCCGGTGGACGGCCGACCCCGGGCGCACGTGGTCGATCACCGTGGGGCCGAGCCAGAAGCCGGGGGTCTCGGCCGCCGTCGCCCCGCCCTTGACCGGGGTGTCGCGCCCGTCCACCACGAGCTTGGCGCCCTCGGTGACGGCCGTGTCCAGGTAGGACGCCACCTTGTCGCGGTGGACGCCGGTGACCAGCGGCCCCATCTGCGACTCGGGGTCGTCCCCCGGACCGACGGTCAGCGCGCCGACCCGTTCGACGATCTTGCCGACCAGCTCGTCGCCGACCGGGTCCACCGCGAGCACGACGGAGATCGCCATGCACCGCTCGCCCGCCGACCCGAAGCCGGCGTTGACGGCGGCGTCGGCCACCAGGTCCAGGTCGGCGTCGGGCAGCACGAGCATGTGGTTCTTGGCGCCGCCGAGCGCCTGCACCCGCTTGCCGTGCCGGGTGCCGGTCTCGTAGACGTACCGGGCGATCGGGGTGGAGCCGACGAACGACACCGCCCGCACGTCCGGGTGCTCCAGCAGCCGGTCCACGGCCACCTTGTCGCCCTGCACGACGTTGAACACGCCGTCGGGCAGCCCCGCCTCCTTCCACAGCCGGGCCATCAGCAGCGACGCCGACGGGTCGCGCTCGGAGGGCTTGAGGACGAACGCGTTGCCGCAGGCGATCGCGACCGGGTACATCCACATCGGGACCATGGCCGGGAAGTTGAACGGTGTGATCCCGGCCACGACCCCCAGCGGCTGGCGGATCGAGAAGGAGTCGACGCCGGTCGAGACGTTCTCCGAGAAGCCGCCCTTGAGCAGGTGCGGGATGCCGCAGGCGAACTCCACGACCTCGAGGCCGCGCGCGACCTCGCCGAGCGCGTCCGAGCGCACCTTGCCGTGCTCGGAGCTGATCAGCTCGGCCACCTCGCCCCGGTGGGCGTGCATCAGCTCGCGGAACCGGAACAGCACCTGCGTGCGCTTGGTCAGCGAGGCGTCCCGCCAGGCGGGGAACGCCGCCGCCGCCGCGGCGACGGCCGCGTCCACCTCCTCGGCCGAGGCCAGGTCGACGTGCCCGGCGACCTCGCCCGTCGCCGGGTCGAAGATCTCCGACCGCCTGCCGGAGCCGCCCGGCGCCTCGCCGCCGCCGATCCAGTGGCCGGCCCGCTTGAGCCCGGTCACCTGCCGACCTCCTCGTCGATCGTCTCCAGCGCGGTGACGATGATGCCGAGGCCCTCGCGCGCCTCGTCGTCGGTGAGCGTCAGCGGGGGCGCCATGCGCAGCACGTTGCCGTACAGGCCGCCCTTGCCGGCGAGCAGGCCGAGCTTCTTGGTCTCCTCCATGAACCGGCCGGCCAGCGCGGGCGCGGGGGCGCCGGTGGCGGGGTCCACGAGTTCGAGGGCGAACATCAGCCCCTTGCCCCGGACGTCGCCGAGGATCGGCAGCCGGTCCTTGGCCTCGCGCAGCCCGCCGAGGAGGATCTCGCCGGTGACGGCGGCGCGGGACTGCAGGTCGTGGTCGAGGACGTAGTCGAGGGTGGCGTTGGCGGCGGCCATCGAGATCGGGTTGCCGCCGAAGGTCGCCAGGCCGACGGCGTGCGGGCCGTCCATGAGGTCGCCGCGGGCCACCACGCCGCCGACCGCGAAGCCGTTGCCGAGGCCCTTGGCGAAGGTCATCATGTCGGGCGTCATGCCGTGGTTCTGGATGCCGAAGAAGGCCGAGCCGGTGCGGCCCCATCCGGTCTGCACCTCGTCGGAGATGAAGAGGACGCCCTCCTCGTCCAGGACCTCCTTGTACGCCTTGAACAGGCCGTCGGGGGCCATCGTGAAGCCGCCCACGCCCTGGATCGGCTCGGCGATCAGCGCGGCCACGTCGTTGGACACGGCGGTGGCGAGCACGTGGCGCAGGTCGGCGACGCAGACGTCGATGTACTCGGCGTCGGACAGGCCGCGGAACTGCGGCAGGTGGCGGTCGGCGCCGTGCAGGAAGTGGACGTTCAGCGGCGAGAGCGAATTGTTCTTCCAGCTCCGGTTGCTGGTGACCGACAGCGCGCCGAAGCTGCGGCCGTGGTAGCTCTGCCGCATGGCGAGCACCTGGTCGGACCCGCGGGCGTAGGTGGCGAGCAGCAGGGCCGTCTCGTTGGCCTCGGTGCCGGAGTTGGTGAAGAAGACCTTGGCGTTCTCGATGCCCGACAGCCTGGCGATCTTCTCGGCCAGCTCGATCTGGCCGCGCAGCAGGTAGACGGTGCTGGTGTGGACCACGCCGGTGGCGAGCTGGCGCTCCACGGCCTCGCGCACCTCGGGCACGTCGTACCCGATCATGTTGGTGAGGATGCCCGCGAAGAAGTCCAGGTAGGTATGGCCCTCTGCGTCGACGACGCGGTTGCCCTTCCCCCGCACGATCTCGATGGGCTCGTCATAGTAGATGGACAACCAGTTGGGCATGACCGCCCGGTGCCGGGCGAAAAGGTCGGACATAACCTGATTATGTCGATTCACGGTCATCAGCCCTACCCCCAAGGTGTCGGCGTACCGCGAAAACACCTTACATGGTGGCAACCCCCAACTTCTGATGTCCTCTTTCCATGACGGCAAGATGTCCTGACATATCCGTCAAGCCGTTCCGGACATCCTCGCGGCCCGCGCCCCCGCCGCGCCCGTCCCGCGGCGCGGCGAGCCGCGAGGGCTCCGGACGGCGGCCCGTCAGGCGACGGGCTCGGGCTCGCGCGCGGCGGCGTCACCCGCCGTGCGGGGGCGGAGCATCACGTAGGCGAGCACGCCCGCGGCGACGCCGAGCGCGGCGCCCACCCACGCGCCGAAGGACATCGCGGCCACGAAGGCCTCCTTGCCCATGCGCACGAGGTCGGGGACGCCCGTCGCCAGCGCGCCGTCGATCGAGTGCCTGGCCGCGGCCGGGGCGTCCTCGGGCATCCGGGCGGTGTAGACGCCGGCGAGCACACTGCCGAGGACGGCCACGCTGAGCGCCATGCCGACCTGCTGGACGGTGTCGTTGAGCGCGGAGCCGACCCCCGCGTGCTCGGGCGGCACCGCGCCGAGCAGGGTCGCGTACGCGGCCGGCCCGGCGAGGCCGCCGCCGACCCCCATGATGAGCAGCCCCGTGATCAGCTTGCCGTACCCGTCGGACGGCCCCATGAGGCCGAGGACCACGAACCCGCCCGCCATGACCACCATGCCGGCCGCGATCAGCGCGCGGTTGCTGACCCGCTGCCCGAGCCCCGCGCCGACCGCGTTGAACACCGCCGCCGCGACCGCGTAGGGCAGCAGCGCCAGACCGGCCCGCATGGGCCCGTAGCCGAGGACGAACTGCAGGTACTGGGTGAGCATCAGCAGCAGCGCCCCGGTGCCGAAGGACAGCAGCACGACGGAGAACGAGGAGCCGCGGAAGGCGGGGTTGCGGAACAGGTCGAGCGGGATCATGGGATGCGCCGAGCGCCGTTCCCAGAGCACGAAGACCGCCAGGGCGACCACGCCGACCGCGAACCCGGCGAGGGTGCCGGCCGAGGTCCATCCCGACCGGGGCGCGGCGATCACCGCGTAGATCACACCGGTCATCCCGACGATCGACAGCAGCGCGCCGACCGGGTCCGTGGGGCGCGCGGGGGCGCGGGACTCGGGCATCAGCAGCAGCGCGGCGACGATGGCGACGATCGCGATCGGCACGTTGAGCAGGAACACCGAGCCCCACCAGTAGTGTTCGAGCAGGAAGCCGCCGAGGGTGGGCCCGGCGATCACGCCGACCATGGCGACGGCGCTCCACGCGGCGAACGCCTTGCGCCGCTCGCTGTCGTCGAAGACCGTGATCATGATCGACAGGGTGCTCGGCATGAGGAGACAGCCGCCGACGCCCATCAGGGCCCGCGCGCCGATGAGCTGCCACGGCTCCTGCGCCAGCGTCGCCACCAGCGAGGCGCCGCCGAAGACGGCGAGCCCGATGATGAGGAAGCGCCGCCGTCCGAACCGGTCCGACAGGCTCCCCGCGGTCAGCAACAGGCCGGCGAACACCAGGATGTAGGCGTCGATGATCCACTGAACGTCCGCGGGGGTCGCGCCGAGGTCGCGGATGAGGGACGGGATCGCCAGGTTGAGCACGGTGTTGTCGACGACGAGCACCAGCAGGCTGACGCACAGCACGCCGAGGATCCACCAGCGGCGCGGGTTCTTCTCGGGCACGTCCCCGGACCCGAGGTCTCGTACAGTGTTCGATGTCACTCGCACAGCGTACGATAAGACTCGAACGGTGTGCGAGCCGTTTTATCCTGGAGGGAACGAAGGAGGTCACGTGGCGGCCAAGCCCTACAGGTCGGTCTGGGCACGCGACACCGCGCCCAGGCGAGGCCGCGAGCAGCCCGCGCTCAGCCGCGCCCAGATCGTCCGCGCGGCGGTCGAACTGCTCGACGCCGAGGGCCTGGACGCGCTCAGCATGCGCAGGCTCGGCGCCCGGCTCGGCGCGGGCGCGACCAGCATCTACTGGCACGTCGCCACCAAGGACGACCTGCTGGAGCTGGTCCTCGACGAGGTCTACGCCGAAGACGGCTTTCCCCAGGCGGTCGCGTGCCCGACCTGGCGCGAGGCGGCCACGAGGTTCGCCTACGGCCTGCGCCAGGCGCTGTTCCAGCACCCCTGGGCGGCCCAGCTCGTCCCCGCGATGCCGAGCATCGGGCCGAACGCCCTGAAGGCCATGGACAACCTGATGAGCGCCTTCGGCAAGGGCGGCTTCACCGGCAGAACCCTGGACTACGCCGTCAGCGCCGTGGTCGCCTACACGCTGGGCGCCACCACGCCCGAGGTCGGCCTGCTCACCAAGGTGGGCGGCACCGAGGCCGCCGAACGGGAGTGGTACGACGCCATGCAGGAGCAGGTCCAGGTGGCGGCGGCCGACTTTCCCGAGCTGCGGTGCCGTTACGCCGGCTACGCCGCCAGCGAGGTGGCGGCCACCAGGGCGTTCAACTTCGATTTCGGGCTGACGTCCATGCTCGACGGCCTGGAGGTCCGGCTGCGCCGCGACGAGGACGGCCGGGAGATCGGCGAGAAGGCCGCCGGGAACGGAACGGCGACCCCGGCCGATCACTCCGCGTGACCGTCACGAGCCTCCGCGGGGCCCTCCCCACGCACCGTCACCGGCGGAACGCCCTCTGACATACCAGGTGGAGGGCATTGTGTCAGGTAGTGCACCGTCAGTCTTACATCCTGATCGGCTACGCTCGGACATATGCTACCGACCCTGGCCGACGTTCTCGCGCTGGACGCCGTCCGCCGAGGCAGCCCGCGCGTCGTCGCCGGCGCCGACCGGTTGGACACCCGCGTCCGCTGGGTGCACGTCGGCGAGGTCAGCGACATCGCCCACCTCCTGCGCGGCGGGGAGCTGATCCTCACCACAGGGGTCGCGCTGCCCGAGGAGCCCGACAAGCTGGCCGACTACATCGCCGACCTCGCCGCCGTCGGCGCCTCCGGCCTCATCGTCGAACTCGGCCGCAGGTTCATCCGCGAGCTGCCCCGCGCGGTCGTCGAGTCGGCCGAGCTGCACGGCCTCCCGCTCGTCACGCTCACCCGCGAGACCCCGTTCGTCCAGATCACCGAGTCGGTGCACGCCCGCATCATCGACATCCAGCTCGAGGAGCTGCGCGCCTCCGAGCAACTGCACGAGGTGTTCACCGAGCTGTCGGTCGAGGGCGCCTCGCCGGCCGAGGTCCTCGCCCAGGTCTCGCGCCTGTCCGCGCGGCCCGCCTTGCTGGAGAACCTCGCCCACCAGGTGCTCGCCTGCGAGACCGCCGGCCGCGACACCGGCGTCCTGCTCGCCAACTGGGAGGCCCGCTCCCGCGCCGTCAGCCCCCACGAGCGCACCGCCTACGACCCCTCCTCCGGCTGGCTGGTCACCATGGTCGGGGCGCGCGGCCACGACTGGGGGCGGCTCATCATCATCTGCGAGGAGCCGCCCGGCCCCCGCGACGTCGTCCTCGCCGAGCGCGCCGCCACCACCCTCGCCCTCGGCCGCCTGCTGGAACGCCACCAGGAAAGCCTGGAGCGCCAGGCGCACGGCACGATCATCACCGGCATCCTCACGCACGCCTACGCCGACCCCGACGAGGCCGCCGCCCGCGCCCGCGCGGTGGGCGTCCCGCTCACCGGCAGGAAGCTCATCAGCGTCGTGCTGCGGCTCACCGACGCCGCCGACACCGCGCTCAACCTCCAGGCCCAGCTCGGCGAGCTGGCCGAGGCGGCGGCCGCCGCCTGCAGAGACGCCCGCCTGCCCGCCCTGGTCGGCGCCCTGGACCAGAACCGCGTCGGCGTCCTGCTCCCCCTGCCGCCCCGCACCCCCGCCGAGGCCGCGCTCACCTCGCTGGCCGAGCGGTTACGCACGGCGTTCGCCACGCCCTTCGTCCTCGCCGCCGGCTCGGTCGTCGAGTCGATCAGGGACGTCCGCCGCAGCTTCCTGGAGGCCGAGCAGGTCGCCGAGGCCGCCGCGCGCCAGCCCGACCGCCGCCCCTTCTACCGCCTGCCCGACCTGCGGCTGCGCGGCCTGCTCCACCTCCTGCGCGACGACGCCCGGCTGCAGACCTTCGCCGAGCGCGAGCTCGGCCCCCTGCTCGCCCACGACGCCCACCGCGGCGGCGACCTCACCGGCATCCTGCGCACCTACCTCGACGCCGGACGCAACAAGGCCGTCGCCGCCCAGCGCGCCCACCTGTCGCGCCCGGCCTTCTACGACCGGCTCCGCCGCCTCGAACGCATCCTCGACACCGACCTCGACGACGTCGACTCCTGCTTGTCGCTCCATGTCGCCCTGCTGGCGCTGGAATCATTCAGAAGGGAGACCCGGTGAGCGCCACCGCCACGCGGGCACGTGACCACGGAATCGTCATCGGCGCCGGCACTCCCGGCCCGTACAACGCGATCACCGACGTCGCGGACGTCAGGGTCGGCCACACCACCCTCATCCACGGCGACGGGCCGCGCGTGCGCGGCCAGGGCCCGGTGCGCACCGGCGTCACGATGATCCTTCCGCACGGGGGGTCGGCCTTCGACGAGCCCGTGTACGCGGGCTACCACTGGCTGAACGGCAACGGCGAGATCACCGGCATGGCCTACCTCGACGAGTTCGGCCTGCTCGGCTCGCCGATCGGGCTCACCAACACCGCGTCCGTGGGCGTCGTCCGCGACACCATCGTCGAACTCGAGGTCTCCTCCCTCGGCAGGGGACGCCAGGCGTGGTCCCTGCCCGTCGTGGGCGAGACCTGGGACGGCAGGCTCAACGACATCGACGGGCAGCACGTCAGGCCTGAGCACGTCAGGGCCGCCTACGCCGCGGCGAGCGGCGGCCCGGTCGCCGAGGGCGCGGTCGGCGGCGGCACCGGCATGATCTGCCACGGCTTCAAGGGCGGCATCGGCACCGCCTCGCGCGTCCTGCCCGAGGCGGACGGCGGCTACACCGTCGGCGTGCTGGTCCAGGCCAACCACGGCATGCGCGACCGCCTCACCGTCAACGGCGTGCCCGTCGGACGCGCCATGGCCGACGTTCCCCGGCCCCGCCCCCTCACGCACGAGGGGGCGGGTTCCATCATCGGCATCGTCGCCACCGACGCCCCGCTGCTCCCCCACCAGTGCCGCAGGCTCGCCCGGCGGGCCGCGCTCGGCGTCGCCCGCACCGGCGGGGCCGGGGAGAACGGCAGCGGCGACGGCTTCCTGTGCTTCGCCACGCACAACCGCAACCTGCCCTCCAACGCCATCGACAGCCACCCGCCGCGCACGTTCCCGGTCACGGTCCTCGCCGACGAGTACATCGACCCGCTGTTCTGGGCGACCATCGAGGCCGTCGAGGAGGCCATCGTCAACGTCCTGGTCGCCGCCGACACCATGACCGGCGCCGACGGCGTCACCGCGCACGGCCTGGACCCCCGGCGCCTCGCCGCCCTCCTGGCCTGACCGCCGCCGGGGAGCCGGCCGGGCGGACGTGTAGCGGTATTCGGACAACGCGCCGGGTCCGCCATTCCGGGATGTTGCGGAACGCGCCGCCGCACGTCATCGGGCCAAAACCGGTTCGGCCCCGTTCGCTTTCCCCTTTTCGGCCGTACGACGCGCTTACCGGGCGTGACATAACGGTACGCATATAGCGGCGAGATAGGACACTGAGGCGATATTTCCCTGATTACGGATGACGCCGGGTTACATTCTCATAGACGTTGGCGTGTTCCCCGGCGCCCGGGCCGCCGTAGCCAAGACCATGGTGCGGCAAAGATGTGATCACCCCCGGGAGCCTTCGAATGCCGACGCCGCGCCGCCTCACCACCGGCCTCGCCGCCCTGTCCCTTCTAGCGACAGGCGCGCCCGTGGCCGCGTCCGCGGAGTCGTCGGCCGCCGCGGCGGCTCCCTCCTCCCAGGCCGGGCTGCCGACGACGGCGTTCCCGCTGGGTCCCCGCGCGGCCGCCAAGCAGACGAGCAAGGCCGTCGCCCCCGGAGTCGACCTGTTCACGCTCACCCATGGCAGCGCCACGGACGGCTACACGGTGTCGGTCTTGATGAACGGCAAGGACGTCGGCAAGCGCGCCGACGCCGAAGCGGCGGCGGCCGCGTGTGAGGCCGCGGGCTTCCCGGCGACGATCCAGGAGGTCATCCGGCCGGCGGTCGCCGACTACCCGGAGGGCGCCGGCTACATGGTGCGTCTGGGTTCGTGGTCCCTGAAAGACCGCAAAGAGGCGGACAAAGTTGTAAAGCAGCTCAAAGAGGTAGACATCCCGGCAAAGGCCGATTTCCTGGGCGATGACGGGATGCAGACCACCGGGCCGTGGCAGCTCCGCGTCCTCACCGTCAACCCCGGCGTCTTCCGCGGCAGCTACCACTCCAGCCTGGGCGTCAGCGTCGCCAAGCGCGAGAAGACGTCCGCGATGGCCAAGCACGCCAAGGCGCTCGCCGCCGTGAACGGCGGGTTCTTCAACATCCACACCGCCAAGGAGCTGCGCGGCGAGCCCGTCGGAATCTCCGTGGTCGACGGCACTCTGCTCAGCGAGGCCGTCCCCGGCCGCAGCGCCCTCATCCTCAAGAACCGCACGGCCCGGATCACCGAGCTCAGCACCACCGTCACCGCCGTCTCCGCCGACGGCGAGCGCACCGTCGTGAACGGCGTCAACCGCGCGGCCGGCGCCGACGAGCTCATCCTGTACACCGAGCAGTTCGGCGCCAAGACCCCCGCCGACGACGGCACCGACGCCGTCCTCGACGCGACCGGCCAGGTCCTGGAGGTGCGCCCCGCCGGCGGAGCCGTCAAGGCCGGAACCCGCGTGCTGCACGGCACCGGCACCATGGCCGACTGGATCTCCTCCCACACCCCCGAGCAGTGGAAACTGACCGTCACCACCAAGGTCAAGGACCTGCGCTCCGGCAAGTCCGTCCCCCTCACCCCGCAGACCAGCATCATCGGCGGAGGCGTCGGCCTGGTCCGCAACGGCCGCGAACACGTCACCGCCCAGGCCGACGGCCACGCCAACGTCAACATGATCCTCCGCCGCCACCCGCGCACGCTCGCCGGCGTCACCAAGTCCGGCACCCTGATCCTCGCCGTCGTCGACGGCCGCAAGCCCGGCGTCACCGTCGGCGCCTCCATGATCGAAGCCGCCCGCCTGATGCTCTGGCTAGGCGCCCGCCAGGCCATCAACCTGGACGGCGGCGGCTCCACCGCCATGATCGTCAACAACAAACTGGTAAACCACCCCAGCGACGGCGTAGAACGCCCCGTAGGCGACTCCCTCCTAATCGTCCCCTAACCCCCCCACCGCCCAAACAGGCGCCCACCCCTCAACCCCCCGACCACTCGCCCCTTGCACCCCTTCAGTACCCACCCCCCGGACGACGCCAGCGGGCCATCCCCGCCCGCCAGCGTCCCCAACCACAAGCCCACACAAGCGCCACTACCAGCACGATCTTCGTTGTAACTCGTATAACGCAGACCCGCACATGCCCCTCCCCAAGGATCACCACCGCACCCCGGGGCACATCTCCCCAGAAGCCCCGTACCCCCCACCGCCTCACAGTCCGCCCTCCCCCTGCCCCAGCACTGACGCGCCTTCCCGTTCATGGTCCGCGCTCACCCTGCCCCAGCACTGACGCGCCTTTCCCTTCACGGCCCCCGCGCTCACCCTGCCCCGGCTCTGACGCGCTCTTCCCGTTCATGGTCCGCGCTCACGCTGCCCCGGCTCTGACGCGCCCTTCCCTATTCCTGGTGCGCGCGCTTCTTGGCACCGCGTCGCAGGGATGCAGATAGGCAGAGCCCGGCGCCCCACAACGGCGGCCAGCCGACCGGTCTTCCGCAGTACGCGCCGGGCATGGAATGCGCGTCAGCGCATGGGGAAACACAGCCCGAGCCGAAGGCGAGGCCCATACCCCGGCACAGCCGCGCTCCCGGGCACAGCCGCGCTCCCGGACAGCCGCGCTCCCGGGCACAGCCCCCGCGCCTCTTGAAGGTCCGCCTCCTGCCTTCCCCGGCGCAGCTCGACGCATCTCTCCTGAAGCTTCGCGTCCACTACCGCTTCATGGTCCACGCTCATTCCACCCCGCGCCCTGATCACCCACCCCTGGCACGCTTCCCCAGCCCTCGCATGGCTCTCCCGTTGGTCTCTCCCGTTCCTGGTGCGCGCTCTTCTTGGCGCCGCGTCGGCGGGACGCAGGTCGGCGGAGCCCGGCGCCCACAACGGCGGCCAGCCGTCCGGTCTCCTGTCGTACGCGGTGCGAGAGAAATACGCGTCAGCGCCGGGAACACAGCCCGAGCCGAAGGCGAGGCCCATTTCCGTGACGCGCTTCAGCGTTCTCGCCTTCGCGGCGGTCGGCTTCCTACGCCAGCAGGGAGGGGTGGGCCGCCGTGATAGGCGCCGGGATATACCGACCTGCGTCCCGCCGTCGCGGCGCCCTTGATGGGTCTCATCGTGGCGGAGCGAGAGGTTCCGGAGGTCGTGGCAGGGATGCGCGAAGGTCCCCTGGAGTTGTTGTCAGGCGTCACGGGTCGATCAGGGTGCGCGGTAGCGCCCAGAGAACACAGCCCGAGCCGGAGGCGAGGCCCATATCCTGGCGCAGCCCCGCATCCCCGGCGCAGCTCCGCGGTCGTTTTCTCCGCGGGGCCCGGCACTGGGCGCCGTCTCGGCATGGCCGTGCCGCTACGGAAGCCGGCGGGGGAATAGAGTCCTGGAAATGCAGGAAGGGCCACCCCGGAGCCCTGCGGCTCCGGGGTGGCCCTTCCTGCTATTCGAAAAATTGTCCGGCGGTGTCCTACTCTCCCACACCGTCCCCGGTGCAGTACCATCGGCGCTGGAAAGCTTAACTTCCGGGTTCGGAATGTAACCGGGTGTTTCCCTTCCGCTAAAACCGCCGTAACCCCGTGAAACAACCAACCGAGCACACCACCCACCAACACACCCACCTCGCGATAGGACATTGGTATCGGTGTGGGTCTCAGGTTTGATGTCTCTGAGATCACACAGTGGACGCGAGCACCACCCGCGCAGCGGGTGTTGTTGCTTTGTGGTCAAGTCCTCGGCCTATTAGTACCGGTCAGCTCCACACCTTACGATGCTTCCACACCCGGCCTATCAACCCAGTCGTCACCTGGGAGCCTTACCCCCCTCACAGGGGTGGGAGACCTCATCTCAAGGCAGGCTTCCCGCTTAGATGCCTTCAGCGGTTATCCCTCCCGAACGTAGCCAACCAGCCATGCCCTTGGCAGAACAACTGGCACACCAGAGGTTCGTCCGTCCCGGTCCTCTCGTACTAGGGACAGCCCCCTTCAAGTCTCCTGCGCGCGCAGCGGATAGGGACCGAACTGTCTCGCGACGTTCTAAACCCAGCTCGCGTACCGCTTTAATGGGCGAACAGCCCAACCCTTGGGACCTACTCCAGCCCCAGGATGCGACGAGCCGACATCGAGGTGCCAAACCATCCCGTCGATATGGACTCTTGGGGAAGATCAGCCTGTTATCCCCGGGGTACCTTTTAGCCGTTGAGCGACGGCGCTTCCACAAGCCACCGCCGGATCACTAGTCCCAGCTTTCGCTCCTGCTCGACCCGTCGGTCTCACAGTCAAGCTCCCTTGTGCACTTACACTCGCCACCTGATTGCCAACCAGGCTGAGGGAACCTTTGGGCGCCTCCGTTACCCTTTAGGAGGCAACCGCCCCAGTTAAACTACCCACCAGACACTGTCCCCCACCCGGATCCACGGGCGCGGGTTAGACATCCAAAACGACCAGAGTGGTATTTCACCAATGACTCCACCCGAACTAGCGTCCGAGCTTCACCGTCTCCCACCTATCCTACACAAGCCGTCCCAAACACCAATGTCAAGCTGTAGTGAAGGTCCCGGGGTCTTTCCGTCCTGCTGCGCGTAACGAGCATCTTTACTCGTAGTGCAATTTCGCCGGGTCTGCGGTTGAGACAGCGGGGAAGTCGTTACGCCATTCGTGCAGGTCGGAACTTACCCGACAAGGAATTTCGCTACCTTAGGATGGTTATAGTTACCACCGCCGTTTACCGGCGCTTAAGTTCTCACCTTCGCCTGCGTTACCACAAGCTAAGCGGTCCCCTTAACGTTCCGGCACCGGGCAGGCGTCAGTCCGTATACATCGTCTTACGACTTCGCACGGACCTGTGTTTTTAGTAAACAGTCGCTTCCCCCTGGCCACTGCGACCCCCACCAGCTCCGGACGCACGGTCCATCACCAGCGAAGGCCCCCCTTCTCCCGAAGTTACGGGGGCAATTTGCCGAGTTCCTTAACCACAGTTCACCCGATCGCCTCGGTATTCTCTACCTGACCACCTGAGTCGGTTTAGGGTACGGGCCGCCGGCACACTCACTAGAGGCTTTTCTCGGCAGCATGGGATCACCCACTTCACCACAATCGGCTCGGCATCACATCTCAGGATAATAGAGCGCGGATTTGCCTACGCTCCTCCCTACATGCTTACCCCAGGAACAACCATCGCCTGGGATGGGCTACCCTCCTGCGTCACCCCATCGCTTACCTACTACCAGATCAGGCCAGGCGTTCACCCTCACCCGGCTCCCGAAGGAACCAGGGGGTTAAGGACCCTTAGTATCACTGGATTCGATATGGGCGCGTGCCCGCGGGTACGGGAATATCAACCCGTTGTCCATCGACTACGCCTGTCGGCCTCGCCTTAGGTCCCGACTTACCCTGGGCGGATTAACCTAGCCCAGGAACCCTTGGTCATCCGGCGCAGAAGTTTCTCACTTCTGATTCGCTACTCATGCCTGCATTCTCACTCGCGTGGAGTCCACGACTCGTTCACACGGCCGCTTCACCCTCCACACGACGCTCCCCTACCCACCCACACACCTGGATGCGCAAAACGCACCGGGCTACACGTGTGAGTGCCACGACTTCGGCGGCGTACTTGAGCCCCGCTACATTGTCGGCGCGGAATCACTTGACCAGTGAGCTATTACGCACTCTTTCAAGGGTGGCTGCTTCTAAGCCAACCTCCTGGTTGTCACTGCGACTCCACATCCTTTCCCACTTAGCACACCCTTAGGGGCCTTAGTCGGTGGTCTGGGCTGTTTCCCTCTCGACCACGGAGCTTATCCCCCGCAGTCTCACTGCCACGCTCTCACTTA